>JAMLJG010000004.1 GCA_023953695.1 Kiritimatiellia bacterium
CTTCTGGCGGATCAGGAAGCCGAATGCGCGGCCAGCCTGAAATGGTGAGGCTGGAGCGAGAAGGGTTCGCAGCGTCCATGCCCACGGCAGTGTGGGCGCTCCGCTAATCCTCAGCGGCTAGTCGGAACGCTCCGAACATGCGGATTCGGTCTCTTGACCATAATGCCATGGACTAGAGCAGCCTGTTCTTTATTTTGTATATCAACCGCTTAACACCTTTGAGCCTGTGATAAGGCAATAGGTCGCCTCGGAGGCGTTTGTGCTTTTCGGGGACACAGACGTAGTTTCTGAAATCCGGATGTTGGGGCTGCCCCGCATAGGGTTTTCGGGCTATCAACATGGAATCGGCGCATGTTTCGCTATACCATCCATCGGCATTTGCGCGAGGGGCACAGTTCGTGTGTGCATGAAGGGGTTCAATGCTTACATACCGGGCAAGAGCGAGCATTCCATCGGTGAAAAAGCGATAGCAATCTACCGGATACCTGTGTTCTACAAACCCATTGGGTGCAATTAGACACAAAAGGCCGCCCCGTTTCAGAACCCGTGTCATTTCCTCCATTGTTTTCCAAAAGAACTCAATGTGTTCAAACGCTTGGCCTGATATCACGATATCAAAGCTGTCCGATTCGATTGCAGCCCAGTCGTATGGATTTTTGAGAACGATATCAATGTTTGGCCCTTCTGCCATATCCAGGCCCGTGTAATGGTATTTGGGATCATCGAAGAGATGTTTGTAGGAGCCATTTACATCATAGCTGCCCACATCAAGAACCTTCACGTTCCCATGGGATATTTGTGACGCATAATTGTCGAGAAACCACTGCATCCGAAGAATAGAACTGTCATGCATGCCCATTTCCTCATAAACCATCTTCGATCAGAATGAGTGTGGATTAGATAGTATCAGGGCGTGCTGCCGTCAACCCACTGTGGGCCATGGGAAGCGCGACCCTCTGGCGGGTCTTGATGAGAATATTCGTTCGGTGCGCTCACGCCGCATGCCAGTTCCATTAATTGTTTTTCAAGAACCGGCCCCGCCACCTTCGGGTTCCGCCATCAGCCAGATGTTGTTGATCGCCCGCGATTATTCCGAGATGAAGAGGTGGCAGAAAGAGCTAGAATTGTTTTTCAAGGGCTGACCCTCGCTGGGGGCTGATTGACCCCGTTGTCAATCGGGCCATCCCGCTCAACAAGGCCATTTCTCTCTCCGCCGTTCTCATGCCGGCCTCGTGCCTTTGCAGTCCGGGTAGGTGGAGCAGCCCCAGAAATCGCCCTTGGCCGATTTGCGCCGGCGCATGGGTTTGCCGCACTGCGGGCAGTCCGGGGCGTCGGCCGCTTTTTGCTGGTCGCGCGCTTCGAGGCGCTTGTTCATGAGCCGCTCGCTGAATCCGCCGGTTTCCTCGAAGGCTTTGCCTTGCGCCTCAATCTGGCTCTTGAGCATGTTCAGTGCGCGGCCGATGATGATGAGCATGGCGTTGGCCACCACCACCGGGTCGTCGGCATCGAGCCAGCGGGCATATTTCTTGCGCTGTTCCAGCGCATGCTTCGCCGACTCGTGGACCATGTCGTCCTTGAACGGCGGGTCGTCGAGCGAGATGGTATTGATGGCCTTGGCTTCAGGCAAATGCACCGACCACGGCAACTCGCCGCGGTCGAGGATGAAGATTTCGTAGTCGCCGCGCAGCTCGCTCAAACTGGCGCGGGCGACGTCGGTGAGCTTCATCTCCGTGTCCTTCGAGGTCGAGGAGCGCTCCGAGCCTTCGATGATGTTCTGCCGGCCGCTGCGCGCGGCCTGGGTCATCTGGTCATATTGGCGGCCTTTCGGGTCGTAGAACTTCGCGCCCGTCTCGCGCGGGTCCTGCGTCAGGAACCGTCGGCAGAACCGCAGTGTGTCGAGTTGCACGATCGTGGCCAGCGTGAACGAATGCAGCCGACGGAAACCGCCGTGTTTGTCGAAAAGCTCAGGCATGGTGAACCTCTGTGTGGTGTTGGGACCTTGTTGACCGCGTTGACTCAAGTGCTGGCCTCCCGACCCATGTTGCCGCTTTGGTCAGTCCGATCAAATGTGTCAACAAGGCCATCATCTCACAACTCCCCCGCAAACGCCTGATGCAAAAGCGACTTCTTCAATTCCCCCAACGCCGCCAGCTTGCGCTCGTAGATGGCGACAATGGCGCGAATCAGCGGGCGGGGGGAGTTCCAAGGGTTGGAAGTTTTGGGGGCGCTGGCTTCCAAGGGTTGGAAGTTTGCGCGGGTTGGGCTTCCAAGGGTTGGAGGTGGGGTTAGCGGTCGGTGGTTTCGATGGCGGTGACGGTGTTGCTGACGAATTCTACGCGCATTTTGTCGTATTCTTGGCGTCGTTCGACGTCTACCCAGACCCAGTCGGAGACGGTGCGGCGTCGGCCTTGTGCGTCGTAGACGCGGACGCGGGTGTCGGCGCGTTGGCGTTCCCAGG
Organism: Kiritimatiellia bacterium; assembly: GCA_023953695.1. Lineage (GTDB taxonomy): Bacteria > Verrucomicrobiota > Kiritimatiellia > CAIVKH01 > CAIVKH01 > JAMLJG01. Next base: position 2,459 of record JAMLJG010000004.1, read on the forward strand.
TGACGCGTTCGGCGGTGTAGGCCCAGACGGTGGTTTGGCCTTCTTTGGTGCGGCGGGTGTATTCGCGGTTGGGGCGGCCGAGTGCGAGTTGGACGGCGTCTTGGGTGTAGCCGATGTCTATTTGGCCTTTGCGGACGTTTTCCTGGACGTCGGTGGGGAGGGTGGCGAAGAGTTCGGGGTTGCGTTTGATGCGGTATTCGGGGCTGGCGCAGCCGATGGCGAAGAGGGTGAGGAGCGCGAGGGCGGGTAGCAGATGTTTCATGGGGGGATGGTAGCAGATTGGGTTTATTCTTCAACCAGGCGTATTCGGATTATGAGGGGTTGTGTGTCGAGGAGGGCGTTGGTGAGGGTGGTGGTGGTGTGGGTGTTGGGGGTGGGGGCGGCGGGGATGGGGTTGGGGGTGATGTCGCTGAAGGTGGTGTTGAGGAGGTTGGTGGCGAGTTGGATTTGGTAGGTGCGGCCGGGGATGGTGGCCCAGGTGAGGAGGAGGTTGTTGTTTTGCGGGGTGAGGGTGTTGATGCCGAGGTAGGAGGTGGGGTTGGTGGGGTTGGTTCCGGCGCGGAGTTCGTGGCTGTCGTTCATGCCGTCGTGGTCGGTGTCGGGGTGGGTGGGGTTGAGTCCGAGGGTGTGTTCGGCGCCGTCGGTGAGGGTGTCGCCATCGGTGTCGGGGTTGTTGGGGTTGGAGCCGTAGGATTTTTCCCAGGAGTTGTGGAGGCCGTCGGCGTCGTCGTCGGCGGTGTCGAGTGCGTTGGTGGTGGGGGTGAGTTGGGCGAGGAATTCGGTGTTGCCGTTGATGGTGAAGAGTTGGGAGTCGGCGTAGAAGGAGGATTCTTCGAGGGTGGGTTTGTTGAAGACGCGGACGAAGATTGTTCCGCTGGTGGGGCGGGGTGTGGCGAGGCTGATGCTGAAGCGGCCGGATTCGAGGAGCCAGGGGGCGATGGAGCGGCCGATGGCGGTGGCGCCGTTGGCGACGGGTGGGTTGAGGGGATGGGGCTGGCCGTTGGTGTCGGGGGGGTAGATGGTGTTGTTGGTGGCCCAGAGGAGTTGTACGAGGGGGCCGGGTTGGTCGGCGTTGCCGGGGAGGGTGGCGCCGAATTCGTTGAGGATGGGGGTGGTGTTGCCGACGTGGAGGGGTGTGGTGAGTTGGGCGTTTGCGCTGGGGGCGAGGGGGGCGAGGAGCGCTGCGAGGAGCAGGGCTGTTATGCGGGGCCTGGTTGCGTTGTGCCTAGAAGCGATCATAGGTGTTTGCGGGGTAGGGCGGGCGCGGTTGTTGTTGGGTGTGTTGGGGTCCTTTCTTCTTTTCTTGTTCTTTTCTTCGCATGGCGCTTTTGAGGGCGGCGAGCATGCCGGACCAGACCATGACGAGGCTGAGGGTGTTGGGTTCGGGGATGATGGTGAAGGTGTCGGTGTTGGTGGTGCCGTAGCCGCCGGAGAATTCCACGACGATGGAGCCGAAGGCGTCGTATTCGACGTTGGTGAGGGGGGCTTCGCCCCAGGAGATGAGGCCGGTGAGTGGGCCGGTGGAGTCGAAGAAGCGGAGGTACATGTAGTTGACGTCGTCTGATTCGTAGTAGAGGTTGCCGACGTAGAAGGTGCCGTTGCTGCCGAGTTGAGAGCTGTCTATGGTGATGGTGGCGATGATGAGGTCGTCTCCGGTTGTGGTTCCGAGATAGCCCCCACCTGAGGAGCCCATGGGGTCTATGATGCTGTCGTAGCTGCCGATGACTTGGACGATGGAGCCGTCGGCCAGGGGTGCGGAGCCGTCTTCGTTGAGGAGGGCGATGGTGACATAGGCGGAGAGATTGATGATGGCGGCGGATGCAGAAGAGGCGGTCAAGAATACTGCTATCACGCTGGTCCATATCAATTTTCTCAGTTTCTGGAGCTGTGCTCGCATAGGCCATTTCTACGGCTTCATATCCCTCGTTGGTTGTGGGTAGTGGAAGTGGTTGGTCCATGTCATGGGGCCGGAGGCGCGTCGCCAGATGACGATGGCGTCGTCTGGTTTGAAGTAGTTGGTGGGGACGAGGGCGCCGTTGATGCCGCCGGTGTCGAAGCGCCATGTTTGGTCGGTGGTTTTGAACCAGATTTTTCCGTTGGGTACGCGCTGGTTGTTGCGGTCGTATTTCCAGAGCATATCGGCGAGGGGGGGGATGGCGGCGCCTTGGAATCCGGCGGCGAGGAGACCGAGTTGGGAGGGGTGGAGTGTTTCCGGGATGTTCACGCTGGTGAGGGAGTGAAAGCTACCGCCGGGGACGATTTGGATTTGGGCGTTGGTGGGGACGCCAAAGATCATGGGGAGCTTCGTCGGCGGCTGATTGGTGGGCAACTCGACGCAGAATCCATCGGCGAGGGGGAGGGCCCAGGAGTCGGCCTTTTGGCCTTCGCGGTGTGTGGGATAGGAGGCCATCCACGCGTTGGAAGATTCGCTCTGTGCGAACCAGATTTCCTGGGTTGCGGCGAGGTCGAGGTTGATGGCGCGGTTGAACCACATTACGCGCGTTGCGGCGACGGCGCTTTCGCTGCCGGGGAGGGCGTCTTCCAGGATGTCGCGAATGGTGTTGTTGCAGGGGATGCCCCACGGGCGCACCCAATTTTGGCCGGGTTGGATGCGGGCGACGCCGAAGGCTTTGATTTCGACGCCAGCGCGGCGGGGTTCTTCTTCCCAGAAGCCGGGCGCGGAGATGCGGTAGAAGCGGAGGGTGCCTTCGGGCAGATTCACGGGCGCGGTGCGGTTGAGTCCGCCGGTGTCCATGAGGGTGCCGCCCGCGCGGCGGTCGGCGAGTTGCCAGTTGGTCAGTCCTGCGTGGAAGCGGTTGGCATCGGCAAAGAGGAGGTCGTAGAGCTGTTCGCCGTTGGTGATTTGGTGGCGAATCTCGACGGCGTTGTTGGTTGTGCTGTAGCGACAGTCGGTGATGATGAAGGGCGGGACGATGGTGACGGAGGCGGATGAGGTGTTGTTGGTGGGGTTGAGGTCGCCTTGTCGCTGCTGAATGATGCGGACCGTGTTGGTCAGTGTCATTCCGGCGGTGCCTGGATTGACGGTTGCGAAGAGTTGGAGGGTGGCGGTGGCGTCTGGGGCGATGCTGGGGATGGTCCAGCGATTGCCGAGTGGGTTGAAGGAGCCTGTGGAGGGAATGCTGGAGGAGTAGGAGAGGCCGGATGGCATGATGTCTTCGACGACGACATCGGTGGCGGCGAAGGGGCCGTGATTGGTGAGGGTGATGGTGAAGGAGACGAGGGAACCTTCGTCGGGGATGGGGTCTTGCGCGTATTTGCCGATTCCGGTGTCTGCGATTTCGACGCGGTCGGTCACGGAGGCATAGATCCACGCGATTTGCTGGTCGCTCGTGACTGAGGCGGTGTTGACCACCTGGGAGACCGTGGAGGGGCTGTCCACGATGGCTCGGTAGGTGATGGTGGCGTAGTCTCCGGGGCGCAGGTAGAGGTTTGTGGCGAGCCAGGGGGGGAGTCCGCCGGGGCGCGTGGTGAAGGTGTCTTTGCTGGCGGTGATGCGGAGGTCGTCAATCCAGACGATGTCGCCGGAGGACATGGCGTTGTTAGTTGTGGCGAAGCGAATCGCGACGTTGGTAGAAATCCACGTGCGGATGTCGAAGCTTACATTCGTATATTCGGAATCTTCAGCGGGTCCTTCGAAGCGCTGCAGCGTGCTCCAGGGTCCGTTGACACCGGTGGAGGAAATCTGCGCGAGCGCGACATCGCCGGCTTCGAGGCTTTCGCGGCGATAGGAGAAGGTGAGCGTGGCGTTGGTGAATTCGCTCAAGTCGGCCGTTCGCCGGAACCATTGTGGACTGCCACTGCCTTGAAACTGCAGGCTGTAGGTGGAGCCGCGCATGACGTCATAGGTGATCTGAATGTTGCCTGCGAGCGGGTTGTTGCCGCTCTCGCTTTCCTGCCAGTCGGTGAGCCAGTTCGTGTTGCCGAAATTGTTGTTGAAGAAGCGGCTTCGGAAGTCTTCGAGCCATTCGAAGGGGAAATATTCCGGCGCGGAGATTTCTGTGCTGCTGGCGACGTAGGTCATGCCTGCGGGCGGGGTGTCGAAGAGGGAAATCGTTGTGTGGGCAAACGCATTCGGGTTGGTGATGACGATGGTGTAGACGTTGGTGAAGCCCGGGGGCGCTTGGCCGGGGGTTGTGGCGGTGCCACCGGCGCTGGAGATTTTGCTCAGCAACAGGGGATCGGCGCTCGTTGTGATGAGCACGGCTGTTCCCGTGTTGTTGTTCGGGTTGAGGTCGGGCAGGGCGGCGGAGGAAATATGCGCGACGTTGGTGATGTAGACGCCGACGACCGAAGTGGTCAGCGCGGCGTTGAGCGTGAGGGTGGCCTGTGCGCCGACCGCCAGGCTGCCGATGTTCCAGACGTTGGATGAGGGAGCAAATGTGCCTTGGCTTGCGGTGTGGGAGAGGAGTTGCAGGCCCGCGGGCCACACATCTGTTAGTTGAGCAGAAGTGGTGGCGCTGGGTCCTGCATTGGACACCGTGACCATGAATTGAACATTCGAACCGAGGAGGGGGGAATCGTCGTCCACCGTCTTGCTGACGATGAGGTCTGCCGCGCCCACTGTCACGATGGCCGTGGCGCTATTGTTTCCCGGGATGGTGTCGGCCAGCGAGGATCCGGAAAGCGTTGCGATGTTGGTCAGCATGGTGCCGGAATAGACCGGGTTAGTGCTGACGCGCAGTGTGAGCGACAGCGCCACCGCCGTGTTGTTGGTCAGAACGCCGATAGTCCAGATGCCGGTCCCCTGGCTATAGCTTCCGCGCGAGGCGGAGCTGCTCACATAGCTGAAGCCATCGGGCACGGGATCGGAGAGCGTGACATTCGACGCTGTGCGAGGTCCGTTGTTGGTCACCACGATGGTGAAGATCACATTGCTGCCCGCGTAGGGGGTCGGATTGTTGACGGTTTTGGTCACCCCGAGGTCCGTCGCCGCGATGGGGTTTGTCGCAGATGCCTGAATGGGGAGCACCTGCTTCGTACTGGTGGCGTAGGCGATGTTGACGATCTGTGTTTCCACTGCGGGCGTGTCCACGCGCACGGTGTAGGTGACGGTGAGGATTTCGCCCGGTTTGAGTAGATGGCCGGAGGTGAGGTCGGGTGGCGCGCCGCCGGCGACTGTGTTGGTCCCCGTTTGTGACCAATAGACCTCGACGTTGTCGAAGTGAACATAGTCTGACGATCCGAGTGAGGAGGAACTCAGAAATCGGATCGTGGTGTTGGGGCCGGAGTAGGCCGAAATATCGAAGTTGGTTGAGAGGAAGGATGCGTCGTTCTGCGGCCCTGCGATCCGCCCGATTTCATCGAAGGGGTTTGAGCCGTTGGTGGAGACATATATCGCGACATAGTCGGACGAGGAATCGAGCGCCGCGCGGCGATAATCGAAGCGGAGAATGGCATTCGTGATGCCGGTCAGATCCAGGGGGCGTTCAATGCCGCGGCTTGCGCGCGACATGCGCAGCGCGTTGGTGTAGATGCGGATGTTGCCCGCATTGGGGGAGGTGGATTCGCCGATTTCCACCCAGTTGCTGTTCCAGTTCACAGTCCCATCGTTACGCGAATACGAAACAGAGTTGAACGTGTCCAACACGTTGTTGGTGGCGATGAAGACGCCGCTCACCCATGTGGTGTTGGTGATGTAGGTGGTGCCTGCGGGGAGCGGGTCGGTGATCGTCAGATTTGTGTGTGTGAGGCTGCCCGCATTGGTGACGACGATCGTGTAGGTGATGTTGCTGCCCGGCATGGCGTCGCCTGAAACGCTCGACGTTTTTGTCATGCGCAGCGAACTCACGGCGATGACCGCGGTGCCGGTGTTGTTCAGCGGATTGCCGTCTGCGACATCGGAGGATGTGATGGTGACTCGATTGGTGAGCAGGGTGTTGACGGCATTGGTGCTGACCTGAACGGTGATTTCGAGTGTTTCCGACGCGCCTGCTGCGAGGGATCCCACATTCCAGATTCCGCTCGCATCGCTGTAGGAGCCTGCACTGGCCGAGTGCGAAACGTAGGTCATGTGATTCGTGAGTTTTTCCGTCAAGGTCACGCCACCTGCATCGGAAGGACCGTTGTTGGTGACGATAATGGTGTAGATCACGTTATCCCCCGCAAAGGGGCCTTGGGTGTTCGGCGTTTTGGTTACGCCGAGGTCGGCGCCAATGACGGTGATGATGGCGCTGTCTGTGTCGTTGCTGGGATTGGTGTCGCCGAGTGTGGTGGTCAGGGCGGTGGCTGTATTGGTGATCACCAGGCCCGCGCTCGCGTTGTCCACTCGCGCCGTAAGGATCAGCCGCGCCACTGCGCCGCTCGCCATCGAGCCGATGCTCCAGAGTCCGCTGGTGGGGTTGTAGCTGCCGATCGTGGCGGAGGCGTTGCTGAACGTGACCCCGGCGGGTACGCTGTCGGTGACGACGACCGAGGTGGCGCTGTCCGGGCCATGATTGGTCACGGTGATCGTATAAGTGATCAGCTCGGCCACATCGGGCAGGGGATCATTTACCGTCTTGTTGAGGCTGATGTCCAAACCGCGCACGGTGACGACGGCGCTCGCAGTGTTGTTTGCCGCGTTGGTGTCGGGGCGATTGCTGCCGGTCAGGGCGACAGTGTTTGTGATGATCCATCCACCGCTCGTGTAGTCCACACGCGCGGTGATGGTCAGTCGCGCTCCCGCGCCGATCGCGAGGTCACCAATTTCCCATTCGCCCGTGGCAGATGTGTAGGTGCCCGACGTGGCGTGGTGCCCGAGATATGTCAGCCCCGGGGGAATCAGATCGGACAGCTCAATCGCGCGAGCGGGATAGGGGCCGAAATTGGTCGCGCTCATGGTGAAGACGATGTTGGTTCCGACGCGAACCCAGTTGGTGTTCACCGTCTTCGTCACTCCGAGATCGGTGGGCGGCAGAAAGATGCCCGCGTCGTATTGATTGTTGGTGGTGCGAGGCGGAAGAGAAACGAAGGGCGAGCGCGCGGTGTTGGTATTGATATCGCTATCGAGGTAGTCGTCCGGCCCGACATCTTGCGGAGAGACGATCCAGTCCTCCGGCAACACAACTTCGAACTGATAGATGCCCGTTTCGATCGCATACACGTGATAGATGCCGTTTGAGTCCGTGCGCGCTTGGCCCACAAGGTTGCTGCCGGTGCTGTCCCAGACGCGAACCAGCACATTGTATACGCCCGGTTCGCCGGGGTCCTGTAGCCCGTTCTGGTTGAGATCGTTCCACACGAGGTCGCCGATGGATGCGTTGTCGCGTTCGTCCAGCACCAGCGCGCCGCCGCTCATCAAATCCAAGCCGCCCGAGTCGCTGCTCTCCGTGGTGTTCAGGGGGAACTCGTGAACATTCAGCCAGTTCTGGGTGGCGGAAATATCGGCTGCCGCGAGGGAATAGCCATACACCAGCGTGTTGGTGGTGATGTCGAACTCCGTCCATTCGATGTATTGGCCTGACAGCGGTTGCACGCCCACGTTGGCTGATGGGCGATAGTTGCCGTCGTAGCCGCGATACACAATTGTGTCGAGGGTGATGCCGGAATCGCCCCAATTCGTCGTGCTCAAATAGACCGGCTTTGAGAAAGACGCCGGCATTCCGTTCGTATCGAGCGAGAGAATGGCCGCAATCCAGAGCGCGTCGTTTCCGCCTCGATCCATCACCATGAAGCCCTTGCGATTCAGCGCGCCATATGCGGGATAGCCATCGTCGAAGATGTAGTCAATGCGCTCAATGTTGTTGTTGTTTCCATCGCCGTTTCCCGTGTTGCAAAAGACGTTGTCCGCGCCGCGATTCACGATGCTCGCAAGGAGGATATCCTCCATCGTTTCCGCATAGCTCGAAGCGAGCGCGATGTTGGTGCCGCCGACGATGGGCCCGTTTTGCGCGTAGAGGATGATGTGGTGGGCGCCGGTCACGGTCGGGTTGTCCACACGAACGAGGACAATCTTTTCGGCGAGCTGGCGAAAAATGAAATTGTTCGTTCCAACGTCGAACGAAGAGATGATCAAGTTGTTGAACTGCCCCTCGTTGAATGAACTCTGGTAGGTTGTGTTGGTAGGAAAGGCGCCCGTGCCGGCGCCTCGCGACGAAAAATCGTCGCTCGAATCATCCGCGCTGTCGTAATACGCCTGAATGGACGTGATTGGCGAAACGGCAAACGCGGCAGCGCCCGAAAAGACCATCGCGCACAAGATTGCCAGAGCCACGGACCTGTGCCGCGCGCCGCCATGCCTCGAACGAAATTGAACAAGAGTGGCCACGCCTCATTAAGAGCATAAAGCGCGCCATGTTCTAAAACGGCACAAGGTTAATCGGTTCAGTTGTGAAGAGGGAGGATTTTGCCTAAGAACCGGCGATGCGATCTGCGAAAACGAGGTGAGAATCCGTGTCGAGATTGTTGGCATGCGTTCTGCTTGTTCAAGTTTGTGTGGAAAACGCAAATGTGAACAGTGTGGACTGGAGGCGTGTGCGAGCCACCCAGTTGCGGCACGTGGAGGAGATCCGTCGCGCGTGGCAACCCGCAGGATCGCGCGGCTCACATTTCGCGGATGGGCCGTCGCGAACCGAATCGGCCACCCTGCATTACGGCGAATCGGATCGCTCGAGCGACGCCGATGGGGAGCGAGCTTCGCGTTGAGGGTTCGCGCGATTCGCAGCGCTTGCACTTCTCGCGCTCATCGGCGATGTTGATGGCTGGAAATCAGGTTCGCCTTGTGGTCACAATCGGCCCGCTTTCCTCAACTTGGAGACTTCAACGATGAGAATTGCTGCTTCGCTTTGTTTGGCATCTGCACTGCTCGCCCCGCACGCCTTCGCACAGGGAACACCGCCCTCGTGTCAGATTTTGGATGGAACGGAAACGCCAGCGTGGACCGCCAACATTGGCTACACGGCAAATGCCAAAGTTCAATCGGCCAATTCGAGCGATGTCGCGGTGTGGTCCGTGGATGGCGGTGGCGGGCTCTACTATTGGCGCACGGACTCGGGCGATTGGGATTTATCCGGCGCGTATGACTTGCGCATCTTGGATGGGTCGGGCGGCGCGAACCTTCCCGACCGCCTCGCCGCGCTGCGCCTCGATCTTGCTTATGTGTTGCGCAACATGGATGGCAGCGCACTGAAGGTGGATATTTTCCCCGGCATCTATTCGGACACCGAAGACCTTTCCCTGGACGACCTCTATCTGCCGGTTCAAGTGCTCGCCATTCAGGCGTTCAATCCGCAGATGTCGGGCTTGATCGGCATTGCGGTCTATCCAGGATTTGATCACACCTTTGATCCGCGCTTTGGCGTTCGCTATGCGCCCGTGGAAAATCTGCGTGTGGATGTGATGTATCCCGAGAGCCGCGTGACATTCCGCCCCGACGAGTTGGAACTCTACGCCGGTTTGCGCCACACGGCGGTGAATGAATTTCGACTGGAAGACGGCGACGCCCGCAAATCCATCGGTTTCCGTGAAACCCGTGCCTTTGTCGGCGCGGCATGGCCCCTCAGCGATCTGCTGCGCTTCAATGCGGAAGTGGGATATGCCTTCAATCGTGAAATCGAGTTCAAGCGCGCCGAGGCGGATCGCGACTGGGACGAAGCCTTCCTCATTCGCGTGGGAATCGGCGGACCGATCTGATTGAAGCTCGGAGCGGGACCTCGTGCAGATTGCGGTTATATCAGACATTCACCTGGTCGGGCCGTCTGAGCTCGCCCTTGCCGAACGGACCTACGGGCGACTGCGCCGCAATCCCGACATTCTGATGCGCGCCGTGCGCAGCGGGCTCTATCGCGTACGGCGCCGATTTTGGAATGGCCATTTGAAGTGGCGCCACACGGCGTTCCTTCGCGCTTTGGACGAAATCGCGGAGAAAAAGCCCGAATGGGTCATTGCGAACGGAGATTATGGAGGCGACCTTGGCGGCGTCGGGTTGAGTCACAAGGCGACGTTCGACAGCGCGAGCATTGTGATCGAAATGATCCGCCAGCGATTCCCCAATCGGAGTCGCTTCGTGTTTGGCGACCACGATCTCGGGAAATACAGCACCGTGTTGCGCAAGGGCGGAATTCGCCTGAATAGCCTTGAGATCGGCGAGCGCCAATTGCATATCCCATCCTTTTGGCACGAGACGGCTGAAGAGGTGCATCTCCTCGGGATCAACTCCTCGCTATTCACGCTCGACCTCTTTTTGCCGGAAGCCATCGCGGAAGAAATCCCGGAGTGGCAGCGCCGCCGCGCGGAACACCTTGAACAAGTGGAGAGCGCCTTCGACGAACTCGCCCGCGATGCGCGCGTGATTCTATTTTGCCACGACCCGAGCGCCTTAACCGCCCTCAGCCAGCTCGCCGTGGTTCGCGAGCGGCTTTCGCAAATCGAACTCACCGTGATCGGCCACCTGCACAGCCCCACGCTGCTGCGACTTTCTCGTTACGCCGCGCGTCTGAGCAATTTGAAGCCTCACTATCCGGTTGCTCGCATTGTCGCCAATGGGCTCAGTGGCGCGCGCGAGTGGAACATGTTCCGCCCGGTTGTTTGTCCCTCCACCTTTGGCACGGGCCACCACGTCGCCGGGGGAATCCTGCTCATTCAGCGCGATGAGCGCGGAAAAATCGAGGCGGTTCGCACATCCGTTCGACGCCAATACTATCGCCGGCACCGCGCGCCCAGTGGCCACGCCTGACGGATGTTCAACGCGCGGCGGGAACGGTCTCTCGCTCGCCCTCTGAGCGCGCGTCGGGCGCGCGACCCGGTGTTGGATTTCTCGCGGGAGCGCGCTCTTGGCAAGGCGCTCTTTCAGGTGGATGTTTCGCGCTGAATCCAATACACTGGCCGTGAATATCAAAATCGTACTGGAGTTGAATCATGGCCGCCGCCCCCAAACAGCGAAAAACGCAGCGCACAGTGACCTTTGAAGTCAAGACTGCCCGCCCCTTGAATGTCGGGCAGCAGGTATTCGTCGCCGGTGGCGTCAACGTGTTGGGCAACTGGCGGCCGGACGGGCTTCCGCTCACGCGCATGGGTGAGAATCTCTGGTCGGGCTACGCCATTCTCCCTGTCGGCGAAACGGTGGAATATAAAATCACACTCGGCGATTGGGCCAGCGAAGCGTTGGATGAAGCAGGTGTGACGCCGGGGAACTTTTCCTTGAAGCCCGGTGGCGATGTGGTGGCCCGTCACACGGTCACCACCTGGCTCTCCGATCGCGCCTGACCCCAAATCACCCGGCGGTGAAAACCAAATGGCGCTCTTGACCGAGTGGGGTCAGCTTCCTATTCTGGCCCATTCACATCCAAGTTTTTCAGAAGGAGCGCGCAACCCATGTCAACTGCAGCAGAAGCCACAATATCGTCCGGAAACATTCCTTCCTCCGCATTGCTTATCGAATTGGAAGGCGCTGCACTCCCGGCCCGCGCCGTGTTGTTCGAGACGGCACAGAAGTATTTCAAGAAACAGGGTGTCGCCCTAACCGAGGCGCACTTCGCGCGTTGCGCTGGGCCCGTTTCGCAGTTAGCCGCTCAACTCACGGCCCTCCTCGCGCCGGACAGCGAGAGTGGCGATCTCGCCGATGTGTTGAATCGCGCGCTGGCCGACCGCTTCGCGAGTCGCGCTGAATTGGCTGCCGGCCTCGCCAAGATTCTGAAAGTTGCCGAACAGCGCGGCGTATCCATTGCCATTCTCACCGGCTTGCCCGAAGTAATTGCGCAGGCGATTTTCTCTGCGGCTGACTTCGATGGTCGCGGAATCCAGACCTTCGTCTTCAGCGAAGACGAAAAGGGATTCCCGCGCGCCGATGCCTGGTTGAAAGTCGCCAAGCAGCTCGGCAAGAACCCCCGCTTTTGTATCGCGTTTGGCAGCAGCCACACCGCGTGCAAGTCTGCGCTCTCTGCGGGAATGCGTACGATCGCCGTCCCCGATGCCTACACGGGCCATCACGATTTCAGCGGCTCCGATTTGGTTGTGGATAGCTGGGACGACGTCAGCGCGACCGAGTTGCTCGACACGCTCCTGCCTCCCCTGCGCTGACGGTGGCACCGTTTCATGTCTGACACTTCGCCATCTCCGCAGACCGGCGGCCATCCTCCACCCGAGGGGCCGCCCGTACAGCGGCTGTTGAAAATTATGGCCATCTTGCGCGGCCCCGGCGGATGCCCGTGGGATCACAAGCAGACGTTCATTTCGCTCAAGGAGCATTTGATCGAAGAGAGCCACGAAGTGCTCGATGCCATTGACGATGGCGATCGGTCCAAACTGTGCGATGAGCTGGGCGATCTCCTGCTGCAAATTGTTTTCCAAAGCCAAATCGCGACGGAAGAGGGATCGTTCACATTTGACGATGTGGCGCGGACCATTGGCGACAAGCTCGTTCGTCGGCACCCGCACGTTTTTGGCGCCGTCAAAGCGGACAGCGCCGAAGAGGTGCTGAAAAACTGGGAAGCGATCAAGAAAACGGAACGCGGCGACAAGCCGCGTGGAACCCTGGAAGGCATCCCGCGAAGTCTCCCCGCGCTGCACCGTGCCCACCTTATTCAGAAGCGGGCCGCCCGCGTGGGTTTTGATTGGGACAACGTCGAGGGCGCCGTCGCAAAACTCGAAGAGGAAGTGGCGGAAATCCGAGAAGCCCTCGCGGGCGGGAATATGGCCGAGATTCGGGAGGAAATCGGCGACTTGCTGTTTGCCGCCGTCAATGTGAGCCGCTTTCTCGATCAAAACCCCGAAGAACTGCTCGAGCAGACCATTCGCAAGTTCACGCGCCGATTCGACGATCTCGAAAAAATTGTTCGCTCGCGCGGAAAGAACGTCGCCGATCTCCCGCTGGCCGACCTCGATCTGGTTTGGGAAGAAGTCAAACGCGGCGAACGCGGAGCGCAATAAACCCGCGCTCGCAGGCGGATCAACCGTAGCTCAATTCGCCGCGGAACACGTGCACGGCCGGCCCCTTGAGCGTGACGTTTTCTGCGCCTTCGGGCGTGAGCTGATAGTCCACTGTCAGGCGATCACCGCTGGCAGGGGTAATGCAGACGGGCGTCTTGACGCGCCCCGTCTTTCCCGCAAGCAGGCCCGCGGCGACGATGCCCGTTCCGCAGGCGAGTGTTTCCGCTTCAACTCCGCGTTCATAGGTGCGCACGGAGAGGTCGTTGGGGCCTGTGATTTGGACAAAGTTCGCGTTGGTGCCCTTGGGCGCGAAGTCTTCGTGATAGCGAATTGCCGCGCCCAGTTGCGCAACATCGGTCGCCGCCAGGTTGTGGACCACCATGACGACGTGAGGAACGCCACTGTTGACGAAGTCATAAGCCAAACGGCTCCCCTCGATTTCCAACTCGCGGCCGAGCCGCCAGTCGTACGGCGTAGTCATGGTCAACTGCACCGTGTCGCCTGCCACATCGGCGCGCACGATGCCCGCGCCGGTTTCGAAGCTCATGCGCGCGGGCGCGACGCCCAGTTCGTGAGCGAGGCGGGCAATGCACCGCGCGCCGTTTCCGCACATATCCACCTCGCCGCCATCCGGGTTGAAGAAGCGCATGCGGAAGTCCGTCTTGGCGCTGGGTTGAATCAGCAGGATGCCTTCCGATCCGACACCCGTTCTCCTCGCCATCACGGACTGCATCCACGCGGCATCGTGTGAAGGGAATGTGAGGGCGCGGTCGTCCACCACGACAAAGTCGTTTGCCGCTCCGTGCATTTTCCAGAAAGGAATCGTCTTGCTCATGACCGCTGAACGCTACGCGCCCAGGCCCTGATTTTCAAGCGGAAGAAGTTTCGCCCGCGCCGGGTTTGCGTGCGATTGACGAGGCGGAATGCCTTCGCTACGTTGCGAAGCATGTCTCAGCAATCCAGCTATCCGATCCGTTGTCCGAAGTGCGCAGCGGAGCAAACCATTTCTCTCTATGACGCCATCAACGTCGCCGATGAGCCACTTCTGCGAAAACAGTTGTTGGAGAACAAGCTCAACGCGGTGACATGCCCGGACTGCGGCTTCCTTTTCCGTGTGGACAAGAATCTTGTGTATAGCGATGCGGGGCAGAAGCTCCTCATCTTTCTCGTGCCCACTCCCGAGGAGAAATATGAGCAGGGCGAGGAGCAGTTCATTTCCATGCTCAGCGAGCTTTCCGGGATGCTTCCGGACGACATGAATGCTCCATCCGTGCATCTGGTGTTTTCACGGGTGGAGTTGGTGGAACGAATTTTTCTGATCGAAGCCGGGTTGGACGAGCGACTGGTGGAATACATCAAATACACGCTCTACACCCGAAACGCATCGCAAGTGGATCCGGCGCGAAAGGCGCTGCTGTTCAACGCGACAGACTCGACGCCCGACCACTTGTGCTTTGTGGTGCAGGATGTGGAGACGCGGAAACTCGAAGCGATGCTTCAGTACACGCGCGAAGCCTATGATGGGCTCGTCGAGATGTTCTCGGCGGATGGCAACTCGGCCGATCTGTTCGAGTTATTCCCCGGACCCCACATCAGCGCTCGCGCGCTCTTGCTCAGGGAGATGTCGGAATCTCAAGAGCCGGAGTCGTTTGATTCAGACCCGGAAAACTGAACGCAGGTGTTTCGGGCGCCAGTAGCGCCACGGTTTCCCCACGGGCCCGCGCGCGGTTATCGCGCTTCAGGAGGGCGAGTGACGACTGCGCGCGCGCGCGCCAATTGTCGTCTTCAGGGCGGCTTTCGATGAAGGCTTCATAGGTCTTTTCCGCGGCTTCGAACTGACCGAGAAATTCCTGGCTGCGCGCGATGCCGAATGTGGCGGAGGGCAGGAGGAAATTTTCAGGGTATTCCGCAATGAATCGGTTATAGCCTGCAAGCGCATCCGCGTAGCGGCCGGCTGCTTCGAGGCACTGGTTGATTCCCAGCGCGGCGTTTGCGCGGAGCTCATGCTTCGGATAGCGCTCCAAGAATTGAGCGAACAGATTTTGGGCCACTTCATACTGCCCCTGATCGAACGCCTGGCTCGCGAGCAGCAATTGCGCCATGGGCGCGGATGGTGTATTCGGAAATTCGGCGATGACTTGCTGGACTTGCTCCGATGATTGCGCGCTGAAGAGGCGGCTGGCCGCAGCGGCGCTCTTGGAGTTCTGGAGGTTGCGATAGAGCGACCACCCCAGGAAGATGGCTGCGGCAACGGCCGCGCCGACCAGGATTGAAACGCCATTGTCCTTGAGAAAATCGAGGACTTCAGGCACCTCGCTCGTTTCGAGGGCTTTGTTGTTCAGTGGGTTGTGACTGGCCGCCTTGGAGGTCGGCTCTGAGGAAGTGTTTTCCGTACTCATAGGGGCGGCTATTTATCGGCAGAATTGCCCAAAAGGCAAGGATTATGCTCTTGCGTCCTGGCGTGAGCGGATGTTCTCAGGGCAATTTGTCGGCAAACGCGGCTGCGATCACGGCGGAGCCCTCTTCATTGGGGTGCAGTCCGTCGCACTCGAGCGATTTGCCATCGCCAAACTCTTTTTCAATGTCCACGAGCTGAACGCCCATTTCTTTGGCCAGCGAGCGAATTTCGACGCTGTAGCTCTTGGCCGGTTCCGTTGCGAAGCGGCGCGGTGCGCCGATGGGGAGAAGGGTGCCGACGATGGGCACCACTTTTCGATTTTGCGCGGATTGAATGATGGACCGGATATTTCCGCGAACGCTGCCGGGGCTGCGGTCGAATATGGCGTCGTTATGGCCAGTCAGGATGAGGATGAACCCCGGTTTGTGCTTATCCATCAGGCGGCCCGCGCGCGAGGCGGCGCCGGAGCTTTGTTCTCCACCGGAGCCTGCGTTGATCACGGTGAGGCCCGTCATTTGTGCGACGCGGTCGGGATAGGCCCTCGTTTCGTCGTCGCACGAGTAGCCCTCTGTGATGCTATCGCCAAGCGCGACGACCTTCTTGGGGTCGTTGTCGCCGAAATCGTGGCTGCTGTAGGAAGGGCCGCCACCGCCGCCGCTACCCAGGCAAGACACCACCAGCGGCACGGCCCCGATCAATGCGAAGCTGAAGAACTTTCGTAATGCACCCATGAACTGCCTCCGGGGGATCACAGTAGCGAAAACGCGCAGAAAAACTCAAGCAGCGCGTGCGGTGGAAATGAGGAGATTTTTCGGCGGTTTTGAGGGGGCGCGGTGCGGAATGGTGCGCTCGGCGGGGGTCGAACCCACAACCTTCGGCTTCGGAGGCCGACGCTCTATCCAATTGAGCTACGAGCGCAATCTGTCCGAGCTTTATCCATTCTTCGCTTGGAAATCACGCATAAATGAAACCAGTGTCTCGACGCCTGCGCGCGGGAATGCGTTGTAGATCGAGGCGCGCACGCCGCCGACGGAGCGGTGGCCCTTCAGTCCTTTGAGCGCATGGGATGCGGCTTCTTTGATGAACTTCTCCTCCAGCTCCTCGCTGGGCAGGCGATAGGTGACGTTCATGTCAGAGCGATCTTCTTTCGCTGCGGTTCCGCGATAGAACCCGCCGGAGTTGTCGATGGCTGCATAGAGGAGGGCCGCTTTCTCCGCATTGGCCTTTGCGATGGCAGCGAGGCCTCCTTGCGCGTCAATCCAGCGAGTGACGAGCATCACGATATAGATCGGAAATGTCGGCGGCGTGTTGTAGAGCGAACCTTCTGCGGCATGGGTCTTGTAGCGCATGATCGCGGGGATGGTCTCGGAGCTGCGATCGAGGAGGTCTTTGCGGATGGCGACGAGTGTGACGCCAGCCGGCCCCATGTTCTTCTGTGCGCCTGCATAAATGAGCCCGTATTTCGCAAAGTCCCGCGGGCGCGAGAGAATGTCGGATGACATATCGGCGACGAGGGGCGCTTCCACGCGAGGTGTCTCTTTGACCTGCGTGCCTTCGATCGTTTCGTTGGTCGTCAGGTGCAAATAGGAGGCGCCGGGAGTGAGTTTCAGCTCGCTGTCCTTCGGCATGCGGGAGGGCTTCTCCTTGCTCGTATCGGCGGCGATGTTGACGTTGCCGATGAGCTTGGCCTCTTTGATTGCTTTTTTCCCCCATGCGCCTGCATTGATGTAATCCGCCGTTTGGCCGGGACCCAGCAGGTTCATGGGGACAAGGGCGAATTGCATGCTTGCGCCGCCGGTTTGGAAAAGAATGGAAAAGTCGTCGTCAAGCCCCATCAGGCGCTTGAGGTTCGCGATCGCTTCCGTGTGAACGGCGTCATATTCCTTGCCGCGATGGCTCATTTCCATGAGCGACATGCCCGCGCCTTTGTAGTCCACCAGATTGGCTTGAGCTTCCTGCAAAACCGCTTCCGGGAGAATTGCCGGACCGGCGCTGAAATTATAGATGCGTGCCATGTGCGTGCTCCTGAATCAAACGGGTTGAAAAGGGTGTAGAATACAACTGCGCTTCCGGACTGCAAGGAGGCAATGGAACTTTCCGCCTCCCGCCTTCTGCCCGCTTTCCTTTAGGCCGGAATGGGCCGCGCCATTCGCGCAAGGACGCGCTCGCGCCCGATCACTTCGAGCAGGTGAAAGAGGCTGGGGCCGCCTGGCTGACCTGTGACAATGACGCGGAGTGGGTGGATCAGTTCCGATGCATTGACCCCTCGCGTTTCGGCGAGGGCGCGCAACGCGGTTTCCGTACTTGCGGCATCAAAGTTTGGCAGTGCGGAAAAGGCCTCGCGCAGCGCCGCAAGCAGTTCCGGTGCGCCTTCCTTCTTGAGCCGTTTGCGAACGGCGTCGGGGTCGAAGGAGTAGTGCTCTGTGAAAAAGTATCCGGCTTGGAGCGTCGTCTCGGGCCAGCTCTTGATGCGCTCGCGCAGGAGGGAACTGACGCTGTCCAGATAGTTTTCAGAAATATCGGCGGGCAGGAGTTTGCTCTCTTCCAACTCGCGGCGGAAGCGAGCGCGATAGCTGTCGGGCGGGAGGCGTTTGAGGTATTCCGCGTTCATCCACTCGAACTTTCTGAAGTCGAATTGCGCGGCCTTTGACTGCACGCGGTCGAGCGAGAACGCGGCGACCAATTCCTCGCGCGGCATCACTTCCCGGTCGTCGCCGGGGTTCCAGCCGAGGAGCGCGAGATAATTGAAAAGCGCATCGGGCTCGTAGCCCTTGTCGCGGAAATCGCCGACGTAGGCGGCGCCATCGCGTTTCGAGTAGGGCTTGCCCTGCGCGTTCACGATCATCGGCAAGTGGGCGAATCGAGGAACCGGCGCGCCGAGCGCTTGGTAGAGCGCGACGTGGCGGTAGGTGTTTTCCACATGGTCATCGCCGCGAATGACATGGGTGATGCCCATGTGAATGTCATCCACGACATTGGCGAGGTGGAAGACCGGGTTTCCGTCCGAACGGACAATCACGAAATCCGGCAGATCGGCGGCGGCTTTGTGAAGGTCTCCTTTAATGAGGTCGCGAAACGCCATATCCGTGCCCGGCATTTTGAAGAGTACGGCTTCGCCCTTGCCGGTTCCGCCTTTGTCGAGCTTGTAGGCATGCCCGCTCTGCAGCAGCGTTTCTGCGGCGGCGAGATGCGCCTCGCGGCGCGTGGATTGGTAGAGCGCCTCGCCGTCGGTGGTCAGTCCGAGCCACTGCATCGCGTTCAGAACGGCTTGCACCGCCTCGGGCGTCGAGCGTTCGCGATCGGTATCCTCGATACGGAGGAGAAATTCGCCACCCGCGTGTCGGGTGAAGAGCCAGTTGAAAATGGCGGCGCGGAGGTTGCCAATGTGAACTTGGCCAGTTGGGCTGGGAGCAAAACGTGTTCGGAGTGTCATGATTTCTTTGTTGGCTGTTTCGTTTCAGTATGGGAGCCCCGCTTCGTTCGGACAACGCTAAACCGACTTGGATTTGTCTGTGAGTCGCACTACACTGCGACCAGGAGGGAACAGAATAATGCGGGTGTCGCAGTCCATCTGGACAGAGGAGAAGGGTTGGCAGTCGGAACCGGCGGAAGGAGAGGCGAGTCGCGCACAGGTGGTTTTCATCTTTGGCGCACGCCGGTTGTTGGCGCGCGCGAATCTGCTCGCCGAGATTCAGGCGCGCAGTCCAATGGCCATGCTGATGGGGTGCTCGACGGCGGGCGAAATTTGCGGTCCGCACGTGTTCGACGATTCGGTCGTGGCGACCGCAGTGGAGTTTGAAAGAACGAATGTGCGTTCGGCGTGGGTCTCCATCACGGCGGACTCGAGCCAGGCCGCGGGGCGCGCCTTGGGCGAGCAGTTGGCCGCTCCCAATCTCTCGCACGTCTTTCTTCTGTCCGAAGGCTTGAATGTCAATGGCAGCGCGCTGGTCGCCGGCTTGCGCGAAGGCCTGCCGCCCGGTGTGCAGATGACCGGCGGTCTATCAGCGGACGGCGCCGCCTTTCAGTCCACGGGCGTTCTCATCGGTGGCGAGCTGCGCGGAGGCGTGGTTTGCGGCATTGGGTTTTATGGGTCGGCTCTCCGCGCTGGATATGGCTCCATGGGCGGGTGGGATCCGTTTGGACCCCATCGGGTCATCACGCGTTCCGACGGAAATATTCTGTATGAGCTCGATGGCCAGTCTGCGCTCGCGCTCTACAAGAAATATCTCGGCGACTATGCGAAAGACCTTCCGTCGTCCGGGCTTCTCTTCCCGCTGTTGGTGCGCCGAACGGAGCGCGAGCCGGGGTTTGTTCGCACCATTCTTTCTGTGGACGAAGCGTCGCATAGCCTCCGGTTTGCGGGCGATGTTCCGCAGGGCGCGATCGCTCAGCTCATGCGCGCCAATTTTGATCGCTTGATTGATGGCGCGAGCGGCGCGGCCACGGTCACGCAACTGGCGCAGGGTCGCCACGCTGCTCAGTTGGCTTTGCTGATCAGTTGCGTGGGGCGAAAACTGGTGTTGCAGCAACGGATTGAGGAAGAGGTGGAGGCCGTGCGCGATATTCTGGGCGATGCCGCGACGATGGCGGGCTTCTATTCGTATGGCGAAATCTCGCCCCTTACGCCGGGTGCGCGTTGCGATCTGCACAACCAAACCATGACGATTACTACACTTAGCGAAGCATGACTCGAGACGAGCTCCATCCTCTGCTGAAGCGCCAGGTTCATCGTATCTGGGGCGCTCGCGCGATCCCGGATGAGTGGACTGCGCTCCTGCGCGCCGTGGATCAGTCGTATCGTCAAGCGGATGCGGATCGTGAAATGCTTGAGCGTTCGATGGAGTTGAGCTCGCAAGAGCTGCTGCAAGCCAATCGGGATTTGCGCGCGATCTTCGCCATGCTGCCCGATATGTTTTTGCGCGTGAGCGCGGACGGGATCATCCTCGATTGTGATTTGGGCGAGTTTATTGGCGATCGAGGACTCGACGACTGGCGGGGACAGCGCCTGAACGATTGTGCGTGCTCGTGCAATGGCGCCTTTCGCGAAATGGTTGAGGAGTCGCAGCGCACGGGCGAGCGAATCGTGCGCGAAATTGAAATGCAGCGCGGCGACATTCTGCTCCACGTGGAGGCCAGCGTCATCCCGATGCACGCGGGCGAATGTGTGCTCTTTGTTCGCGACATCACCGCGCGCCACAAGGCGGAAGAGACCGAGCGGCGTCTATCCGTCGCCATCGAGCAGTCGGCCGACAGTGTGTTGATCACCGATCCCGACGGCGCACTTCTCTATGTGAACTCCGCGTTCGAGGCGATGTTTGGCTATAGTCGCGATGAGGTGATTGGACGGCGCCCCTCGATTCTCAAGTCGGGCCAGCACGATCAGCCGTTCTATGAAGCGCTTTGGCGGATCATCAAGGCGGGGCAGATGTGGCGCGGTCGGCTGACAGATCGCTGCAAGGACGGCTCGCTCATCGAGCTCCATACCGTCATCTCGCCCATTCGCAATACCGCGGGTGCGATCACGAACTATGTCGCCATTTCGCAGGACGTCACCCGCGCCATCGCGTTGGAAGAGCAACTGCGCCAAGCGCAAAAAATGGAGGCCATCGGGCGGCTGGCAGGCGGCATTGCGCACGACTTCAACAATTTGCTTTCTTCCATTATCGGCAACACCGATCTCACCCTGCGGCGAATAGGGCCGGGTGCGCCCATGCGGGAGGATTTGGAACTGATTCGAATGGCCGCTGAACGCGGCGCGTCGCTGATTGCGCAATTATTGACGTTCAGTCGAAAGCAGGTTGCCAATTTGCGCGTGCTCCAAGTGAACGAGTTGGTCGAAAATATGGTGCGTTTGTTGAAGGGATCCCTCAGCGACAAGATCGAGCTGATCGTGAATCTGGCCGAAGACCCGGGTCTCGTGCGTGGCGATCAGACGCAGATAGAGCAGACCATCATGAACCTGGTTCTCAACGCGCGCGATGCCATGCCGGATGGCGGGCGTTTGACCCTCAGCACGCGCAGCGTGAGGCTTGACAATCCGCGCGAGGCGGGCTTCGCCGACTTGCGGCCGGGGCCTCATGTCGTGCTGGCCGTCAGCGATACCGGCGTAGGCATTTCACCGGAAATCCAGTCGCGAATTTTCGAGCCATTTTTCACGACAAAAGAAGTGGGTCGCGGTACGGGGCTTGGCCTATCCACTGTATATGGAATCGTTCAGCAAGCTGGCGGAAGTATTCAGGTTCAAAGCGAATTGGGAAAAGGCACCACATTCACCGTCTATTGGCCACAAGTGCGGGCCGGTCTGCCCATGAACCCGCCGCCTGCTGCTTCACCACAACCTGCGCGCGCCCGTCGGACCATTTTGCTGGTGGATGACGATCCATCTGTGCGAAAAATGATTTCTCGAACGCTTGTGGAAGAGGGCTACAATGTGCTGGAGGCGCGCGATGGCGAGGAGGCGATAGGCGTGTTGCGCCTGACCGGCTCTGACATTAACCTGGTGTTGAGTGATATCGTCATGCCGAAGGTGGATGGAGCCGAATTGGCTCGGCTGTTGCGCACTGAATTTCCAGCGTTGCCAGTCATTTTTATGACCGGCTTTTGCGCTGATGAAAAGGTGGTGGGGCTCGACTTGCGAGAGGGCGTGAACCTCATCTGCAAGCCCTTTCACCCCAGCCAACTTTTCGCGATGGTTGCGGCCGTGTTTTCTCCAGCTCCGCAAGCCTGATTCCGTCGTCTTTAGCGCGGCGAACGATTCGGCAGGTCCATGACATCCAGGAAGGGGATGGCGCCGTTGCCCGTGACCATGGGGAGAACGCCGTTCCAGCGCTCGAGTGCGCGGAGCTGGAGAACTTGTGGATTTTTCGCCAGCGCGGCGCTTTCGATTTCCATGGCCTCGGCCTTGCCCTTGGCGATGGCGATGGCTTGCTGCGCTTCATATTGTTTCTGGGCGAGAAGGTTCTTTGCTGCCAGCGCGTTCTGTTCCGCCGTAACTTTGGCTTCAATCGCCTCGTTGAAGGAGCGGCTGAACGTGAAGTTCACAATGCTCAAGGCCTCGATGCGTATGCCGAGGGGCGTGAGTTTCGACGAGATGAGGCGAATCATTTCTTCGCGCACCAACTCGCGGCGGGAGATCATCTCTTCAGCCGTGAATTGAGCGACGACGGATTTGATGCTTTCCTGCATCGCGGGCGCGACGACCTTGGGCATGTAGTCGGCGCCGATGGTCTGATAGACGTGTGCGCATTTTTGCGGATCGAGCGAAAAGTTGAGCGCGACGTTTGCGGAGACGGTCTGCAGATCTTTGCTCGCGCCTTCGGATTCGACCTGTTCCTTTTGCGTGCGAACGTCCAGCTCGCGCACTTGCTCAATCCAGGGTGTTTTGGTGTAGAACCCCTCGCCCTTGATTTCACCCGTCACAGCGCCCATCCGCAAAACAATGCCGCGATGTCCGGCGCTCACCGTGCCCCATGAACTTAGGGCCAGGCCCGCTAAGAGAAGAAGAAGGGTTGCTCCAACAACTGCGCTTGATGATTTCATTCCGACACTCCTGTGACTCCAATGGATTAGGCTTCGACCAATCGCCGCACGTGCGCGGCCACTGCCAAGGCGAGCCCGCTGAGGTTATAGCCGCCCTCCAATATGGAAACAACTCGGCCGTTTGCAAATTGTTTGGCTTGCGCGAGGACCCAGTCGGTCAGATCGGCAAAGTCGTCGTCCGCCAACCGAAACTCGCCGAGGGGATCGTCTATGCGTGAATCGAAACCTGCGGATATGACAAAGAAATCCGGCTGGAATCGCGCCAGCGCGGGGCCGAGTTCCTGTGTGAAGGCCGAGAATATCTCGTTGCGTCCGCTTCCGCGGGGCAGGGGAACGTTCAGGGTCGTTCCGGCTCCGGGGCCGCGACCCGTCTCGTCGCGCGCGCCGGTGCCGGGATAGTCCGGCGCTTGGTGCGTGCTGAAATAGAACACGGAGCCGTCGTCATAGAAAATGTCCTGTGTTCCATTTCCGTGGTGGAGGTCCCAATCAATAATGGCGACGCGGCGCGCGCCGTGTTTTTGCTGCGCGTGGCGCGCGGCCAGCGCGGCGTTGTTGAACAGGCAGAATCCCATTCCGCGATCGGCCGTTGCGTGGTGGCCCGGAGGGCGGATCAGACAAAATGCGTTTTTGACGCGCGCGTCATAAACCGCATCCACCGCGTTCAGGACGCCGCCTACGGCGTAGCGGGCGGCTCGCGCGGAGTGCGCACAGATTTCCGCATCGCCGGTGCTCAGCGTGGTGTCGCCCGAAGCCACCTCGCGCTCGACAAGATCAATGTAGGTCTGGGGGTGGCACAGAAGCAGTTCGGAGTCGAGCGCTTCGCGGCAGGGAATCTTTTCGAGAAGATCAATGAGGCCGCGTGTGCAGAGTGCGCGAAATGCGGCGTCATAGCGGGATGGCGCCTCGGGATGACCCCAGCCCGTGTCGTGAATCTTGCATATCGGATCTGCGACAAGACCGGTGTGCAAAAAGCGTTCGTACATCCTTTGACTATCGCAAAATGTGGACGTTCCAGCAAGACGGCACGGGCGCGCGAGCGAAGATCGAAGGTCGGCGGGGGCAGCTAGAGGAGGTGGTGAAGTGTCGCGAGCGCTGCGATGCACGCGGTGTCCGTGCGGAGGATACGGCTGCCAAAGTTCACCGCGCGAAAGCCGTGCGCGGCGAGGAGATCGAGCTCGAAGGAAACCCAGCCGCCTTCGGGCCCGATGGCGAGGAGGATGCGGTCTTCGGCGCGCGGGTGAATTGCTTCTCTTGCCTGTTCGTGGGCGTAGGGATGTGCGATGAGTCGAATCGAAATGTCGGAAAGAGCGGCTTGCTCAACCTCGATCAGCGGCTTGAGGCGGCGGTGAATGGAAACCTCGGGCAGGTGCGTGTCCTGCGCCTGCTGCAGGCCTTCGATGAGCAGCGGGGTGAAAAATGCGGGGTCAAGCACGTGGGTGTCGAAGTAGTTCCGTTCCACGCGCGCGGCGTTGGTCAGGAAAATGCGGCCGACGCCGAGCGCGGCGAGTTGTGCCCAGAGCCGTTTCATCACCTTCGGGCGCGGCAATGCGAGGAGAAGATCAATGCGCGGCCTCGGTGGGGGGCGATCTTCAAATGTGCAGGAGAGTGTTGCGGAGTGGTCGGTCAGCGCGATGACGGTTCCTGTGCCGCGCGGACCGTTGATGGCGCCGATGCGAACGGTGTCGCCAATGGCGACACGCAGGACGCGGGTGAGATGGGTCGCGCGGGAATTGGTGAGGGTCAGCGTTCGGTTGGGGGAGAACTCTGCCGCGTCTGCGAGAAGGAGGTTCACGGATCGCGTCCCGCGGTGGGGTCGCGCCCCAGAAGTTCATAGAGCTGTTTATAGTAGCCATCGCGCGCGAGGAGGTCGCGATGCGAGCCCTGCTCGACGAGTTCGCCCTGGCGCAGCACAAGGATTTGATCCACGTGGCGAATGGTGGAGAGGCGGTGCGCGATGATGATGCTGGTGCGACCTTTCATCAGTTTCTTCAGCGCGTCCTGAATGAGGATCTCGGTTTCGGTGTCCACATTGGCCGTGGCTTCATCGAGAATCAGCAGGATGTCGGGGTTGTGCGCAATGGCGCGGGCGAGGGCGAGGAGTTGTTTTTGGCCCGTGGATAGTCCAGCGCCGCGCTCCATCACCGCCGTGTCGTAGCCGTTGGACATGTGTTCGATGAACGTGTGCGCATTGACATATTTCGCCGCCTCCTCAATGCGCTCTCGCGACAGGGTTGGATCGTGCAGTGCGATGTTTTCCGCCACCGTGCCCGCGAAGATGAAGGGGTCTTGAAGAACGATGCCGATGCGTCTGCGCAGGTCGGCCTGAGCATAGTGTCGGACGTCAATTCCATCCACGCGCACGGCGCCGCGCTGGATGTCGTAGAAGCGCGCGAGCAGGCCGATGAGCGATGATTTGCCCGCGCCGGTCGCGCCGACAATGGCAAGCGAAGATCCCGCCGGAATGGACACCGATAGATCGCGCAGCACCCAGTGTTTCTCTTGATAGGCGAACCAGACGTGGTCGAACTCGATGTCTCCTCGGAACTCGGTGGGCGCGGTGGGGTGGGGCGGATCTTCGATTTCTTCCGGTGTATCCATCAGCCCGAAGACGCGCTCGCCCGAGGCCATGGCGGATTGAAGCAAATTCGATTTTTCGGAGAGATCGTCCAGTGGGCGGAAGAACTCGCGCAAATAGGCGAGGAAGGCCAGCAGTTCGCCGATGGTGAGCGATCCGTCGCCGCGCAGGATGTGCCATCCGCCGATACCCAAGAGCAAGACGATTGCGGCGCTGCCCATGATTTCGGTTGCGGGAAAGGTAAAACTGAACCATTTGACCGAGCGCAGGAAGGCATCGCGGAGCGGTCCGTTCTGACGCGCAAAACCGGCGTTGGCGGTCGGTTCGCGGTTGAACAACTGGATGGTGCTCATGCCGGTGATCATTTCCTGCAGATAGGCGTTCAGCGAAGACTGCCGCTGGCGCACGGCGCGATGGCAGGAGCGGACGCGCTTGTTGAGCAAGACGAGAACCGCCAGCAGCGGTGGGAAGAGCAGCAACATGACCAGCGCTAACCGCGTGTTCAGCCAGAACATGTAGGAAAGCACGCCGATGAGCATCAAGAAGTCGGTGGTGAGGCCGATGATGCCGTCGGTCAGCAGTTGCTGCATGGCGTCCACATCCGATGTCACGCGCGTGAGCAGGCGTCCGACCGGGTTTCGATCGAAGTAGCGGAAGGGCAGGCGCAGGATCTTGTTGAAGATGTCCGCGCGCATATCGAAAAGCATTCGCTGGCCGAGCCACGCGAGGAGATAGCCTTGGGCGAAGCGCATCAGAAATGCGCCGAATCCGATGAGCAGGTAGAGCCCGCCAATCCGGAGCAAAATGGCCCAGCGCGCATCGGGCGCGGCATCCGTGGGCACGAGCGCGTGATCAATCGCGTCGCGTATCAATAGGGGGAGCGTGTTGGAGAGCAGCGTCAGCGGGGCCACGATGATCAGCGCCAGCGCCATGTGACCGCGATAGGGGCGGACATAGCGCAGCATCCGCAGCAGCAGGCTGCGGTCGAACAATTTGGCCGGGATCTCTGACTCAACTGGGTCCATGATCCGATCCGTGTTCGCTCGGCGCGTGGGTGGCTTCCAGGCGCGCTTCGAGGCGCTGGATTTCATCGAGGTTTTGGTAGTAGCCCGGCTGCGCGACCAATTCTTCGTGCGAGCCGTCCTGCACGATGCGGCCGTGGTCGAGCACAACGATCCGGTCGGCGTGGCGAAGTGTGGAGACGCGGTGGCTGATGAGGAGGGACGTGCGCCCTTTGAGTACGGGCAAGAGTTGTTCGAGAATGCGCGCCTCGGTTTGAGTGTCCACCGCGGAGAGCACATCGTCGAGAATGAGCAGATCGGGATCGCGCGCGAGCGCGCGGCCGATGGCGGTGCGCTGGCGCTGACCGCCGGAGAGCGTCACGCCGCGCTCGCCGAGGAGGGTGCGGTAGCGTTGGGGGAATTGTTGAACTTCATCGCTCAGACGCGCGATTTCTGCGGCGCGAAGAATGTTCGATTCGTAGGTCGTCATGGGGTCGCGCGTGGGCTCGAGGCCGAATGCGAGGTTGTTGGCCAGCGTGTCGGAGAAGAGGAACGGCTCTTGCGGAGCGAGGCCGATATGGCGGCGCAGTTCGGCCAGAGAAATCAGGCGCACATCGCGACCTCCGATGCGGACAGCGCCGGCTGTCGGATCGAGCAGCCGAACCAAGAGGGAGATGAGCATCGTCTTGCCGCTGCCCGTTGGACCGGTGATGCCAATCCACTGTCCCGCCGGGATTTTGAGATCAATTTGGTCGAGAATTGTGCGGCCCTCCAGCTCCAGTGTGACGCCAGAAAACTCGATGTCGCCGCGCAGATGTTCAGTGGGTCGGATCTCGGCCGCATCGTGGATTCGCGGTTGGGACTGGAGGATCGTCTGAATTCGCGCCCAACTCGTTTTCCCGCGCTGGAGGATATTGATCGTCCACCCGAGCGCCAGCATGGGCCACTGCAGGAACATCATGTGCTGCTGAAACTGGACATACATCCCGAGCGTGGTGGTTCCGGCGATGATTTGCCGACCGGCGAACCAGAGCAGAAGCACGGCGCCAAACCAATAGAGGAGCATCATCAGCGGCCAGACGGGCTCCTCGATGCGCGTCAGCGTCATGTTTCGGCGGATATATTCGGTGTTTAGCGCGGTGAATTGATTGCGGCGACGAGACTCGATTCCAAACCCTTTGATGGTTCGAATGCCTGCGAACGTTTCCTGCGCGAAGTTGGCAATCTCCGAAAACTGTTCCTGCGAGAGGTCGTAGTATTTGCGGATCAGGCGAATGAGGAAGAAGAAGATGATGCTGACTGCGGGCAAGAGGGCCGCGACGATCAGCGCCAGTTGCATATCCGCCGCGAACATGATGCTGAAGGCCAGCGGGAAGCCGATCGCGATGCGGGTGCCTTGCAGCAATCCCTGGCCGATCATTTCTCGGACCGCGCCGAGGTCGGACGTCATCTTCGTCATCAGATCGCCCGTGCGCTCTTTCTGATAGAACGCGGCATCCAGTGTGGTCAGGTGCGCAAACACATCGCGGCGAATGTCGTGTTCGACGCGGTTGGCGAGGCCGAGCAGTTTCCACCGCATGATGACCGCTGCGCCGAATGAGAGAAGCGCCAGCGCGAGAAAAATGGCGAGCTGTGTGAAGAAGACGCGCGCACCGCGTCCCTGCTGGAGTGCGTCAATGGCGTGGCGCAGAATAATCGGGTTCACCAAGCTCGCCGTGAGATAGATCCCGACGGTGGCCAAGCCCAGTGAGGCTCCTCGGCGATAGGTCCACATATAGCGCCAGAGCGATGTGGAAGAGTGCGACATGTGAGGGCGGACTATGCCCAATTCCGGAGCGATGCGCAACGCGCGACGCAACCCTTCCAACGATTGGAAATGCGCGCCCAATTGGCTTCCAACACTTGGAAATCGGTCGCGTGGGGGCGTGTGTAAGGTTTGGGGTGTGTTGAACGACTTATTGAAAGCCGCGCGAGGAGTGCGCGGGTGGCGCGATTGGCGCGATTGGCGCGAGGGGTTGGATATGCGAACGTGGATACCCATTGTTTTGGTCGCTGCTGCGGCTTCGGCTTGGTGGCTGGGTCGCGGGGCGACGGGAGAGGAACCGATGACCGAGCCGGGCACAGTCGAGATCTATTCCGTGGCGGAGGGGAAGCTGATTCAGGTGGAGCGCGTATCGCTGTCCGATGCGGAGTGGAAGCAGCGGTTGACGCCAATGCAGTATGCGGTGCTGCGGCATCACAATACCGAGCGCCCGTTCACGGGTGAGCACTGCGAGAAGCCGTCGGGGGTTGGCGTTTATCAATGCGCGGGGTGTGGCACGGATTTGTTCGTTGTGGGTACGAAGTTTGAGAGCGGAACGGGATGGCCGAGTTTTTACGAGCCGATTCACAAGAATAACACGGGCGCGACGGTGGATCGGAGTTACGGAATGGTTCGCACGGAGGTGCACTGCGCACGGTGCGGGGGCCATCTGGGTCATATTTTTGATGACGGGCCGCCTCCGACAGGGCTTCGCTATTGCATCAATAGTGCGTCGTTGGTGTTTGTTCCGAAAGCGGAGTGATCAGCGCCATTCGTGCTTCGGATATTTCCGCTGCAGCTCTTGTTTCACGCGCGGGTACTGATCGCGCCAGAAACCGGCGAGGTCTTGCGTGATTTGGACGGGGCGCTGGCTGGGCGCGAGGATGTGCACGGTGAGCGGAACGCGGCCCATGGCGATGCGGGGCGTTTCGTTCATGCCGTAGAGATTCTGAATGGTGGCGCCGAAGTGGGGCGGGGCCTCGCCGGAGTAGATGATTTTTGCCGAACGGCCGTTGGGCAGGGCAATTCGCTCAGGCGCGTGCTTGGCGAGGAGTGCGCGTTGGGCGGGATTGAGCCAGTCGTGGACAAAGGGCCACACGTCGCGCTCTTTGATGTCTTTATAACTCACGGCGCCGTGGCAGATGTTGGCGATCATCAACTTGCGATCTTCTGCCGTGGCGATGGGGAGATTCAGTTCGGGGCACCAGGCGGCGAGTGAGTTGGCGCGGAGGAGCCATTGCTCGACAGCTTCGTCCCACTGCTTGAGCGTCAGCTCGCCGCGGAGGACGCGCTCGGCGAGCAACTCGGCGGCGGCATCGGCGGGCGGCTGATCCGAGCGCGATGTTTCCAGAATGAGATCGCGGAAGACGAGGCGGCGCTCGGCATAGACGCGGCGCGCGGTGTCGTCCCAGACGGCGACCGATTCTTCGCGAAATCCGGAGGGGAACAGCTCGCGCAGCCACTTCGCTTCAACAGCTGTGGCGAGGGAAAGTTGGACATCCACCTCGCGCCCTTCGATTTCGGCCACTTCCGCAGCGACGATGAGCTTGCTGTGCTGTACGGCGCTTGAGCGCGAGAGATTGCCGCGCCGGTTGTGGACCAACTGGCAGCGCGAGGTGCCGCCGTCGAGGCGGCGCGCGAGTTGATCGGCAAATCCGGTGAGGATGCATTTCTGGATGACTTCATCATCGGCGACGGGCGCGGCGACGCGGAGGCCTTGTTGCTCGGCGAGCCGCAGAAAATACTGAAACAATGGGCGCACCTGGCGCGCGGCCTGCGCGTGAATGCCAATGCGACGGCAGGCCTCGAGCGCATAGTGATTCTTGTCGGCAAACGACCATGCGCGCATGAGGATAAAAAAGTCGGATGCCGCTTGATCGCCCAGCAGGTCGTCGCGGCGCGACGCGGAATCGCGGTCGGTCCGGCGCAGGAGAATATCGCGCCCCTGAGTGAGCGCAGCGATAAGGGCGACTTGACGGACGCCGCCGAATTGACCCGCAGCCAGGAGCATGCGGGCGTAGCGCGGGTGAACGGGGAATGCCAACATGCGGCGGCCGAGTTCGGTGATCTCGCCGGTGTGCTCATCTGCTGCGCCCAGATCGCGCAAGAGTGTCTCCGCGCGCTCCAGCGATTTGTCTTCGGGACGCTCCAGCCACGGGAACGCGGCGACGTCGGGATAGTCCGCCGCCTTGAGTGTGAGCGCAATCTCAGCGAGGTCGAGTCGGCGCACTTCCGGCAGCTCTTGCGCCGGGCGCGCGCGGTGTTCGATTTCGCTCCAGAGTCGAATGCAGCGCCCGGGCGCGGTTCGGCCCGCGCGCCCGGCGCGCTGGTCGGCTGATGCGCGGCTGATCCGCTCAATGAGGAGCGTGTTGATGCCGCGATGCGGGTCGAAGCGAGGAATCCGCGCGAAGCCGGAGTCAATGACGATCCGGACTCCGTCAATGGTGAGCGAGGTTTCCGCGACGTTGGTTGCGACGATGATCTTGCGGCGGCTGTAGCGCGCGACGGCTTGGTCTTGCTGCTCGGGAGGCAGGTCGCCGTGCAGAGGGAGAACAGGGCACGACGCGGCCTCCGGTGTGTTTTGGAGCGCGATGATGGTGCGGCTGATTTCGTAGGCGCCGGGCATGAAAATCAGCGCGTCGCCCTCCGCGCCCTGGCGAACGGCGTCGGCGAAGGCTTCGGCAGCTTGCTCCCACATCGGAACGTCATCGCGCGGATCGCGCGCAGGCGGCGTGCCGCGATAGCGAATGTCCACGGGGAAGGTGCGGCCGCGGGATTCGAGGACATCGCACGGCGCGAGATAGTCTTCGACTCGTCCGATGTCGAGTGTGGCCGACATGACGACGAGGGCGAGATCGGGGCGGCGCGTTCTTTGCAATTCGCGCGCGCGGGCGAGCGTGATGTCGCCGTAGAGGTGGCGCTCGTGGAATTCGTCGAAGATGATGCAAGAGACGCCGCGCAGTTCCGGATCGGAGAGCATTTGGCGGAGGAGTATACCTTCCGTGACGTAGCGGATTCGCGTGGCGGGTGAGGTGACATCCTCAAAGCGGATTTGATAGCCGACCTCTTGCCCCAGTTTGGCGCTGCGCTCCTGGGCCACTCGCGCGGCGAGCATGCGCGCGGCGATTCGGCGGGGCTGGAGAATCACCACCTGCCCCTCGCCGAGAAGGCCGTGATCGAGCAGCATCTGGGGCACCTGCGTGGACTTGCCGGAGCCGGTGGGCGCTTGCACAACGAGTCTCCGATTGCGCGAGTAGGCAGCGACGAAGGACGGTTCTATTTCATAAATGGGCAAGCGTTCAGACATAGCGCTGCCCAGTTGGCCACAAGGGATGCGATTCGACAAGTGTTCGTCTTTGCGCGCGCCAGTTTCTACTGGTATGCCAGTGGGGTTGAATGCATGCTGGCGGCATGCCAGCCCCCGACATCATCGTTCACCTCAAGAAGGATCGCGATAGACCCATTCGCCTTGGCCACCCGTGGATTTTTTCCGGCGCCATCGCAAAGTGGGAAGGAGCGATGAAGCAACCGGGTGTGGCGGTGGTGTTGTCATCCGAGGGCGAGTGGCTCGGGCGCGGATTCGCGAATGCACAATCGAACCTCGCGGTCCGCCTCCTCACGCGCCGCGAGAGCGAGGCGGTGGATGAAGAGCTGATCGCAGATCGCTTGGACGCAGCGCTTGCGCTGCGCGAACAACTGTTTGGCCCCGTGGGGTTGGATGGCGATACAAACGCATATCGCCTCGTTTTTTCGGAGGCCGATGGATTGTCGGGCTTGATTGTGGACCGCTATGCAAACGCGCTGGCCGTGCGCGTGGGCGCGGCCGCATGGTTGCCGTGGCTTCGTTTCGTGCGAGAGCACCTCGCCGCGCGCACGGGGCTGCGCCAAATCCTGTTTCGTGTGGAAGCCGATGCGCACGAGCGAGAGGGGTTGAGCGAAGAGGCGGTGTCTGACGAGAGCCGCAACGCGCCGGAAACCATTTCGATTTGCGAGTCGGGCTTTGTCTATGACGTGGATTTGGCGGGCGGCCAGAAGACGGGTTTCTATCTCGACCAACGCGAAGCTCGTCGCCGCGTGGCGGCGTATGCCGCCGGCCGCGATGTGTTGAGCGCCTATTGCTATTCGGGCGCCTTCGAGATGCACGCGGCAGCTGCGGGCGCGCGCGCCATCCTCGGACTCGATTCGTCGGAACCAGCGCTGGTTCGTGCGCGCGCTCACCACGCGCGGAACGGATTGACGGTTCCGGTTGAGTATCGAAATGCGGATGTGCCCGTTGCGCTGCGTCGGTTTCGCGATGAACGGCGCTCGTTTGACATGATTATTCTGGATCCCCCGCGTTTTGTCTCCAACGCCGGGCAGCGAGAGAAGGGGCTGCGCGCGTATAAAGACATCAACCTGCTCGCGTTGAAGCTCCTGCGCCCCGATGGGATCCTTGCGACATTTTCCTGCTCCGGCTGGGTCGGCATGGATGAATTGCGCACGACCTTGAGCTGGGCGGCGACCGATGCGAGTCGCGATGTGCAAATCCTCGAGACGATCGGGCAGCCGCCGGATCACCCGGTGCTACTCGCATTTCCCGAGGGCGCTTATCTCCACGGCATCATCGCGCGCGCGCTTTGATGCCGCGTTCTGTTCGGTGGGAAGCGCTAGAAGCGCAAGCCTGCGAAGATGTTGACGATCGTGAGGTCGAAGGTGATGTCCTTATCCCACTTTTCACGATTTTTCTGGGCCTCTTCGAGATTCGCCGCCTTCGATTTGCTCGAAGCATCGGTTGAGATGGCCTTGTATTCCGCGCCGATTAGAAAGTCGGACGCTGTGCTGATGGGCAGAAAATACGTCGCGCGAAACTCGATCTTGTCGCAATCAATATCGAGATCCTTCTCGTTTCGCGAGCTGATTCCGAGCGCGTCTGAGGAGCCCTTATATTTGAGGAAGCCGTAGCTGCCCTGCACCGCGAGTTCGCGCGCGCCATAATTGTTCTCACCGAACCAGAAGCGGAATTCACCGCCGATCCCGATTTCCGGAATGACGCCGCCCACCGTGCCTTCGCCATGACCTCCGACGACATACTCGCGTGGAGGGTTCTCATAGATCTGGATGCGTTGGGGTTCGCCTTGGTCCACTTCGAATGTGCCGGCGAGTCCGAACAGGCCGAGATGAACGATGGGTGTGAACGAAATCGTGTATTCCTCTGCGAGGGTGAAGGGGGTGTATTCGAGGCGAAAGTCGAATAGGGCGGCATCAATCGAAGCATCGTAAGGAATGCCGTCTTCGAGTTTCATATATTCATAAGACTTGCCTTCGAATTCTATATCGCTGACGCCGATAAAGAAGTCGCGTGGCGGGACTCCGCTGGCGCTGGCGCGCATGTAGGAAAGGTCTGCGCGAAAGGTGAAGTATTTCCAATTCTTCTCCATCGCGAGGCCGAAGGTCATGTCGCTGTCTTCAATGCCGAGCTCTTCGAAGGTGTAGCTTTCGGGATCGAACGTGGAGGGATCGCGACCCTCGAGTTCAAACAGGCGCCGCGTGGTTTCGGTCACACCGCCGCTGATATCGCTCACTTTGCCGACCGTCGCGCGGAGGCTGAATGACTTGTCTGGATTCACGGGACGACCAGCCGTGAGGAAGTCGGCCATTGCGAATTCGGGCATCATCAAGAGGCCAGCGGTCAAGAGTCGGTATAACTTCATACGGGTTCCTTCTTAAGAATCCGCGGAGTAGAGCACATCGAGCCTGTGCGGGGGAGAATAATTTGATCGGGCAAACGATCCGCACAGCCGCGACGGCATCAGATCGAGTAATCGGGAGAGGCCGAATAGCGGTGTTAACGCTCTTGTTCGGCCAGGCAGGCAAAGGTGGATTTGGCGAAGAGGGTATTCAGCGCGGTTTCTGTATCGCGCCAAACGCGAGGGTGCGGGGGTTGGTACTGTCCACAAAAGTTCAGCAAAATGAAGAGGGTCATGGTAGTTCCTTCGGTTAGAGGTCGGGTATTGGGGTCAAGTCTTGGACATGCGTCATCATTGCCTCCGCTTCGCGCAATGTAGTTCTGAGCACTCGGTCATGGACCGCTCGTTTCTTGATGCGACGAATTGCCGTCGCCACACCGCTCCCCGCCATCCGCCAGCGCGTAGCGAGGGGATCAGGATGTAACCAAGCGAATAATCTCGGCAACCGTAGGGGCCTTCTCAACAACGGTCTTCAACTCGTCAAAATCGCCTCGCGTCTGCCAACCGTGGCGGTTCTTGAACGAGCCGAGAACGAGATTCCGCACTTCGTCAACGGTCATCGGAAACAAGTCGCCATCGTAGACAAGTTCAACTTTGATTCGTCGGTCAACCATAGGGTTGAAGCCCCAAAAGAGCCCGACGCCGTGGAGTTTTCGCGCCGACTTGACGCGGATGGCCTTTCCATTCGAGTCGACCACAAGCATGTTGTCGAACATGCCGTTCTTGACGCCCGCCGTCGTTGTTGTGACAAGGGCGTCCCAGTCATTTCTGACCCTCAGAAGATGACGATGGAAGCAGACAACCGGAAAAGTAAGTTCATTTGCAGTCATCTTGCCCCTGGTCTCAAAGTTCATTGCCAACACGTCCGTATTCCGAGATCAACAGTGCCTTGAACCAGTCGGGCGAGCCGTACATGAACCGGCCGAATTCGCCGAGTTCACCAGCACCGTGCAAGGCATCGTGTAACTCAAGACTCTCCATCGGCATGAGATTCCAAGGTTGGTTCTTGATGGCGTCAGGAACATTCTTCCCCCATCGCCCTTGAGGGATTGCCCAATGATGAACTTCCTGCCCCGCCTCCGAGTTGTGTCCGTCAAGTTCTGCAAAAAGGTCATGGCTCGTTCCTTCAAGGAGTTATCCATGGCCACCGCGGAGGCTCCATCGGCCGGAGCGGGGGCTGTGGGTAACTCCGTTTCGACTAGGCGGCATCTTTCCGCTGTTGCTGTTTCCTTTGTTCGCGTAGCAGTTCCATGTTCAGGTACCGGTGCTGTTCGATCCAGTCCTCGTGAATCTCCACCGCCAGCGCCCGGATCAACCGCAACGCGCTCTCCGCGTTTGGAAAGATCCTGACTACCAAGGTTCGTCGCTTGATCTCCTGGTTGAGTCGCTCCAACAGATTCGTGCTCTTCAGGTGTTTGTGATGCGCCCTCGGCAACCGGTAGAACGTGAACGTTTCCTCGATGTTCTCTTCCACCCAGTCGCATAGCTTCGCGTACTTTCCCGACCACTTCTTTAGCCACCCGGCCAGATCTCTCCGCGCCTCTTCCAGATCACGCCGATCGTACAACCACCTCAGCTCCGTCAGGCAGTCGTCATCCCCTTTGCGCGGCAGGTAATCGAGCGCGTTCCTCAGAAAGTGCACGTAGCAACGCTGCCAGGCCGCCTCCGTGAACACCTCCCGGATCGCCTTTCTCAGGCCCGCATGATCGTCGCTCACCACGAACTCTACTCCGCGCAACCCGCGCTCCTTCAGCCCGTGCAGAAAACCTTTCCAACTTGTTTCCGTTTCCCGGTTTGCCAGTTCTACCCCCAAGACTTCCCGGCGCCCATCCCAGCTGATCCCCAGCCCAATCAGTACGGCTCGGGGCTGCACATGCCCGGCCTCTCGCACGCGCTCATAGCGCGCATCCACGATCAGATACGCGTATTCCTGATCCAGTCGACGGTGACTGAACGCTATCAACTGTTCATCCAGGTTCTTATTCAGCTCGCTGATTGTGCTTGCGCTGAACGCGTGCCCGCACAGTTCCTCGGTGATCGTCTTGACCTTCCGCGTCGAGACCCCCTGGACGTACATCTCCGCCAGCGTTGTCACCAACGCCTTCTCACTCCGCTGGTACCGCGCAAAGACCTCCGTCGAAAATCGGCCCGAACGGTCCTGGGGTACCCGCAGCTCGATCTTGCCCACCCGCGTGATCAAGTTTCGCCGATAGTAACCGCTCCGGTACCCTTGCCGGCTCTCGGTCCGTTCTCCCTTATCCGCCCCAAGTGCTTCGGCCATCTCCGCTTCCAACACGTCCTGCACCACCTTCTGCACCAACGGCCGCAGAAAATCCTCCTGGCTGGTCAATGCGGCTTTGATCTCTTCCACGTTCAGCATACTCTTCTTTCGGGTCCTGGTTCTCCTGTTCCTTTCTGGTCTCTCTAACCGAAGGAACTACCATGACCCTCTTCATTTTGCAGAACTTTTTGGACACTACCAAATCATTGAGAATATTGACGATTCCATCTCTTTTGTTTCGTGTGCAGCAGGGAAGACGCCCACCGGCAGGGTTTTTCAGCGGAACCGATATTCAGGGGTTGACCCTGCGCGGCCTAAGTGCTGGCGTCCACGTTGATTGTTCCGTAGCGCTGAAATTGCCACAGATCGAATGATGTGGTCACCTCGCCGAATAGGCGAAACTCGCCGAGCTGCCTCTGGATTGGAAGCCGGCGGGGAGTCGGATTGCGATCAGATCGAGTAATCGGGAGAGGTCGAGTAGCGATGTTTGCGCTCTTGCTCTGCGATACGCGCGAACGTGGACTTGGAGAAGAGTGTCTTCAGCGCGGCTTCGGCATCGCGCCAGACGTGAGTGAAGACGTCTTGCTGTGTGTCTACAATGGCGTGGGGCCCTCGCTGCTCCACATCGGTGAACAGGGGACCTTCGAATAAGGCGAGAACATCGCCAATGTGAATTTTTGTAGCGGGGCGCGCCAGAAAGTAGCCGCCTTCTTTCCCGCGCATGGAGTCGGCTAAACCCGCTTGCTTGAGTTGGCGCATGATGGCTTCCAGAAATCGCGCGGGGATTTTCTGAGCCGTGGCGATGTCGGCGATGGTTACGGGCCCGGCTCCCTCGCGGAGTGCGAGTTCCAGCATGGCGCGCAGCGCATAATGACATCGGTTGGAAATCATGGCGGAATCAGAACGGCGGATGGCGAACTTCGAAAGAGGAACATGCCCCTTCGTTATTCGCCATCGCGCTGTTCGTCAATCTTATACTCCAATTCCCTGGAAAAGAGCTGTGGACAGATAGCGTTCGCCCGCGTCTGGGAGGATCGCGACAATCACTTTGCCCGCAAACTCGTCCAAGTGGGCGAGGCGATTGGCCACTGCAATCGCTGCGCCGCTGGAGATTCCGCTGAGGAGGCCTTCCTCGGCGGCGAGGCGACGAGAAGCTTCGAGCGCATCGTCGCTGTTCACCTGCTCCACGCGGTCCACAATGCTCAGGTCGAGCGTATCGGGAATGAAGCCCGCGCCGATGCCCTGGATTTTGTGAGGGCCCGGCTTGATTGGCTGACCAGCCAATCGCTGGGTGATGACGGGACTCTCGACCGGTTCAACGGCTACGGAGAGAATCTTTTTGCCCTTGGTGTTTTTGATGTATCGCGAAACGCCGGTGATGGTTCCGCCAGTGCCCACGCCGGAGACCAGCACGTCAATTGCGCCATCTGTGTCGGCCCAGATTTCTGCGCCCGTGGTCTTTTCGTGGATTGCCGGATTGGCCGGGTTCTTGAATTGCTGCGGCTGGAAATAGCGAGAGGGATCCGAGCTGGCAATTTCTTCCGCGCGCCGAACTGCGCCGATGGTGCCTTCGGGGCCTGGGGTCAAGACGAGGTTGGCGCCGAAAGCGGCGACAACGCGGCGGCGCTCAATGCTCATGGTTTCGGGCATTGTCAGTGTCAGCTTGTAGCCGCGCGCGGCTGCGACGTAGGCGAGGGCGATGCCCGTGTTGCCACTGGTCGCTTCGATGATTTCCATGCCGGGCTTCAGGACTCCGCGTTGCTCAGCGTCCCAGATCATGGCTGCGCCGATACGGCACTTTACGGAATAGGAGGGGTTGCGCCCTTCAACTTTTGCCAGCACGGTGGCTTTGGCGCCCTTTGTAATGCGGTTAATTTTGACAATCGGCGTGCGGCCAATTGACAGCGAATTGTCGGTGTAGATGTTGCTCACGGTTTACCTTTCTTTCTCGTTCCAGAATCAATCACATATAATCCGATTGATAAAGTAGAGATATACGTCTGGCTGGCGTGGTTGTCGAGCGATTTATGAAGAAAAGTTAAGTCGGCTAGAAGGCGATTTGGACTCGCGCTATCGCAACCTGCTCATCTGGGCGGTCGGCGCCGTCGGGTGCGCCACCGTCGAACACGGTTTGCTCGAGATCCATGGCAATTTTTGCGTTTCGCGATAGGTACCAGTTCAAGCCTGTGCCGATGGCGTTGGCTGACGAAGCCGATTTTGATGGATCCGCGTAGCCGCCGGAAAAGGTGTCGTCATCAATCGTTAGCTTGCCCGCGCGCGCTTTGAGTTCGAGTGCGCCCCACTGGGCGCGAGACGCATTGAAAGGTTTGAGTGGTGTGACTCCTTTGAGCGATGGCGTCTCGCCGGTCAGCACCCACGATGCGGAAGTCTGCCAGGCGGTGTTCTTTAGCGAGGTGGCGGCTTTGTTGCCGAGCTTCACTTCCTGCTGGGAGAGGATGTATTCGGCCAAGAGGCCGATCGGTCCCGCGGCGAAGTAGAGATGTGGCGCTATGCGCGTGTGGTCGCCATCTGCGCGGGGAGTCGGTTCGCCGCTTTCCGAAGTGCGGTAGGTGAAAAACTTGTTTTGGCCGCTCGTGCTGTAGGAGGGCAGACCGGAGTTTTTCGCAGAGCCCTCTTGTTTTCCATAACTCGCGCCGATGCCGAGCAGGAGACCGCGCAGCGCGGTGTGCTCTCCATTTTTGAAGGGAGAAATGGCGAACCGCGCGGCGACATCTTTTCCGTCGTTGCTATCGGTCTCAACGCTCTCGCCGTCCGGAGCGCCGTTGAAGATTCCGATTGCATATTCCCAGGCCCCTGTGTTGGCCGAACCGAAGAGCATGAGTCCTTCGTCGTATGACGGAGTGAGCAGGGTGGTGAAGCCCGACTCGCTGAAGAGCGTTGTGGAGAGCGATTGGGAGCGCTCCAGGCCCACGGGCGCTTTCGTGCGGCCAACGCGCAAGTTGAC
Source organism: Kiritimatiellia bacterium (assembly GCA_023953695.1). GTDB lineage: Bacteria > Verrucomicrobiota > Kiritimatiellia > CAIVKH01 > CAIVKH01 > JAMLJG01. The sequence goes on from JAMLJG010000004.1 coordinate 41,609, forward strand.
GCGCGGGAAGAGCGCGAAATTGACGTATGCATCCTGGATGCGCGAGGACCCGCCGCTGAAGTCGGGCATGAAGAAGAAGGAGATGGGCTCGCCAAGTTGCCCCTCGAGGATGAGGCGCACGCGCCGAATCAAAAAGGTGTCGTTGAATTGATTCGCGTCGTCGTTTGCAAAAAAGCGCGCATCTGCGTGTGCGTATCCACCGAGGCGAAGCCGAAAGAGCCCATCGGCCGAAGATAAGGAGAAGCCCGTGGGGCCTGCGGCTGGGCGCGGGCTTTCGCTCGCGGGCGACAGGGTGTGGAGCGAAGAGGCGTCGCGCGCTTCGAGTTGGCGCACTCGCTGTTCCAGTTCCTGCAGGCGGAGCGAGGGGGTGTCGTCACTATCGGCGCGCAGAGTCTGCGAGCCGAGCAACCATGCGGCAGCGAGAAAAATCCGTCCATATCTCATCGCGATCATCTCCCGGTGTTTGTCAGCGAAGGGCGAACATGCCGCGCGAGCAGGCCTCTGTGCAATCTTCTTTCTCGCGGGCTCTCGGATTATTTTGAAGCGTTGTTTGCGGGTTGTGTATAGTTGCCGCCCTGCGCGCGACGCCGACGGAGCGGAGCGCTCGGGGAGGAGAGAAAATGACAGTTGCCCATCTTGCCGTTACTTTGAAGAGCCCGTTGCCCGATCTTTCGAGCGAGGAACTCGCCCGCTACAGCCGCCACATCATTCTGCCGGAGATTGGACTGGAGGGGCAACGCCGCCTCAAGCAGTCGCGGGTCTTGCTCATTGGCGCGGGCGGTCTGGGTGCGCCGTTGGGAATGTATCTCGCCGCCGCCGGGGTGGGGCACATTGGGATTGTGGACTTCGACCTCGTGGATTCGTCGAACCTGCAGCGACAGGTGATTCACGACACGCGCGATGTCGGCCGCAGCAAGATCGAATCGGCGCGCGACCGCATTCTCAACATCAATCCTCACATCGAGGTCGCGACCTATGAAATGCGGCTCACCAGCCAGAATGCGCTCGATTTGTTTCGCGATTACGACGTGATCGCGGACGGCACGGACAATTTCCCGACGCGCTATCTGATCAATGACGCCTGCGTTCTGCTGGGCAAGCCGAATGTGTACGGCTCGATTTTCCGTTTTGAGGGGCAAGTGAGTGTCTTTTGGGCTCTGCATGGGGCTTGCTATCGCTGTCTCTATCCCGAGCCGCCTCCGCCCGGCCTCGTTCCCTCGTGCGCGGAGGGCGGCGTGTTGGGTGTGTTGCCGGGGATTATCGGTTCCATTCAGGCGAACGAAGTTATTAAACTCATCGCCGGCTGCGGGGAGCCTATGATCAATCGCGTTTTGGCCTTTGACGCGCTGAGAATGAACTTTCGTGAGCTCAAGTTGGAGAAGAACCCCGGGTGCCCCGCGTGCGGCGAAAAGCCGCTCATCACCGGGTTGATTGATTATGAAAATTTCTGCGGCCTTGCGCCGATCCCGACCGATGTGCAGGAAATTGACGTCCTTGAGCTCAAGCGACGAATGGATGCAGGGGCGGACTTGCAGCTTATTGACGTGCGCGAGGCGAACGAATTTGCCATCGCGCGGATTCCTGGAGGTCGCTTGATTCCTCTCAGCCAGCTTGCGGGGCGGATGGGAGAACTGAATCCTGCGCGCGAGGCAGTGATTTTCTGCCGCAGTGGCGGGCGCAGTGCGAAAGCAATCGGCCAACTGCGCGACGCGGGATATGCCGGCCGTCTTGTGAACCTCAAAGGCGGAACGCTCGCGTGGTCAGCGGAAGTGGATCCGAGCGTGCCGCGCTATTAGCGGCAACTCGGGCGTTGACTTGGCGAGAGGGGTGGATTCTTAAACGAGAGCGGCGCCGGACATCGCGAGATGCCCGGCGCCGCGCGGTTAATTCGCTGGCGCTCGCTTACGCGGTTGCCTTGCGAAGGGCCTGATCAATGTCCGCCTTGATGTCTTCGGCGTTCTCAATGCCGACGGAGAGACGGATATAATCCTCGGTGACGCCCGTCGCCTGCTGCTCGGCTGGGCTGAGCTGCTGGTGCGTGGTGGACGCCGGATGAATGACCAAGGTCTTTGCATCGCCGATGTTGGCGAGGTGCGAAAGGAGCTGCACAGAATCAATGAATTTGCTCCCCGCTTTCAGACCGCCCTTGATGCCGAATCCTACAATGCCTCCAAACCCCTCCTTGAGATATTTCGAGGCAACCGCATGGTTCGGGCTATCTTCCAAGCCCGGATAGTTCACCCAGCTCACGAGCGGGTGCTTCTTCAGCCAGCGCGCGATTTCGAGCGCATTGGCTGAATGCTGACGCTGTCGGAGCGGGAGTGTTTCCAAGCCGAGAAGGAAGTCGCGCGCGTTGAACGGGCTCAGCGCCGCTCCGATGTCGCGCAAGAGGGTCACGCGGATCTTGATCGCGAGAGCGACATTCCCGAGGCCCGGGATGTTGCCAAACGCGTCCCAGTGGACGAGTCCATGATAGCTCGCATCCGGCTCTGTGAATTCGGGAAACTTGCCGTTGTTCCACTTGAAGCGACCGGAGTCCACAATCACACCGCCGATCGAGGTGCCGTGACCGCTGATGTACTTCGTGGCCGAGGCGACAACGACATCCGCGCCGAAATCAATGGGGCGAACCAGGCCGACACCGACCGTGTTGTCCACAACGAGGGGGATGCCCGCATCGTGCGCGACTTTGGCCAATGCCGAGAAATCCGGCACGTCCAGCTTGGGATTGCCGATGGTTTCCGCATAGATCGCGCGCGTCTTTGGAGTGATCGCCTTGCGGAACGCTTCGGGATCGCGCGAATCTACGAACTTCACCGTGCGACCAAGTTTTGGCAGGGTGTGGTTGAACAACTGATAGGTCCCGCCGTAGAGATTGTTGGCCGACACGATTTCATCGCCCACTTGTGTGATGGCGATGATCGCATACGTCGTGGCGGTTTGGCCAGAGGCCACCGCCAGCGCCGCCGTGCCACCCTCGATTGCGGCAATGCGTTGTTCAAACACATCCGTCGTCGGGTTCATCAAGCGGGTGTATATGTTCCCGAACTCCTTCAGCGCGAACAGGTTCGCAGCGTGCTGCGAGCTCTGAAACACATATGAAGAGGTCTGGTAGAGAGGCACAGCCCGCGATCCGGTGGTAGGGTCTGGCTTTTGTCCGGCATGAACGGCCAAGGTTTCGATTCGTTGCGTACTCATTTCACTTTCTCCTGAAAAATTTCTCGTGCTCTTGTTGCCCCGCTGGCGCATCGGAGTCAGCAACTTGACCGATCCGATGCATGCCACTGCGAGGATGCTATTTATGTGCTAGAACGCGTACTGAAGACTGACCACGGCGCCGTCACCCAAGCCGACTTTCGAGGCATCCTTGTGGTCGCCCGCGTTGACGTAGGCGCCAATCACAGAGAGGTTCGGGCTCGCGAACCAGATTAGGTGTGCATTCCAGTAGTCTGCATTCTTGAAGCCGTCGCCGACATCGGCGCCCTGCTTGTATTCCGCGCCGATTCCGATGTTGGAGAAGGGCAGGACGGCAACGTTGCCGAAGCCCACAACATCGCGGTCGTCACCGAAGCCGAAGACGCCCGTCGTGCGCGCTGCTGTCGAAAGGAGTCCCGCGGACAAAACGACCGGCCGCGGCAATTGCGTGATGAGCTTCGTTGCGACGACGTAGAAGTCCGCATCGCTGTCGTCCACCCCCTCGGCCGATTCGGAGATCGTCTTGTAGACCGCGCCGATCGAAATGGCCGGAACGGCCGATCCGCCGGTGTTCTCGGGCAGGAGGTTCAATTTTGCGCCGATGTTGTTCTTGCTGAGGTCCTCACCCGATTTCGCAATCAACTCGTAGCTGTAGGAAAGCTCCAAGCGATCGGCCACGGTGATACCTGCGCCTAGCGAGCTCCAATCCACATCCACATCGCCGAGGTTGACGTACCAAGCGCCGACTTGCGGCTTTCCGAAGATGGAATCATCGCCTTCTGCCTTGTTCTGACCCAAGGTCCAAGCGAGTGGGTTGAGCGCACCGCCGCCATAGCCCTCGATGCCGTTGAAGGGTGCGCCCGCATACGCGCCAGCGGCGCCCGCGAGAACGATGCTTCCGATGATGAGCTTCTTGAATGTATTGCTGTGTTTCATGACTGGTTTCCTAATTTGTCTGCTATTTCTGAATAAACTGATGATGGGTGAATGTTGCTTGTGAATCTTGGCGCTGGCCCGCTCGCGGATGTCCGCACCGGCTTGACGTTTTCTAGGGTTGAGTCATCCGGTGCATCCAACGGCTGCGGGCCCCATACAGGTGCAAGAGCGGATATCTCCAGCACCCGTCGAAAAGAGTGCGCGCGACAATCTGGATGAATGTCTGTCCATAATTCCTACTTATTCAATCGGGATAGGAGAATATACGGCGAAGTCAGCTTTGCAAGCTCTTTTCAAAACTTTTTTTCACTGCGTCCATTTTGCCCGGAAGGACAGCATTTCGCGGGGTTTTGAGCCAATCGTCCTGTGGGCACAGAGAAAATGGGAAGAGATTATGCCCTTCGCTCGCGACGCGAAAGTCACCTTCGTGCGTACGTTGCTGGCCGCGCGCGCCGCAGGGCTCAAGAAAGAATCTTCAGCACGGCATCCATGGTTGCATCCACGGCGATTGGATCGCCGACGGCTCGCCGAACGCTCGCAATATCTTTGAGCCCACTTCCCGTGACCACGCAGACGACCTTGTCATCGGGCGAAAAGCGGCCAGCGGCTGCGAGTCGTTTCATGGCGGCCCAGCAGGCGGTGGCGGCTGGCTCGGCAAAGACGCCGGTGGAGCGCGCGAGATCGGGAATTGCATCGAGAATCTCTTGGTCCGAAACGGTGACGGCGTCGCCGCCGGTTTCGATGACCGCGCGGACGGCGGCCAGGCCGTCGCTCGGAAAATCAACTGCGATGGAATCGGCGAGGGTATCTGCTTGTACCGTTGGCAGCGCAAGAGCTTTCCAATCGGGTGCGATTCCCATGCGGCGCGCTTCGCGAACGGCACGGCTCACAGCGGCGCTTCTTTCCGATTGCGAGGCGTAGAGGCGCGGCATTTTCTCGATGAGCTTCAATGCGAGGAGGTCTCGGAATCCCTTCCAGATTCCGCTGATGATGTTGCCATCGCCCGTTCCGACGAAAAGGTGATCGGGCGCCTGGCCGCCGAGTTGCTCCCAGATTTCGAATGAGCACGTCTTTTTCCCTTCGCGCGTGAATGGATTATAGCCCGTGTTTCGGTTGAACCATCCGCGCTGCGCGCACACTTCTTCGCACAGGTCATAGGCCTGGTCATACGTTCCGCGCACGGCAATGACCTTCACTCCAAAGGCGAGGATTTGGGCCAACTTGGCGGGTGGCGCGGACGCAGGGACGAAGATGGCGCAGGGGAAGTTCACGCCTCCGGCCAATGCGGCCATGGAACTGCCCGCGTTGCCCGTGGTGGCGGCGGCAATACTCCCCGCGTTCCGCTCGCGCGCGACGACGAGGGCCACCGCCCCCGCTCGATCCTTGAAAGATCCGCTTGGGTTCAGTCCGTCATCCTTTACATAGAGATTGCGCAAGCCGAGCGATGCGCCCGCGCGCACAGCGTGATAAAGCGGCGTGTGTCCCACGCGCTGGACAGGGGTGAGAGAGAGGTCGGAAATGGGCAGAAGCGCGGAATAGCGAAAGATGTCATCGCGCTCGCGCATCCAGTTGCGCGGGTTGATTGCCGCATAGTCATAGAGGACATCCAGATTGCCCTCGCAAGTGGGGCAGAGCATTCCGGTGAAGGTCTTGGGCTCCTGATGCCCGCAGCGAAGGCATTGGAAACCGGCGAGGTGATTCTGCGGGTGTTGCGATGTTTTCATGGCGTGATGTGTGTCCCTGTTTTCCCTGCCACGGCTTCCTCAAGCAAATGAGGTTGCGTGATGATGACTCTTTTCCCGCCCGCTTGAAGATAGCGAACGGCCGCTTGAATCTTGGGCAGCATGCTTCCGGCAGCAAAATGGCCTTCGGCCGTATAGCGGAGCGCGTCGGCCAGCGTGATGTCGCGAAGCGCCTCCTGGTTCGGCTTCCCGTAACGGATGTACACGCAATCTACGGCGGTGGAAATGATCAAGAGATCGGCTTTCAGGTGCCCGGCAAGCAAGCTGGATGCGGCATCCTTGTCAATCACGGCTGCGCAACCGCGAAGACGCCCCGCGCGATCGCGCGTCACGGGGATTCCCCCGCCGCCGACGGCGATGACAATGATGTCCTGCTCCAGCAGCGCTTTGATGATGGGCTCTTCAATGATCTCCATGGGCTCGGGAGACGGCACGACGCGCCGCCACCCGCGGCCGGCATCTTCCCGAACGGTCCATCCGTCTTTCACCTCGTGTGCGCGGGCCTGTTCTTCGGTATAGAATGGGCCGATCGGTTTTGTGGGCTTCTGGAATGCCGGATCTTTGGCGCTCACCACGGATTGCGTCACCACGGTGACCGCTTCCTTCTGAATCCCCATCCGCCGCATTTCGTTCCGCAGCGTTTGTTGAATTTGATAGCCGATCGCGCCCTGCGTGTCGGCCACGCAACTTTCGAGCGGAACGGAGTGCAGCTTATCCTTTGCCATTTCCGAACGCAGCAGAATGAAGCCCACTTGCGGGCCATTGCCGTGCGTGACGACGACGCGGTAGCCATCGCGAATGAGCGCCGAGATGTGGCGGCTGGTTTCGCCCGCCGCGCGATATTGATCCGGAACCGACATGTGGCTGCTGTCGCTGATGAGCGAATTGCCGCCGATCGCGATTACCGCCAGTCTAGTGCTTTGTCGGTTCTTGCGCATTCATCAGATATCCACACGCGGTTTGTTCTTCTTGAGCAATCCTTCCAACACGCCGATGGGATCCTTCGCGCGATTCGCGAGAATCATCGCCGCGATGATGAAGGGTTTGCGGCCCGCTTCGTGGTAGGTGCGGATGCGATATTTCTCAAAGACATCCGCCTCCACTTCGCCTTGTTTGCAGGAAACGCCGGTGATATCGGCAGGCAGGCAATGCATGTAGAGTGCGTCGCCACCTTTCGTGCGCTTCATCTGCGACGCGGTGCACTCCCAATTCGTGTGCGACGCGTTCTCGGCCAGACACGCTTTCTCCAATTCCTTCAGCCCTTCGCGATCATTCTGTTGGAGCAGCGTCGTCCGCTTTTGCATCACCGAATAGGACGCCCATGACTTCGGATACACAATGTCGGCATCTTCAAATGCCTCTTCCATGGAATGCGTGTGCGTGAACGAGCCGCCGGACTCTTGGGCCTGGCGTTCGGCGCGCTGCACGACCTCGGGAATCAAGTCGTAGCCCTTGGGATGCGCGAGCGCCACCTTCATGCCAAATCGGCTCATCAGCCCAATGATGCCTTGCGGCACCGAGAGCGGTTTCCCATAGCTTGGCGAATAGGCCCAGGTCATCGCGATCTTCTTGCCGCGCAGATTGCCGAGCGATCCGAACGTCTTTTCGAGCCAGAGCAGATCGGCCATGGACTGCGTGGGGTGGTCTATGTCGCACTGTAGATTCACGATTCCGGGGCGTTGCGCCAACACGCCATCGCCGAAGCTCTCGTCCAGCGCTGCTGCCACTTCGAGCATGTAGGTGTGTCCCGCGCCGAGGAACATGTCGTCGCGAATGCCGATGACCTCGGTCAGGAATGAAATCATCGTCGCCGTTTCGCGGACCGTCTCGCCGTGGGCGATTTGCGATTTGCCCTCGTCGAGGTCCTGCACCGCCAGGCCCAACAGGTTCGACGCAGAGGCGAAAGAGAATCGCGTGCGCGTGGAATTATCGCGGAAATTGGAGACGGCGAGGCCGGATTTGAAGACGCGCGCGGAGATGCCTTGTTGGTGCATCAGGCGCAGCGTCTCGGCGAGACCCAACACAAGTTTGAGCTGATCGAGCGAATGGTCCCACGTCAACAGGAAGTCTTTTCCGAAGAGCGAGGCGGGGCGTTCGCGCAAGGAGGCGAGGATCGAAGTTGGCGTACTCATGTGCTGCCTTTCTGCATGGCGTTGAGTCCATGCGTGTCGCGCGTGTCACACGCGCTTCATTTCTGTGGCGCGAGTATCCCGCTCCGCGTGCGGCGATTCAATCGGGGATACCCTGATGAAATCATCAGGGCTTGCCCTGCGGCATTCTGCTGGGCACGGCGCGCATCGGAACTAGACTCGGGATGAGACGCTTCTGCTGAGGAATAATGGCGCAGGTTGAGTCCATATTCGAAACGTTCAAGATCGGCGCGGGTCCGTCGAGTTCGCATAGCATCGGGCCCCAGCGCGCGGCCCGCCTTTTTCTCGATCGCCAACGCGCGCGGCCCGCGCGCGTCTCCGTCGTGTTGCAGGGCAGTTTGGCGGAGACCGGGCGCGGTCACCTCACGGATCGAACCCTCATTGCCGCGCTCTATCCCATCGCGTGCGAGATTGTGTGGGATGCGGAGACACAATCCTTGCCGCATCCCAACACGATGATTTGGCGCGCGTTCGATTCCGCGGGACATCCGGTGGATGAGTGGAGAGTGATGAGCGTCGGTGGGGGCTCGCTTCGCGATGAGCGCGGGCCGATCAACGCCGAGCCGATCGTCTGTTATCCCGCGGCGAACATCACCGAAGCCATGGCGTGGTGCGAGCGCGAACACGCACACTTCTGGCAGTTTGTGGAGCTGCACGAAGTGGATCTCTGGCGGCGTCTGGACGTTGTGTGGATGGCGATGCGCGACAGTGTGGAGCGCGGGCTGAAAAATACCGAGTCCCTGCTGCCCGGCTCGTTGAAGCTCCAGCGCCGCGCCCGCACGACATGGCTGCGCGCGCAGAATCTGAAGCGACCGCAGCGCGATCTCGCGCTGCTTTCCGCCTTTGCGCTGGCTGTGGCGGAGGAGAACGCCAGCGCGGGGACCATTGTCACCGCGCCCTCGTGCGGCGCGGCGGGCGTGGTGTCTGCGCTTCTCTATTACTTTGAAACTGTCAAGGAGATGCCGCGCGAAGATGTGCTCCACGCCCTCGCCACGGCGGGTCTGTTCGGTTCCGTGATTCGAGCCAATGCCTCCGTATCGGGCGCAGAAGTGGGATGCCAGGGCGAGATTGGCTCCGCCTGCTCGATGGCATCGGCGGCGGGCTCGCAGTTGCTCGGCGGCAGTGTCCGGCAAGTCGAGTATGCGGCGGAAATTGGGATGGAGCATCACCTGGGCCTCACCTGCGATCCGGTGGAAGGCTACGTGCAGATTCCCTGCATTGAGCGAAACATGGCCGCGTGTCTTCGCGCATTTGAGTGCGCCTCGTTCTCTCTACTCACCGATGGGCGTCACTTGGTGAGTTTCGATGAGGTGATTGAGGTGATGTATCGCACGGGGCTGGACCTGCAGAGCGAATACCGGGAGACCGCGCGCGGCGGACTCGCAGCGCTGTGGAGTCGGCGCTTGGCGCAGCCAACCGCGGCGCCGCCGCCGGCCGTGAGGGAAGACTGCGGAAGGGACGCTCGCGACGAATGCGCGGGGCAGAAAGAGGAATGCCATGAGCGATAGAATGTTTCCACTGCAACTGGATAGAACGGCGCGCTGGATTCGCGACGAGCTCCGCGCGAACGACTCGATCTATGGGATTTCACGCGACCTGTTCTTCGTTCCCAGCGAAGGGGATCCATTCCGCACATCGGTTTTCGAGCAGGCGCTCGGAACGCCTATCGGCGTTGCCGCCGGTCCGCATACCCAAATGACGCAGAACATTCTCGCGGCGTGGCTGTGCGGTGCGCGTTTCATTGAGCTGAAGACGGTTCAGACCCTCGACGAGTTGACGGTCTCGAAACCCTGCATAGACATGGAAGATGCGGGCTACAATGTGGAGTGGTCGCAGGAGCTGCGCATTCACGAATCCATCCAGGAATATGTCAACGCGTGGATGTTGATTCACTATTTGCACCGACTGCTGGGATTCAAGGGGCGAGGGCCGGGAACGGTGTTCAACATGAGCGTGGGCTACAACATGGAGGGCATCCTCAAGCCGAATGTGCAGGGCTTCCTCGACGCCATGGCGAACGCATCGGCGCCGATTGCGCGTGGACGCGAGATGCTCACCTCCATCTTCCCCGACCTCGGCGATGTCGAGGTCCCGAAGCGGATTTCCGACAATGTCACCCTTTCGACCATGCACGGGTGCCCACCGGGCGAGATTGGCGCTATTAGTCGCTATTTGCTGGAAGAGCGAAAGCTGCACACCTATGTGAAACTCAACCCCACACTGTTGGGGCCGAAGCATCTGCGCTCCATTCTCAACGATCAGCTGGGGTTCGAAGACATCGAGGTTCCCGATGCAGCGTTTGAGCACGACATCACCTTCGATAGCGCGGTGGCGTTGATTCGCGAATTGCGCGCGGTGGCTGCGAATCAGGGCCTGTCTTTCGGCATCAAACTCTCAAACACCTTGGAGGTGATCAATCACCGGGCTGTGTTCGATGGGCGCGAGAAACAGATGTATATGTCCGGCCGCCCGCTTCACGCCGTGACGATCCACGCCGTGCAGCGATTGCAGGAGGTGTTCGATGGCGAACTGAACATCTCGTTTGCGGGCGGCGCCGATGCATTCAACATCGCGGAGCTGATGGCGTGCGGCATGAAGACCGTCACTGTCTGCTCCGACGTCCTCCGCTCGGGGGGATACGGCCGCCTGCCGCAATACCTCGCTCATCTTCGCGAGGCGATGCAAGCGGCAGGGGCATCGAACCTCGACGACTTCGTACGTGCGAAGGGAGGCGAAGAGGATCGAATCGCCGCCGCGCAGCGCAATGTGACGCGCTATGCGGCGGAGACACTCGCCCAGCCGTTCTATCGCGAAGCCACCTATGACCGAGCCGACACCAAATCGCAGCGCCCGCTTGGCCTGTTCGATTGCATCAAGGCGCCCTGCACAGAAGTCTGCCCCATTGAACAGGGCGTGCCTGAATATATGCGCGCCGTTGCCGCCGGGCAGTTTGAGGAAGCGGCTCTCATTGTGGGTCGCGACAACACCATGCCGTCCGTGTTGGGACGCGCCTGTCATCATCCCTGCCAGATGCGATGTGTGCGGACGCATCTCGATGAGCCGCTCGCCATTCGCGAAATCAAGCGCTTCATTCTCGATCAGGCGCGCGCGAGCTGGGTGACGGGCCCGAAGCGTGGGCAATCCGTTGCCATCATCGGCGCGGGTCCGTGCGGACTGGCCACCGCAGATTTTCTTTCGCGCGCGGGCTATCGCGTGACCCTCTTCGATGCGCACGATCGAGAAGGCGGAATGGTCGCGCTCTCCATTCCCGGCTATCGCTCCTCCGACAACGCGCTCACGCGCGACCTCTCCTTCCTCCGCGAGCGCGGCGTGAACGTTCGATATGGTCAACGCGCGGGTGTTGATTTTCAACTGGACGATCTGCGCCGCGAAGGTTTCCGGGCCATTGTTGTTGCCATTGGAGCACAGCGCGCCGGAAAGCTGGGCGTGGAAGGAGAAGACGTTGCGGGCGTTTGGGATTCCCTCTCCTTCCTGCGCGAGGCGCGAGAGGGACGGCATCCGAAGATTGGCCGCCGCGTGGGCGTGGTGGGTGGCGGCGATGTGGCGATGGATTGCGCGCGCACGGCGTGGCGACTTGGCGCTGATGAGGTGTGTGTGATTTATCGGCGCACGCGCAAGGAAATGCCGGCGCAGCGCGATGAATTGCAGGGCTTGCTGGACGAGAACATCCCGATCCATGAGCTGCTGGCGCCGGAGCGGGTTTTATCGGAGGGTGGAGCGCTGACCGGCTTGGTGTGCTCGGTGATGGAGCTGGGCGATCCCGACGCGAGCGGGCGCCGCCGCCCGCAGCCCATTCCCGGAAAAGTCGAGACCCTTCCGCTCGACACGCTGATTGTGGCGATCAGCCAGGCGGGCGATTTCGCATGGCTCGAAAAGGCGGGCGTTCGGCTGAATCGGCAGCGCTTTGTGGACGTGAACCCCACCACGCTGGAGACGGCCGTGCCCGGCGTGTATGCCGGTGGCGACGCGATCGGGAGCGGTCCGGCGACCATCGTGAAGGCGCTGGGCGATGGCAAACGCATCGCGCGCGCCATTCGCGAACACTTCGAAGGGCCACTCCGCACTCGTCAAGCGGCGGCGCAGGAGCGCGTGGATCGGGCTCTCTTGCAGAAGCATCGCGCGACGCGCGCGCATGCCGCCGTGCCTACGGAGCGCGAACTCACCCAGCGCCGCAACTTCGAGGAAGTGATGTTCACCCTCGACACGGAGACCGCAAAGAAGGAGGCCGCGCGCTGCCTGGATTGCGACAAGCTGTGCAGCTATTGCGTGGGCGTGTGTCCCAACCTCGCGCTTTTCACCTATGAGCACACCCCCCTGGAGCGAGCGCTGCCGGTAGGGCGGATTGCAGATGGCGTTTGGCATGCGACGGGCAGCGAAAAGATATCCATTTCGCAGCGCTATCAAGTCGCGGTATTCGCCGATCTCTGCAATGAATGCGGCAACTGTGTCACGTTCTGTCCATCGGCCGGTCGGCCCTATCGAGACAAGCCCCGAATCTATTCGCGTCGCGATGAGTGGCAGCGCGAGTCGGACAACGCCTTTTTGTTGCAGAAGCGACACGATGGTTGCGTCATTGAGGCGCGCATCGCGGGAACCACGCACCGTTTGGAGATGAACGGAACGCTGATCTATTCCTCTCCGATGGTGCGGGCCGAATGGTCGCGCCACTGGGATTTGATCTCCGTCGTAGCGGCGGCGGAGGCCGTTTCGGCAGAGCGCGTGTCGCTGCGGCCCGCCCTGGAGATGGCTGCGCTGCTTTTGGGCATGATCGAGTCTGTTCCGTATATTCCGCTATGGGAGACTGCCTGATATGAACCGTCTACTGATCAAGAATGGGACGCTCGTCACCTTGGACGATGCGGGAACGATCATCGAGAATGGGTCTCTCTTGATAGAAGGATCCAAGATCGCGGCGGTTGGCGCGGTGCCGGATGTTCCTGTTGAGCGCGTGGTGGATGCGGGCGGTGGCGTTGTGATGCCGGGCCTCATCAATGTTCACCATCATTTCTATTCGACGCTGGCGCGCGGCTTTTCAGCGCCGGGTGTGCCCGCTGCAAACTTCAAAGAGATCCTCGAGCGACTCTGGTGGAAGCTCGACCGCGCGCTCGATGCGGAAGATGTCTATTCCTCCTCCATCATTCCCTGCATCGAAGCGATTCGCGCTGGGTGCACCACAATCATTGACCATCACGCTTCGCCGGCCTGCGCCGATGGCAGTCTCGACATCCTCGAACGGGCCTTTCGCGAAGCGGGGCTCAACGGGTCGCTGTGTTACGAGGTCTCCGATCGCAACGCAGTGGGGGAAGGGATCGAAGAGAATGTGCGCTTTGCGAAAAAGTGCCGACGCGAGGGCGACACGCAGATTCAGCCGCTCTTCGGCCTCCACGCTTCCATGACGCTGGGGCCAGCGACGTTGGAGCGCTGTGCTGCGGAGGGCAAGGCGCTGGGAGTTGGGTTCCATGTCCATATTGATGAAGCGGAGTGCGATGCCGAAGAGTCCTTGCGCCAGTTTGGTGCGCTGCCCATTGACCGGTTTCAGCAGGCGGGGATTGTCGGGCGCAAGTCGCTTTTTGCGCACGGCATTCATCTCGATGAGCGCGGGCGCAACATCCTGGCCGATTCGGACAGCATGATGGCGACAAACCCGGAATCCAACGCGAACAACGGACTGAGCGCGACGCCGCTGCTCGAAATCATGCGGACGGGGATCCTGATCGGACTCGGAACGGATGGCATGTCGAATCAGATGATCAGCCAAGCGCGAGCGGCCTATCTCGTTCAGCGGGCGACGCGTCGCGATCCGCGAGTCGCATTTGGCGAAGCCTGCGCGATGCTGTTGTCGAACAATCGCCGCATCTGCGACCGCGTCTTCCCCGAGAAGCGCGGCCAACTGATGGAGGGCCAGTTGGCTGATATCGCAATATTCGACTATCAGCCGTTCACGCCCATGCGCGCGACCAACTTCTACGGGCACCTTCTCTTTGGCCTGGTTCAAGCTCCGGTGACCACGACCATCTGCCGCGGGCGCGTGTTGCTGGAAGGCGGGAAGATTCCGCATCTCGACGAAGTGGGGCTTCGACGCCAAGCGGTGGAGCGCGCGCGGCGGCTATGGGAGCGAATCCGATGAGCCGGATCCTTCTCAAGAATGTCCACACCCTGGTGTGCATGGAGGGCAACGCGCCACCGAAGCACGGAATGGACGTGTGGATTGAGGGAAACCGCATCGCGGCGATCCACGCGAGTGGGCTGCGCGCGACGCCCGATTCAGAAACGACGGTGATCGATGCGAGCTGCCACGTCGTCTATCCGGGTTTTGTCAATACGCACCACCATCTGTATCAAACGCTCACCCGCAATATCCCGGCTGTGCAGAATGCCAAGTTGTTCGATTGGCTCCTCTATCTCTACGAAGTCTGGCGCGGAATCACGCCCGAGGCGGTGGATGTGAGCACGCGGGTGGGGGTGGGAGAATTGCTTTTGTCGGGTTGCACCACCACATCTGACCACTTTTATGTATTTCCGCACGGCGTGACGCGCGAGTTGGTGGATGTGGAGATTGAGGCCGCCCGGGAGATGGGGATTCGCTTCTATCCCACGCGCGGGAGCATGAGCCGCGGAAAATCGCACGGCGGCCTTCCTCCGGATGATGTGGTTCAGCACCATGAAGATATCGTGCGCGACTGCGAGCGTCTGATCGCGAAATACCACAACAGCGCGCCGGATTCGATGTGCCGCATTGCGCTGGCGCCGTGTTCGCCGTTTTCTGTGACGACAGACTTGCTGCGAGAGACGATTCGCTTTGCGCGCGCGCACGGAGTGATCTGCCACACGCATCTGTGCGAAACGGTGGACGAGGAGCGCTATTGCCGCGAGGTGCACGGCGTTCGCCCGCTCGACTATATGGAGGAGAATGAGTGGTTGGGCGCGGATGTGTGGTATGCGCACGGTATCTATTTCAACGAGAGCGAGATTTGCAGGTTGGCGGCGACGAAGACGGGCATTGCGCACTGCCCGACCTCCAATCTCCGGCTCGGTTCCGGTATCGCGCCGATCCCGCGCATGTTGGAATCGGGCGTTCCCGTGGGATTGGGCGTGGATGGATCGGCCAGCAACGACAGCTCCAGCCTCAGCCGTGAATTGCAGCAGGCGCTGCTGGTTCATCGGGTCGGCACGGCGGTGGATTCCATGCCGCCGAACCACGTGTTGCAGATGGCGACGCTCGGCGGGGCGGATATTCTTGCGTGGCCCGAAATTGGGCGAATCGCGCCCGGCGCTCTGGCGGATGTGGCGATGTTTCGGTTGGATCGAATTGAATATGCCGGGGCCATGACGGACCCGGCGTCGGCCATTCTCTTCTGCGGCGCAGGAGCGCGCGCAGATTACACAATTGTGAACGGAGTGATTCGCGTGGCGAAGGGCGAGCTGCTGAGTGTGGACGAGCGGGAGCTTTTTCATCGCGCGAACGAATTGACCAGCAGCATGTTGAAGAAAGCAGGAGGTTCGCCATGAAATTGATCGCTTATCACCGCCCGGCCGCTCTGGCCGAGGCGCGCCATCTCCTGCGGGAGTTGGGGGCGGCAGCCATGCCGCTGGCGGGTTGCACCTCGCACTCGTTTGTCAAAGGCGACGAGGAGCGGATTGGTGTGGACCTTGCAAAAATTGGATTCGATACGATTGAGCGCGCCGATGGAGGTTTCATCGTGGGCGCCAATGCGCGAGTGGCAGACCTGCAGGCCCACCGCGCGCCGGGTTGGGTGCTGGATCGCGTCGCGCTTCGGTTTGTCAGCCAGCCGGTTCGCAACATGACGACCCTCGGGGGGAATATCGCGCGGATCTTTCCGTGGAATGATTTCCCGGTTGCCCTATTGGCGCTGAATGCAACGGTCACCATAGCAGGCGAGGAGGATCGTCAACTGCCCGCGGATATCTACTTCGATGGACAACCCGCGCGGCATTTCAAGGCGGGCGACATTCTGATTCGCGTGTTTGTGCCGGACGTCGGCGCGGGCTGCGGCTTTGCCTATCGCAAGGACACCTTGGTGAGCATGGCCTTCAGCCGACTGACGGCAGCGGTCTGGCTGCAACGCGAAGGGAAAACCATCCGCGATGCGCGCATTGCGCTGGGCGCGGCCGTTCCGCTTCCGCTTCGCTTGGAGCTGGTCGAAGAGGCGGTGGTCGGAAAGGTCTATTCCGCAGAATTGATCGCAGACGCAATGGAGCGCCAGATCGCGGCGTTGCGGTGGAGAAGCAGCGATGCGTTCAGCGAGGAATATGTTCAGCAACTAGCGCGGGCGCATGTGCCCGACGCCCTGGAAGAAGCGTTTCGCGCAGCGGGAGGAGGCCGGAAATGAACATCGCATTCACACTCAATGGCAAACCACAGGAACTGACCATCTCGCCCAACGAAAAGCTCACCGAGGCGCTGCGTCGGCTCGGTGTGTATAGCGTCAAGACGGGTTGCAACGAAGGGGCCTGCGGCTCCTGTGTCGTCAACGTGAACGGGCGCGCGGTCAAGTCGTGTTTGATGTATGCGGCACAGGTGGATGGCGGATGTGTTGAAACGGTGGAGTTCATTGGCTCGCTCGACAATCCGCACCCCATTCAGAGCGCACTGGTGGAGGAGGGGGCCGTACAGTGCGGATTCTGCATGGGCGGGTTGATCATGTCGGCCAAGGCGGTGTTCGACAAGAACCCGTCTCCCACGGATGAGGAGTTGGCGATTCATCTCGATGGCCATCTCTGTCGGTGCACGGGTTATGAGAAGATCCAATCCGCGTTGAGGAAGGTTTCCTCGGGAGCTGCGTCATGAAAAAGAACTTCAACGTCGTCAATAAATCGGTCCGCAAAATTGACTCGCTGTCGCTGATCACCGGCAAGCCGATGTTTGTGGGGGACCTCAAACCCGCGGATGCGCTCGTGGTCAAAATGCTGTGGAGCCCGCATGCGCACGCGCGGATTGTTTCCCTCGATGCCTCGGCTGCGGAGAAGATGCCGGGCGTGCACGCGGTGTTGCACCACGGAAATGTTCCGCGCGTTTTGCACACAACGGCGGGGCAGGGTTTTCCTGAGCCCTCGCCCTACGACTCGGTCATGTTTGATAACAAAGTGCGGCATGTGGGCGATCGCGTTGCCGCTGTGGCCGCGGAGACGGCAGAGCAGGCGGCGGCGGCGCTGAAAGCCATCAAGGTGGTGTATGAGGAGCTTCCGGCCGTGATGTCCATAGAGGATGCGATGAAGCCTGGCGCTCCCATCATTCACGATGAGCCGGATGCTCACGCCGCGATTCCGGTGCCCTATGAGCCGGAGCGCAATCTCGCCGCGCGCGTCGCGATGGACGTGGGCGATCTCGAAGCGGGGCTGAAGGCATCGGATGTTGTGCTGGATCGCGAATACTACACGGACTATGCGCAGCATTGCCCGATCGAGCCTCACGTGGCGATGGCGCAAATCGCCGTAGATGGACGCATCGTGATAACGACCAGCACACAGGTGCCGTTTCACGTGCGGCGGATCGTTGCGCAGGTGCTGCAGATTCCGGTCCGTCGAATTCGTGTGATCAAGCCCCGCATCGGAGGTGGGTTCGGCGCGAAACAGGAAGTCCTGCTCGAATCGGTCGTTGCGCTGTTTGCGCTGCGAACGGGCCGCGCCGTGTATTGGAAATACACGCGCGAGGAGGAGTTTGTCTCCAGCCGCACGCGGCATCCGGAGAAGATGCGGGTGCGCGTGGGCGCGGGCAAGGATGGGAAGATTCGCGCGATCGGGTTGGATTGCATTTCCAATAGCGGCGCGTATGGCGCGCATGCGCTGACCGTGGTGTGCAACAGCGGAAGCAAGATTCTGCCGCTCTACCGCAGCGACATCATCCATTTTGTCGGTGAATCGGTTTATACCAATCTGCCGGTGGGCGGCGCCTACCGCGGGTATGGAGCGACGCAATCGAGCTTCGCGATCGATTGCCACATGGACGAATTGGCCGAGCAGCTCGGGATGGACTCGCTGGAGTTCCGGAGAATCAACACCGTGCGCTCCGGCGAAACCTCTCCGGTCTTTCGCGCGTTGGGCGAGGGCAAGGCCGGGGTCGAGCAATCGGTCGGAAGCTGCGAGCTGGAAAGGTGCATGAAACTCGGTGCGAAAGAAATCGGGTGGAAGAGACGTGGCCGCTGGCAAGACAAGACGGGGCGCTTCCGCCGGGGGATTGGCATGGCGGCGCTGATGCAGGGATCGAGCATCCCGGAAATTGATATGGGTGCGGTGTCGCTGAAGATCAACGACGACGGATCGTTCAACATGCTCATGGGCGCGACGGACATCGGCACGGGAAGTGACACCGTGTTGGCTCAGATTGCAGCGGAGACGCTCGGCTGCGACCTGGACAAATTGATCGTCTATTCGTCCGACACGGACATGACGCCGTTTGACGTCGGCGCATACGCATCCAGCACCACCTACCTGACCGGCATGGCGGTGAAGAACACGGCCGAGAAAGTGGTCAAACAAATGAAGGACGTGGCCGCGGCCATGATGGAGTGCAGCGCAAAGGATATATCCCTCTCCGACAACAAGGCCCACGGTCCCGGAGGAAGGTCGGTGACCTTCTCCGAGATCGCGCTGCGCGCGCTCTATGGAACGGATCAGTTCCAGATCGGCGCGATTTCATCCGCGATTTCGCACAAATCGCCATCGCCCTTCTCTGCGCACTTTGCAGAGGTCGAGGTGGACACGCAGACGGGGAAGGTGAGCGTGTTGCGCTACGTCGCCGCTGTGGATTGCGGGACAGCGATCAATCCGAAGCTCTCGGAAGGGCAGACGGAGGGCGGCGTGCTCAATGGAATCAGCTATGCGCTGACAGAGGAATATCGCTTCAGTCCGAAGGGGCGCATGCTGAATTCGTCGTTCCTGCACTATAAGATCATGACCATGCGCGATAAGCCGGAGATCAAGACGATCTTGGTGCCGAGCTATGAGAAGACGGGCCCATACGGCGCCAAGAGCGTTTCGGAGATTTGCATCAACGGCCCGATGCCCAGCATTGCCAATGCGATCTACAACGCGGTTGGGGTTCGCATGCGGTCATCGCCCTTCACGCCGGAGCGCGTCTGGCGCGCGATGAAAGAGCAGGGTCGGATCTAGGCGCGCTATCCGCCGCCGATAGGCATGGAGAGAAATACGCGATCGCCTTCGCGCAGGGTATAGCTGCGCGAAGCCGAGGCGTTGTTGACGAATGGCGAAATCACGCCGCGGTGCCGCTCGGGGACGCCGAGCTGTTCCAGCAAGTCTGCGAGCGAGGTTCCTTCGGCGACTTGAATCGTCGAGCCCGTGGCCGGACCGTTGATTTTCAGCATCGCCACATATTCCAGCACAATGTCCATGCCGCAAGGGTAGGCGAATTGTGCGGGCCTGGCGAACGCAATGTTGTGCGGGCCCATCGGGGAATGTCCGATAGCCTAATCAGGGCTTCCCGCGCGGTTAATGCGTTGCCTCCGCCTCCGTTCCTGACGACCCTTAACGCAACCATCAAATGGGTGTTCACGATGAAAAAGGCGAGAACGAGGGAAGCGGAAGTATTGCAGCGGGCCATCGCGCGAGCGCGCGAAAGAAAGGTCATTCTGCCGACGATTGAGCAGCAGAAAAATCCGGCCAGCATCCCGCCCCTGATCAAGCGCAAGCTCGCCTCGTTGGGGTTGTGGGATGTGAATCCGCTCAATCTCTTTCGCATCACGTGGAAGAACGAGCCGAAGCGGCACGGCGGCGGATTTGGCGATGGGACCTGGCTTGAGTTTCCATCGGCGTTGACGGGAGTCAGCGCGCGCATCATCGGGCTTGCGGGGAAGTGGTTCCCGACCGGTGCGCACAAGGTGGGCGCGGCGTATGGATGCCTCGTTCCTCGGTTGGTGTCGGGCCAATTCGACCCGACGCAGCAGAAGGCGGTGTGGCCGTCCACGGGCAATTACTGCCGCGGCGGCGCGTATGACTGCGCGCTGTTGGGGTGTCCCGCCATTGCGATTCTGCCGGAGGGGATGAGTCGCGAGCGCTTTGATTGGCTGCGCGAGATCGGGACAGACGAGATCATCGCGACACCGGGCACGGAATCGAATGTGAAGGAGATCTACGATAAGTGCTGGGAGTTGAGGCGCACGCGCGGCGATGGGATTGTGATTTTCAATCAGTTTGAAGAGTTTGGAAATTCGATCTGGCACTACCACGTCACCGGTTCGTGCATGGACGAAATCTACGAAAAGCACATTCGCACGCCTGCCTCGCGACTGGCGGGTTTCATCAGCGCGACGGGCTCGGCGGGCACGATTGCGGCCGGCGATTATCTGAGGGCGAAGCATTCGCACGTGCGCGTTGTGGCGGCCGAGGCGTTGCAGTGTCCGACGTTGTATCAGTTCGGCTTTGGCGCGCACCGGATCGAGGGCATTGGCGACAAGCACATTCCCTGGGTGCACAACGTGCGCAACACAGACGCTGTGGCGGCGATTGACGACGAAGCCGTTATGCAGGTGATGCGTCTCTTCAATGAGCCGAACGGGAAGAAGCGTCTCGCGGCGTGCGGTGTTTCGGAAGAGACGATTGAGGCGCTGAACATGGCGGGCATTTCTTCCATTTGCAACCTGATTGCCGCCATGAAGACGGCGGCCTATTACGACATGTCGTCGGACGATGTGCTGTTCTTCCCCATGACCGACTCGATGGAGATGTATGGGTCGCGCCTTGCGGAAATGAGGGCGGAGCACGGTGCCTTCAGCGCGCGCCATGCGGATGCGGTCAAGTCGCGCTATCTCGACGGCAACACGATCGCTCACTTTCGCGAGTTGGGCTATGCGGATCGCAAGGCGCTGCACCAATTCAAATACTTCACCTGGATTGAGCAGCAGGGCAAGACCTCGGACGAGCTTCGTCAGTTGTGGGACGAATCGTTCTGGCAGGACATTTTCTCCTCCGCGCGGGTTGCGGAGTGGGATCGGCAAATCCACGCATTCAATGAGGCGACGGGAGTGTTGAAAGAGCTGAGGTAATGATCATGAATATACTAGCTGAAGCGCGCGCGCTGGAGCCCAAGCTCCTGCAGTTTATGAAGGACATCATTTCGATCAAGTCCTTGAGCAGTGAAGAGGGGCCGGTGGCCAAGCGTATTGAAGCCGAGATGAAGGCGCTCGGCTACGATCGCGTTCGAGTGGACAAGATGGGCAATGTTATCGGGCGGATGGGGAAGGGTCCGGTGCATATTGCTATTGATGGGCACATTGACACGGTGGATGTGGGCGATCGCAACGCGTGGAAGACCGACCCATTCAAGCCGATCGTCAAGAACGGCGTGTTGTACGGGCGGGGCACCAGCGATATGAAGGGCGGCGTGGCTGCGGCGGTCTATGCCGGGGCGCTGCTGAAAAAGATCGGCCTGCCGAAGAATGTATCCCTCTTCGTGACGGGAACGGTGCAGGAAGAGGACTGCGATGGTTTGTGCTGGCAGTATCTGGTGCGCGAGGAGAAATTGCGTCCGGCTGTCGTCGTTATCACCGAGCCGACGAGTCTGCGAATCTATCGCGGCCACCGCGGGCGGATGGAAATCGAGGTGGAGACCACGGGCGTTTCCTGCCATGGGTCCGCGCCGGAGCGCGGGGTGAACGCGATCTACAAAATGGCGAACATCATTAAGGACATTGAGCAGCTCAACGAGCGTCTGAAGCCGCGCAAGCCGCTGGGGAAGGGCACGGTGACCATCAGCCACATTCGCTCGCGCTCGCCGAGTCTATGCGCGGTGGCCGATGGCTGCGTCATTCATCTCGATCGCCGTTTGACGGTCGGAGAAACCGAGAAGGTTGCCGTGAATCAGATCAAGGCGCTCCCCTCGGTGAAGAAGGCAAGAGCTGTTGTTCGCGTCTTGGAATATGACACCCCCAGCTACACTGGATTGCGCTATCCGACGAAGAAGTATTTCCCCACGTGGGAGATGCCGGAGAGCACGCGGGAGGTGAAGAAGGCGCGGGAGGCGTACAAAGTTGTCTTCCAGGATGAGCCGGTTGTGGGCCACTGGGTGTTCAGCACCAACGGGATTGCCACGGCGGGCATGCACGATATTCCCACGATCGGCTTTGGGCCGGGTCATGAACACATGGCCCATGCGCCGAATGAGTGTGTGGAAATCGAGCATTTGACCCGCGCTTGTGCGTTCTATGCGGGTTTCGTGCGTGCCTACAGCGAGAAGTAGAATCGCCGCGCGAAAATGTTGGCGCTCTGCCTTTGGCAGCCCGCGTCAGGGCTGCCAGAGGTAGAGGAATCGCGAGCGGAGCTGCGAGAGCCAGTTCGCAGGCTGGATGGGGTTGCGAATGCTCATGAGCCATTTCTTGAAGTCAACCGGCTGTTCGTAGCGGATGACTTTCACGGAGTCCACGCCGAGCAGTTCTTTTGTCTTCTCCATCACATCTTCCCAGTAGCCAATTTGATCCACAAGTTCGAGCGAGAGGGCTTGATCGGCGACGAAGATTCGCCCGTCGGCAATGGGCCGCAGCTCCTCCATGGGGATTTGGCGATTCTCCTGAACAATATCGAGGAAGTGTTCATACATCTTATTGATCATTCCCTGCAAAAGCTCGCGCTGCGAAGGATCCACATCGTTGAACGGGTTGAGGAGGTCCTTGTTCGCGCCTGATTTGATGGTGACATCGGAAATCCCGATCTTCTCGCTCAGCCCCTTCATGTTGATGGACTGCATGATGACGCCGATGGAACCGACCACGGTGGTGGGTTGCGCGATGATCCAGTCGCCCGCCATGGAGACGTAGTAGCCTCCGGAGGCGGCGAGGTCGCGCATGAAAATGATGACCACGCGGCCTTCAGCGCTGCTGCGGAACATCATGAGCGCGCGATAGATTTCGTCGCTGGCGGTGATTCCGCCCCCCGGCGAATCCACGTCAACAATGATCGCCTTCACGTCGTCGTCTGCCTGTGCGGCCCGGATTTGCGCGAGAGCGGAATCCACCATGTTCTGCCGCGGCGATAGGAATCCGCTCGATGCTTCGCGCATGATGATTCCTTCAACCGCGATGCGGACGGCTTTCGTGGAGCCCTCGCCATAGGACCAAATTTCGGTGAAATGAGGGAATTCATCCACCCCGTGATCATGAGTCTTGGTCGGCCGGGCCAATTTGTCTTTGAGCACCCGCGCGGTTGCCGCGTTCATGGCGAGGCTTCCGAGCAGGAGGAGCCCCAGCAAAATCGCGAGAACCCAGGCACAGCCGCAGCGAGAACGCCGGGATGCCACTGGAATAGGGGGAGGGGTAGAGTTCATGCGGACATGCTTACCGGCCGCCCGTCCGTTTGCAAGGCAGCAGTGAGGGACTCTGCCCTGTTTGAGGTCAACCCTCGCTCGCCTTGCGCTGCACGCGAAAACGGCCTGCGCCGAGGAAGAACACCGCCAAAGCACCGAGCGTAAAAAGCGCGGGTAGTTCGATGGCCCAAGCGCCTGATTTCGAGAGCTTCAGAATGTCGCCGGAGTGCGCCAACCCGACCGCCACGATCATGTTGAAGACGATGACCAGCGCCGCAGGGCGAACCAGGATTCCGAGAATCAGCAGAATTGGCGCGACCGCTTCCCCGACATAGACGCCCCAGGCCATGAATCCCGGGAGATTCGCTTTGCCCAGCATGCCTTCGATGCCAGCCAAGCCGCCCGACTTCATTTTCGCAATGCCGTGCAACAGGAGGAGTACACCCACCGACAAGCGGAGGATCAGTTTTCCAATGTCTTCAGAGTTGCGCATATTTCTTGCTCCTTGTCTTGGGGATTGGTCAGATGAATCGTCAAAACTTTACTGGTTGGCGCGTCTGTTTTTGCTTCTCGCACTCAGGGTTGACGAACGGCGATCGCGGAGAAGGCGGGCAGGATGTCTCCCCGCAATCCGCCAAAGAGGGGGGCGCCTGCGAACTGAGCGCTGTTCCTCAATTGGCGGTCTTCCGGGCCTAGATTGATTGCGCAATGCAGCACGGATTTCCCGCGCTTGCGCGCGAAGGCGACGACCGAGCGCTGGCTCGGCGCGCAGTTTTCGCCCGCATCGAGCAGCGCGAACGTGCCGAGTGAGAGTTCTTTGTTCTCTTTTCGGAGGCGAATCAGGCTTTGGAAGAGCGCATAGATCGCCGCGCGTTCGGCCGGGTCGCGAGCAAAGGAGTTGCCTTCGAATTCCACGGATTCTTGCTCGCGCACGGTTTGGCCGCAGAGAATGCGACGCCGTTTGCCGATCGGATTCATCCGGTCGTGAATGGGGGGGCGATTCGTCGCGCCAAACTCTTCGCCGGTCAGAATGAACGGCAATGTGCGAGGCGCCATAAAAACGAGCATATTGATTGCTTTTGTGGCCTCCGGGCCGAAGAGATAGAAGCCGCGCCCTTCGTCGTGGTTGTCCGAATAGCGAGCCACCCAAGGCGCGCCCGCTTTGCGGTATTTTTGCTCGTAGTTTAGGAGTGCGCGCTCGAACGCTCCGGCCATTCCGGAGCTGAGGAAGGCATCGTATCGGTCTTTGAAGTCGTGATTGGTTTCGAGGTCCGCCGCGGGGACGATGGTCGAGCGGCCCTCTTCGGTGATGCCGTAGAGGAGGGAGCAGACTTTGTAGAAGTCGTCGTCGTATGCCGCATTGATGCCGCGCTCGAACAGGTCCACGTTGTTTCCAATGCCGTAGCATTCGGCGAGAAACAGCAGTTCGCGCGAGGCGTGGCGCGCGTGCAGTTGGGGCATGGCTTCGTTCCAGAAGGATTTGTCGTTGATGAAGTGCGCCATATCGAGGCGGAACCCGTCAATGCCGTCGGGTTGTCCTTTTGCATCGGCGCCGAGGAAGCTCAGCCAGAAGTCGTAGATCGCGAGCATTTCGCGGCGGAGAGCGGGTTGGGTGTAGTCGAGCTTTGCCGTGTCTGACCAGTCGCAGTCAAAGAATATCTCGCCAGCGTCTGTCTTGACGTAGAACTCGGGGTGGGACTCTGTCCACACATTGTCGCGGCTGGTGTGGTTGGGGGTGATGTCGAAAATGACCTTGAAGCCGAGCTTGTGGGCTTTGCGGACGAGGTCCTTCATCTCGTCGAGCGTGCCATATTCCGGTTCGATCGCGCGGAAATCGCGGATGGAATAGGGCGAGCCGATTCCTTTGCGGAAGGCGTTGCCGATCGGGTAGGGCGGCATGAAGTAGAGGACATTTGCGCCGAGTTTCTTGATGGCGGGGAGGTTTCGGGTGGTGTAGGCCAGTGGCGATTCGGTCAGCGGCTTTTCCTTTGCCGCCTCAATGGCGTTTCGCGGCTCGCGCATGGCGAGGCCCCGGAGGTTGATCTGATAAATGACGGCCGAGGAAATCCAGTGTTTCATGGGAGCAAACCGTATCGGTTTCGGATGCGCGCGACAAGCGCATAGCGCACCGGTCGCGGTGCGGCGAATGTCTCGATTTATCGTGAGGGAGGAGTAGAGTGTCGGGGTCATGCTTACTGCTGAGAAGGTGAAGGCTCGGGCGCTGGAGCTGGGCTTCGACGTCGTGGGTGTTGCGCGCGCGGGGCGCGCGCCGGGGGCAGAGGCGTTCCTGAATTGGCTCGAAAAGGGCTACTATGCCGACATGGCGTGGATCGCTAAGAACCCGGAGCGCCGGAGCGATATTCGAAATGTCGTGGAGGGCGCGCGCTCTGTCGTCAGCGTCGGTCTTTCCTATTTTGTTACCGATCCACCGACTGACGTGTGGAATGATCCTCTGCGCGGGCGCATTGCTCGCTATGCATGGGGCCGGGATTATCACGACGACATGACGCCGCGCCTGCGCGAATTGGCCGCATGGATCGAGTCGGAGAGCGGGCGGCCGGTTTCAAACCGCGCCTATGTGGACACGGGTCCAGTATTGGAGGGTGAATGGGCGGTTCAAGCGGGACTCGGTTTCCAAGGGAAGCACACCTTGATGATCAGCCCGGAGTGGGGGTCCTATCTCTTTCTTGGCGAGATTTTGCTCGATCTGGAGCTTGAGCCGGATCCAGTGGGCGGCGAAAGCCGGGGCACGTGCGGTTCGTGTCGGCGTTGCCAGGATGCGTGTCCGACACACGCCTTTCCGGCGCCGTACATCCTCGATAGTCGGCTGTGTATTTCGTATCTGACGATTGAACACCGGGGCGCGATTCCGGAGGCGCTGCGCACGAAAATGCGGAATTGGATTTACGGTTGCGACGAGTGCCAGATGGCCTGTCCGTGGGTGAAGCAATTCTCGAAACCCGGGAATATGCGCTTCTTGAAGTACGATGTGAATTGGGCCGCGCCGTCGTTGGTTGAACTGTTGCAACTGGATGATCAAGCGTTCCGCGATCGCTTTCGCAAGTCACCGATTCCGCGAACGAAGCGACGCGGATTTTTGCGCAACGTCTGCATTGCGCTGGGGAATTCTAGGCAACCCGATGTCGCGATCCCTGCACTTGAGAAGGTGCTGACCGATCCAGAACCGCTTATTCGCGAGCACGCGGAGTGGGCGATTCAGCGCTTGCGAGCGGAGTGAATGCGCCTCAGCGAGCTTGGGCTGAAAAAGGCTCCAGGTTTGGCTCGTAGCCTGTGCGTTCAGTGAGGCCGGGGGTGGCGATTTCGCGGAAGGTGTTTTCGGCCTCGCGCATGATGAAGAGCGCTTCGGCATCGGTGTGTTGGGCGAGCCACGGAATGCCTTCCTCGGGCCCCATGACGGACAACGTGGTGGCGAGCGCATCGGCCCATGTGCCGCTGTTGGCGACCACGGTGACGCTGGCCACGCGGCTCGTGGTGGGTTTGCCGATGCGCGGATCGAAGATGTGGGAATAGGCTGTTCCGTCGCTGGCCAGCACATAGTTGCGATAATCGCCGGAGGTCGCGACGCTGCCATCGGTGACCGCGAATACCGCTTCGATGTTTTCGCCGGGATCGGCGTCGTATAGCGGGCGATCTATGCCGATGCGCCAGGGGCCGCCCGTCGCGTTGTGGCCGCCCACGACAATTTCGCCGCCGACATCCACGTAGATATTGGTGAGATCGCGAGCGCGGAGGAGTTCGGCAATGAGTTGTGCCGCATAGCCCGGCGCGATGGCGTTGAAGACGATTTGGAGGCCGGGGACCGCCTTTTGGAGTTGGTTGGACGAGGTGACGGAGAGGAGTTGATAGCCGCAGAGCGCGCGCGCAGCGGCTTCGCTCTCGGGGGTTGGGACGTGCTTGGGTCCCGTGCGACCAAAGCCCCAGGCATCGAAGAGAGGGCTGAATGTGACGTCGAACGCGCCCGCGGAAGCGCGGCTAATTTCGAGCGATAGACTGGCGAGTTCGGCGAGATGGGCGGGCACGGTGATGGGCGCGAGACTTGCGCTGGCGTTGAATTGCGAGAGGGCGCTGTCGGTTTTCCATGTCGAAAGTTCGTTGTCGAGTTGGGCGAGGAGTGTGTGGATATCGCTCTTGATGGCCTCGAAGTCCGGCGTCTTGAGATCGCCGGCGACGATTTGGATGCCGAAGGTGGAGCCGAAGATTTGGCCGTCATACACCCACTTGGAAGCCTGCTTGGCGCGATCGCGGTGGGTGGTGTAGGCAAAGAAGGCCGCGAGGACGGCGAGGACCCAGAGCGCTTTGAGCGGATGGAAGCGGCGTGGTTGAAGCATTTTCATGGCGGGTTCTGCGCTGGGTTAAATAGACGCGGGCTTTCGATTCGCGCGGCGCAGGGGCAGCGTGAATGGAAAGCCCGTGTGCGGAGTTAGAATTCGTCGTATGCGATTTGCTCTTTTTCGACCCCGAGGTCGTAGAGCATTTTGTTGACCGCGGCGATCATCGGCGGCGGGCCGCAAAGATAGTATTCGACCTCGCTTGGGTCGGGGTGTGTCTTGAGGTAGTTGTCGAGCAAGACCTGGTGAATGAAGCCCTTGTAGCCGCTCCAATTGTCTTCCGGCTGCGGCTCGCTGAGCGCGACGTTGAACTGGAAGTTCGGGAATTCCTTTTCGATCGCGCGGAAGTCTTCCTCGTAGAACATTTCGCGAGAGGAGCGCGCGCCATACCAGAAGGAGACTTTGCGGTTCGTCTTCTTTGTGTGGAAGAGGTCGAAGATGTGACTGCGGAGGGGCGCCATGCCGGCGCCACCGCCGATGTAGATCATTTCCTTGTCGGTGTCTTTGGCGAAGAACTCGCCGAAGGGACCGCTGATCCAGACCTTGTCGCCGGGCTTGAGGTTGAAAATGTAGCTCGATGCGATGCCGGGCTTGATGTCCGGCATTTTGGGCGGCGGGGTGGCGATGCGGACATTGAGCATCACCATATTGCCTTCGGCCGGGTGGTTGCCCATGGAATAGGCGCGGAAAGCAGGTTCGTCGTTAGAGCAGGTGAGGTCGAAGAGTTTGAAGCGCTCCCACGCGTCGCGGAACTTTTCTTCAATCGCGAATTCGCTGAACTTCAGGGAGTACTTTGGAATGTCAATTTGGATGTAGCCGCCCGCCTTGAAGTTGAGGTCCACACCGGGGGGCAAGTCCACGATGAACTCTTTGATGAAGGTTGCGACGTTGCGGTTGGAGCGCACTGTGCCTTCGAATTTCTTGATCTCCAGTACGTCGTCGGGGACGTGGATTTTGAGGTCGTTTTTGACTTTGAGCTGGCAGGCGAGACGCTGACCTTCTTTGGCGGCCTGCTTATTGATGTGGCCCGTTTCCGTCGGGAGAATGGAGCCACCGCCGGATTCCACGTTGCATTTGCACATGGCGCAGGTTCCGCCGCCGCCGCAGGCGGAAGGCAAAAAGATTTTTTGGTCTGCGAGCGAGGACAGCAGGCTCTTGCCCGGTTGGACTTCGAGCACTTTTGCGCCGTGATTGATGTCAATTTTTACCGTGCCAGAGGGCGCGAGTTTTTTCGATGCCCAGATGATGCCGAACACCAGCAGCAAAATGACGCCGGTGAAGACGGCAACGCTTGTTACAACGTAGATGATATCCATGGCAGTGCCTTATAGATCAATACCCGTGAAACTCATGAAGCCCAGCGCCATCAGGCCGGTGACGATCATGGTGATGCCCAACCCTTTGAGGCCGTCCGGCACGTTCGAGTAGCGCAGCTTCTTGCGAATGGTCGAGAGCGCGACGATGGCTAGAGCCCAGCCGCCACCGGAGGAGAGGCCGTAGACAATCGTTTCGGGGAAGGTGTAGGAGCGCTCTGCCATGAATAGGGATCCGCCGAGGATTGCGCAGTTCACCGCGATGAGGGGGAGGAAAATGCCGAGCGAAGTATAGAGCTTTGGCACATATTTATCCAGCGTCATTTCCACAATCTGCGTCATGAACGCGATGGTGGAGATGAAGGTGATGAAGGTGAGAAAGGAGAGGTCGAGGCTGGCGACGCCGGGAATGCCTGTCCATGCCAGGGCGCCCGGTTTGAGCAGATAGTTCAGGATGAGCCAGTTGACCGGCACGGTGATGGTCTGAACGAAGATGACGGCGAGGCCGAGGCCGGTGGCCGTTTCCACCTTCTTGGAACAGGCCAAGAAGGAGCACATGCCCAAAAAGGTCGAGAGCAGAATGTTCTCGATGAAGATATTCTTGATGGCGAGGTCAATGTAGTGCATGGCGCGTCCTTATGCCGTCTCGAACTTCTTGGTGAGTTGACGTTGCAGCCAGATGATCAGGCCCAGGCAGAAAAAGGCGCCCGGCGCCAAGACCATCAATCCGTTGCCGAGATAGTTCTCGGGCAGAAAGTGAATGCCCCACCAGGAACCTTTGCCAAGAATCTCGCGAATGCTGCCCACGATCATCAGGATTGCGCTGTAGCCGAGCCCGTTGCCCAAGCCGTCCAAGAAGGAGAGGCCGGGCGGATTTTGGAGCGCGAAGGCTTCCAGGCGGCCCATGACGATGCAGTTAGTGATGATCAAGCCTACGAACACGCTCATTTGACGGCTGATGTCATAAACATAAGCGCGCAAGATTTGATCAGTCACGATTACCAAGGTGGAGACCACGGCGAGTTCGACGATGATGCGGATCTTGCTCGGGATCTGGTTGCGCATCATCGAAATGACGAGGTTGGAGAACGCCGTCACGAGGGTCAAGCCCACGGACATGACGAACGCTTTGTCCACCTGCGTGGTCACCGCCAGCGAGGAGCAAATGCCCAAGATCTGGATGGTGATCGGGTTGTTGTTGGATAGGGGGTCTGTGAAGACTGTTTTGGCTTTAAGTGCCATGGTGTTCCTCGTTACGTTCCTCGGTGCAACTTAAAGTACGTTTCGTATTTATCAAGATCAGCGTTGATGAAGCGGTTCAAGCCGTTGCCTGTCAGGGTTGCGCCGCTGATGCCGTCCACCGCGTGATTGTTGCCCTCTGGATATTTGTCGGCTAAGCGGCCCTTGACGACTTCGAATTTGGTGCGTTTGCCGTCGGCAAATACCTTTTTGCCCTTGAATCCGTTCTGGAACCAGTCGGCCTCCACTTCGCCACCGAGACCGGGCGTTTCGCCGTGCCGATAGAATGTGATGCCTGCGATGGTGCTCAAGTCGCCTTCGAGTGCGAGGTAGCCATAAATGGTGGACCAGAGCCCTTTACCCGAAACGGGGAATGCGTATTTCGTGACGACGCCATCATCCTTCCACAGATAGAGAGAGAGTGGCTGTTTGGCCGAGGCGGCCGCGGTGACTTCCTGCCCAGTTGCGCCATCAATGGTGATTTCGGAGATGTGGTCCGCGAAGTATTTGTTCACCTCCGGCCCCTTGATGCGCTTTCCCTTTGCGTCGGTGATGGGAACGCCAAATGCCTTGAGGACATTGATCTTGCGATCAATTTCCACGTTGTATTCCTGCGGCTTCTTTAGGGCAGACGCCGCCGTTGCCAGCAGCAAGCTGCAGATCAAACAGACGATGGTGGCGTAGACGACGACAAATGAGTCGCCTTTAGGCGTAGACATGACGAGACCTCCGCTTGATATGCGCCTGTACCACGTAGTGGTCAACCATTGGCGCCATCACATTCATGAATAGAATCGCGAGCATCGTCGCTTCCGGATAGGCCGGGTTCGACACGCGGATCAGCACGATTAGCGCGCCGATCAAGAATCCGTAAATCCACTTGCCGGCATTGGTGGCGGCGGCGGAAACGGGATCGGTGGCCATGAACACCATTCCGAATGCAAAACTGCCGATCACGGCGTGGTAGTAGAAGGGTAGCTCGGCGAGTTGTTTCGCATTGGGGCCGCCAAAGTTCTGGAAGATGGTCGCGACGGATGCGATGCCGAGCAGTCCGCCGAGCATGATGCGCCACGAGCCGACGCCGGAAATGAGGAGAATGGCTGCGCCGATCAGGCACATCAGGGTGGACGTTTCGCCGATGCTGCCCGGCTCCAATCCGATGAACATGGACTTCAGCGTGTAGCCTGCGTGGTGCAATACGTCAATCATGGTTGCGCCATCGTGGTGCACGGCGCCCAGCGCCAGCGGGGTCGCGCCCGTGAAACCCTCGACGACGTGTTTGCTGTCAATCACACTGGTCCACACCTTGTCGCCGCTGATTTGTGCAGGATAGGCGAAGTAGAGAAATGCGCGAGCGGTGAGGGCGGGGTTCAGGACGTTGAATCCGGTACCGCCGAAGATTTCCTTGCCAATCACCACGCCGAACGTGATTCCAACGGCGACCTGCCAGAGGGGGATTGTCGGCGGAAGTGTCAGTGGGAACAGAAGTCCCGTGGCGAGAAAGCCCTCGCTCACCGGATGTTTGCGGACGATTGCAAAGAGCACTTCCCAGATGCCGCCGACGGCGTAGGAGACAAGGATGATGGGCAAGCAGAGGCGCAGGCCTTGGATGAAATGGTCAAGGAGCGTTGCGCCTGCGATTTGATTGACGTAATCGTGCTGATAGCCGGCGTTGTAGATGCCGAACAGCGTCGCGGGGATCAGCGCCAGAACAACAAAGATCATTGCGCGCTTGAGGTCGAACTGATCGCGCACGTGGGGGGCGCCCTTGGTGACGTCCGGGGGTGTCAGGAGAAAGGTTTCATTGGCCTCGTGCAGCGGATGCAAACGCTCAAACTTGCCGCCCTGCTGGAACAGCGGGCGCATCTTGTTCATCTGCTGTTCAATAAGCTTCTTCACGTATTAGATCCCCTCTTTTTCAATGTCTGCGAGGCCCTGGCGAATGATCCCGACCAAGTCCACCTTTGATGGGCAGGCAAACGCGCAAAGCGCAAAGTCCTCTGGCATGGTCTCCAGAATCCCCAGTTTGATCGCCTCATCGGTATCATGCGCGAGCACGGCGCGGATGAGATAATCCACCAAGATATTCAGTGGCATATACTTGTCGTATAGCCCGGTGAGCACCATGGGGCGTTCTTCGCCATGCTGATTGGTGCCCAGCGCCCACTCCCGGTTTCGGCCGCCCAGCCAAGAGGAAATGAAGGCGCGCGATGCGCTAAAGAATCGGAAGCCGGGCATCATCCAGCCGAGCAGATGGCGCTCTCGGTCTTCGAGCAACACGGTGTAACCCGTGTCCATCAGACGAACGACATCGTCTCCGCCCGTTAGATCGCCGCTGAGCGCGTCGCCCCGAATCACACGCTTTTCGCCCTCGCGCAATTTGCCCTTCAGCAGGGTATCAAGCGATTGGCCAATGCGAACGCGGTAGTATTGAGCCGCGCTCTCCGCAACGCCCGGCCCGGCCAACGCCACCACGCGGTGAGAAGGCACCTCGCCGTTCAGCAGCAAGTGGCCGATTTGAAGCAGATCCACCGCCTTGATCGTCCACACGATGTCGGTCGGCTTCATGGGGTCGAGTCGGCTGATGTGGACGCTTGTGTTGCCTGCCGGATGCGGGCCCTCAAACGTATGCACTTCGACATTCCGCGCATCCGTGAGCGCGGCGGCGTTCGTGGCCGCGCCGCTCAGGCAGAGGAATACTCGGCCATCCGTAAGGCGAGTCAGCGCGTCCAGGCCCGCTTGGAATGCGAGTTCGCGGCCTTTGATCAGCGCGTTGATATCCGCTTGGAATGGCGCAGACGCCATTCCGTTCACAAAAATGGATTTCGGCGTAGCCGTCGCTTGGGCTGCGCGCCCAAATGGGCGTTGGCGAATCAATTGAATCAAGCCCGTGTTTTGCAGGAGTTTCAGAAGCGCTGTGCGCTCCAATCCCCGAATGCTCGCCGGATCAAAGCGCTGAAACTCGACCGCCTCGTCGGCGCCGTCGCGTGTGATCACGATGCGTTCCAATGCCCGCCGTGCGCCATACACAATGGCCGATACTGTGCCTGCGGCCGGCGCAACGCCGAACAGTTCGGGGTTGATTTTGCTGTGAAAAACCGGCTGCCCGCGCTTCACGCGGTCGCCTTCCTTTACATCCAGTCGGGGCTTGATGGGGCCAAATTCGCCCGGGATCACGGCCACCGTTTGCGCGTCGGGCGCATCTGCGACTGTAATTGCCGGCGCGCCGGTCAACTTGATGTTGAAGCCTCTCCGAATGCTAAACGATGCCATAAATCAACCTCTCGCAGCTCCGTGAAAGTCGTCCCCCCGGGCGACCTAAAATGGGGCCAGAGTACCCACTTGCCCCTTCTTGTCAACCGTTGGGATCATTTTATCCGAAGAAAATGGGGGGCCCATTCTGGCGCTGCGGGATGTTGCGTTTCATCCGGGAGTACGCTGCGCGCGAACATGGAGCCCTTGTTTCGCATGAAATGTGGCGGATTTTCTCCACACCGCGCGGCTTCTTTCTTTGACACTATCCGCTGCCTAAAGCATAGTCCTCTGCAGGAGTGTGGTTTTGGGAATGAGTAAGGCGACGAGCATAGAAAACGATTTGCGCGATGTACGGGCACTGATTGGCCGCGCGATTGAGCGCACCGTGTTGAGCAAGCTGACTGCGGACCCTGCCGCCTTGGTGGCCAATGGAAAAATGTTGCGGTCGCGCCTCATATTTAATTTGGGACCCGCCGCGCGGGTGCCCCGCGAAACCTTGCTCCACGCCGCCGCGGCCTTGGAGATGGTCCACGGCGCGAGCCTCCTTCACGACGATGTGATAGACGGCGGCTACCTGCGACGCGGTGTGCCGACTTTTTGGGTGGAGAAGGGGATATCCGGCGCCATCCTTGTCGGTGATATGCTCCTCTTTAAGGCAGTCGAACTCATGTGCGAGGTTGAGGAAGGCCGCCTCACGCCGCTGCTTGTTCGCTTGACCGGCGAAGTCTGCGATGCGGAATCCGAGCAGGAGCTCATCCTGCGCGGCAAGGCGCCAAGTTGGGACAACTGCGTCAATATCGCGCGCCGCAAGACCGGCGCTCTGTTCGCATTTGCCGCCGGCGCCTGCGCTGGAAACGACGCCACACTCCTGGCCACCTTGATTGAAAGCGGCTACGCCATCGGCACGGCCTATCAACTCGCCGACGACATCCTCGATACGTCGGGCAACGAAGAACTGTCCGGAAAATCGCTCGGCAGTGACGAAGCGCGCGGGAAAACAGCCGTCGGCGCCCTGAGTCAACAGGAACAAGCCGATGCCGTCGCCTACATTGAGCACCTCTGCCAGCATGCCGAGGACGCGCTCAAGCCTTGGCCCGCCGTCCAGCAGGCGTGGATCAGTTTCATGAATGTGGATATGCGCCCCGCGCTTCGCAAGCACACTGCGATTCCATCCAAGCAAGGCGCCTGAAGTGCATCGAGCGTTCATCGCGCCCGCGTGGCGACTCCAGCTTCATTCGCCCGTTAGTCTCCCCGATGTCCGCGCTGCTGTTGCACCCGGTGGGTGCCGTGGGACTTCATACTCATTCGCTCCGCCCAACGATCAACCCGCGCAGATGACCAGAATCCTCATGTCTGTGCTCCCGGTATTTCTTAGCGCGTGGCTTCCGCCGGGGAACACAGCCGTCAAATCGCCTGCCGTCACCTTGTGAACCACACCGTCCAGCGTCATTTCCCCTTCGCCTTCGAGAATATAGTAGTACTCCTCGTCTCCCGCATGCTCATGCTCGCCGACAGAGCTTCCTGGCGGCAGAATGTCATCATGTATGAACTTGAGGACTCGGCGGTGGGGTGATGCATCCGCGTTGAAAACCTCCGTCCAATCGAGGGCTCCAACACCGCCATGACATTGAGGCAGTGGCCTTCGCGCCATTTGATGGCGTCGCCTCAATTGAGTCGTTGGCCGCGCGTCGTTGTGATCCATTTGAATCTCCTCAATTCCCCTTTGGGTGAAACCAGATGCAGTATTATCGCTCGACCCCCGAATAGACAACGTCGAGGACAGCGGCTTCGATCAAACGAACGGATCACGCCCTATCAACACACAATCCGCTTCCGAACCACAAAAGGGTAGGGTGGTTTGGGCAAACGGTCATTGTCTGATGGGCAGGGTTCGAGAGATTGCCATGGTCGAATCGCGTTGCAAACCTTTGCGACGCGATTTGCTAGACTTTTTCTTCCAGCCTGCCGGATACAAGCTTGTGCAACGTGCTGGAAATGTAGGTCTGGTAGGGCATGCCTTCTCTGGCCGCCTTCATTTGGATGCGCTCAAGATCGCGCGAAGAAATGCGGATATTGATGCGCCTGTCTTTCTGAAGCATGTTTCGCGCAGAGTCTTCCAGCGCCTTCTTTTCGGTCTGGAAGTTCGGAATCCGCTTAAAGTCGCCGCGCTCGAAGTCCTCAAGTATCTGAAGCTCTTCTTTGTCCAGTGCTAGTGCCTTTTTCATGGCAGGTATTCCTTTGTGGCCTTGCGACTCGGTATGATGGTCTTTAAGAACCGTATGCCTTTTGACTTCGTGTAGGGGACCAGCCAAACGTACTCTGCAATATTGATGACAATGATATTCTGATCCGGGTAGCGGTCCCGATTGGGATGCCTGATGATGTCCAACACGCCTCCGTTTTCAATGCAAACCAGCACATCTTCAAAGCAAACACCGCGCGTTCTCTCCAGCCGGGTATTCTTGTCGTCGCTCCAATCGTATTCGCTCACCCTGACACCGTATCGCGACGTGTGCCTTATGTCAACAGATCGAACATTCGATTAGCCGTCGCGCGTGGCGTGGGGGGGCGTTCTTTGTTGCTCGTCAAAAGGGTGGGGCGGTTTGGCTCAAACCGCCGTCAGCGGCTCCGGCCAAACACACGCACATTCATGCCCGAGCCCATCAGGCGCAGATCTCAAGTGGCGCGCGACGGGCGCAATGGGGATTCCTCCATGGCGGATCGGCGTTTGGGTGCGTCCTTCACCCCTTTTCGCATTCTCTCAATTCTTCCCTTTCCCGTTTCAGGCATCCCGTGTACTCTTTGTTTCCAAATGCGATAAAGGCACGTTTCCATCGTGAAAAAAGGCTTTAACATGTTGCGAAATGCACAAAAACCCTCTTGCAGGGGGTTTACGCTTGTCGAACTGCTCGTTGTTGTCGCGATCATCGGGGTTTTGGTTGGATTGGTGATCGGGATATCGGGGTTTGCGGGAAAGAAGTCGGCGACGGCCAAGGCGATCTCTGAGATGGAGCGTATCAAGAACTATCTGGAGGAGTACCGCCTCCAAAATGGCAAGTATTACGATGCGCAGGGCAAGGATGTTGAAGTGCTGGTGTCCGGCGACCGGTTTTTCCAGGACGTGTTCAGCCTCTCATATGGAGGGGAAACGAGGGTGGCGGAGTTGAAGAGGCTGTCCGGGATGGACGGGCTTGACCCGTGGGGGCGCAGTTATCGGTATATGTTGAAAAGCTCATTTTCCTACCGTTTGTGGTCGCAAGGCGCCAATGCGACCAATGCGATTGACGATGTGGAGACGGGCTTGGGCAGTTATTGAAGAGTTGGCTTGGCTCTCAGGCGGCGCAGATTTGAGGAGATGGTTGGTATGAAATGCGAATCCAGAATGCGGTTGTTTTCCAAAGGTGGTTTCACGCTGATCGAGCTGTTGGTGGTGATTGCCATCATTGGAATTCTGATTTCCGTTCTGACGCCCGCTATTCGCGGCGCTCTTGAGCGAGCCAAGGTTGCGCGTGTGCAAGCCGACGCCAAGAGCATTGACAGCGCGATTCGCGCCTATTTCAACGAGTACTCCAAACTGCCGGCGGTTGATAATGATCAAGGGAAGGCAGACAAAGAATATACCGACTCCAGCTCCAGGCAGGTGTTGTCCATGCTGACCACGAATAATCCGCGGAAGATCATATTTCTCGAAATCCCGAACGGGGCGACCGACGGGACGTTTGTGGATGTGTGGGGCACCCAGTTTGCAGTGGCGCTGGATACGGACTACAACGGCCAGTTGAAGCTGCCAAACGGAACGGGTATGGGGACCAACACGATATTCTCTCCCGGCGCGGCATATAGCGCGGGGCCCGACAAGGATTTCAATAAGGTAACGGACAACGTCTACTCCTTCCGATAGCCATGCAGATTCATCGCATCATGCAAAAAACAGATCAGCGCGCGGGCTTCACGCTCGTAGAAACCGCGCTCGCGATGCTCGTTGCCGCCGTGGGTCTGACGGCCGTGATCGCCTTGATGCCCGCCGCCATGGATCAAGGGAAAAAGGCGGCGGACGAGACCTACGCGGCATTTTTTGCCGATACCGTCTTTAACAGCTACCACGTGGCGGTGGCCACGGTGATCACGAATGTGGCGAGCCCTTCCGCGGATCGAAACTATGTCGTGCGCTGGAGCAATTTGGAGAACTACAAGACCATTCCCCCCGTGACCGTTGGCGGGCGCGACATGTTTTGGAAGGATTCGGCCGATATGGCGGTGATTGCGGATGGAAACATGCGAACCCAGTTGTTCGTCGCCGCCTCCACGAAGGAGAAGTTCCCCAGTGGGAGCCTGCAAGACATCGGCGATCAATACGATCACGCCTTCCGCTATCGCCTCACCATGACGGATGTGAGTGTCAGCAATGTGGTGACGCGGCGCCGGTTGCTGGCGCTTGAGGTGTGGCCGGGTGAATATGGATCCACGAACAACCCCTATCGCTTTGCGACCGAGATTTTCCAATATGGCTTCAACAATTAGAGCAAAACAGCGGCGCTCCGGCTTCACGCTCATCGAAGTCCTCGCGGCTGTTGTGATTTTGTTGCTCATCGTCCTTGCGATGGGTCGCATCTTCGCGGCAACGACGAAGGCCTATCAGAACACCAACAAACAGGTCGAGCGCGATGCATCCGCACGGGCTGTGATGGACTTCATCGTCCGCGAAATCAGCGAAGCGATGTTTGATGCGGCGTTTATCAATACCAACGCCATGCTCTCCATGCGCTACCGCGCGGATACCTGCAAAGATAACTTCGGCGTGGAGGGCGCAGATGAAATTTGGTTTGTCTCGGCGAACAATCGGTTGCGCTCTGACAAGCCGCGCGAGGGCGTGCAGACGGTTTTCTTTGTGCAGAACTACGAGAATCTCACCAATGCGCCACCGAACGCGCGATATCGCTTTGGACTGTGGCGCTCCACCCGCTATCCCACGTCACCCTTCCCGTGGCAGTCGGCATATGACAAGACACAAGGATTGAAATGGTCTGGCGATTCGGAGGGGAGCAGCGCTCAGAAACGGCGCGATGATCTGCTGCTGGAAAATGTCCGCACATTCGAGAGTTTTGCTTACACCAATCCGGAGGGAACCGGCGAGCGAACCTATAACTGGGATTCGACCGGCACCAGCCGCTATGGAGCACAAGATTTGTTTTGCATGGACATCTATTTGGAGACGTTGAGCGAAGCCGACGCCATTTTGGCTGCACAGATGGCGGTGTCGCTGGGGCCTAACGAGAAGAGAACTGTCGAATTTGTTGAGTCTTCGGTGCGGCGCTATTATCAGCGCATCTATTTCCCCAATAAACGCGGATACTTTGACGATAGCTACCCATGATTGAACATCCGACAGATCCAACGAAGCGAGAGGGCATGGCCTTGGTGATCGTGCTGGGCTTCATTGCGGTTCTCGCCGTGCTCGGCGTCAGCTTGATGATCACCACGCGCATTGATCGCCTTGCGACGTCGTCCTTTGCCGATATGACGCGGGCGCGGCAGTTGACGCACGCCGCCTTGGCCCGCGCGCTTGACGATATTGACGCTGCGATGCTGTCGGGCAGCGGCCGCACCTATCCGCAAACCAACATTTTCTATATCCCCAACGCGTCCGGCGTGATCACGGGCGGCCTTTATGCGGGAGCGGAGTTCTACGTTTCTTCGGCCGTCACCTCCTCGTTGCCGCAGCGGATTGGGTTGGATGCCGTGCGCGTGGGGACCTCTGTTGTCGGGCGCGTGGGGTATGTCGCCGTGGATAGCTCGGGATATGTGGATATCAACCTGATCAGCTCGAGGAATCGCGGGCGAGGCACATCGGGCGGTGAGATTCAGCTTTCCCCCTCGATCCTGACGGAGGTCAAGACGCTGGGCGACTTCCTGTATGATCGCTCGAATACGTGGCGTCGCTTCGAAAGTCTGGCTGAATTGTATTACGCGGGACTGTACAGCGATACGATGGTGACCAATCGGCCGCCGCGAGATGTATTTGTCTATTCGAATTTTGGCGAAGATCTGAATCCCAAGGGAGAACCGAAGGTTTATCTCGGAGGAACCGAAGACGATCTGACGGCTCGAAAGACAGAGGTGGTGCAAGCGCTGACCGATTCCGGCGTGCAGAATGCCGCGCTCGTCTTCGACAACTTGCTGGACTATGTGGACACGGATCCTTATCCCCGGAATCTCGACAGCTTTTGCACCGAAGCGGTGCCGATGATTAATGAAGTCATCGTCTCGAACACCATCACCCGCACGATGCGGGGCAGCACGAATGTCTACACGCACCGGTTCTATTTGACGGTGGAAACATGGTATCCATTTTCTCACAAATCGAGCCCTGTCGTCACGCTTGAGCCCCCCGCGAGCGGTCTCTCGCTCACCATGGTGGCGGGCAGTACGCCCGCCCTTCAGCCCGATTTGTCATCCGGAATTGCTCCCAAGAATCTACCTGCGCATTCGACCAATTCCTACCAATTGACGACGTGGATGTGGGAGAAGGAAGCCTTTGACCTGCCTGGTGCCATCCAGTTCGGCGCGCAGGTAAGTTTCAATGGCGCCTTCTATCTCAAGATCGGCAATCAGGAGGTGGATAAGGCCATCTTGCCGAGTCGAAATCTGGCGGTGCGCGCTAATTTGGCGCAGAGCCAAGGGGCCTCTTTCGCCGTTTCGGATCCGCGCTTGAATCACGACGTGAACGAGTGGTCATCACAGGCGGGTGGATCTGTCACTCCGGAGCGCGTGAATCCCATCCCGGCGGGCAAGGAGGGTGAGGGAGTCTCCACGATGTACGTGCGCGATTTCCCGTTCGATAAGGTTGCCCCACTTTCCGGGCTCGGTTCTGTCGGTGAGTTGGGGTATTTGTCCGTCGGCCAACCGTGGCGAACCATTGCGCTGTACAACACGCGTGGACAAGCGCTGCACCCCGTCCTCGACTATTTCACGCTCACGCCGCCCGGCAGCAACATGGTGCGCCGAGGACTTGTGAATATCAATTCGGCGAGCACGGCGGCGGTGCAATCCGTGTTCTACGCCACGCCGATCGAATCCTATCCGGGCGGTGGCGGACCTACCTTGACCGTGGCGGCAGCCTCGATTTTGGCATCCAACCACATCCAGCGTCTCCACACCGTTTCTTCCGGGAGTGCGGTTTATGAAACGAATCGCTCCATTGCGTTGCTGGGTGATTTTGATACGAACCTGCTCGCGGGTGTGCAGGGGAAATTGACGGTCGCCTTCCCGAATGGGCTTGTGGACGATGCGACCTACGAGTCCGTAGTTCGCAATTCGGCTGGGCTCTTCAGCTATCGGCAAAACCTATTTACCGTCTATCTCTACGCTCAATCCATCACGCCGGGCGGTGTCACGGGCGCTGAGCAGCGCGCCGTGGCGATCATTTGGCGCGATCCGGAATATAAAGACGCAGCGAATCCGGTGAATAAGATGTTCTTGAGGTTCTTCAGGTGGCTGTGATGAAAGATACAACGCGACGATTTCCTTCCGAGGCGGTCGCCTTCTTGCGGGGCGCACGGGGTGGGTTCACGCTGATTGAGCTGCTTGTCGTCGTCGCGATTATGGCTGTAATGATTGCGATTGCGCTTCCGCGCTTTGAAGATATTGGCCGCGGCAGCAAGATGCGAGCGGCCATCAACGAGCTGCGTGCGACCATCGCCCTCGCCCGCCAATGGGCGGTCGCCAACCGCGAAGACACATTCTTGGTGTTCCCCGACGATCAAAATGCTGTTTACAGCGGGCTTTCCACCAACGAGCACAAGAAAGCGCTTCGCTCCTACGCGGTCTATTCCCGCTCTCGCGGCTATCTGAAGGATTGGACCTATCTGCCGAATGGCGTCTATTTCGTGGATCGTTTCAACAGTCAGCAGTCCACGCGACCCTCTTCGTGCGTCAATGAAAACAAGAACATTTTCCGCCAGGCAACGCTCTATTACAACCCGACGAACGGGATTCCATTCCCCACGGATACCAGCGGAACAAAGACCATCAACGCGCTACGCTTCACGCCGCAGGGCTGGGCGGTGGAAAGTTCCGGAAGCGCGATTGTTGAAAATGAAATGTATCTCGTGGAAGCCATCCCGCTGGATGCCACTGGAGGCAAGGTGGTGAACTTGGTTTGGAAAGATAACCCCGTTGTCTGGAACCTGAACGTCAAGCCCCTCACGGGAATCGTTCGGACCATTGATTGCAGCCAAAGCCCGTAAGGAGAGCCATGTGGCGGGCCTGCTGCTGGTCGGCCGAGCGCTATGCAGGAGCCGGCGGCAGGGGTACGGTTAAAGGAGAGGTGTTTAGTATGTTCCGTCGCTTCATATCTGGGGGTGTTGCCCTCCTGCTCAGCGCTTCGGCAGGTCTTGCGCAGACGTCGTTGTATTCCTCGATGAGCGTGGCGGGCACGTTCCAAAACTGGAATCCCGCGCACAACAACATGGCGTTAGTCTCGAACAACATGTGGGAGGCGGTGCTTTTCATTGCGCAGACCAATTCGATTGATTTCAAGTTCGCCGCGAATGGCGGATGGGCTTTCAACTGGGGTGTCGGGGGCAGTGATCGCACGTTTCAGGGGTCGGTGCCGACAAACGGCATTGCGATCGGCTCGGGCAATATCTACATCACAAACCTCACGGACGGTTTCTATCTCTTTCGATTTAACAGTTCGACCAAAGCGTTTTCCGTGACGAATATCGGCGCGACCTATCAGGGGCCTTTGGGTGACGGCAATTTGCTTATCAACGGCTCATTTGATCTGGCCGACCCCGCGATCACGAACGAAGCCTATGGTTGGAAGTGGCGTCCGCAGATGCCCTACGGCGATCGGTTTGGCAATTCGGGGCGGGTGGATTGGCGCTATCGCTCGCCGGAAAGCGAAATGTTCGTCGGATCGGGCAGTGGCGGCGGCGTTTGGCAGGATGTAGCGGGTGGCGAGGATTTCGACTACGAGTTTTCCGCCTGGTTTTGGATGGATGGCACTAACGATCCGACCTATGGGCCCTGGACCGCTGCGGTGCAGGAAATCAAGTTTGAGTTCTACAACGGTGCGCGCACCAAAGTGGGCAGCGATGTGGTTGCGAAGATTCCCTTCTTCTATTCGGATGAGTTCAAACAGACCTCTGTTCGCGCCGCGGCCCCGGCAGGCACCGCGTGGGCGCGTGTGGTGTTGAATGTGAGCGGCAGCGGCAGCAAGGGCTCGCTTCAGTTCGACGATCTGGAAGTCCGCGCGATTCCTCGTTCGTATCAATACTTCACCTCCTGGAACTTCACCAATGTCGGCACGCTCGTTCGCGGAGGATGGGTGGCAACGAATGCGTTCATCGTGACGAACGTGAATGGCGTTGTAACGAATGAAGGCGGGTCTGCCTCTGCATCCGATCTCGCGTATGTCGGGCGGAGTTTGGCGCTGAAATCGGGCGGCGCTATTCGCAGTCCTTACATCGAGGGCGGCCTCAATCGAATCGAGTTTCGCTATCGCAATGGGAACACAAACGATCTCGAAGACGCCGATCCACCGGCCCCCATTTCCATCAAGATCCGCACGAGTCCGGATGGAATATCATTTGGCGATGTCGGCGAGATAACCGATGTCAGCCAGCAGTCCTACGTGCTCCACTCGCTCTCGTTGTCTGATTTCGGCAATGACCAACACTACTTTGAAATCGTCTCGTTCAGCGGCACCAATCTCCTTGTGCTCGACAACATTGAGGTTCTGGCCCCTGCACCCGCGCCTGAACGCGGCCAGACCTTTGGCACGTGGACCAACGCGGCCTATCAGGTCAATGGGTGCCATGAGCTGGCGTCTTGGAAGCTCTGCACCGGGCGTGTGTTCACCGCGGGCGCGTTTGTTGCGCCCAGCGCGCTCCTGCCGGGCCGGAGCAACGGATTCAACTACATTCAATCGCCGCTTCTCGAAGGGGGCTATGGAGATATCACCTTTGTCGCCGCGCGCGGCACGAATGGCGTGCTGCCCGTCCGTGTCGTGATTCAGGAGTCCGCCAATGGAATCACCTGGACCAATGTGGCCACTTTGGAGCCAATCTCGAACACGGGCTGGACGGAGCAGCAGGTTCCCCTCTATCAAACGGAATCCCGCTATTTGCGGATTCTCAACGTGACCACGGGCACTCCGCCCGGAGGGGCCGTTACTTTGATTGATGAAGGTTTCGACGCGGGCGCCACTGCGCCACCGGGCTGGACCTTCAAGAGCATCGGGACCTACGAAACGGCGCAGAACTCCGGTCGCGCGATTCCCGGCCTCAAGTTCGATGCGACGGGGGATTTCGTTGAGACGCCGCTGTTGTCGAATCCGACCAACGTTCAATTCATCCTGAAAGGCAATTCCATTAATGCGGCCTCGGTGTTCAGGGTGGAGGCGCTGATCTCCGGCGTCTATCAGGTGGTGACCAATATCTCCGGCATGACGGACACGTGGCGCACGAACCGCATAACCCTGACCACGAGCACGACGCGCCTGAAGTTCACTTATGCCAACAAGGCGGGTGGAAATTTTGCCTTTGACGATGTGATTGTGCGGAGCGCCCCGCTTCCCGGCCAGCCGCCGCAAGATCTGATGATTGATGAAATCAACATCCGATTCCCATCAGCGGACGTCGTTCGCTACCAGGACT
This sequence comes from Kiritimatiellia bacterium, assembly GCA_023953695.1. Taxonomy (GTDB): domain Bacteria; phylum Verrucomicrobiota; class Kiritimatiellia; order CAIVKH01; family CAIVKH01; genus JAMLJG01. Next base: position 85,741 of record JAMLJG010000004.1, read on the forward strand.
TCGAGTCGTGGCCGACCAAGTCGCAGTATGCCAGTGGAGTCAGCGAATACCAGGGCTGGACTGTGGAGAACGCCATCATCAACAAAGACAATGCTCCGCCGGATGGGGGGCAGGTCTTGCGATTGAATTCGGCGGTCAACAACTTCATCGTTTCTCCGCCCATGTATGGCGGGGTTGGCGCAATCTCGTTCAAATATGCGAAATGGCTGTCCGACACGTCGCCGACGATGGCCGTTCAATTCTCCAAAGACAACGGTATGAATTGGACAACGCTGACCAATCTGGTCATCACCAACTCCTCCGCGAACGGCTATCAGAATTTCGAGTATTTGATGAACACGAATGCGACGGTGTTGATCCGCTTGCTTCACACGGCGGGAGTCGGTCGCGCGTTGATTGACGACATTTTCGTTGATATCCCGCGCCCTTCGGTGGATGTCGCGCTCTATGGATGGCACGACCCCGCGGCCCCGTTCACGAATGACGTGGTCACGCTCTATGCGACGGCGCTCCCGATGTATGGCGCGAACATTACGAACGTGGTCGCGTATTATCGCGTGGGGACCAATGGGGCCTTTTCGACGCTGCCCATGGAGTTCTTCAACTATGTGAACTACCGCACCACGAGCACCAATTTTGGACCGTTCGCGAAGGGGACGCTCGTGCAGTATTTCATTCGCGCAGACTTTACGGGCCCGGGCGCATCCTCGCCGCGCTACTATCCGGCTGCCGGATCCAACGCGCCTGCCTACTTTGGCATTCCGCGCACCGACGCGGGACAGGTGTGGATCAACGAAATCAAGTTCGACGACTTCTTCGGCGATTTCTTCATCGAACTCGCCGGGCCGACCAATTTCGATATTTCGCGCTGGAGCATTGAGCTGTATCGCATCAACCCGACGGCTACCAATGCCTCGGAGATTGGTCAGCTCTATGGCTATTATGCGATTTCCAACAACGCGCGACTTTCCACCACGGGTCCGGATTTGGGTTTCTGGACGCTGGGGACCTCCTCCGTTCCGTATTCATTCGACATGGCGTTCACGAACGAGACCATTTGGGCCTATTTCCCCGTGGGAGTGGTTTTGAGAAATGATGGTGGCGCAATTGAGCAGGCGCTTTCGTTCAATGGCACGATGCGCGGCTTTGATCGGGTGCCCGCTGAGGATTGGTTCAACGATGGCAGCCTATCGCTCGTGGGTTCGGGAACCAACTATGCGGGGTTTGCCTGGACCAATGAAACGCTCTACACGATTGGGCAAATGAATCAGGGGCAGGATTATGAATCGGATTCGCCAGGCGCGCCCGATGCATGGATCAGCCGATTGATCTGGAGCACGAACGTCACGATTGTGGTGGAAGGCAATACGAATGCGTGGACGGTCACGCCGGAGTATGCGACACAACTCTCTTCGCCGCAGACGTGGAGCGCGGTGACGCCGTTCAATAGCTCCTACGCAAACGGGACGAATACGATCTGGTTCGCGCGGCCGACGACGAATCTCTACTTCTTGCGCGTGAAGCTGGAGGAGTAGCTCGATTCGCGGAGTGCGACGGCTTGGCTGCCGCACGTTTTTGCGGCTGCGCCCAATGTGGGTTCTTCTTCGCGAAAAGCGGTGTGCTTTGGCGCGATCGCCCACCATTTGCGCGATGAAATGTCGGGTCAAAAAATCGCGTGCGCGGCGGAGGGCGAGGGCCTATCATCGGCCCTCTATTTTTTGGGAGAGAAATGATGCTCACACTGCAAAAATCGAAATCGTTTTCAGGGCCGCGCGGGCCGGTTGTCCTGGCCATCATGGATGGAACGGGGATCGGGAAATTCAAGGAAGGCGATTTCGTTGCGTCTGCCTACAAGCCTAACTGGGACTGGCTGAAGCAGCACGCGGTTTATACCGAGTTGAAGGCGCATGGCCGCGCGGTGGGGATGCCGACGGACGAGGACATGGGCAATAGCGAGGTGGGCCACAACGCGATCGGCGCGGGGCGGGTGTTTGACCAGGGGGCGAGCCTGGTGGAGAACGCGATCAACAGCCGCTCGCTCTTTGAGGGGCCGGCGTGGCGGGAATTGATTGCGAACGCGATTGAGCATCAGTCGCAACTGCACTTCATCGGCTTGCTTTCGGATGGAAATGTGCACAGCCACATCCGGCATTTGCTCGCGATGCTCAAGGAAGCGCGGGCGGCGGGGGTGTTGAAGGTGCGCGTGCATATCTTGCTCGATGGGCGCGATGTATCGCCGCAGTCGGCGTTGGTGTATGTGGACGCGCTTGAAGCGCAACTGAAGGAGCTGAGCACGGACGGGGCGGATTATGCGATTGCGTCTGGCGGCGGGCGTCAGGTGATCACGATGGATCGCTACGAGGCGAATTGGCCGATGGTGGAGAAGGGGTGGAACATTCACTGGCGCGGGGTGGGTCCGCAATTTCCATCCGCGCGCGCGGCTATTGAGAACTATCGCGCGGACAATCCGGATGTGATTGATCAGGATGTGCCGCCGTTCGTGATTGTTCGCGATGGGAAGCCGGTTGGCGCGCTGCAAACGAATGACAGCGTGATCATGATCAACTTCCGTGGCGACCGCGCGCTGGAGACGTGTCGCGCGTTCGAGGAGGAGAACTTCACGAAGTTCGATCGCGGGCCGAAACCGCAGGTGCTTTTTGCGGGGATGATGGAATATGACGGCGATACGCACACGCCGAAGCGGTATTTGGTTTCGCCGCCGGCGATTGATCGGACGATGGGGGCGTATCTCACGGCAAACGGGGTGAGTATTCTGGCGACGAGCGAGACGCAGAAGTTTGGGCATGTGACCTACTTTTTCAACGGCAACCGCAGCGGCAAGTTCAGCGAGGCGCTGGAGGATTATGTGGAGGTCAAGTCGGATCGCGTGCCGTTTGAGGAGCGGCCGTGGATGAAGGCGGCGGAGATCACGGATATCGTGCTGGAGTCCATCGGCGCGAACAAGCATCGCTTCATCCGTCTGAATTATCCCAATGGCGACATGGTGGGCCACACGGGCGTTCCGCTGGCGGTGCAAATCGCGGTGGAGGCGACGGATCTCTCGGTGGGTCGGTTGATGCATGCCCTTCGGCAGGCGGGTGGGATCCTGGTGTTGACGGCGGACCACGGCAATGCGGATGAGATGTATGAGCGAAACAAGAAGGGCGATATTGTGATGGATGAGCGGACGGGGCTTCCGAAGGCGAAGACCAGCCACACGCTCAATCCGGTGCCGTGCTTCATTTGGGATCCGGCGGGCACGGCAAACGTGCGCCTCTCTGCGGCGGCGCAGAAGGGCGGATTGGGGATCACGAGCCTCACGGCGACGTGCATCAAGCTGCTCGGGTTTGAGCCTCCTGCGGATTACGATCCGGCGATTGTGGACGTGGGATAGCGCGGCGCTGGGCGCGCCTTTTTCCATCCGCGCGCGTTCCGTTCTTGTGCGCGGGTGGGGTGGGCGTGTACACACGGCCAACTTTAGGTGACACTTCGATGACGCATGACTGGATTGCCATTCTGGATTTCGGCTCGCAATACACGCAGCTCATCGCGCGGCGCGTGCGCGAGCTGAATGTGTATTGCGAGGTCTTGCCGAGCGATACGCGGGCGGAGGAGTTGGTCGCGCGCGGGGCGGCGGGCGTGATTCTTTCGGGCGGGCCTGCGAGTGTGTATGAGGATGGGGCGCCGGCGTATGATCCGGCTCTGTTTTCACTGAAGGTGCCGGTGTTGGGTGTGTGCTATGGAATGCAGCTCATGGCGCGCGAGCTGGGTGGGCGCGTGGAGTCCGGCGCGACGCGCGAGTTTGGTCATGCCGAGGTGCGTGCGCGAGGGCACACGCAGTTGTTGGAGGGGATTCAGGACCGCGCAAATGCGGAGGGGCACGGGTTGCTCCAGGTGTGGATGAGCCACGGGGACAAGGTGACGGCGCTCCCGGATGGATTTTCGCTGATGGCGTCCACGGCGTCCTGTCCGATTGCAGGCATGGCGGATGAGGCGCGGCGGCTCTACGGTGTGCAGTTTCATCCGGAGGTGACGCACACGAGTCAGGGCACAGCGATTTTGCGTCGGTTCGTGCGGGATTTGTGCGGGACGCGCGGCGATTGGGTGATGAGCGACTACGCAAAGGAGGTCGTGGCTCGGATCCGGGAGCAGGTGGGGACCGATCACGTATTGTTGGGGTTGTCGGGCGGGGTGGACAGCTCCGTGGCAGCGGCGCTCATTCACTTGGCGATTGGGGATCAGTTGACGTGTGTGTTTGTGGATCACGGTTTGCTGCGCTGGAATGAGGCGGAGCAGGTGATGCAGACCTTTGCCAGGAATCTCGGCGTGCGCGTGGTGGCGGTGGATGCGGCGGAGCGATTTTTGAGCAAATTGGCTGGCGTGTCGGATCCGGAGCAGAAGCGCAAGATCATGGGCCGCGAGTTCGTGGAGGTCTTTCAGGAAGAGGCCGAGCGATTGAAGAAGTCCGACCGCGCGGTGCGGTGGTTGGCCCAGGGCACGATTTATCCCGATGTGATTGAATCGGCCAGCGGGAAGGGTAAGAACGCGAAGGTGATCAAATCGCACCACAACGTGGGCGGGTTGCCGGAGACGCTTCAGCTCCAGTTGCTCGAACCGCTGCGCGAACTGTTCAAGGACGAAGTGCGCGAGTTGGGGTTGGTGGTGGGGCTGCCGCGCGAGATGGTCTTTCGCCATCCTTTTCCGGGGCCGGGCCTCGGCGTTCGGATATTGGGCGAAGTGAAGCGGGAATATGCGGATTTGCTCCGCCGGGCGGATGCGATTTTTATCGAGGAACTTCGCGCGACAAAGGATGCGGGCGGCGTGTCGTGGTATGACAAGACGGCGCAGGCGTTCGCGGTATTCTTGCCGGTGCGGAGTGTGGGTGTGATGGGCGACGGGCGCACGTATGAGTATGTGGTGGCCCTGCGCGCGGTGCAGACGACGGATTTCATGACTGCGCAGTGGGCGCATTTGCCGCATGAGTTGCTGAGCCGCGCCTCCAGTCGAATCATCAACGAAGTGCGCGGTCTGAACCGCGTGGTGTATGACATCAGCTCCAAGCCGCCCGCGACGATTGAGTGGGAGTGATTGGGGGGGGCGCGGGGGCGGATTGGGTTGGAGTTCCAAGGGTTGGAAGGGGTTGGGGCGAAAAGTTCCAAGGGTTGGAAAATTGTATTGCGGTGACTTCCAATGTTTGGAACACCTGCAAGCCGATCGGTGACACATTATGCCAAAACGTACGGACATTCATAAAATCCTGATTATCGGCTCGGGGCCGATTGTGATTGGTCAGGCTTGCGAGTTTGACTATTCGGGCACGCAGGCGTGCAAGGCGTTGCGCGAGGAGGGCTATGAGGTGGTCCTCATCAATAGCAATCCGGCGACGATCATGACGGATCCGGAGACGGCGGATCGGACGTATATCGAGCCGATTACGCCGGAGGCGGTGATCAAGGTCATTGAGAAGGAGCGGCCGGATGCGCTGTTGCCGACGCTGGGCGGGCAGACGGCGCTGAATACGGCGCTGGAGGTGGCGGAGAGCGGGGCGCTGGAGAAGTATGGCGTGGAGCTGATCGGGGCGCGGGCGGATGTGATTCGCCGCGCGGAGGACCGGATCGAGTTCAAGGAGTGCATGCAGCAGGCGGGAATTGAGTGCCTGAAGAGTCGTTTGGTGCACAGTCTCGATGAGGCGATTGAGGCGGCGGAGTGGATTGGGTATCCGGTGATTGTCCGCCCGAGTTTTACGCTGGGCGGCACGGGTGGCGGCACAGCGAATACGCGCGAGGAGCTCGAGCAGGTGGCGTATGGCGGGCTGAAGGCGAGCTTGAACCACACGGTGCTGATTGAGGAGTCGGTGTTGGGGTGGAAGGAGCTTGAGTTTGAGGTGATGCGCGACCGCAAGGATAACTGCGTGATCATCTGTTCGATTGAGAATGTGGATCCGATGGGAATTCACACGGGCGATAGCGTGACGGTGGCGCCGGTGCAGACGCTGTCGGACAGCGAGTATCAATTTATGCGCGATGCTTCGATTCGCGTGATGCGCGCGATTGGGGTGGAGACGGGCGGGTCGAACGTTCAGTTTGCGCAGAATCCGAGGACGGGGCGCACGGTGGTGATCGAGATGAATCCTCGCGTGTCGCGCAGCTCGGCGTTGGCGTCGAAGGCGACGGGTTTTCCGATTGCGAAGATCGCGGCGAAGTTGGCGTGCGGGTACACGCTGGATGAGATTCCGAACGATATCACGCGTGAGACGATGGCGTGTTTCGAGCCGACGATTGATTATGTGATCGTGAAGTTCCCGCGGTTTGCGTTTGAGAAGTTCCCGGGGGCGGAGCCGATTCTCGGCGTGAGCATGAAGTCGGTTGGCGAGACGATGGCGATCGGGACGAATTTCCGCGAGGCCTATCAGAAGGCGCTGCGCGGGCTCGAGGTGGGTGTTGATGGCTATGATCTGAAGGTGGAGGCGAAGGTCGCGTCGGTGCAGGACGTGGAAGCGGAGCTGAAGCGGCATCGGGCAGACCGGCATTTTCTGATCAAGCGCGCGCTGAAGATGGGGATTTCACCTGCGCGGATTTGCGAGCTGACGGCATTCGATCCGTGGTTCGTGGACAATTTCGCGGAGATTGTGGAGATGGAGCGGCAGTTGGTGGTGGCGCCACAGGATGCGCCGCTGCCGGTGGAGCTCTTGCGCGCGGCGAAACGGGATGGATTTTCGGATCGCCAGATTGCGGCGCTGCGCGGGGGCGCGACGGAGGACGAAATTCGCCGGGAGCGCCTCGCGGCGGGAATCAAGCCGGTCTATCGGCAGGTGGACACATGCGCGGGCGAGTTTGAAGCGCACACGCCCTATTTCTATTCGAGTTATCAGACGCTGGACCAATCGCGTGTGACGGATAAGAAAAAGGTGATCATTTTGAGCAGCGGGCCAAACCGAATCGGACAGGGGATTGAGTTTGACTATTGCTGTGTGCACACGGTGAAGGCCGCGCGGGAGCTGGGCTATGAGGCGATCATGGTCAACAGCAACCCGGAGACGGTTTCCACGGATTACGACACTTCGGATAAACTGTATTTCGAGCCGCTTTCGTTTGAGGATGTGATGAACATCTATGAAAACGAGAAACCGTTAGGCGTTGTGGTTCAGATGGGCGGTCAGACGCCGCTGAATCTGGCGACCTCGCTATTGAAGGCGGGTTGCCGCGTGTTGGGCACGTCGGCGGACAGCATTGATATTGCGGAAGATCGTAAGCGCTGTCGGGAGCTGCTGGAGCGACTGGAGTTGCGTCAGCCGGAGAGCGACACCGTGACGTCCGTGCACGAGGCGGCGCAGGTGGCGCACAAGATTGGCTATCCGGTGATGATTCGTCCGTCCTACGTGCTCGGTGGCCGCGCGATGATGGTGGCGTATGGCGAGCACGAGTTGGGACCCTTCGTCGAAGCTGCGTTCATGGCGAGTCCGGGATTTCCGGTGTTGATTGACCGGTATCTGGAGCGGGCGATCGAAGTGGATGTGGATGTGTTGTGCGATGGCACGGACACGGTTATTGGCGGGGTGATGCAGCACGTGGAAGTGGCGGGCATTCACTCGGGCGATAGCGCTTGCGCGATTCCACCGCATACCTTGTCCAAAGCGATTGTGGATGAGATCAAGAGCGCGTGTGGGCGGATTGCGCTCGCGTTGGAGGTCAAGGGGCTGTTGAACGTGCAGATGGCGGTCAAGGGCAACGATATATATGTCATTGAGGTCAATCCCCGCGCGTCGCGCACGGTTCCGTTTGTGAGCAAGGCGACCGGGGTTCCGTTGGCGCGCTTGGCGGCCAAGGTTGCGCTCGGGAAGTCGCTCGAGGAATTGGGTCTGCTGGATGCTCCGCCTGCCGATCGCTCGTGGTGCGCGGTGAAGGAAGTGGTGCTTCCCTTCAATCGCTTCCCAGGCGTGGATCCGATCCTCGGGCCGGAGATGAAATCCACCGGCGAGGTGATGGGCATTGATTCGAATTTTGAGTTGGCCTATTGGAAGAGCCAGATAGCCGCAGGGCAGAAACTGCCCTTGTCGGGCCAGGTGTTTGTCAGTGCGCGCGATCAGGACAAGCCGTGGTTGACGGAGATTGGGCGCGAGCTGGCCGCGTTGGGCTTCATATTGGTGGCAACATCAGGCACGGCGCAGGCGTTGAAGGGTGTGGGTGTTGATGCGACGGTTGTGCGAAAGCTTGTAGAGAGCGAAGGACCTACCGTCCTCGATTTCATGAAGAAGGGCGACATCCAGTTGGTGATCAACAGCCCGAGCAGCTTGGTGGCGCGCGCGGATGAAATCAAGATTCGTTCGGAAGCGATCAGCCGAGGGATTCCGATTGTGACGACGGAGGATGGCGCGCGGGCCACGGTCAACTCGATCCGCTACGTGCAGAAGCACAGTTGGGATGTGCATGCCCTGCAGGAGTATGTATAAGCACTTGCTATTGTTCTGAAAGGACGGGAAAGGCAGCTACTATGGGAATGTTGAAAGAGTTCAAAGAGTTCGCCATGCGCGGGAACGTTGTGGATCTCGCCATCGGCGTGGTGATCGGCGGCGCGTTTGGAAAAATTACAGCGTCGTTGGTCAACGATGTGATTATGCCGCCACTCGGCGTTTTATTGGGGAAGGTGGATTTTCGCGAGCTGAAGTTCACGCTGGTGGACGCGACGGACAGCGTTGCTGCGGTGACGATCAGCTACGGCGCATTCATTAATACCATCGTGGATTTCACGATTGTTGCGTTTGCGATGTTTCTCATCGTCAAAGTGATGAATCGCTTGAAGCGCGAGGAACAGGCAGCGCCTGCGGCTCCGGCTGCGCCGCCGGCGGACATTGCGCTGTTGACGGAGATTCGCGATTTGTTGAAGAAGGAATAAGAGAAGAAGGGTAGGGGATTTGTAGAATGAAGAGATTGATTATTGCGTTGCTGGCAGTGGGAGCGGTTTCGGTTTATGCGCAGGACTCGCGCTCTACGGCGGCCCAGATTTCGGCTGCCCCGACGGCGGCGGACAAAGTGCCAGCGAAGGCCACGGAAAACTCCATTGCGATCGGTGTGACGATGACCGACGGCAACAGCGACACGCTCCTCGGCACGGCGAGCTACTTGCACGAGCGGAAGGGCGACGACTATGCGCTGCGTCTGGGCCTTGACGGCGCCTATGGCGAGACGGATGACGAGCGCACGGCGGAGAACGTCAAGGGCGTGGCGGAATATCGCCGCTTGCTCTCTGAGCGCGCCTATTTGCTCGGCAACCTGACCGCACTCTATGACGACATTGCGGACGTGGATTACCGCGCGGTGCTCGCGATCGGCCCCGGCTACTATTTGCTGAAGGACGATGCGGCGACGCTGAGCGTGGACGCGGGTCCGGCCTACATTCGCGAGAAGGTTGGCGGCGAAACGCGCGACGAGTTCGCTCTCCGCTTTGGCGAGCGCTATGAGCGCAAGCTCAGCGAGACGGCGAAGGTCTGGCAAGCGCTGGAATACCTTCCGTTGGCGAAAGATTTCGACGACTACTTGCTCAATGCAGAGGTCGGAATTGAAGCCGCAGTGAATAATAGCGTATCGCTTCGCCTCGTGGTGAAGAATGCGTATGACAGCACGCCTGCGGAAGATCGCGAAAAGAGCGACACGACCGTGATCGGCGCGCTCGCTTACCAGTTGTAATCGCGCTCTTGTAGGGTCTAAAGTAGCGGGCGGTCTCATTGAGGCCGCCCGTTTTCTTGTGTGGCGAGGGGAGATAATTATGCAGGACTTCGAAAAACTTGGCGCTTTCTATCTTGGGCGAGAGTTCGATTTGACGGCTGGTCGGCCGGCGGAATCGCTCCTGCTTTATGACTCGAAAGATTTGACGACCCACGGCGTGATTGTGGGCATGACCGGCAGCGGCAAGACGGGGCTTGCGCTTTCCCTGCTGGAAGAGGCGGCGATTGACGGGATTCCCGCCATCGCGATTGATCCCAAAGGCGATCTGGGCAATCTCCTGCTTGCCTTCCCCGAACTTCAGCCGTCCGACTTCCGCCCATGGGTGGATGAGGCGGAAGCTGCGCGCAAAGGGTTGACGCCGGATGAATTGGCGCAGAAGACGGCGGAGACGTGGCGCAAGGGGTTGGCGGAGTGGGGACAGGACGGCGCGAGGATTCAGCGGTTCAAGGATGCGGTGGATCTCGCGATTTATACGCCGGGCAACACGGCGGGACGCCCCCTGCAGATTCTGCGGTCCTTTGCCGCGCCCTCGCCCGAATTGTTGCAGGATGCCTCGGCCTTGCGCGAGCGCATCATGTCGGCGGTGTCCGGGTTGCTCGGATTGCTTGGGATCAATGCGGACCCGATTCAGAGCCGCGAGCACATTTTGCTGTCCACCATTCTGGATCGCGCCTGGCGCGATGGGCGCGATCTCGACATCGCCTCCATTATCAACGAAATCCAGAAGCCGCCATTCGAGAAGATCGGCGTATTCGATTTGGAGTCGTTCTATCCGGCGAAAGATCGTTTTTCTCTCGCGATGGCATTGAACAACCTCATTGCCTCGCCGGGATTTTCCGCGTGGACCGAGGGGGAGCCGCTGAATGTGCAGCGGCTGCTCTACACGCCGAGCGGGAAGCCGCGCATTGTGATTCTTTCCATTGCGCATCTTTCCGATGCGGAGCGAATGTTTTTTGTGACGGTCCTCTTGAACGAAGTGTTGTCGTGGGTGCGCGCGCAATCGGGGACAAGCAGCCTTCGCGCGCTGATTTATATGGACGAGATATTCGGCTATTTCCCGCCGAACGGAAATCCGCCGTCCAAGACGCCGATGTTGACGCTGCTCAAGCAGGCGCGCGCATTCGGCGTGGGCATATTGCTCTCCACGCAGAATCCGGTGGATCTCGATTACAAGGGACTCGCGAATGCGGGCACATGGTGGATCGGTCGCCTTCAGACGGAGCGCGACAAGATGCGCGTGATCGAGGGGTTGGAGGGCGCGGCGGCATCGGCGGGCGCTGTATTTGATCGCGCCGATGTGGACCGCATGTTGTCGGGCTTGGGGAGTCGCGTATTTCTGATGCGCAACGTGCATGACGATGCGCCGGTGGTTTTCCAGAGTCGCTGGGCGTTGAGTTATTTGCGGGGGCCGATGACGCTTCCGCAGATCAAGCGCATCTCCGGGGCGGTGGCCGCGTCGGAACCGTCGAGCTTCTCGACGCCGAGTTTAGTCGCGCCCGCGAGCGCAGCGTCTGGGGAAGAGGGCGCCGTTTCTGCGGGGGCGTCGAGCGCTCCGGCGGAGCGGAGCGCGATCGCGCGCCCTGTTTTGCCTCCTGAGATTTCGGAGTATTTCATTCGCCCTGCGAATCCGGTGGCCGATGTGATTTATCGGCCGAACGTGATTGGCGTGAGCAAGTTGCACTTTGTGGACGCGAAGGCGGGCGTTGACACATGGGTCACGCGCACGCTGATTGCGCCGATTGGCGAGGATGGATTTGCCGAGTGGGAAGGCGCGCGGGTCGAGGGCGATGTCAAAGGCGCGCTTGATCGGCAACCGCTGAGCGGGGCAGCGTTCAGCGCAGTTCCAGCCGGCGCGACGCGCAAGCAATCGGCAAGTCAGTGGCAAAAATCGCTGGAGGCGCACTTGTATCAGAATGTAGCGCTCGAATTGTTTGCATGCCCTTCGCTCAAGCTGACCTCGAAGCCTGACGAGACCGAGGGTGATTTCACCGCCCGCATCTCGCAGACCATGCGCGAGCGCCGGGATGCGGAAGTGGAGAAGCTGAAGGCGAAGTATTCCACACGCATTCAGACGCTGACGGATCGGGTGCGTCGAGCGGAGGAAAAAGTTGCGCGTGAGAAGGCGCAGGCAAGCCAGCAGAAGTTTTCGACTGCGCTGGGGGTTGGGGCGACGATTCTTGGCGCCCTCTTGGGGCGTCGCGCGGTTAGCACGGGCAATATATCGCGTGCCACCTCGACGCTGAAGAGCGCGAGCAAGATCGGCAAAGAGGCTGCCGATGTGGAGCGCGCTGGTGAGTCGTTGGAGACGACGAAGCAGCGACTGGCCGATTTGGAGCAGCAGTTCAACGATGAGGTGGCAGCGCTGCAGGGGACGCTGGATCCTTCGGCGGTCGCCGTAGAGCGCGCTCGCATTTCGCCGAGGAAGTCGGACATTGCGATCGGGGCCGTTGGGTTGTGCTGGACGCCGTGGCGGAAGAGTGTGGATGGCTTGGTGGAGCCCGCGTGAAGCGCGCGGGACAGGGAGCTGCCGATGAATCTCGTTGATGCGTTGTCTGTGTTGTATGTCGCGTTTGGCGCGTGGCGGGGCCGCGCGCGGGGCTTGGCGGATGAAGGGTTTCGCCTGTTGCGCATGGGGGTTGCGTTCCTCATGGGGTGTGGGATCTATGGATGGATTAGCTCGCTGCTCAAGAAGGCGCTTTCGCTTGGAGGCGATGTGTCGGGGCCCATCGGCTTTCTCGCCGTCCTGTTGGGGACGTGGTTTCTGTTCCGTTTTGTGAGGAAATCCTTGGTCGCCTTTGTCGCCGCGCGCTTCACTCGGGTTGCCGGTTTGGGCGGCGCGATTGCGGGAGGAATCCGAACCTTGCTCATTGTCTTGAGTGTGGTGGGCGTGCTCAGTCTCGCGCAGCGCGACGATGTTTCGGGCCGCTCATTCGTTGGGAAGCTGGCGGAGCGAGTGATTCCGAACAACTAGACAGAGATGTGGAGGAGCGAAAATGAACGAACTCATCGGTCAATTGGTGTCGCAGTTGGGTGTGCAGGAAGGGCAGGCCAAAGGGGGCGCTGGTCTCTTGTTCAAGTTGGCGCAGAGTCAGTTGGGTGGCGATTTCAGCAAGATTGCAAAAGCGTTGCCGGGCGTGGAGGGGCTGATTGCGGGCGCACCGAAAGAAGGGGGCGCCACAGCGCTTCTCGGCGGCTTGGCTGGAGCCTTGGGCGGGAACAAAGCGGCGGGTCTCGCGACGCTCGCTGGCGGTTTTTCGAATCTGAAGTTGAGTCCCGATCTCATCGGCAAGTTTGTTCCGGTGGTATTGAGCTTTGCCAAATCGAAGGGCGGGGCTGAGATCATGGAATTGCTCGCGAGCGTATTGAAAAAATAGGTGCGGGGTGGTTGCGCGAACGACCGCGAGTGGGTGGATGCGGTCGCAGGGTGTTGTGTGAGCCGCAGGGCTGCAGAGTTGGAGCGTTATGTTTGATTTTGATCATCTGCCCGACCGTTCGAATACGGGCAGTCTGAAGTGGGATCGCTATCGCGAGCACGATGTGTTGCCGATGTGGGTGGCGGACATGGACTTTGTGTCGGCGCCTGAGATTGTGGCGGCTTTGCGCGCGCGAGCGGAGCACGGGGTGTTCGGCTACACGATTCCCTACGAAGACGCTGTTCGGGAGACGCTGCGCTATTTGGAGCGCAGGCATGGCGTAGCTGCGCAGGCGGATTGGCTGGTGTGGATGCCGGGTCTGGTGCCGGCGCTGAACTTGATTTGCCGCGCCTTTGGCGAGTCGGGCGATGCGGTGATGACGTGCACGCCGGTGTATCCACCGTTTTTGAGCGCACCGATTTTTCAGGATCGTAAGCGGATCGCGGTTCCCTTGCGCCTTGATGGAGCGCGCTGGAGCTTTGATTGGGATGCGATGGAGAGCGCAGTGACCGAGACCACGCGCCTTTTCATTTTGTGCCATCCGCACAATCCGGTGGGGCGGGTGTGGCGTCGCGAGGAGTTGGAGCGGCTGCTCGAGTTTTGCGAGCGGCGCCAGTTGATTTTGGTTTCCGACGAGATTCACTGCGACTTGATTTTGGACGACGTGCCGTGGACGGCCACGCTCGCCCTCGGCGAGCGCGCCGCGCAGCGCGTGATCACGCTGCACGCGCCGAGCAAGACGTATAACTTGCCGGGCCTCGCGTGCGCGTATGCCGTGATTCCGGACGCGGGCTTGCGCACGACATTCCGCCGCGCTGCGCGCGGGATCATTACGGAGATCAATGCGTTTGGGTACACCGGCTGCGCGGCCGCCTATCGGCATGGCGAGCCGTGGCGGCAGGCGGTGCTGGCCTATCTGCGGGAGAATCGAGATTTCCTCTATTCATTTGTGAAGGAGCGCATGCCCGCCATTCGAATGCAGCCGATGGAGGCGACTTATCTGGCGTGGCTGGATGTGCGCGCGCTGAATCTGGAGCATCCGCACCGCTTTTTCGAGGAGGCGGGTGTGGGATTATCCAGCGGAGTTGATTTCGGCGCGCCCGGATTTTTGCGTTTGAACTTTGGCTGTCCGCGCGCGCGCTTGTTGACTGCGTTGGAGCGGATGGCGAGGGCGTTGGATTCTTGAACCGAACGGCCTGGGGTATTCTTTTCGCGCTGAGCCTGGCGGCGGCGCTCGCGGGCATATTTTGGCCGCGCGATCTTCAGGTTGGGTTTTCGTGCACATTTTTGCGGATCACGGGGGCGCCGTGCCCCTTTTGCGGCATGACGCGCGCATTTCTGGCCGCTGGACACGGCGCGTGGGGCGAAGGCATTCGCCAATCGCCTCTGGGGGCGCTGCTATTTCCCGCCGTCATTCTCTTCGCGGTTTTGAGCGGATGGCGTTGGGCCTTTTCCGCGTCGGGCGCGAGTGGGAGCGTTCCACGGGTTCCGCGTTGGGCGTGGATCGGTGCGGCGATTATCTTGGCCGCAAATTGGGCGTATCGCCTGCTGGCTGGGCTGAAGTAGAGATTCGCGCGCCGAGCTTAGTGTTGAACGAAACTGCGGCGCGCGAAGACGTGCGAAGTGCGATTAGGCAACTACGACGTTGCGGCGCTTGAGGTCCGCATCAATTTCAGCTTCGGCAGCAGCCCAGTACTCGGACGAATCGCCTTGGAAGCCGTGCTTCTCAGCGATGTAATAGGCTGCTTGTTCGACCATGCGCTGGCGCTCGCTTGTGGTGATGCGCGAAACTTTGGCCGGAGCAGGCGCTGCCGGCTTTGCGGCCGGGGCGGGCTTAGCCGCGGGAGCAGGCTTGGCGACTGCGGGGGCAACGGCCGCCTTGACCGCGGCGGGAGCCGTCTGGCCTTTGGTTTCTGCGGCTACTGCGGCTGCAGCGACGCTCTTGGTTGTGGGAACGGCAGAAGCCTTGGCCGGTGTTTTGGCCTTCTTCGATGTGGTTGTCTTCTTGGATGCTTTCGCCATGATGAATCCTCCTGTTAACGCGACATGGCTTGAGTGATAAAAAGCGCAATATAGAACGATAAGCTTCGATTGCAACTGTTTTAGCTGTGTTTTTTCCTTGCCTGTGCTGTTTGTTTTGCGCGTTAGTTCGGCGCGACGCGGTGTATGGTGCATTAACGGGCGGAAAATATAAGAAATTGAAAATGAAGACATTAGAACACGAACTCAGCGGTTGGATGCGCGCTCGTTTCCAGACCCTTTTCCCTGATACAGACTTCAGTGGCGTTCAGATGGAGGTTCTTCCGGCGACGGATGAGCGTTTCGGCGACTATCAGTGCAATGCGGTCATGGGTGTTGCGAAGCGATTGAAGCGGGCGCCGGTGGAGGTGGCGAAGTTGCTGGTGGCGGAGTGTCCGGCTGGAGTTGCGAGGCTGGAGATCGCGGGGCCGGGGTTTATCAATTTTCATTTGGACGATGCAGCCTTGGCGCGTCGGCTTGAAGAAGTGCAAGGCACGGAGCGGCTCGGTGTTCCAGAAATCGGGCATGGGAAGACGGTGGTTTTGGACTACTCGAGTCCGAACATCGCGAAGCCGATGCACATTGGACACATTCGCTCAACGGTGATTGGGAATGCGTTGGATCGGCTGCATCGCTTCCTTGGCTACACGGTTGTGGCAGACAATCACTTGGGCGATTGGGGGACGCAGTTCGGCATTTTGATTTTGGGTTATCGAAATTATCTC
The DNA here is from genome assembly GCA_023953695.1 of Kiritimatiellia bacterium. Taxonomy (GTDB): domain Bacteria; phylum Verrucomicrobiota; class Kiritimatiellia; order CAIVKH01; family CAIVKH01; genus JAMLJG01. Next base: position 101,620 of record JAMLJG010000004.1, read on the forward strand.
GATGCGCAGGCGTTGAAGGACGATCCGATTGCGGAACTCGAACGCCTCTATGTGAAGAGCTATGAGCGTTCGAAGGAGGACGAGTCGTGGTTGCATCAAGCGCGCGCGGAGCTGGTGAAGTTGCAGCAGGGCGATGCGGAGAACCGCGCGTTGTGGCAGCAGTTTGTGCAGTTGAGCCTCGGCGAGTTTGCGAAGATTTATGCGCGGTTGGGCGTTGGCTTTGATCTGAATCGGGGCGAGAGTTTCTACAACGATCAGCTGGCGGGGGTCGTCGAGCGGTTGCAGGCGTTGGGGTTGGCGGAGGAGAGCGAAGGCGCGCTGGTCGTCAAGCTCGATGAAGAGAAATTGCCGCTCTGTCTGGTGCGCAAGAGCGATGGTGGGTTCAACTACACGACGACGGACTTGGCGACGGTGTTGAGCCGCGCGAAGGAGTTTTCGCCGGATGCGGTGATTTATGTCACGGACGAGCGTCAGCAGTTGCACTTCAAACAGTTTTTCGCCGTGGCGCGAAAGATGGGGGTGACGACGCGCCTGGTGCACGTGTGGTTTGGGCTCATGCGCTTGCCCGAAGGCACCTTTTCGACACGGCAAGGCAACGTCATCAAGTTGGAGCGATTGCTGGATGAAGCGGAGTCGCGCGCGCTCGCGCTGGTGAAGGCGAGCAGTCCGGAGATGGACGAGGCGACGCAACGCGAGGTGGCGCGCGCGGTGGGCTTGGGCGCAGTGAAGTATGCCGATTTGAGCCAGAATCCGCAGAGTTTGGTGACCTTTTCGTGGGACAAGGCGCTGGCGTTGGATGGAAATTCCGCGCCGTATTTGCAGTATGCGCATGCGCGCATTGCGAGTGTGCGGGACAAGTATCGCGAGCAATTTGGGGATCGGCGACCGGAGGATTCGCCGATTGTGTTGGGCGAGGCGATTGAGCGGCGGCTCGCGGTTCGGCTGGCGCGGTTTCCGGATGTGGTGGCGCGGGCGACATCGGTCTATAAGCCGAATGTGCTTTGCGAATACCTTTTTGAGGTGGCGCAGGTGTACAGCACGTTCTATCAGACCGTTCCGTTTCTCAAGGCCGAGGAGGGAGTGCGCGAGAGTCGCGTGCGCTTGTGCGATTTGACCGCGTCGGTTTTGAAGCGCGGTTTGGCGCTGCTTGGAATTGAAGCGCCGAATCGGATTTAGCCGCTCCGCATTGCGCGTGGCGAGGGTTGAGGAGTCGCCCTCGCGCTAGGGAAGTTTATCGAGCGCTTCGAGCAGAATGTTGGGGGTCAACAGCTCGGGCAAGATTTGAGGCTCGGCTGCGGGATCGCGTCCGTACAGCACGTAGAAGGGCACTGCCGCACGGCCGAACGCTTCGAGTCCTGCGGTGACTTCGGCGTTTTGATCGGTCCAGTCGGCAACGAGCAGTGTGACGCCCTTCTCCTGGAGCTTGGCGATGACTTCATCGTTTTGCAGCGCGAGCCGCTTGTTGACCTGGCAGATGGCGCACCATTCCGCAGTGAAGTCCACGAGAACGGGGCGTCCTGCTGCGCGGAGGTCGGCGACTTTCGATGCCGACCATTTTTCGACGGTCAGGTCGGATTGTTTCAATGCGATTTTGATCGCGAATGCGAGAAGCGCGACGGCGGCAATTCGCGCGACCCAGCGCACATCTGCACGGCGGTGCAGGGCGGTCCACTTGCCAAATACCCACGCAGCGCTGCCGACGAGTACGAAGGCGGTCATGATGCGGAATGTCGCGTCGCCGCCGCCGTGCAGTTTTGCGTAGATGCTGGCGAACCATCCGGCCGTTGCGAGCATGGGGAAGGCCATGAGCTGCTTCATGGTTTCCATCCATGCGCCCGGTTTGGGCAGGGCCTTCAAGAGTTTGGGGTTGGTGGAGAGAAGAGCGTAGGGAGCGGCGGTGCCCACGCCCATGGCGGTGAAGGCGAGCATGGCCATATTCGCGGGTTGCGAGAGCGCGTAGCCGATGACGCCGCCGAGGAAGGGGCCTGCGCAGGGCGCGCCCGCGACGGTGGTGAGCAGGCCGCTGAAGAAACTGCCGGCGAGGCCTTTTCGATCTTGCGCGACACCGCCAGCGCGGGTGAGGGCGACGCCAATTTCGAAGACGCCGAACATGTTTAGGGCGATGAGGAGGAATAGGAATGTGAGTGCGAGAACGAATGCGGGATTGGAGAGTTGGAACGCCCAGCCGACTGTGGCACCACTCTTGCGCAGGATCAGAAGAAGGATCGCCAGGGCCCACATGGAGAAGAGAACCCCTGCAGTGAAGGCGAGTGCGTGTTTGGCGGCGGATTCTTTTGTTTCGCGGGTCTGTTCGACGAGGTGAACGATTTTGAGCGAGAGGACGGGAAAAACGCAGGGCATGAGGTTGAGGATGAGTCCGCCGACGAAGGCGAAGAAGAGGGCGACGGGCACTCGCATTGGCGTGCCGCTGGATGCGAGAGGCGCGGCGCTTGCCGGGGCAGCGCTTGTTGCGAAGGGCGCATCAATGGCGACGGCGCGCGCGTCGCGCTGTGGGGTCCAGCTCGTGGGGGCGACGAGTATGCCGGCGAGTCGGGCGGGGAGTTCTCTGGCATCGGCGGCACGCGCAGCCGTGAGGCGGAGCGTGTGCCCTTCCCACGCGACTTGCTGGGGCGCGGAAGGTTCGATCAGATTGGGCGCTTCTGCGAAGAAGTAGAGGTTTGACTGCCCGATGAGTGTGCCCTCGGGGAGGGTGGCTTGGAGTTCGATCGAGGAGGGTGAGGATTTGACCTCGATGCGCCAGTCCGCGTCGTCCACGGGCAGCGCTTTGAAGGCGTTTTGGAATGTCGCGTGCAGGTCGGCGTTTTCCGCAGGGGTTTCGTCGCCTGCCGGGAGGGTGAGGGAGAGCGAGGCTTTGCCGGGGATGCAAAGCTCCTCGCACATCAACCAATTCACCTTTGCGCGAAGGGTGACGTTTGTCGCATCCAGTGTTGCGGGCGGGGTGATTTGGGTGAGCAGGAGCACCTCGTCTTCGTAGCCGTAGTTGACGAGGGGGGGGACGGCGATGGCATGGGGATAGGGCCAGACGATGGGGCCGGCTGTGAATCCGCTGGGCAAGTCCCACGCGATAGTGGTCCCGAGGCCGGAATCGCCCGGATTGGTCCAATAGGTGTGCCAGTGTTCGTCCATCGTGAGCTTTACGCCGACCCAGAAGGGCTGGCCGGGTTGGACGGAGATATTCTGAGCGATCAGGTCGGCCACAACATGCTGATCGCGAACGGGTGTCGCTTGCGCGGTGGAGAGGGCTAAAAAGAGAAAGAGTGAAAAGAGATATTTCATGCTGGCTCCGATAGAGAACCGTAGGCCAATGTCCAGATTCTGTCCATAGCTTGCGCTCGGCTCAGAGTGAGCGGCGATCCACGCCACGTTCATATTCGCCCGCCATCCGTAGTTCGCGTTTGAGGATTTTGCCTGCTGCATTTTTGGGGAGTTGCGGGAGTGCAATGAATTTGCGCGGCACTTCGTGGCGACCGAGGTTGTCGAGGCAATAGGCGCGCAGCTCTTGGGTCGTGGCCGACGCCCCCTCGTTGAGCGCGATGAAGGCGACGGGGATTTCGCCGTGCAGGTCGTCGGGTTCTCCCACAACTGCGACTTCGCGAATGGCGGGGTGTTTGTAGAGCACTTCCTCGATCACGCGCGGATAAACATTCATTCCGTTGACGATGAGCATGTCTTTCTTTCGATCCACGATGTAGAAATAGCCGTCATCGTCCTCCGTGCCGAGATCGCCGGTGCGGAACCAGTCGCCAAAAAAGGCATTGGCCGTTTCTTCGGGATGATTCCAGTAGCCTTTCATCACGTTGGGGCCGCGCACGACGATTTCGCCGACGGTTCCGTGCGGTTGTTCATGGCCGCGATCATCCACGATTTTCATTTCGACGCGCGGGACGGGCAGGCCGACGGATGCGGGTTTCCGCGTGCCGCCGATCGGATTGACGCAGGTGACGGGCGAGCATTCCGTCGGGCCGTCGCCTTCGTAGATCAGCTTTCCGAATTTTGCTTCGAATTGGCGCATGACCTCGCCCGGCATAGCTGCGCCTCCGGAGACGGCGAAGTGGAGCGAGCGGAACTTGGGCACCTCGCTGTCTGGCAGCCGCAGCAAAACGTTGAACATGCTCGGCACGGCCGCCATGACGGTGACGTTGTGCGCGGCGATAGTGTCCGCGACGCCCTGGGGATCGAACCTGGGCAGGGGGACGAGTGTGCAGCCATGGGTGAGAGGAAAGATCATGCACACTGTCGCGGCAAAGGCGTGGAACATTGGGAGGACGCAGAGGAGGACGTCTTTGCCCGGCTCGAGATGGAGGGCCTCGCGAATGCTCGCGACATTGGCCGCGAGATTGCTGTGCATCAGCATGGCGCCCTTCGGGTGTCCGGTTGTCCCGGAGGTGTAGAGGATTGCGGCGAGGTCGGTGTCGGCAATTGCGGGTTGGGGGATGGGCGCGGTGGAGTTGAGGAGCGCGGCCCAGGTGTCATCGCCCAGCGGGTTCGTTGTGCCGATGCAGACGCGGAGGCTCAGTTGTCCAGGCAACTGGCCGGACGCCATGCGTGTTTGCTCTGAGAAGAGTTCGTGATAGAGGATCGCTTTGGCGCCCGCATCCTTCAGGATATAGGCGATCTCTTTGGGGTTGAGCAGGAGGTTGAGCGGGAGAACGGTTGCGCCCGTTTTGAGGATTCCGAAATAGGCGATGGCGAAGGCATCGCTATTCGGGCAATAGAGCGCGACGCGGTCGCCGGGTTCGACGCCTCTCTCGGAGAGGCCGGCGGCCACGCGGTCGGTATAGCGATCAAAATCCGCGTGGGAGATGGTTCTCCCCTGGAATTGGATTGCGGCGTGTGTGCCAAACGCCTTTGCGCTGGAGCGGAGAAGTTCGACGAGTGAAGCCATGCGCAGATTGTATTAAAAGCGGACGCCGTGCGCAACGCGGGAGGATTGCGCACGGCGAGGTCGCTCTGGTTTTCAGTATTTATATTGGCTGCCGCCAATGAACTCGCGGATGAGCGAATTGCTGGGGATGGGGCTGTCGTCCTCCACGGGCACGATTCCATTGAGCAGCTCATAGATGCGCCGCGCGCGGATGTAGGCATCCTGGCGTTTGGGTTCATCCTTGTAGGCCTTCATTGCCTCGGGGAAGTAGTGGAAGAGGCGCGCCTTCAGCACGGGGATTTCATAGGGCATGGCGCTGTTGACGAGGTGGTCCACTGTTCCGATGAACGGAATGATGTTTTTCAATTCGCTGCGGCGGACGTAGTGCCAGTGCGCGAGCGTTTGGAGCGGTTGGAGGTTGCGGTGCCAACTATCGCGGATCATGCGGCGCATGAGGCGGTTGTCGGCCCAGCGCATGAAGTTGCCTTGTCCATCGCGCAGTTGCCCGAGTGTTTCAATATAGAGGCGGAACTTTTTGGAGGCGGGGATGGCGGAGGTCATGGCGTCATACAAGCCGTGCAGACTGTCAATCAACAGAATCTGGTTCGGCGCGAGAGACATCTCGTGCACATCGAGTGTGCGCTTTCCGGTTTTGAAGTCGTAGTGCGGCGTCTTGATCGTTTTGCCTTCGAGGAGGGCGTAGAGGTGTTGATTGATGAGCGAGAGGTCGAGCGCTTGCGGCGTCTCGTAGTCGTAGTCGCCGAATTCATCTTTCGGGTGCATTTCGAGGTCGAAGAAATAGTGGTCAATATTGATGGCCACCAGTTCCATGCCTGCGGCATTGAGCGCCTCGCTCATTTTGATCGTCGTGGTGGTCTTGCCGGACGATGAGGGACCCGCGATGATCACGATGCGCACATCGGGCAGACGTGCGATGACCTTCTCCGCGCCCTCGGCGACTTCGGCGAAGTAGCGTTCGTCGCAGTCGCGGACGAGTTGGGCATATTGGCCGCGCGCGATGATACTGTTGAGTCCGTCCACCGTTTCGCAACCGTGGTCCATATTCCAGCGGAGGACTTCGTAGATCTTTTTGTAGGGGATGTTGTCGGTCGCTTCGATTTTGGAGTCGCGCCCGGCGCGCTGTTGCGATCGGTTGTGGCGATAGACGATGTAGGCCTTTGCCGTGTGCACGTGGCCGTTCTTGATCAGAACTTCTTCCACGACATCCTGCACATCCTCCACGCTGGGCGTGGAGTAGGGCCCATAGACCTCGACCAAGCGGCGCTCGACTTCAATGGCGAGTTCTTCGGAGAGCTTTCGATCTGTTCCGCCCACCGACGCAGCGGCTTTGAAAATGGCGGTGGCGATCCGGTCTCGATCAAATGCCACAATGTTTCCGTCGCGCTTGACGATTCGCTCAATCGGGCTGCCCTTGGTGGTCATACGCATCTTCTCCTGTTGGGGCGCCGCCATCAGACGGAACCCGCCTGTTTGCACAGAGATACGGTAGCGAAATGCGTTGCGCAACGCAACCTCGGAAAGTCGGAATCGTTTGCGAGGGGGGGGAGGCCGATGGGGTGGGCGCGCTCGGGTCAGATGCGGAAGAGCGCGCCGAGCTTCCTGCCGAGGAGGAGGCTGGCGCCGACGATGGTGACGGCGAGGAATGCCATTGCCCAGACGCCGAGCGCGGAGGCGAGGTATTGGCCGAGTCCGATGAGTTGGAAGAGTTCGTAGATGGCTTTGGTGATGGGATAGTAGTCGGTGCGTTGAGCGAGCATGATGCTGTCGGAGACTTCGAGCATGCTGAAGGAGAAGGCGAGCAATGCGCCAGCGATGAGGTTGGCGCTGATGAGCGGCACTGTGATGCGGCGGAGACGGGTTAGAAAACCCGCGCCGAGGTTAGCTGCGGCTTCTTCGAGCGCGACGGACGTTTGCTGCAGACCTGCCACCGCCGATCGCACCATGTAGGGCAGGCGGCGCATGCTGTAGGCGATGACGAGGAAGAGCGTGGGGTTGGCTCGGACATCGAGGAGATTTTTCCAGAAGTCGCTGTTCTTCACCCAATCCATGTTGCTCGCGTGGGCGCTGATGGCGAGGTAGCCGAAGGCGAGCACGAGGCCCGGCACGGCGAGCGGGAGCATGGCGAGCGCGTCGAGCACGCCGCGTCCGCGAATGTCGGAGCGGACCACAACGAAGGCGATGGCGATGCCGAGCGCGGCATTGAAGGCGACGGCGAGCGCGGAATAGAAGAGGCTATTGCGGATGCTGCCGATCGTCATTTCATGGCCGAGCGCTTCGGCGTAGTTGTCGAGCGTGAAGTGTTGAGGAAGGATGGATTGATACCAACTGCCGGGCGTCGCGAAGCTGGTGGCGAGGACGCCGAGGTGCGGGGTCATGGCGACGAAAATGACCGCGAGAAAGGGCAGGGCGACAAGGAAGCCGCGCCAGCCGCGCACCGGTCGCGCGACGGTTGCGACGGTGGCCTTGCCTTGCATCGCGTGAGCCTGGCGTCCGAGTGTGAGTTTGCCCGCGGTGTAGAGCAGGGCGCTGGAGACGAGCATCACAAAGACGAGGGCATAAGGGAATGGATTGGCGCCGATTTCTTTCAGCGCATCGAACACCTGGACCGGGGCGCATCGGGTGTAGTTCAGGATGAGCGGCGTGCCCAGTTCCGTGAAGCTCCAGATGAAGACGAGTGTGCCGCCCGCGAAGAGGCCGGGCATCATCAGCGGCAGCGTGATGCGGCGAAACTTGGTGAATCCCTTGCACCCGAGATTGGCGGCCGCCTCCTCCATTGCCGGATCCACATTCGCGAGCGCGGCGCTCGCGTTGAGGTACATGATCGGATAGAGGCCCAGCGCCTGCAGCACAATGACGCCGCCGTATTGCATCTGGCCGAGCCAGTCCACCGGGCCGATGCCGAGGAGTGTGTTGAGGCCCCCATACGGTCCGAGGACTTGTTGAAAGCCGATTGCGCCGACGAAGGGGGGGAGCACCATGGGGACGAGTATCAGGCTGCCGATCCATCTTTTGCCGGGAAAGTCGTAGCGGTTGGTGAGCCATGCCAGTGGCAGGGCGATCAGGATGACAAGCGCCGTGGTGCCGAGCGCGATCCGAAAGCTGTTGAAGAGCCCTTCCGCATAGATGGGATTCTGAAAGACTCCGATGAGATAGCGGAGCGTGAAGTGGCCGCTGTCGGAGAAGCCGCCGCGAATGACGATGCCGAGCGGCGCGAGAAAGAAGGCCGCGAAGAGGAGCGAGACGACGGCGAAAATTATGCGCGAGAGGCCGCGATTCATGGCGAAGGTTCTCCGGTGCGGAGCGCGGCGAGGGCCCGCGCGTAGTTGGCTCGATAGAACCGCGTCCAGTCGCGGAGGTATTCGAGTCGGTTGACCGTGCGCGCGATGCGCGGTGCGGAGCGCCATGTGACCGGCTCGGGTTGCGTGGGCAATTCTCTCACAATGCCGAGCGCTCTTTCTCGCGCGGCGGAATCGCTCTCTGCGTTGGCTGCCGTCCAAACGCGCTGCAGCTCGCGGGACGCATCGAGGCACATGGCTCGAATCAAATCGCTGTGCACAGTGAAGAAGGCGGCGGTCCAGCGCGGGCGATAGGTGAAGCGTTTGTTGACGCTGTAGGGGTTGATTTGCGGATCGGCGAGGTTGTCCATCGCATAGCGGAGGTGCTGTTCGTGCTGCGCTTGGATGGAGGGATCCGACGAGGGGAAGAATGAGCGGCGGATGGGGATTCTGCGCAGGGCATATTTGATCGGGCCGCCCGGCGAGCCGGGACGATAGGTCCAGAGCTTCTGTCCGTCGTCGGTCAGGACAAACTCGATGAAGCGGATGGCCAGGTCGCGATGCGGTGCGCCGCGCAGCAGGCTGATGGGATCGCTACTTGCGCTGGAGCCACCTTCTGGTGTGACAAAACTCATGCGCTCGCGGCCGTTTTCGTCGAGCGCGTTTTGCGCTTGGAATCGGCTATAGAAATCAATCGCGATCCCGGCTGCGGCTGCGCCTGCGCTGACATCAATGGGGACGCGGCTCGCCGCATCGGTGAAATAGCGCGCATTGGCGCCGATTTGCTGCACGAGCCAGAGCCCATCGCGCCAACCGCGTTCCAGCGCCGTTTGATACGCCGCGGGAACGGCAGCGGGCAATTCGCCGGGAGGCAGTTTTGCGGTGGCGATGGCTTCTTCGTGGCGCGCGATGTCGGCGTCGCTAAAGCCTGCGGCGCGGATGGCGTTGTAGCACTGCTGGTGAATAATCAACTCGAACGCTTTGGCGATGCTTCCGCTCTTGGTGGGATCGGCGACCCCGAGTTGGCGGGCGTAGCGCGGGTCGGCGAGGTCTTCCCATCGCTGTGGGGCGGTCTGAATGCCGAGGTCGCGCAGGCGATCGCTATTGAAGCAGATGCCGAACGTGCTCACGGCAGTGCCGAAGAATGTGTCGCTGCGCCAGCGCTCGCCGCCGAGAGTGGCGGGGAGCATTTCGCGGCCCTGCGCATCGGTGAAGAGACCCGCGGGCGGCGCATCGGGTGGCCAGGGCGCGACGGTGAGGCCCTCGCCGAACGCTTTGAGGTGGTCGTATGCGCCGCCGCCCATCAGGAGATCAATTTGCGCGCTGAACTGCGTTGGGTCGTCGGTGGTGCGGAATTGTTGGTAGAGGTTACGCAGTGATTCCCAGCGGGCCATTTCGCGTTCAATCCGGCGCTCAGATTCTTCCGCCGTCTCGCCCTTGCGCGGCGCGAGGGGGGGCGGGCGCTGCGTGTCGAAGCGGGGATTGGTCAGCGCCTCGCCAGCGCCCGAGAGCCACGTGTGGCCGAGTCCGGTCCACCAGCCGCGCGCGGCGGCGATATAGGATGCGCTCAAGTAGCGGTTGATTTCCGATGCGCCGCCAATGGCGCGCCAGTCAATCTTGACCGGTGTTCCGAATCGCTCCTCGTGCCACTTGGAAAATGCGTGAGAGAACTCGAATCGAATCGCCTCGTTGTGGGGGCTGACGATGATCAGCACGGGGTCGCCGGGTTGCCAGTTGGATTGTTCGGCGGGAGGGCGCAGTGCGAAGGGCAGTGCGATCACGGCGGCGGCGGCGAAAAGGATGGCGAAGTTGCGCTTCTTCATGGCGGGCGCGATCAGCTCGCCAGCAGCACCGCGTTGGCGGGGCGGAACCAGAGCTGTACTTCCTTCGCTTCGCACTCGTGCCCGATGAGCTTGGGGTTCAACTCGAAGGCCTTGAGCGCGAGGGGCGAACCGTTTGCTGTGGGGAGCGCGATGTGGTGCTGCGCGATCTCGCCCAGATAGAGCGTGTCCCGAAGCTGACCGCGCAGGACATTGGTCGGGTCTTTGGGTTCGGTTCCGACATGGATGACTTCGGGGCGGAGCGAGAGCGTGACGGCTTGATTCTGCGCGAGCGGTTCGGCGGGGAGGGCGGTGCTTGCAATGGCGCCCACAGCGGTTTCGACGATGGCCGTTCCGTTGGAAGCGGAGCGGATGCGCCCTTCAATGAAGTTGGTTTCGCCGATGAAGTTGGCGACAAAGCGCGAGGTGGGTTTGCGATAGATCTCTTGGGGCGATCCGCATTGTTGAATGACACCCCGGTCGAGGATGGCCATTCGGTCGGCGATCGCGAGCGCTTCCTTCTGGTCGTGTGTGACGTAGATGGCCGTGAGGCCCGCGTGTTTGCAGATGCGGCGGATTTCCGCACGCATATCGTGGCGCAATTTGGCATCCAGATTGGAAAGCGGTTCATCGAGAAGGATGCACTGCGGGCGAATGACGAGTGCGCGCGCGAGGGCGACGCGCTGTTGCTGGCCGCCCGAGAGCTCGTTGGGCTTGGCCGCAGCGCGGTCGGCCATTTGAACCATCGCGAGCGCCTCGGCGACGCGCTGCTGGATTTCCGCGCGCGTGCATTTGCGCAATTCAAGGCCGAATGCGACGTTTTGCGCGACGGTCATGTGGGGCCAAAGCGCGTAGCTTTGGAAGACCATGCCCGTATCGCGCTCGTCCGGCGCGAGATGGGTGACATCGCGGTCGCCGATGTGGATGGAGCCCTCCTCTGGGGTGTAGAACCCAGCGATGGATCGGAGGAGTGTGGTTTTTCCGCAGCCACTTGGGCCGAGCAGGAAGAAGAGCTCTCCGGGCTCGATGTCGAGCGAGATCCGGTTGACTGCGGTGATGGAACCGAAACGCTTGGTTACTTCTTTGAGACGAATCGCTACTGGCATAGGCACGCTCCACGGCGAATGGATGGAGCGTGGCTGGAATGCGAAGGTGGGTCAAGAATCAGTCGTCGCCATCTGCTGATTTGTGCCGTTTTCTCAGATCGTTGCGTTTGGAAGTTGGGTGGAGGGTGCGCCGTCCTTCTTTTGGAGAGAGAGGCGGCCGATGGGAGATTTGCCTTCATACCAAAGTTCGAAATCAGTGCGCTCCTCTGGAGTGGGTTGGAACGGCTCGATTTCGGTGAAGCGATTGTCGCCGCGCAGAATGCCGCAGATTTCCTGAAAATATTCCTGGTGATCCGTGGCGATGTGGACGATGCCGCCGGGTTGCAGTGTTCGGTGGAGGGCGTCAATGAAGCGCGGATTGAAGATTCGATTGGTGTGGTGCCGTTTCTTGGGCCACGGGTCGGGGAAGAAGATGTAATAGGTGCGGATGGACGCGGTCGGCATCAGGTAGGCCACGGCGTAATAGCCCTCGATGCGGAGGAGGCGGATGTTGTCGAGCCCGTGTCGGCGCGCGCGGTTGTCTATCTTGCGGATGCGGCGCAGCATGCGATCAATTCCGAGGAAGTTCACGTCGGGATGCGTTCGCGCCCGCTCCAGCAGGAATCGGCCCTTGCCGCAGCCGAGGTCCACCTCAATGGGCTGGGGGCGCGAGAAGAATGGGGCCAATGGCAGGGGGTTGAGCCAATCGGTCGGAACGATTCGAGTGCTGGCGATTTGCGGTTGCATGGAGCGGGGAGAATAGCGGGGCGCGCGCAGAATGCCAAAAACTGAATTAATGGCTTGGCACACTCTCGACTGGGGATATTCTCGGCCGGATGTTGCGGGGCGCTCCCCGCGAATGGAAACACATGACGAAATATATTTTTATCACGGGCGGCGTAGTCTCATCGTTGGGCAAAGGAATCACGGCTGCATCCATTGGGCGCCTGTTGATTGACCGCGGGCTCAATGTTCGAATGCTGAAGATGGATCCCTATCTCAACGTGGATCCGGGCACCATGAGTCCCTACGAGCACGGCGAGGTGTATGTCACGGATGACGGCGCGGAAACGGACCTTGATCTGGGGCATTACGAGCGCTTCACGGGGCAGCCGACGTCGAAGAAGTCGAACTTCACCGCGGGGCGCATTTATTGGGACGTGTTGCGAAAAGAGCGCAAAGGCGAATATCTCGGCAACACGCTGCAGATGATTCCGCACATCACCGATGAGATCAAATCGCGCGTCCGCTCGCTGGCCGAGCCCGGCGTGGACATCGTGGTGGCGGAGATCGGCGGGACGGTAGGCGACATTGAGGGGTTGACCTTCTTGGAGGCGATTCGCCAGATCGGACTCGAAGACGGCCGCGAGAACGTCATGTATATCCACATGACCTACGTTCCCTTCATCAAGGCGGCGGGCGAGGTGAAGACCAAGCCCAGCCAGCAGAGTGTGGCGAAGTTGCGCGAGATCGGCATTGCGCCAGATGCGCTGATTTGCCGGTCCGAAGTGTCGCTGGCGGAAGATGTGCGCAAAAAGTTGTCGCTCTTCTGCAATGTACCCTTGCACGCCGTGCTGGAAGAGCAGGATGTGAAGCATACGATTTATGAAGTTCCGCTCGTGCTTTCGGAGCAGGGTTTGGACGAGATCATCATGGTCCATTTCCGAATGGCGCGGCCGCCCGCGAAGATGGCGCCGTGGCGGAAGTTGGTGGATGCCGTCGTGCACCCTGAAGGCGTGGTGAAGATTGGAGTGGTGGGGAAATACTCCGAGCTACAGGACGCCTATAAATCGCTCTACGAGGCCATTCATCACGGCGGGATCGCGCACCGACACCAGGTAGAGATTGTCCGCATTGCGGCGGAGGACATCGAAAGTGGCTCCGCGCTGGAAACCATTCGCTCTGTTCACGGCATTTTGGTGCCCGGCGGCTTTGGCAAGCGCGGCACAGAAGGAAAGATCAAAGCCATCCAAATCGCGCGCGAGGAAGGAATCCCATTTTTCGGCATCTGTTTGGGACTGCAATGTGCGGTGATTGAGTTTGCGCGAAATGTGCTCGGGTTAGCCTCCGCGAACTCCACAGAGATCGAGCCGGGAACGCCCAATCCTGTGGTGTGTCTGATGGAAGAGCAGGAGACCGTCGTGGATCTTGGCGCGACGATGCGGTTGGGCGCGTGGCCCTGCCGGATCAAGCGCGGCTCCGTTGCCTACCGGACGTATGGTGTGGAAGAGGTGAGCGAGCGTCACCGCCACCGCTACGAAGTGAATAACTCCTATCGCGCTCAACTGGAGGAGAAGGGCCTGGTCCTATCGGGCCTTTCGCCTGATGGCCACCTCGTGGAGATGGTGGAACTGCCGGATCACCCGTGGTTTCTCGCGGTTCAATTTCACCCCGAACTTAAGTCTCAACCGCTTCAGCCGCATCCACTCTTCAAAGCCTTCGTCGGCGCTGCTGTTGCGCTCAAGTCAAAACCTGCAATCTGCCAATAAATATTCACGCGATTCAATTTGAGTGCTGGACGTTGCGTTCGTCGCTGAATAGCATGCATCCGGAGGGTTGCGTATGAGTGCTTCAGCAAATTCGTTAGTAGCCGCAATCGTATCGCCGCAGCCGGATGTAGCGCAGGCATTTATTGAGAGACTGTCCGGTGCGGGTGCGAAGAACGGGTTGGTGGATCTCAGCCATCAAATGCATGTGGTGGTGGAGATCCCCGCCGCAGAACCGGAGGAAACCTTTGTCGCGCAGGTCAAGAGCGCAGATTTTTCTGTCATGCTTCTTCGATTTGTGGACGAGGCAACGCTGAACGTGGCGCGCGCCATGTTGCGTATGCTTCCGGCATCCGTACAGGGGCGCATTCACTTCGTCCTCGCCCGGGAACCGGGCGAGCTGGAGTTCAAGCTGAGCTGCCCGCAGTGCGGCCAAAAGTTGATGATCAAGGACGCGTTGGCGTTTCGGCGAACCCAGTGTCCGCGCTGCAAGCACCCGTTCACCATTCCCGGTCAGACCGATCTCGTTCGGCGTGAGTTGTTGATTCCCGCCAATCACAACATCGGTCGCGTTGATCTTGGGGACCAAGAGTCCTGCCTCAATGCCCTGCGCAACGCCTACCGCCAGGCGGGGGGTGCGCGTCCGGAGGAGAAGAGCACAACCATGCGGTTGGACGATCTGCTTCCCGGCGACGTCGGTTGAGCGATCCAATTCTTTTTGGTATCTCGCTTGCAATCGGAGGGCACATTCGCTTTTCTCTCCGTTCGAGATGAAAGCACTGATCGCATTGGAAGATGGCGCCGTATTTGAGGGCCGCTCGTTTGTCGGCCCCGGCGAGACGCAGGGAGAACTCGTCTTCAACACGGCGATGACTGGCTATCAGGAGATCCTCACGGATCCCTCCTACAACGGCCAGATTGTCACACTCACGTATCCCCTGATTGGCAACTACGGTCTTAACGCCGAAGACGTCGAATCGGATCGGCCCTTCGTGAAGGGGTTGATTATTGGCGAATGCAGCCGGATTGCCAGCAATTGGCGCAGCACAGAAACACTCCCCGACTATTTGAAAGCCAATGGCATCCTCGGTATTGATCGCGTGGATTGCCGCGCGATTACGCTGCACATTCGCTCGAAGGGGGCGATGCGGTGTGTGATCTCCACAGAGGAACTCGATTCCAAGCGCCTCGTGCAGCGCGCGAAGGAGTCGCCCGGCCTCATCGGTCGCGATCTGGTGACGGAAGTCAGCACGAAGACGCCGTATATTTTCGAAGGCTCTGAAAAGGGCTCGCGCAAAATCGCGGTCTTGGATTGCGGCATCAAAACGAATCAGTTGCGATTGCTCCGCGAGCACGATTGCCAACTCCACGTGTTCCCGAACACCCTGAAGGCGGACGAGCTGTTGGCCTTGAAGCCGGATGGATTTTTCCTCTCGAACGGCCCCGGCGATCCGGAGGCTCTCCCGCATCTGGTGGCCGAGCTTCGCAAGGTTATTTCGACGGGATTGCCGACGTTTGGCATCTGCTTCGGGCACCAACTGCTGGCTTTGGCGTTGGGCGGCAAGACGTTCAAAATGAAGTTTGGCCATCGCGGCGGAAACCAGCCGGTCATCGAACTGGCCACGGGCCGCGTGGACATCACCTCGCAAAACCACGGTTTCGCAGTGGATATTGACAGCTTGCCGAGCGAAGTGGAGACGACACATCTCAATCTCAATGACCGCACCTCGGAAGGCCAGCGTCACAAGAAGTTGCCGATCGTCTCGGTTCAATATCATCCCGAAGCCGCGCCGGGTCCGACCGATGCCATGCGCCTGTTCGACCAGTTCGTCGAAATGGTGGACAAGGCCTAACGAGTCGGCGCGCGCCAAGAAATCGGGCCGCATTCGGAGCTCCATCGCACGGTGGAGGCTATTCGAGGATTAGCGAGGCCTTGTCCCAGCCGCTGCGGAGCGCAACGAGGTCGTACTTCATCCCGGCTATTTCTTCGGTGAGGCGCTGCTGCTCTTCCGGCGTCGCGCTCGCGCGACGCTGCGTGACCGCGCGCAGGTTCCGTTCAATTTCTTTTCGGCGGATGGAGATAATCAAATCTTGCGCCGCTCGCTCGCGCAGCTCGTCTGTGTCGCCGAGACGGCGATCGCTGGCGATCAACTGCGCCGTCAGCGTGACGCATTCGTCGCTCGTTTCGCGCGCGGCGGCAATGAGGTCGTCTCCGGATTGCCCGTTGAGAATCGCGGCATAGATCGCGCCGCAGCGCGGATCCGTGAAGTGGAGCGGTTGGACGAATTGGCGAACGAGATCGCTCTGTTCGGGGCTATTGATGAGCAGTTGGAGCAAATCGCGTTCGTCGGGGGGAGGTGGCGCGAATGGGCTGGAGGCGGCGCTTTCCGCCTCATTGCCAGCGAGGGTTGCGCGCGACGTGTGCGGCGCGGTGCGGCGAAGTTCCGATCGCAAGACGCCCTCCGTCATTCCGACGCGGAGAGAGAGTTCTTGCAGCATGCGCGAGCGTTGAACTTCGCTGGCCGAGTGTCGGATGGTCTCCAACGCGGCAGCGACCACGCGGCGAAGCCCCGCTTCCTGGGCGATGTTTTCGCGAGCGGCGAGCACGTCCACTTGAAAATTGACGACGCTGCGGGTCTTGTCGAGCTGTGCGCGAAAGGCCTCCGCGCCCTTTTTGACGATCAAGCTATCCGGGTCCTCGCCGATGGGGAGTGGCGCGATATCCACACTCAGTTCGGCGCCGAGAAAGATTTCCGCTGAACGCAGCGCGGAGTTCTGCCCAGCGGAATCGGCATCCATCACGAGGAGTACGCGGTCGGCGTGTCGCTTGATCAGCATGGCGTGCTCATCCGTCAGGGCCGTGCCGAGCGCGGCAACCGCATTTGTGAAGCCCGCGAGATGGCAGCGAATGACGTCAATCTGGCCCTCGCAGAGCATGCAGGTTCGGCTTTCGATGATGGATTTGCGCGCGCGATCCATTGCGAAGAGGGTGCGACTTTTTCGGAAGAGGGGCGTCTCGGGGCTGTTGAGATATTTCGCGGCGCGATCGTCTTTGCCGAGAATGCGCCCGCTGAAGGCGATAATGCGTCCGGTTAAATCGCGAATGGGAAACATCAATCGGTCGCGAAAGCGGTCATAGCGACGGCCTTGTTCGTTTCTTGCGACGAGCCCAGCCGTTTCGAGGAGTTCGATTGAGAAGCCGTTTTTCTTCGCAAACTGTTCGAGGATGTCGAATCCGCCCGGCGCATAGCCGAGATAGAAGTCCTTGATCACGTCGGGTCCCAGATCGCGGTCCCCCAGGTACTGGCGCGCGACAGCGGCGGAAGAGTGTTCGAGAAGAACATCGTGATAAAAGCGCGCGACCTCTTCGTGGACGCGATACAGCGTGTCTTTGCGCGTTTCCTCGCTTCGCTCCGCTTCCGTGAAGTGCAGTTCCACACCTGCGCGCTGGGCGAGGATGCGGACGGCCTCCATGAAATCCACGCTTTCGTGCTGCATGGTGAATTTGAAAATGTCGCCTCCAGCACCGCAGCCGAAGCAGTGAAAAATCTGGCGGGCCTGATGCACCGTGAACGAGGGCGACTTTTCGCGATGGAATGGACAGAGCCCCTTGTAATTCGCGCCCGCGCGCTTGAGCGGGACGTAGGAGCCAATGAAGTCAACGATGTCTATCCGCGCGCGGATGTCATCCAAAACCTGACGAGAAACAGCCATGGCTCACTCGTCGCTTGCAGGTAAATCTTCCCAGAGATCCGCAGCCCGCTCGGTGGCGTCCTCTTTCCATTCGTTTGCCGAGTTTTCGAGGCCGCCCAGCGCGGGGACTTTTTCGACCAGCCTGTCGTACCACGGTTGCACGCGCGCGGTGACGAGGCGACCCGCAAAGGAGTCCTCCGTGGCGGCGTTGTGGATCGCGTTATTTGGCAGCAAGCTGAGCAAGAGCAGCAGCAACGCCGCCACGATGGCGGAGCGCGCAAGGCCCAAGAGCGCCCCGCCGACGCGTTCCACGCGACCTTTGAAAGTGAAGCTGAACAACGCGGTGAGCGCGAGGCGAAGCAGCGTCAGCGCCACGTAGGCACCCAGAAGGAGCAGGAGGAGGCTGGTGAGCATGGAGGCCGCTGTGCCTTCGCCAAACCAATGGGCGAAGCGGCGTTCCAGCCACGACGCGAGCGGGCGCGTGTAGAGCGTGACGGCCACGATGCAGCCCGTGGCAACCAAGACGCGAGCTAACTCGCCGGAGAGACCGCGGCGCACGCCGCCAATCAAGCCCGCGAGAAGGATCACCCCGACCACCGCATCCACCCAGTTGAACCCACTTCCAGTCATGCGACCAACGTAGGCCCGCGCGGCCCCCGTTTTCAAGATTCTTCGCGCGGGGCGGCGTTTTCTCTGCATCCGTTTGGACGGCGAAAGAATTGACTTGCAGTTGCGTGCCCTTTGACCGGTCTAATCGCGCGTATGTCGGACAACGTGGAAGATTTTTCTGCGAAGGGTGGGGCGCTCGATGCTCTGCGTCGGCTCGGCATCTTTCTACTGGTCGCCGTGGTCGGTGTGGCGGTGAGCCACTATGCGAACCTGGGCGACTACTTCAGCGCCAATGCCATCCTGGAGCTTTCCGACCGACTCGGTCCCTACGGGGTGGCCATAATCTTTGCGGCCGGCGCACTTACGCCGCTGCTCTTTTTGCCGCGTTGGCCCATCGCATTTCTTGCGGGCCTGCTCTATGGAGTGGTGTGGGGCACTTTGCTCGCCTCCGTTGCTTCGACGCTCGGCGCGTGGCTGCACTTCATGCTTTCGCGATCGCTGCTGGCGCCCGCCTCGGATCGCCTCAAGCGCCGTTTCGGATGGGAGCATCTGACGATTCCTCAAGAGAAGCAGTTCGTGACCATCCTTTTACTGCGCGCCTTTCCGCTGTCGAGTTTTGTGGCAACGAATATCCTTGCGGGCGTGCTCAAGTTGAGGCAGCGCCGCTATCTGGCCGCTTCATTTCTCGGCATGATTCCAACCTCCATTATGTATGCCGTGTGGGGAAAGTTGTTGAAGATGCCGGAGCCACATTTTTATGGCGTTGCAATCGGCGCGGTGGTTCTCATCGTGATCGGGTCTGTGGCTGCGCGGCGCTATATCGGTCCGCTTCTTCGCCCTGCGCCCAAGAATACCGCGACAGATTGACTTCCGCTGAACGCCTTTTTCACCTAAAGTGACGGAATGAACAGTTTTCGCCATTTGCTGATCGTGTGCGCGGCGGTTGCCACCGCGCTGCTAACTTTCTCTTCGGTCGCTGCGGCAGTGGACGCCTCGGCGCCACGCCAAGTGACGCTGCAAGTCTACGACATCGGGCTCACGCTCGTGGGCGAGTTGCGCTCGATCACGGCGCAAGCGGGAGAGTCGGATGTGTTTGTCCGGCAGCTCCCGACGCAATTGGACCCCGCTTCGGTGTCGGTGACACCCACGGCCGGCGGCGCGTTGCTCGATGTGTTGGAGCAGCGGTTCGAATATGATCTCTCCGACGCGAATCGCCTCCTGCGCCGCTATCTCGGGCGCACGCTTTCTGTTGGATCGAGCAGCAACGCCCGCGAGGGGCGTTTAGTGGGATTGCCCGCGTGGCGCGAGCCGCCCTTTCCATCGAAGCCGCTCGTGCTCGCGCAGCCCGATGGCGCGCTCGTCTCGTTCTACAGTCCGCTCGACGCGGGCCGCATCGCATTTCCCGGCGCGGCGAAGGTGATCTATGACGAGCCGACCCTCGTTTGGCGCGCGCGCATCCCGGCAGAAGGCATGCAAACCATTCGACTCGGCTACGTGATGGACGGGCTCTCCTGGCAGGCCGTGTATGATGTGGTCTTGGAACCCGGCGCGCGTCTGGCGCGGCTGAGCGGGCGCATTGGCCTTCAGAACATGAGCGGCGGCAGCTTCAGCAATGCCACAGTGGTCTTGCTCGAAACCGAGCGAGGCCGCTTGGGTGGCGACCCGGAGAATCCAGTCGAAATCTTCCCGAGCCGCTACTCCTACGGCTCCCCGCAACCGCGCGACGAGCGCACGATCGCCAGCCTCATTCCCCTTCAAACGCACAGCCTCGGCCAGAAGGTGACGCTGGGAGATGGCGACTCGGTCTTTCTGCCACTCGCATCCGTCGCGCAGCTCCCGGTGAGCCGCGTCTATGTCTATGACGGAGTCCGCTTCGATCGCTTTCAGCGAAATCGCCGAAACGATTGGAGCTATGGCACCGAATACCACACCACCGTGGACACCTATCTCGAATTTGAAAATAAAGAGAATGTCGGCCTCGGCCTGAACTTGCCGCCGGGCCGTCTGAGCCTCTTCCAGCGCGCCGACGATGACTCCGTTGAACTCCTCGGCTCCGACACCTTGTCCGCTGTGCAGAGCGGCGCCAGCGGCCAGCTCCGCGTCGGACCCGCCCGCGGCCTGCGCGGCGAGCGCGAGCGCACCGGCTATGCGGAAGTGCGACCGCTGCACGAGTACGAAGAATCGTTCGAGATTCGACTCTTCAACGATTCCGACCAAACCGCCGCGATCCGCGTTGTGGAGCACCTCTATCGCTGGCCCGAGTTTGAAATCGTCAAGGCCGATGCGGACTATCAATCCACCGGCCCGCAGAGCATCGAGTTCCAAGTGGAACTCAAGGCCGGTGGGCGCAAGACGATCCACTACACCGTCCGCTATCGTTGGTAGGAATTGCCCCGATGGATCGGCGCACGAAACGGCTCGGCTCCTTTGCAGCGCTGTTGCTCGGCACAGCCCTCTGGGCGCTTCCCGCTGCCGCAGACGCGCCCGCTGTGCCGCTGCAGCGCGATGTGATGATGGGGCAGGGGCGCGCGCTGTTTAGCGAGGAATATCGCGTCGCCTTTTCCAGCCTCAATGAAACCCTCTCGCTCGATCTCCCCCCCGAAGCCGATTCATCCAGCCTGCTTGTCGGCGACACCCGCGGCGCCGTGCAGTGGATCGAGACGCGCTGGACCGCAGCCAAAACACCGCCGTTTGACGGCGTGCTAGAGTTGAACCAGGCCGGGATTCCCCGTTCCGAACTCAGCGCCCCGCGGCGCGGCGCACTGCGCGCCGAGTGCGCCCTCCGCGCCGTCTCGCCGCGCCCCCGCTCCGTTTGGGCGTTGTATGAAGTCACGAACCTCTCCTGGCGCGCCCGCTACGACGTGACCATCCGCGGCGATATCTCCAATCAACTCGAACCCCTCTCGCTCGACTTCGAAGCGCGCTACTTCCTTTCCAACGGCCTCGCGCGCGCCCTCTCCGCCCGCCGCGTCACCCTCATTGGCCCGGAACGATTGAGCGTCGGCACAAGCCCCGGTCCCACCGGCCCCGGCATCCTCATGCTCGACGCCAGCAGTCCGCTCGCCGATCGCTGGAAACCCTCCGCGCCCCCCGCCGAAGTTCCGTATCGCTACGAATGGCCCCATCCCGTCACGCTTTCCGCGGGCGAAGTCACCGCCGTCCGCTTCGCCTCGGCGCGGCGCGTTCCAACAGACCGATTGTATGTGATGGACAGCGATCAGATTCCGATTGGCGCCACGCCCATTCGGAAGCCCCTCACGCAAGTGCTGGCATTCCGCAACATTGCGCGGATCGGCCTCGGCATCCCCCTGCCGGCCGGCGTCGCATGGATCTCCGCCGGCAGTGGCCGTTCCGCGCTCCGACAGGAAGCGCTGCTGCATCACACCGCGCCCGAAGAATCCCTCCGCGTGGTGCTCGGCCCCGAATCCGGCGTGCTCGGCGCGCGCCGCACCCTCGATCGCGGTGATGAAGTGAGCGGCTTCTCGGAAGAGACCATAGAGCTGGAAATCGAAAACAATCTCGCCAGCGCCGTGCGCGTGGAGGTGAACGAGCGCCCGCCCGCCCCCCTCGCGTGGGACATGGTGCGCTCCTCGCACACCTATGAACTGCAGAATCGCCGACTGCGCTTCGCGCTGGATGTCAATCCGCGCAGCCGATCCGTCATTCGCTACACCATCCGCGTAGCCGAAGGCGTCAACTAGCGCCCCGCGCCACGCGCGTCACGGCGAAGGCGGGAGCGACTTGATATCAATGGACGTTTGCCGCGCGTTGCGCGACGTCAGCCAGCTTGCCTGGCACTGATAGAGCAGAAGAAACACCCCCAACAACAGCGCCACGAAAGCCGCAAACTTCAGATTCTCCACAAGCGAGCGATCGCGGCTCGGGAAATCAACCCGGAACTTGCCGAAGTTAATAATGGGCGGCGTAGGCCGAGATCGAGACCGTTTCATAAGCCGCCTGCCAGTCTAGCGATCTGGAGACCAATCGCAACCCGATTTGTGCCCAAAGGTTAAATGAAAGTGGCGTCCCCAACGAGATTCGAACTCGTGTTACCAGGATGAAAACCTGGTGTCCTAGGCCTCTAGACGATGGGGACGCCTAAAGGGATTGGAAGGTAGCACACTTCGCTGCGCGGGCAACCTCAATTTGCGCCCCTCGCGCCCTTTTTGACGCGCGCGCAAAAGTGGAACTGCCATTGACGCACCGGGGGGTCGCTCGTATATTGCGCCCCTTGCCAATTTCCAAGCGTTGGAAGTTGGAGGACTGCGCGTTTCCAGGCGTTGGAAGTTTTGCCACGAAAAGTTCCAAGGGTTGGAAGTCGGCGCGCAGCAAAGTTCCAATCGTTGGAAGTGAAGCCGTGTCGTGGCGTTGAAGAGGGATGAGAATGAGCAAGTCGTATAATGTCGCGGTTTTGGGTGGAGACGGAACGGGCCCTGAGGTGGTGCAGGAGGCCCTGAAAGTGCTGGAGGTGGCGCAGTCGAAATTTGGTTTCAAGCTGAACTATCAGCCCTATGACCTCGGCGGCGAGCGCTATCTGAAGACCGGCGAGACGCTGCCGGATTCCGTGATCGAGGAGTTCCGCAAGCAGGATGCGATTTTCCTCGGGGCGATTGGGCATCCGGATGTGAAGCCGGGCATCTTGGAAGTGGGCATTTTGCTCAAGGCGCGCTTCGCGCTGGATCAGTATATCAACCTGCGCCCGGTGAAGTTGTATCGCACGGAAGATTGTCCGCTGAAGGACAAGGAGCCGAAAGATGTGGATTTCGTCGTGGTTCGCGAGAACACCGGCGGCATTTATACCGGCGTCGGCGGCGTGGTGCAGAAGGGTACGCCGTTGGAAATTGCGACGCAGGTGATGGTGTATAGCCGACCGGTGGTGGAGCGCTGCGTGCGCTTCGCCTATGAATATGCGCGCCGCCGGAACAAGAAGAAGATGCTGACGCTGGTGCACAAGTCGAACGTGCTCACGCACGCGGGCGATTTGTGGGTGCGCACGCACAAGGAGCTCGGCGACCGCGAGTTCACCGACATCAAGCAGGACTATAACCACGTGGACGCCGCGACGATGTGGTTTGTGAAGCAGCCGGAGTGGTATGACGTGATCGTCACCGAGAACCTCTTCGGCGACATCATCACCGACCTCGCCGCGATTATCCAAGGCGGCCTCGGTGTGGCGGCCGGCGGAAACATCAACCCCGAAGGCGTAAGCATGTTTGAGCCCATGGGCGGAAGCGCGCCGAAATACAAGGGCCAGAATGTGATCAACCCGCTCGCAGCCATTGCCGCGGCGGGCATGATGCTCGACACGCTCGGCGAGCACGAAGCGGCGGCCGCGGTGGATCGCGCAATGACAGCCACGCTAAACAGCGGAAAAATCAAATCGCTCGCGGCGGGGCGCATGGGCCTCGGCACGAAGGAAGTGGGCGATTTGGCGGCGAGTTTGGTATAGCGAAAAAGGACGGCGACGCTCCGCGCGTTGCCAGGAGAGAGCAAGGCAGTTTATGAAGCAGTACAATGTGTGTGTGGTCGGGATCGGCGCGGTCGGGACTGAAATGGTGCGCTTGCTCAAGAAGCGGCACTTCCCCATGAAGTCGCTGACGATTCTCGCGCGCAGCGAGCGCATTGAGGAAATTGACGGCGACCCGATTCAAGTGAAAGTTGCCTCTCCGGAAGCATTCGAAGGAATGGATTTCGCCTTCTTCGCCGGGACCGAAGGCGCGAAAGGCGCTTCGCAGACCCTGGGATGGGAAGCGGTCAAGCGCGGATGCGTGGTGATTGATAACGGAGACGACTTCCGCATGGATTCCCGCGTCCCGCTGGTGATTCCGGAAATCAATCCCGAGGCGCTCCGGGAGCACCAGGGATTGATCGCCAACCCGAACTGCAGCACCATCATCGCGCTCATGCCTTTGGCCGCCTTGCACAAGGCTGCAAAGATCAAGCGCATTGTCGCTAGCACCTATCAGGCCGTTTCGGGCACCGGCGCAGCGGCTGTCAAAGAGCTCGAGGCGCAGGTGAAAGCATGGGCCACTGGCGAGCCGCTTCCGCGCGAGGTCTATCCGCACCAGATTGCGTTCAACGTGCTCCCTTCCGTTGGCTCGTTCAAAGACGACTCCGGCGAGAGCACAGAAGAGATCAAGATGCGCAAAGAAACGCACAAGATTCTCGGCGACTCCTCCATTCGCGTGGGAAATACCTGCGTGCGCGTGCCGGTGGTTAATGGCCACAGCATTGCCATGAACATTGAGTTTGAGAAGCCGCTGACGCCGGAGCAGGCGCGCGAGATTTTGAAGCACACGCCGGGCGTTCGCGTGGTGGACGATCCGAAGCAAGCACAATATCCGATGCCGCTAGACGCCTCCGGCAACTATGAGGTCCTCGTCGGCCGCATCCGCAAAGATCAGAGTTCCGACAACGGCCTCGTCCTGTGGTGCGCTGGCGACAACATCTGGAAAGGCGCTGCACAAAACGCCATCCAGATCGCGGAGACGCTGATCGCCTCTGAAAACGCCAAAGGCTGAGCCGGCGCGCTACTTTTCGTACGGCGGCGGGCCCACTTCGACATCAATCGCTTCGTGCTGTCTCGGCACGGACGGTGGGCCGTTTCGGAAGATGGAGAGGGGATCCACGAACCCTGCGAATGGGTTTCGCGGCGGGGGGCGCTCCTGCATTTGGACCACGCGATATTCCGCGGCTGCCGCCTGCCAAACGACGAACGCGATCACGACGAGGAAGAGGTTGTTGAACAGGCCCAGCACGACGAAGAGGGCGGCAAAAAACTTGCCCAGCGTCACCGCGCGCCGGGTCGCCTCAAGCCGTCCATGCTTCTTGGCCTGCCAAGCCCGGAACACGCGACCGCCATCCATCGGGAAACACGGCAACATGTTGAAGAGGACGAGTCCCATATTGATGTAGCCGAGGAACTCAATGGTCAGGGCGAGATTGAGCGCAGGGGAATGGAGGAGAGGCGCAGCGACGAGCCAGCAAAGCACCGCGAGCGCCAGACTCACCAACGGCCCCGCGATTGCGATCACCAACTCATCGTTCGGGCGTCGCGGCGCACTGGCGAGAAATGCCACGCCGCCGATGGGCGTCAAGACGATGTCGCGGACCGGATAGCCGCGTCCGCGCGCCACGAGCGAGTGCCCGAGTTCATGCAGCGCCACGCTCGCAAAAAGGCCAAAAGCCGCGACCCATCCCCAGAGCGCAGATGAAATCCCCATGCCCGCAGCCATTCGGAGCGCGATAAACGGGAGAAACACGATCAGCGTCCAGTGCAACCTCAGAGGAATGCCATAAGGGCGCGCAATAATAAATCCGCCAAACATGGGACTACTATACAGCACAACACCGCCTCATGCCCAACATTTGGTGTCAACATGATGCCCGGACGCGGGAGAAGCCGCTCTGCCAAAAGATCATGAGACCAGCGCCTATCGGAACGCCGCCGACGGAGAGCGCAAGACGATCAAACGAGTGATGCAACTATGTGCGGACCGATCTCTATTCCCGGCTGACCCTTATTCCGTCAGAATCTTTCCATCAATTGCGCTTTCACTCGGTCAAACTCTTCGTCGGTAATTGCGCCCTCAGACTTTAGCCAAGCGAACTTGCGCAATTCGGTGTTCGGATCGTTGTTGGGGTCGAGTTTCCCATATTTGGTTTGCAAATGGTTGACTCTCCATGCCTGTAGGGTCTTCAGGATTTGGTCGTGATATTTGCCTTTGATCACGAACAGCTGGCAATCACTGCAAGCGATGACCGTATACTGAACGCGCATCACTCGGTACATAATGAAGAAAATTCCAGCGATCAGGAGCCATATCGGAAGCTTGTACACTCCGTTCCGGAAGTTGTAGCCGGCCGCAATAGCGCCAAGTATTCCGAGGTATATGGCGACATTGCGAAACCATTGATTGCGTTCCTCAAACTCCGACGTGTCTTTGCTGATTTCCTCATACGGGATCGTAAAGGACTCGGAATGATTCTTGTCCGTCATTGAGTACTTCACGCCATCGGGTTGAAAATCAAAGGCGATGCGTGTATCCAGCTTCTTCTGTTCAATCTTCATCTGTTATCCTCAAGGCCAATGTTAGGCGTGAGCTGTTCAATCTCATTCCGGCAGAAACCAATGAACGTACCCACATTGCGCTCCACCCGATGGTTGGGGATTTCCATTCTTTATCCGTTGTGTTGTTGTTTCCGCGAGTGGTTTAAACTTTGCCCTGTTCTCATAGGTCGGGTGGTACTCGGCCTGAAACGCCTTGAGTGCTTGGATGACCGTATCAGAGTGGCCTGCTTCAATCCCTCGGATTGTTTCGTCGATCAGTTCCTTGGTGGCGAATCCGTACCAAGCGTTGTAGTTGAGTTGGTTGATTATGAGAGTTGCTAATGATGCAACTGCAGTCATGGTAACGAGCGCCAGAATCCCGCAAGTCATCCGCTGCGGACGAGTGCCCTTGAATTCGAGTACGAGCCACGCGATTCCGAGTAGCGGTCCTGCGATGAGGATCAGTATTCCGAGTGGATTCATGCTTCATCCCCAACGTCACGGCTCACCGTTTGCGAGCCGGCCGCGGGCTCGCAATACGAGTGGAGCCGCTTGTTGGGACTTTCTTCTTCTTCCGCGTCCCATATTCGATCTTCGGCTCATGAACCGATGGGTACTTATCCATCCATGAAAGATTCTTTCCGATAACAAGTTCTTCCATCGTGGCATGATGCGTGTTGTTCATCGGAATCAGACGCATGTGGAAGCCATGCCTTCGGGCCATAACCTTCACTTCATCCGCGTTATCATAAGTCATCAAGAAATCACCCTTGATCGACTCGCATAGCGAAAAAAGGCGGTCGTGATCTAGGTTACAGTGCCGATAAAGCCTGTTCCCAGCCTTCTTTCCGCCAGCCGTGTAGGGTGGGTCAATGAAGAATATGGCGTCTTTTCGCTTGGAGTATTCCTGTATGACAGACAACCCATCTTCTTGTCGGAAGGATATGCGATTCGCAATCAACTTCATGTCTGAGAATCGGCGAGCAAGGGTACCGGGATACCAGCGCGAGCGAATCCCCTTACCGTTTTCACCGTATTTCAGAAAACCAGAACCCTCAGCCAGTATTCCGCCGTGGAAGGTCCGATTCTTCAAGATGGTATGGAACGCCTTTTCCTTGGTGTCGGCGTCCGTTTTGGAAATCTCACGAATGACCGATTCTCTCGTGAGGTCAAACTCAAGAATGCGTTTTGCTAGCCAATCGGTGTGACCGCCAACAACCGTCTTCCAAACAGCCGCGATGTCATCATCAAGTTCAACCATGACCACGCTGCTAACGAGATTCTCGAAAAGAGCGGTCAGGCTTATGATGCCGCCGCCAGCAAATGGCTCAACGAGGACTTCGGGCTTGGGATAGGCAGTTTCAAGCCAATGTCGAAATGTTGGCACAAACCAGGTCTTCCCTCCCGGATATCGAAACGGGCTTCTTTGCGGGATGGATGACACATTGACTGGCTTGGGGGGCATCGCATCATCGATAAGGCCGGGGAAGAGGGATTGTTGCTTTGAGATCATTTCAAAATGGCTTTTCGATGGTCTTGTTTGTCGGGGGTGTTTCAAGCTGCTCGTCCAGTCTTTCCTGAAGCAACTTCATGAAATCGTCCATCTTACCAGGTACAGGTGTGGTAATCGAAAGAAGCGCGGGTTCGAACTCCGTGAACACCTCATCAATCTTGGTGAGTTTGTATCTCTCTTGCCCGTCAACCTTCGTCAATGTGAGATCGTAAATAAGCCATGCCATGTCCGCTTTGCTCTTGCTCACCTGTGTCAAGCGTGGAAGCGTATCGAAGAAACTCTTGTTCAGAGCGACTGCGGATTTCTTCTGCCATGAATGCAGGATGCCGCCCTTGAATAGAAGTTGCGGGGCGAGCCGCTTGCGAGAAGATGACAGGTAATCAGGGCGCGGGTAGTTGGGTTGATCCGACCAATCCATTCGCGCACGCGCTTTCGGGTCTTTCATGTAGTACTCAAAAGGATCGCGCACATTCCCCGAAATGTAGACCGCTTGGATTTCAAGGGCTCCGAAGTCCAGAACCTTTCCGGCGTCATCGTATGCAACAAGAACTACGTCGATATTCCCCGCAGATTTCCCATTTGCGTCGTTCAAGCGAACCTCGGTGAGGGAACTCCATGCCGTTCCTTCATCGAAGAAAAAGGAGGCAGCGTCATCAGTAATGAGCCAGTCTTCCCTAAATCTGATAGGGCATGTTATTGCCGGGGCACCATCATGAAGGACGCTACAGACGCCCAGAGGATTCTTGGCTTTGTCTTTTGTGCAGTTCGGTACCTTGTTGTTGAATGGACAGAGACGCCGAGACCGATAGCGGTTTGCATTCGCCGACTGGTCGGTGAGAAGCTGCCCGAAAACCTCCGCGAGCGGTTGAGTTGGTTCTTTCATCGTTTCCTTAAAGCTATCGTTTCCCACACGGAGGATCGTACTGTTTCCGCAACTCCTGCTCAATCGCCATTCGTCCGGCCTGCTGCTGATTCGGAGTGTAAAGCACTGATACCGTGAGAGTACCGCTGCAATGTCTTTGCCAGCAGTCCTTGCGGTCATGGTTATCAATCCGTGTCTTGACCTCGGCGGATTCGCCCACATCGATCAAGTAGTATCCGGCATCCCGGTGACAATGGATGGCGTAAACGCCCGATCTATCGGCGAGGTGTCCCGTATCTGTGTACGGCCCCTCGAATGAGTAGGCTCCAACTGTAATGCTCATGTTCTTCTTCCTTCAGTCCCAATGCGAAGCTGACCGGAACCGCGCACGAGAATCGAGACGAAAATGAGCGGAGCGCAATTTGAGTCGAGAATCGAGGAAGCGGCGGAACCAGCGCCGGGGGGCGCGTCGGTTCCGGTCGAGCGCTTGGTTAGCGCGGAGCGCGAGCGATGCGCCAAGCGTGAGACTGAGGGGCAGCTTCGCATTAGCGCGGAGGCGGCGGGGGAAGCCGCCAGCGAGCGACACGGCGCTTTGCTTTTTACAGACCATGACGCTTTGACTCATGTGTCGCGTGGGCCGTAGTGGAGCGAGCGGTCCGCGCTAACGTCACGCCTCACCGGATGGCGAGCCCGCCCCGGGCGAGCCATACCCTCGACCGCCTTGTTCGCCTTCATGCTTCTTTGGCTCTTCCTTTTTAGTCTCGACCTCCGTCAGTCCAGCCGCCGCTAAGTAGTCGCCCCATGTTGTCATGAATTGTCGCTCGACCTGGGTTGTATCCTCGTTATACACTTCCGATTCTGGGGCCGAGTGTGCTGCTGGTATCGGGCGTTCCGAGCCATCTCCCTGCGCGTCGACTAGGATCTGGGGTCGTTCAGGAATCTGTATCTCCTTTCCTTGCGTTGGAACCTGGACTCGCAGTTGACATTGCGGGCACTCAAAATTGTCTCCTACGGCATCTTTGCTTGCCAGGAGCTGTGTCTGACATTGGGGGCAGCCGAATAGGATGTCGCCGGCAGGAACGGCGATTGCAGCACCGCAAGCGGGGCAGTCGAACTCGTAGCCGGCATCGTCAGCGGAGGCGCTCAAGTGCGCCGAGCACGCCCTGCATTTGAACACGATTTCGTACATAGACTATTCAGGCGAACGTCACGGGTGAGCGGACTGGCGGACCGAGGCGCGGCAGGTGCAGCAACTGACGTGCGGGCCGACAGTACGCTCGACCCGATGGTTGGGGCTCCTATTTGATCCTTCTGCCATTCTTGTCGCTAATGTGTGGCTTGAATAGTTCTTCAAATATTGCTCGATCCTCTGGCTTTATGCGAAATCCCCGGGTCCGTTCGAGGACAAAATTCAATCCCCGAACGAACTTCTGTGGATCTCCACTCGGGGCCATGTACACCACAAAGTCCTCATTTGTTCGGCTCTTGGACACATACTCGTAGTTCGGTAGATAAGCGCCAATGATTCCTCCGTCAGCATCACGTGAGCGCATCACTGTGGCGAAGTGCAAATACCTTGTATTGAGCGCGGCTATCGAGAATGTACCGTTCGTGTCGGTGAGGCAATATGCCGTCTTGACGGATTTGGGGGATGCGACTTGACCACTCATGCCATCCTCGAAGGAGATTTGAACATTTGCAATAACAAGAACATTCGCCAGCGGTCCACCGGTAAGTTTATCAATTACCCGACCGTTCATTGGACCCGTTGAGTATCGTTTGGGATGCAGCGCGCAGCCAGTTGAGCAGATGAGCGCGGCGGCAAGTATGATGATGGACGCTATTTTCATAATTGCCCCAACGTCAGGGGTGTGCTGCTGGCGAACCGCGCAGCGGGTCGCCAGTAAGCACCACCCCTTTGTTGGCTTGTCTTGATCTTATCGCTATCAACCAGAATGTCCCCGTCGTTATTGCTCCAAGCAGGCTGCAAAATGCAGTGTCGGAAACCGTCCCGACTGCTGGGAAAATACCGAAACAAAATCCCACAAGAATGACAGACAGTGGTCCGAGAATCGCCCCGGCAAAAATGCTCTGCCATGCCGTATTCCATTGTCGCTTGCGAAATACAATCAGAGTCGGAACTCCCAAGACCAGTGATACTGTGTATGCAATGGGCGAAACATGTCTGAGGCCCTGAACGATCTGAGCGAGATCAAGGAGGTCCTCGGGATGGCGCCAAGAGATCATTGTGTAAAGCGCGAGCATTCCGATGAATGGCGCAAGTATGAAACCGGCGACTGTTTTCTTCATCTCGATTCAAGCCAACGCGAAGCTGACCGGAACCGCGCACGAGAATCGAGACGAAAATGAGCGGAGCGCAATTTGAGTCGAGAATCGAGGAAGCGGCGGAACCAGCGCCGGGGGGCGCGTCGGTTCCGGTCGAGCGCTTGGTTAGCGCGGAGCGCGAGCGATGCGCCAAGCGTGAGACTGAGGGGCAGCTTCGCATTAGCGCGGAGGCGGCGGGGGAAGCCGCCAGCGAGCGACACGGCGCTTTGCTTTTTACAGACCATGACGCTTTGACTCATGTGTCGCGTGGGCCGTAGTGGAGCGAGCGGTCCGCGCTAACGTCCGCAATCAGCGACCGGCACCCGCGGCGCGGCGGGTGCGTACGCAGCTGCCGTGACGCGGGTAGCCGGTACGCTGGATTGCTTTGTTCGACCATCTTTTCCTATTCAAATAGCTTCCCACGGATCTCGTCCACCGAGTAGCCACGTTTTGCCGCGAAGCGAAAGATCGGAATCCCTGCCCCCGTCAACACCTGGTCCACAAAGGCGTCTCGGTCCTGTCGATTCTGCTTCTGGTGGCTCCGGTCATCGAGTTCGACTGCAAACTTGATTTCCGTGCTTGCAGGATCGACGGCGAGAAAATCTACGTGTTTGCTCTGGATTGCGTTGAAAGCAGACTGCCATGAAGAACGGTCACCGCCACTTTCGACTCTGACAATGTCCGCCAGCCTGACTTTGGAGAACAGGCGAAAGTGCCCACCGATTGCCTGCTCAAGCGAGGCGAAGAAGAGTCGCTCGGCAGGCGACATCAATGAGGGTTTGCGCTCGTAGCTATGGACCTTCTTCTCGCCGGTTCGTCTTATGAGGAGCAGTGGAAGAATCTTGATGACTACCACAAACACCGCGAGCACCAGCAAGGGCAGAATCATTTGCTTCATTCTCGTCTATCTCCTAGCAGACATCACCAACTCGTGAATCCGTCTGCTTTCCGTCTGCGGTCGAACCATTGATTATCAGGAAGACTTTCCGTGCGATTGGCTATTATGGGTCTTTTCCGGAAAGTAGTCCAAACCTCAATAACTTCACCTTTGGTTGCGAGGTTATCGTGTCTGATCTGGGGGGGCAATCGAAAAGAGGATTCTTGAAAGGGCTCGGGTGATGGCCGAGTTCAGAGGGCAGCGGGGTCAGATGGCATGAAGGGCGGTTAGCTATCCGGAGACACGGGCGGAGAGTGGGTCCGGCTGTTGAATGGCCGAGTGTGGAATCCATGATGAGGGCGAAGTATTTGGGTTGGGCTGGAGCCTCAGCCGGCGGTTTGAGCCAAACCGCCCTACCTTTTGGATGAAGGCGTGAGTGGGTGGGTTTGGCGGCGTCTTGGGGTCAAGTCGCCTTACCATTTGTGAATGATTCGCGGGGCGGTGTGGGTAGGGCGCGTTGGCCCAACGCGCCGGAGCGGATTCGGGTGTGAGCGAGGGGGGTATCGCCGAAACGAGTGGCGGCGGTTTGTGGGTGGATTGTGGGTGGAGAGCCGCCGTTTGCCTGGGTGGTGGTGGGAGAAGGATTCGAACCTTCGAAGGCGTGAGCCGTCAGATTTACAGTCTGATGCGTTTGTCCACTTCGCTATCCCACCCCAGCGTTGAGTCTGTTCGAGGGTCAGACTCGTATCGCCAGTGACTGGCAAGGGAGGCGGTGATAGCGGATCGCCGGGGGTTTTGCAAGTCTGGTTTGATTGGCGAGGTGGGTTTGTGAGTGGGGTGGGGGATATTGTTCGCGGTTGCGCGGGTTAGTCCAGTTCGCGGTCGGCGAGGTCGTCTTCGTCGAGGCCGAGGTAGTGGCCGAGTTCGTGGAGGAGGGTGCGCCGCACTTCTTCGCGGTAGAAGTGGGGGTCTTGGTTGGCGTAGTCCCAGATATTTTCCAGGTAGAGGATTATTTGGGCGGGGAGGTGGTGTGCGCCGGCGTAGGCGTCGGGGTAGGTTTCGCCGATGAAGAGGCCGAGGGTGTCGGCTTCGATTTGTTCGGCTTGTATGGCGGGGGATGGGATGCGCTCGTAGAGGATGGGGATGCGGTTGGCTTTGGCGCGGAGGGGTGTGGGCAGGGCGCGGAGTGTGCGTTGGACTTCCTGTTCGGCGGTGGCGAGGAGGCGTTGGAAGCGTGAGTCGGGTTGGGGCATGTCGGGTTGGAGGATGGCAAAGGATGGGGGGTGTTCAATCAGATTTTATGGTGCGATGCGGACTTTGGGGGTTGATGAATGGCGGGGGTTCTTTCTACTATTGCCTCAGGCAGGGTGGAGGTTCATGACGAAACCGGTTTTGACAGTGGCGGTTGAAGAAGAGGGGTCCGTTTCCGTTGCGGTGCTTTGCGGGCCTGTGGATTCGGCGACGATTGAGCAGTTGCGCGAGACGCTGGATCCGATTTGCCTGCCGCCGGGGCGGCGGGTGCTGTTGGATTGTCGGCGGTTGACGTATTTGAACAGCCGGGCGATTGGGCTCATTATGAAGTATCATCGCGGGTTGATGCTGACGCGCGGGCGCTTGGTTTTGTCGGGTTTGAATGAGCGCTTGGTGCGCACGTTGGATTTGTTGCAGTTGGGGAAGTCGCTGGTTGTATTTCCGACTCGGGAAGAGGCGATGAATGCGCTGCAGTAGCGCGCGTTCATTCGGCAAGAGCGCATGAGATTCGCGCACAAGATTTTGCTGCACAGCTTTGCGCTGATTCTCGCTGCGGGTCTGGGGATCACGCTGGTCACCGCGCATCAGTTTCAGACGCATTTGTATGCGCGCGAGTTCGATAGCGCGTTCACGGCGTATCTCGCGGGGGTGAACTATCTGGCGGCGCACTATAAGACGAAGGATTCGCGTTTTGTCCGGTCTACGCTCAATTTTGTGCTGCATGAAAAGTTTCTGCGTATGGAGGGGCCGGATTATCCGGTGGTTTCGCATCAGCCCAAGGCGCTGTGGGTGTATGACCCGGATGGGCATCTGCTGTATGAGTATTCGACCGATCCTGCGCTGACGGCGATGGCGCGGCTGGCGCCGGCCGATTTTCCGGTGCGCTTTCAGCAGGGTTATCGCAAGGAGTCTCGGATGATCCGGATGGCGGGGCCGCTTTCAACGGATGGGAGCGTTCCGGGTTTTGTGGTGATGTATTTCCCGAGCGAGATCGAGGCGGAGTCGCGCGCGCTTTATCGGCAGTCGTTCACGGTCATGGGGTTGATTTGTTTGATTGCGATTGTGTTGTCCTACCTGTTCGCGCGGCGGGCGCTCCGGCCGATTGAGGCGTTGACCCGCGCGGCGCGGAAGGTGCACGACGGGGATTTGGAGCAGCAGGTTCCGGTGACGACGAATGACGAGATCGGGCTGTTGGGTGAGACGTTTAACGAGATGATTTCGTCGCTGGTGCGCCGCATTGCGTTGATGCATAGGCTGCAGGAATGGACGGTGCGGATCAGCAAGCAGTTTGAGTCGGAGGATTTGTTCGAGGACTTGGTCGAGATGTTTTGTCGCATGACGCAGGCGTCGTTTGTGCGGCTCTATATTTCGCAGCCGGCGGGCACTCCGGTGCGGTTGGCGGGCGAGCGTGGGATCCGCGCGGGTGGGGAGCGGACGGGGATGGCTCGGCGCGCGTATGAGACGGGGCGGAGTCAGTATCGGGTGGCGGATGGCGTGATATCGGAAGAGGGGGCGCACGCGCAGGAGATGGCGGTTGCATTGGCGGTTGGCTCCAAGCGGTGGGGGGCGATTCATCTCGGGCCGCGCGCCAAGGGCGAGCTTTATACGGAAGAGACCATCGGCATGGTCGAGACGTTGGCTCGGCACACGGCGATGGCGATTGAGAATACTCAGCTTTATGAGGCGGAGGCGGAGCGCGATCGCGTGCAGCAGGAAATGAAGTGGGCGCGCGACATTCAGCAGTCGCTGTTGCCGCGCATCATGCCTGAGGTGTCGGGCTATCAGATTTTTGGTGTGAGCGTGTCCGCGCTCGAGGTGGGGGGGGACTATTTCGATATTGTTCCGATCGGCGATCAGTGGAGTTGCATCATTGGCGATGTGTCGGGCAAGGGGGTTCCGGCGGCGATGATTATGAGCATTGTCCGCTCGCTGATTCACACCTATTCAGAAATGGCCTCGGACCCGCGCGAGGTGATTTGCCGTGTGAATCGCAAGCTGACGCCGGATTTGGAGGCGGAGATGTTTGTGACACTTTCCGCTCTGACGTTTGATCCGGTCAGTCATCGCGCGACGGTGGTTCGGGCGGGTCACGAGCCTTTTTTCCTTGTTCGCGCGAATGGCGAGTTGGAGCGCTTGCAACCGCCGGGCACGGCGATGGGTTTGACCGATGTTCCGCTGTTTGAGGAGTTGTTGGAAACGACATCTATTGCGTTTGATCCGGGGGATGTCTTGGTATTGTTCACCGATGGCATCACGGAGGCCCAGAATCGGGAGGGTGTCGAGTTGGGTTATGATCGGTTTGCGGCGATGGCGCAGGCGCATGCGAAGTTGCCGGTGCCGGAGATGGTCGCGGCGCTGGTGAAGGATGTTCAGGATTTTATCGGTGGCGCCGCACAGGCGGATGACATCACGCTGTTGGTGATTCGGCGGGAATAGAGAAATGGGTCTGTCGGTGCGGATGAAGTGGGGTTATTTTGCTGCGCGTGAGCGCGAGCTGGAGGCGGAGGGGGGCAGATTGAGTTTGCTCATTTCGGCGGCAAAACACTCCGGACAATAGCTGTGTGAAATGGTGTTGATGTGACCCGGTTTCACATCCATCCACTTGCCGCAGCGCGAGCATTTCACGTACATCAATTCGGCGGGGTCTCCGCCTGTTTGAGATGCGCTCTGCGAACTATTCTTGGACGTTAAATCTGACACACTGCCCCCGAGACGGATATTCAGCTGGATATCTTCTCAATTATCCAGCTTAATTATGCGTGGCGGATGGGGCGGAAGTGCACGCGGGTGGGGCGGTCGGCGGCGGGGCCGAGCAGGCGGCGGCGCTGTTCCTGGTAGGCGTCGTAGTTGCCTTCGAACCAGGTCACTTTGCTATCGCCTTCAAAGGCGAGGATGTGGGTGGCGATGCGATCGAGGAACCAGCGGTCGTGGCTGATGACCACGGCGCAGCCGCCGAAGCTGAGGAGGCCCTCTTCCAGCGAGCGGAGGGTGTCCACATCGAGATCGTTGGTGGGTTCGTCGAGGAGGAGGAGGTTTCCTCCGCCGCGCAGCAGTTTGGCGAGGTGGAGGCGATTGCGTTCGCCGCCGGAGAGTTGGGTGACTTTCTTTTGTTGATCGCCGCCGCGGAAGTTGAAGCGCGCGCAATAGGCGCGGCTGTTCATGGATTTTCCGCCGAGGTCGAGGAACTCCATGCCGCCGGAGATTTCTTCATACACCGTGTGGTTGGGGTTTAGCGAATCGCGGAATTGGTCCACGTAGGAAACGCGAACGGTTGGGCCGACGGTGAGCGTGCCGCTGGTGGGGGTGTCCTGGCCGACGATCATGCGGAACAGGGTGGTTTTGCCCGCGCCGTTGCCGCCGATGACGCCGACAATTCCGCCACGGGGCAGATCGAAGTTCACATTTTCCATCAGCAGGCGATCGCCAAAGGCCTTGCTCAAACCTGCGGCGCGCACGACGAGGTCGCCGAGTCGCTCACCAGATGGGATTTGGATTTGCAGGCTATCCTCGCGAGTGTCCACTTGTTGGCTGGCGAGTTCTTCGTAGCGTTGGAGTCGGGCTTTGTTGCGCGCGCGGCGGGCGCCGGGGTTCATGCGCACCCAGGCCAACTCTTGTTCGAGCAGTTTGCTGCGGGCCTGTGCGGCTTTGGACTCGCGTTCCTGGAGGGCTTGTTTCTGTTCGAGCCAGGCGGCGTAGTTGCCTTTGTAGGGATAGGCGTGGCCGCCATCGAGTTCCAAAATCCATTCGGTGACGTTGGAGAGGAAGTAGCGGTCGTGGGTGACGACGACGATGGTGCCGGTGAATTTCTTGAGGAACTCTTCGAGCCATGCGACGGAGTCGGCGTCGAGGTGGTTGGTTGGCTCGTCGAGTAGGAGGACGTCGGGGTTGGAGAGGAGGAGTCGGCAAAGCGCGACGCGGCGGCGTTCGCCGCCGGATATTTCGGTGACCTTGGCGGTCGGCGGCGGGAGGCGGAGGGCCTCCATCGCCATTTCCACTTGGTGGTCGAGCTCCCAGAGATCGTGTGTGTCAATGATGGTTTGGAGGCGATCCATTTCGTCGCTGAGCTTGTCGCGTTCGGCATCGGTGAGGTCATTGCCGAGTTGGTCACAAATTTCGTCGTAGCGCTCGAGGACCTTGCGCGCCTCGGCGACGCCGTCTTGGACGTTGCCCATCACATCTTTTTCCGGGTCGAGTTGCGGTTCCTGCGCGAGGTAGCCGATCTTGGTGTTCTTCGCGACCTGTGCTTCGCCCATGAAATCTTTGTCTATGCCCGCCATGATGCGGAGCAGGGTGGATTTGCCTGCGCCGTTGCCGCCGATCACGCCAATTTTGGCGCCGAAGAAGAACGCGAGTGTGACGTCTTCGAGGATGTTCGTCTTGTTGTATTGCTTGGTCAGTTGCTGCAGATTAAAAACGTATTCACCGGCCATGATTGCATCTCCATTGAGGCGGCAACCTTACGCAAGTGTGCGGGCGGGGCAAGCCGAAAGCGGTGGGGCTATTGGCGCTGGACGCGGAGGTCGCGGACAGCAATTTGTCGCGCGGGGATGTTGGCCCCGGGGCTGATGAAGCGTATTTCCCGAATTTGCGTCCAATCCAGTGGCCGGTCGGCGTCGGGGTGCGGAACGGCGCCGAGTTCATGGACATCGGGATCGGCATCCAACACCTCGCCGGGCGGGAAGGCGGAGAGGGGCACCTTCACGGTTTGCCAGCCGTCATCGTTCTTGGGGGCGAATGAAGCCAGCGGCACATCGGCGAGGGCTGGCTGGCCGGTCTCCGGTTGGTCGAGGAGGGCGACGGAGAGGAACCGAGCGATGCTGGCGGGTTGAAGGCGGAAGACCAGATTCATGCGGTCTTTGTGCGGTGCGAGGTTGAGCGCTTTGCGCAGAACGACGCCCGTGTAGGCATAGCGCCGCGGCGGAAAGCGCATTTGCCAGTTGAGCCCCTTTTCATTCCAGACCAGCGCTTGCTGAGTGATGGATTGCGGATAGGAGCGTTCCGACTGCAGTTTGCGGGGGGAATCGAGCACTTCGATTCGGAACGGCACGCGGAGGTCGGGCGGCGCGTCCTTCGATGCCGAAGAGGGAGAGGGGGGGCTGCGCAGCGGGGTGGCGGTGTCAACCCATTTTGCCACGCTGCAACTGGTCAGCGGGATTAATACGGATAATAGAATAGCGGAATAGACGGCTCGCATGGTCGGTTCCGGGGGTCGAGAATAGGCCTGAAGCGGGGCGGTGGCGACAGAAATCGCGCGGCAAGAAAAAGTGGATTGCAGTGCACGGTGTGGTATCGTACACCTTCGCTTCTTCGTGAGGCGCGGTAGCCAAGTGGTAAGGCGGAGGTCTGCAAAACCTCTATTCGTGGGTTCGATTCCCACCCGCGCCTCCAATTTTTTTAATCCCGTGTTGGGCGAGGGGAATATGGGCATGTCCTCCCTCGCATCGCGCTCGTTCTTCCGCGCTCTTGCTATTGAAGCGCGGGGCGAAGCAACGCATACTGGCGGCGGATGAAGCTTGTGAGCGGCATAGGGGCGTGGGTGGTTCGGCGGGTGGCTTCGCTATCGCGTTTGATTGCGGTGGCGTGGACGGTGGTGGTGTCGGCTGTGCAGCCGCGCTTTTGGCCGGTGCCGGCGCGCAACGTGTTGGCGCGTCAGATTTTGTTCACGGGTTTCGAGGCGAGCCGCTTCATTTCTCTCATTTCACTGATGGTGGGGATTGCCGTGGTGGTGCAGGCGCAGGTGGCGTTGGCGAAGGTGGGTCAGAGCGGCTTGCTGGGGCCCATCTTAGTGATGGTGATCATTCGCGAGGTGGGGCCCCTGCTGACGAACTTCATTGTGATTGGCCGGAGTGGAACGGCGATGACAACGGAGTTGGCGAATATGAAGGTGAACGGCGAGGTGGCGCTGCTGGATGCGCAGGGGTTGGATCCGTTTGTGTATCTGGTGATGCCGCGCGTGTTGGGGGCGGCGATTTCGATTTTCTGCCTGACGATCATTTTTATCGCCGTTTCCTTCGTCAGCGGCTTTGTGTTTGGCCTGTTGTTGGGCGCGAATACGGGGAATCCCGGGATGTTCATCCGCAGTATTTTTGGCGCGCTGACGAAGGCGGATGTGTTCAATCTGCTCATCAAGGCGTTTGTGCCGGGGCTGCTGATGGGTTCGATTTGCTGTGTGGAGGGGTTGAGCGTTGGCGGCGCGGTGACGGAGGTGCCTCAGGCGGCCACGCGCGCGGTGATGAGGTCCACTGCGGCGCTGTTCATCACCTCGGCTCTGGTTTCGCTGGTGACCTATCTATGAGCGCGATTTTGGAAATGCGCGACGTTTCGTTTGCGATCGAGCAGCCGTATGAGTGCGAGCTGAGTGGGTTTTCGTTGCGTTTGGAGCCGGGGGAGCTGTGCTTGATTGCGCCACCACCGGGCCGATTTGCGACGCCGATTGCGGATTTGTCGTGCGGGATTGTGGAGCCGGAGCAGGGCGTTGTTGTGTTTGATGGAGTCGAGTGGCCCGCGCGTTCGCCGCTGGCGGCATCGGCGGCGCGGGGTCGAGTGGGCCGGGTGTTTGAGCGCT
Source organism: Kiritimatiellia bacterium (assembly GCA_023953695.1). Lineage (GTDB taxonomy): Bacteria > Verrucomicrobiota > Kiritimatiellia > CAIVKH01 > CAIVKH01 > JAMLJG01. The sequence goes on from JAMLJG010000004.1 coordinate 140,937, forward strand.
CGGGGTGGTTGAGCAATCTCGATATGGATGAGAATATTACGCTGGCGCAGCGATATCATCTGCATCGCGAACCCGAAGACGCGCTGCAGGAAGCGCAAGCGCTGGCGACCGAATTGGGGCTGGGTGAACTGCCTCAGGGCCGCCCGGCGCATGTGGGCCGCGAAGAGTTGCTGAAGGCGCAGTGGGTGCGCGCGCTGCTGGGCAAGCCCATGCTCTTGTTGCTGGAGCGGCCCCTACGCGACCTGGCACCCGCCGAAGGCGCGCCGTTTGTGCGAGCGGTCAATCGCTTGCGCGAGCGAGAGGGCTCGGCCGTGATTTGGATTACGGGGACGTTTGATCGAATGGAGGATTCCGCGTTGCGACCGACTCGAAAATGTGCGATGGAAGGGGGCGCGTTGCGCGATCTCGTGGAGTTATGAAAAAACCGTTCAAGTTTCGCCATGTGAATGAAATCGTCGGCCTCTTTGTCCTCGCCGTTGTTGCGGTGCTGATCGCGGGTATCATTTTGGCGGGTCGCGCGCAGGATTGGTTTGAGCCGGTGTATCGCGTGCGCCTCGATTTTCCGCCCGAAGGCTCGTTGGGTCTTCAGAAAGGCGCGGAAGTCCAGATTCTCGGCACGCGGGTGGGGCGAGTGGAGGGCATCCGGGTTTGGACGAACGGCACGATGCATGCGCGGCTGAGCATCAAGGGCGATTTCATTCGGTTTGTCCGCGAGGATTCGAAGGCGATCGTCAAAAAGAAGTTCGGCGTTGCGGGGGACTCGTATGTTGAAATCACCGAGGGGCGCGGCGAAGAACTGGGGGAGCGCCCCGCGTTGCCGGCGTTGAAGGACACAGAGATCACGGAGGTTGCGCAGACCATTCTCAAGCAGATCCAGGAAGCGATTCTCCCGCTGCTCGAGAGCTACACGAAGTTGGCGCAGAGCCTGCAGGACGAAAATGGCCCGCTGATGAAATTGCTCGCCAATCTCGAGACCGTTTCGCGCGGTTTGGCGGAAGGCGAGGGGAGCGCGGGCCAGTTGCTGCGCGACCCGAAGGCGGCGGAGGAGATTGAGCACATCTTGGATCAGGTCAAGGCCATTCTCGCCGACTTGAAAGAGACCAGCGCTCGGTTGCCGCCGATGGCGGCGACGGTGGGGCGCGAGGTGGATGCATTGCCGGGCACGGTTGTTCAATCGCAAGAAACGCTGCGGGAGACGGAGCGGCTTATTGAGGGCATTCAGCAGCATTGGTTAATCCGCAACTATATTCCCAGTACAAAACTGCCGGACATGATTCCGGCCCTTGAGGCAGGTGGCCCATGAACGCGCGCGGCGCAACGGTTGGAGTGTGGATCGGGTCGGTGATTGTCGCGCTGGCGCTCGCCGTCGGCTGCGCCTCGCCGACGGGCGTGGAGCTGCGGCCCGATGCGGAGTTGGCGCAATATATTGCCTCGGCGCAGAACGCCTTTCGCCTCAATAGCTTTGAGCGCGCTGCGCGATTTTACGAACTGGCGCTGCAGCGGGCGCGCGCGATTGACGATTCACAGGAAGTGGGCAAGCAGGCATACAATCTTGCTGCCGCCCTTTTGTTGGCGGAGCGCCCGGCGGATGCGTTGCCCTATTTGACGGAGGCGGAGGCGTCTTTTCAGCAGGTGCGCCGCGATCGGGGTCCGGTGCTCCTGCTTCGCGCGAGAGCGCTGCGGGCGGCAGGCCAAGTGGATGCGGCGCGCGCGGAGGTGCAGAAGGTTGTCGAGCTGAAGACGGCAGATGAAATCCACTGCCAGGGTTGGCTGCTCTTTGGACAGATGGCCTATGAAGCGAAAGACGAGGCGGAAGCGGCGAAGGCCCTGTCGCGCGCCCGCTCGTTTGTGACGCCGGATCCTGCGCTGCGCGCGGGGGTCGCCGCATTGGCGGGGCGCGTGGCCTTGTTGAAAGATCGGGCCGACGATGCGGGGCTGGAGTTCGACAAAGAAACCGAGCTTTTTCGGCAGGCCGGGCGCTTTCGCGACATGGCCGAGTCGCTGCAGCGCGCTGCGGAGGCGTATGTGAAGGCGGGCGATGCCGCATTGGCGGGGCAGCGATATTATCGCGCCGCGCGGAGCTGGTTGGGCTTGGGCGAACCGGTGCGCGCATTGAAGACCATGGAGTCCGCCCTCGGCGCGATCGGCTCCGAGGATGACGCGGTGTGGGGTCCGGAGATGGCGGCGCTATTTGAGGAAATACGAAATACGCCGGTTGCGGGAACGCGCACTGAAAAGCTTGAATAAATCCCGAAAACCAGCGTCTCATTGTGCGGTGGAGAGTCGAGAGGAGAGAGTGCTATGAAACAGTTGCTTTGGAGTGTGTTGTTCGTGAGCCTGCTCGCCGTTCCGGCGATGGCTCGCGAGACGCCCATGAACGTCCAGATTCGTTCCGCCCCCTTGCGGTCGGGCTCGTCCTTTTTGAGTCCTCTGGTGACCACGCTGGACTATGGCGCGCGCGTGATGACGGTGGATGCGAAGAACGGTTGGTACTATGTCCGGACTGCGGATGGCAAACTCGGGTGGCTGCACCAGAGCGCCTTGACGACCAAGAAAGTGGTGATGCAGTCCGGCGCGAGCGATGTCTCGGCGACTGCGTCTGGCCAGGAATTGGCGTTGGCGGGCAAGGGTTTCAACTCGACGGTGGAGGCCGATTTCAAGAAGAAGAACGCGGACATTGACTTCACGTGGATTGATCGCATGGAGAAAATCAAGGTGAGCGCTGCGGACATGGTCGACTTCCTTCGTGAAGGCCAGGTTCAGCCGTCGCGCTAAAGGAGGATATTCGATATGAAGTTTCCCTTTTCCGGAGTTCAGGTGTTGTGCGCGGCTACGCTTTTGGGCGCGGGCGCGTTGCTAGCTGGCTGCGCCTCGATTGCGAATGGGGTGGCGGTCGTGGGTGAGACTGCGGGGGTTATTACGCCGCAGCAAGGGGATTCTCTTCGGAAGGTGGGCGATGCGGTGGAGAAGACCTTTGCCGACATCACTCCGGAGCAAGAGTACTACCTTGGCCGCGCGGTGGGAGCCACGATTGTTCACAAGTTCAAGGTCTACGACAACGAGGCCGCGACGCGATATATCAATGTGTTGGGCCAGACACTTGCGGCAGCTTCGGAGCGACCGGAGACTTTTGGCGGCTGGCACTTCTTGATCCTCGATTCGGATGAGATCAATGCGTTTGCCGCGCCGGGCGGTTTTGTTTTTGTTTCGCGCGGCATGCTGCGTTTGTGCAAGACGGAAGACGATCTGGCGGCGGTTCTCGCGCACGAAGTGGGCCACGTTGAGCTGCAGCACGCGCTGCGCGCCATCAAGGGAAGCCGCTTGACCTCTGCGCTCACCACGCTTGCGCTCGAGAGCGCAAAGAGCTTGGGCGGCGAGGCGCTCGCGCAAGTGACAGAGGCCTTTGAGGGCAGTATCACCGACATTAGCGGGACGCTGATGAATAGCGGGTATGCGCGCAAGCAGGAACGTCAGTCCGACGAGGTGGCGATTCGCGTCTTGAAATCGGTTGGCTATGATCCGTATGCGTTGACGCGCGTTCTGACGGAAATGCAGAAGCATCTGGAACCGGGCGGACACGACTTTGCGGCTACGCATCCGCCGCCGCAGGATCGCGTGAAGGATTTGAAGACCATGCTCGGAAAGACCCCGGCGGTGGAGATTCCGGCTGTGCGGACTGCGCGGTTCCAGAAGGCGCTCGCTGGAATCTAATTGAGCGCGGCCATGCGAATGGAACGGAGCGTCACTCTGAGCGTGAGGCGCGATGAGCGCCATGGCGTTGGCGGCCATGCGCAATAAGGTTCTTCAGATTGTGGCGCTGGCCTTGGCGGCCACGGCTGTGGCGTGGGTCGCGTGGCAGCGCAACGAGTGGCTGGGCGAATCGGAGAACAATGCATGGGCGTGGCGCGCGCGTACTTTTGCGGCGAAGTCGCCCTCCACGGACAAGATCAAAATCATTTTGCTGGACCAGGCGAGCCTGGACTGGGGCGCCGAGGCTGAGCGGGGCTGGTCGTGGCCGTGGCCGCGTCAGATTTATGCGGCGCTGCTCGATTTTGTGATGCGCGCCCAGCCGAAGGCGGTGGCCTTCGACGTGCTATTCACCGAACCCTCGCAGTATGGCGTGGAGGATGACGAGAGCTTTGGCGAAGCCATCCGCCGCGCGCCGGGATTTATCGCGGCGGTCTTCACGGGGAATGAGACCCAGCAGACGCTGGCGTGGCCGGACTGGCTTCCGCGCCCCGAGCCGAGGATTGAGGGAATAGAGACTTGGCTTACCCCAGAGCGCGAGCAGCGCGTGGCCATGAAGGGTGCAGCGTTTGCCGTGCCGGAGATCGCGAAGCCAGCGTCGCATTTGGGGAATGTGAGCGATCAGTTGGATCGGGATGGGGTATATCGCCGTGCCAACCTTTTCACTCTGTTCGATGGAAATGTGGTGCCTACGCTGGGGTTTGCCGCGTACTTGGCGGGACATCCGGAGCAGGAAGTGCGAATGGGCGAGCGCGAGTTGCAGCTGGGCGATGCATCCGTTCCTCTCGATGCGATGGGGCGGGTGTTGCTTCGGTTTCGCGGACACTCGGGCACGCATCCAGTGGTGTCCGCGGCGGCCGTAATCCAGTCGGAGTTACGGATGCGAGAAGGCCAGAAGGCGCCGCTCGATCCGGAGATGTTTCGCGATTCATACGTGTTGTTTGGCTTCAGTGCGCCGGGACTCAAAGATTTGCGGCCGACGCCGGTGGAGGGCAATTATCCCGGAGTTGAGATTCACGCCACGCTGTTGGACAACTTGCTAGAGCGCGATGCGCTGGCGGATGCGCCCGCTGTATGGGTGGTGATTTTCACGCTGCTCCTGGCCTTGGCAGGCGCGGCGGGAACGATTGCGAGTCGCCGCGCGTGGCAGAGTGTGGCGGTATTTGTCGTTCTGCTTCCGATCCCATGGATCGTCGGCGCATGGGCGTATCAGGCGGGTTGGTGGTGGCCGATCCTGGTGGGCGAGGTGGGCGTTGCGCTCGCGTTGGTGGGCGGCGTGATTGTGAACTATGCGACGGAGGGACGCCAGAAGCGCTTCATCAAATCGGCGTTCAAGCAGTATCTCGGTGAGGCTGTGATTGATGAGATGATCGCCGATCCGTCGAAGTTGTCGCTCGGCGGCGAGCGCAAAGAGCTGACGATGTTCTTTTCGGATTTGGAGAAATTCTCCTCGTTTTCGGAAAAGCTCGAACCGACACAGTTGATTGACTTGCTCAATGTCTATCTCTCCAAGATGGGCCGCGTGCTGATGGAAGAAGGCGGGTATGTGGACAAATACATCGGCGATGCGATTGTCGCATTTTGGAATGCGCCGGTGCCGCAATCCGACCACGCTCGACGCGCGATCCGCGCGGCGTTGCGGTGCCAGCAGGTTTTGCGTGAGCAGCAGGCGGAGCTTTCCGCCATGGCGGCGGGCATGCCGGTGCGAATGCGCATTGGGTTGAATACGGGCGATGTGGTGATTGGCAACATGGGGTCGCAGGAGCGGTTCAACTATACGATGTTGGGCGACGCGGCGAATTTGGCCTCGCGACTTGAGGGTGCGAACAAGGCTTTTGGCACCTATCTCCTGGTGTCCGAGAGCACATGGCGCGCGGCGGGCGATGGCGCGTGGGGTCGCGAGTTGGGGGCGATCCGGGTCGTGGGGAGGAAGACGCCGGTGCGTGTGTTTGAGCCGTTGGCGTTGACGCGCAATGCCCTGCCGAATTGGTTGCCGGATTATGAGGCAGGGTTGCAAGCCGTTTCGGAGAAGCGCTGGGCTGATGCGATCGCACAGTTTGAAAAATTGCCGGACGATGCCGCTTCACGCGCCTATGTCCGCGCGTTGCGGAAGTTGGCGAGTGGGGAAGAATCGGATTGGGATGGCGTCTGGAATTTGACGGAAAAATGATTTCGATTCAGAATGGTGTTCTAGAGGCGAGGAGGATTACGCGCCGAACAGGTGGCGCAGGGCTATGAAACTTATCATTGGCGGCGTGCGTGGGACGAGTACCGTCGCGCAGGCTTCATTCTTGAAGTATGGAGGGGAGACGACATCGCTTTTGATTGAGGGGCGTGATGGCGCGCGAATTATTCTGGATGCGGGGACGGGCATCCAACCATTGGGTGATCGCTTGGCGGCGGATCCGGCGGATCGCCGCGTGTTGTTGTTGATGACGCATTATCATCTCGATCACGTGGTGGGGTTGCCGTCGCTGGGCCTGATTTATGATCCGGCCTGGCACATTCGAATCGCGGCTCCTGCACACGGCGAGTTTGATGTCGGGGCGACGATGAGTCGTCTGATGGACAAGCCGTTTTGGCCGCTGCAGGTGTCGGATTTGTTGGCTCGGATTCAATTTGATTCGCTGACCTGCTGCCCTTCGCCTTCGGTTCTGCGTTGGGGCGGGTTCGAGGTGCGATGTTGCCCTCTGCATCACCCCGGGGGGTGTACGGCGTATCGAATTGATGAGCCTGCAACGGGCGCATCGCTGGTGGTGGCCACAGATGTGGAGTGGGGCGAATCGTCGCCGGAGGAGCGGGCGGCGTTGCGTTCGCTGTGCACGACTCCGAGGCCGGCGTCGTTGTTGCTGATGGATGCGCAGTATGAGCCGGAGGAGTATGAGGCGCATCGCGGCTGGGGCCATTCGACGTGGAAAGAGGCGCTGGAGTTTGCGGATGCCGTTGGTGCGGCGCAGGTGCGCATGATTCATCACGACCCGCGAAAGAATGACGACGCGCTTGATCGGGTGAATGCGAAAGTTGTGGCGCTGAATCCGGCTGCCGCGCTGGCGCGCGCGGGCGAAGAGTTTGACTTGGGCTGATCGAACCGAGCGGTTCGCTTAGCGGCGCAGCTCTTTGATCTCTTCGGTCATTTTGTCGAGCTTGCGATGGAGCGCGAGCAGTTCCTGGTGGGCCTTGAGGTTGACCTGGTGGTCTATATCGGCGCGGATGCGATCGCGCTCGCCTTGTCGGTTGGCGCTGACGAGGACGAAGATGGAGAGGAAAATGGCTTCGAGCGATACGGTGACGGTGAGGAAGCCGAAGGGATAGGAGTCGAAAATCATGCTTCCGCCGAGCGTGTTGAACGCGATCCAGACGGTGAACCATACCAGGTGGAAGACGAGGAATTGCTTGCTGGCGCTGATGGTGGCGATTCGATCTGCGATGCGGGGCCAGAGGGGACCGCCTGCGACAGTTTCCTGGATGACTTCGTTTGCATTTCGGACAGAGCGCAGTTGAGCGAGCGTTTCGCGCTGGCGTCGGCCGAGCGTTTCCAAGAGGTGGATGGCGGCGTCGGGATGCGCTTTCAGGAAGTTGAGAAACGCATCGCGCGCGAGCGTGAGTACAGAGAGTGAGCTGAGGGCTCTGCACGTGGCTGTGCGGGGTGCGCCATCGAGGAGCGAGAGTTCGCCGAAGCAGTCACCGGGGCCGAGTTCGGCGAGGTGTGTTTCCTTTCCGCCTTCGTCCTGAAGGAAGAGTTCGACCGTTCCCGCCTGAATGATGAAGAAGTCGGTGCCCTTGTCGCCCATCCAAAATATCGTGTGGTTGGCTTCGAAGGATTGCGCTTGCATCACCTTGGCAAGTCGCGTGGCGTCCTCTTCTGGAAGGGTTGCAAAGAGAGGGATATTCTTCAATTGGAAGGCACTCATCCTGCGGCGAGCATTGTCAGAGCGTTGCCGTGAGTCAAGTTCCTTTGGGAAGGGGCACTTCTGTGAAGGAGCGTTGGCGGTAGTGGCGGCTGGTTTGGAAGCCAGCTTCTCGCGCGAGTTGGAGGGCGACGTCGAATCCGTCGCCCACACGGCTGGGGTGGTGCGAATCGGAGCCGAAGGTGAGCCCGATTCCTCGCTCGCAGGCCCACTGGAGGAGGGGGAGAGAGGGATAACATTCCCGAGGGTTGTGGTTGAGTCCAGAGGTGTTGATTTCAATGGCCATGCCTGCATTTGCGATGCGGTCGAGCGCGGGCAGCGCATATTCGCGGAGGCGCTCGATGGCGATGGGGTTGCCGAATCGTTTGGGGAGGTCTAGATGCGCGACGATGTTGTAGAGGCGGGTGTCGGCGAGTTCGCCGATGAGTTCGAAGTAGCGCTGCCAGATGATTTCGGGGTCTACATCTTTTGAGCCCAATGTGCGGAGCTCGCTGGGTTTGCCCCAATAGTTGAGGAAGTGGACAGAGCCGAGGATGAGGTCGAAGTTATTGCGCTCGATGTGGCGATCGAGGAAGCGTTCGCAGCGGCGGTAATAGTCCGCTTCGATGCCGAGGAGCACGGGGACGGGGCCGTCTTGCTGGGCAGTCCGCACGCGTTCGAGATAGAGCGGGAATTGTTCGAGCTCCATCCGGTGTTCTTGGCCGTAGCGGTCATCGGTTGGGCAGTGGTCGGTGGAGGCGATTTGTGGGACGCCGTTGTGCGCTGCGGATTCGGCGTAGTCGAGTGGAAGTCCTTCGGCGTGTTTACAGAGAGTGTTGTGGGTGTGGTAGTCCGGCGGCAGCGCAGCGGGGTTTTCGTTCGTTCGACTCATGGGGCCACGCTACGGGGTGTGCGCGGTTCTGTCAAAAAATAGATCAGCGGGCGGCGGGCGCGAGGTTCAGGGGCGCGCCGTCTGCCGCTCTTGTTCGGCGGCCCGGGCGAGTGCGCGAAAGGCGCCCACGAGGGCCAAAACGAGGATGAAGGGCGTGAGCCGAAGCAGCCAGTGACCGAGTTCCTGTTGTTGCAGGAGCGAGAAGGATCCGCAGAGGAGCGCGGTGTGTTTCGTGTAGAAGACACCGAGCGCGAAGACGTGTGATGTGCCCATGATGCAGAGCGCGGCCTTGGCGACGAAGGGGAGTCGCGGAAAGCCGCTGGCGAGCGCGAATCCGGCGATGAACAGGCTGGCGTGCAGGAGTTGATCGGCGCGAGTGGAGTAGCCGATGGTGTCAATAGAGCGGGGGATCATCCAGAAGATGACGGTAAGGATGGCGAACGCGAGTGCGCCGAGGCCGCGGGGGTCGAGGTGGACTAGAATGTTGCCGCGCTTTCTGCCGACGAGCCAGCCGAAGAGGATCCACGCGGGCATTTGTAGGAGCACGATGCGGGGCATGGTGGCATCGAGCCACGTGTCGAGTGGGCTGAACGCGAGCAGCGCTGCGAGCGCGAGGAGGAGAATTGTGGTGAACGCGGATGCAGGCCGGATCACGAGGAAGTCTCCCGAGCGTTGGGCGATGGTTCTCGCTTGGGGTTTGTGAGGGTGCGGAGGTCGGCGACGATGTCTTCGAGACGGTCGTCAGCAGTGTAGATGCGGATGATCGTGCCGGAGGGATCCAGGAGATAGGTGTCGAGTCCGTGATTGATGATGCCATCGGGTCGGCGGAAGACCCAGACGCCGAGCTTTTCGAGTGTGGCGTCGAGATTCGTTTCCGTGAGTGAGGCCATTGTCCATGCGGGGTGCGCACCGTGGGCGTCCCACATTTCGAGGAGGTCCTGCGGTGCATCGTGATCTACAGAGATGCTGACGATGCGAAGGTTTGCCGGCATTTCTTCGCGGGCGAGGATTGTCGCGACCTTGCCCAGTTTGGACATGGCGATAGGGCAGGCGTCGGGGCAATTGAGGTACATCGCCTGTACAAGGCGATATTCCTCGCTCGGTGCGGCGACATCCCACACGTCGCCGTTTTGATCCCTTGCGATGAGCGGGGGCGCTTTGCGTGGAATGGGTCCGGCCGCGATGCGCGCGGCGGAAAAATTGGTGAACGCACGGAAGCCGTGCGTCCACCCACTGAAGACCGCCCCGCCTAGCAGGATGACGAGCGCGGGCGTCAGAAATGTTGCTGCGCTGTTGCGCTTCATTCGGCTACGTCGTCGCGACCGCCTCTGCGGTCGCCTTCGAGCGCCCCGCGAAGAGCGAGATGGCAAAGGCGATTGCGCTCAGGAGGAAGACCGCGGCGAAGAGCGCGCCGAGCGATGCGAAGAGTGCGCCCTTGTTTGCGATGTCGCCCACCTGAATCGCGGTGTATGCCGCGTAGCGGCGGGGCACGCCGTAATAGCCGCCGAGGTAGAACATCGAGAGGAAACCATAGCCGCCGACGAGCATGCCGACGAAGCTGGAGATTGCGAAGCGTTCCGCCTTGGAGTTGAAGAAGTCGTGGAGGAACCCGAAGAACATGAATATGTAGCCTACGAGGAAGTAGGTGTGGAAGTGCGCGGGCACCCAGAGCGTGTTGTGGAAATAGGAGTTCACCATGATGGTGGAGTCCACGACCGCAGCTACGCCGCCAATGGCCCAGCCCATTCCGCCGAGAACAAACGCGGTGGGCGTGAAGCGCCATTTCATGCCGGATTTATAGACCTGGCTCGCGATGCCGAAGAGCGACACCGCGGTGGCCGGAATGGCGGAGCCGTAGGACGTGATCTGACCGATGATGTGCAGCGCCTTATTCTGCGCGAAGTCCATGTAGAGGTGATGGAAATAGGCGAACAGGACGAAGAACAGCGTCGCGTTCCACGCGATCGCTGTGATGCGATTCACGCCCCAAGGGCGGCCTGAGTATTTCGGCATCAGGTGATAGACGGCGCAGAGGCCGCAATAGATGCACACGTTGACGATGACGTGGCCGAACATGAACATGGTGTTCTTGAGGAGGAGTGCGTCGAGACTGACGCCGGGGGATATCCACTTGAGCAGGTAGAGGATCAGGGTGACTGCGCCCGAGAGTGTGCCCAATGCGCCGGCGATGGCGCACATGGAGGCGATAAGAATGACCGCGGGCAGCGGTTCTGCCGGCTTCTTGCCCGCGATGTATTCCCACGCGAGCAGGCGCGATGCGCCGTATTGAGCCGCCATCGCGCGCAGCATATCGAGTTGATAGAGCAGCCACGACACGCCCATGATCAAGAGGGCGATGATCGCAACGCCTGTGGCCCAGCTGGGCCACGCCGCATTAATGAAGGGCAGGGGATAGAGGGCATACCAGCCCGGGCCAAAGCCGCCGATGAGGGTGGCATAGAGCAGGGCGACGGCGCCGATAAGGAATAGGACCCACGAGAACCAGGAGACGGCGAGGCTGACTTTGCAGGTGCGGGAGATGATGTACCAGATAATGGACAGTGCGCCCGCGAAGAGCCCACCCGCCATGCCGAGCCCGTGCATCGTCATGAGGGCATAGAACGTGTTTGGTGGGATTTCGATGCGGAGGCCTTGCGCCAGACGCATCGTGATGCCGAGGCCGATCATCACGATGAAAACTGCGAATGAGACCACCAGCCAGGCGATGGTTGCGTTGCGATTGCGTTTTTCCATTTGGAGACTCCCGATCATTCAACTGTTAAGAAACCGATCATCGCCTGGTGGACGAGTCCGCAGTATTCCATGCAGAGCACGTGGTAGAGGCCCGGTTTTTCGAGGACCATGCGGACGCGGTTTGTATAGCCCGGCATCGCTTGGGTTTGACCGACGATGTGGCCATCGGGATCAAAGACGCCGAAGCCGTGATTGACGTCGGCTGCGGTGACGGCGAATTCAATTACCTCTCCTTTTGGGAGTGCGCCGAGGGCGGGTTGGCCCTCCTGTTCAAACTGCCAGTACCACATGTGGCCGGTGACCTTTACCGTTGCGGCGGGCGGCGTGAGCGCCAGCGCGCGGTAGGGCATTCGAGTGATGGTGAAGGCGAAGATGGCGATGAGCGCAATGATCAGCGCCGGCGCGTAGTAGGCGCGAACTTTATAGACCGGTTTGTTACCGTGTTCGACCGCCTTGCGCGCGCTCCACATCAGGAACACGGTGGTGAGGACAAGAATGATGTCCAGAATGAGGGTCACCAGCCCAGCTATTTTGAGCATACGACAGCAATCCTTTCCGTGAAATGAAGAGAAAAGAGACACTCCTAAACGACGGATCGAATATCCGCCTCGCTTGGGAGGAGCGCAAGAGAGAAAGCGAGATTTTAATTCAGAGGATCATATCCGAATACGGCGGGTTTCCCACGTGTTTTTGATGCGCGGAAACTCGCTTTGGAATTGCGGCGTTGCGAAGCCGGTGGGCAGTGCGCGCTCGATCTCGGCGAAGGACCAAAAGCGGCCGTCGGAGATTTCTTCGGCTTGCAGATGGAAGGGGCCTTCGTGAAGGAGGAAGAAGGTGGTGATCAACTCTGTTTCGATTTTCGATTCCCAGAGATAGCGGTACTCCATTTCCAACTGCGGGACGCGGATGCCGAGTTCTTCCTCGAGTTCCCGTCGCGCGCCGACCTCTGGCGACTCTCCTTGTTGTAGGTGTCCGCCGACGGAGGTGTCCCACTTGCCCGGCTGGATATCCTTCCGCTCGGAGCGCTTCTGGAGGAATAGCTCGCCCTGTCTATTGAATACCACGACATGGACGGCCTGATGGATGAGGGCAGGGTTGCGGTGGCACTCCTCGCGCGATGCTTGGCCCACCACGCGCCCGTCGCGATTCACAATGTCGAAGATTTCCACGCCGGAGTTTGTAGAGAAGGAAGTGGGGGCGCGCAAATAGTAAAAGTGCGACGCGGGGTGGGGCGCTCAGTCCTCGCGGAGGAAGTAGGCGATGTGCGGGGTGAAGAGTTCGGGTTCGAGGAGGAACGAGTCGTGTCCTTTGTCGGAGTGGACGGTGATGTGTTGGAAGGGCACGCGCGCTTTGCGCAGAACGCGGCACTGCTGCTCCTGTTGCTCGGGCGAGAAGCAGGCGTCGCGGGTGATGGTGAACACGAGGTGATGCTGATGGCGGCACGCGGAGAAGACCTCTTCGAGTGTTGCCTTGCCCGTATCGGTCAGCAGGTTGTAGCGCTGCCAGGCATCAATGATGCGCAGGTAGGTGTTGGCATCGAATCGCTTCACGAATTTGAGGCCCTGATTGCGCAGATAGGACTCGACGGGGTGGCTGAGCCAATACCACTTGTCGCGATCTTCTTCGGGGCGGACCACTTCGCTGCGCGCGCGGTCGGCCATCATATCGAGTGAAATGAATGTCTTGTGGCTGATCATACGGGCGAGCGCGAGTCCGCGATCGGGGTGTTTCTGGCCGTAGTAGTGGCCGCCGTTGAAATGTTTGTCTTCCTCAATGGCGCAGATCTGCTCGTAGTTGGTGATGCGCTGCTGTATGGAGATTTCGACTGCGGAGGCGATGCTGATGACCGTGTCCACCCGCGCGGGGTAGCGGACGGCGAAATTGGTGGCGCAGAGGCCGCCGAGCGAGCCGCCGACGACGGCGTGGAGTTTGGCGATGCCGAGGTGATCGAGCAAATGGACTTGTGAGTTGACGATGTCGCTAAACATCACCGTGGGGAAGGATCGCGCGAACGGTTTGCGAGTGTCCGGGTTGATGCTGGTGGGGCCTGAGGAGCCGTAGCATCCACCGACATAGTTTGCGCAGATGATGAAGTATTGATTGGTGTCGAGCGCCTTGTCCGGGCCGATGAAATCGTCCCACCAGCCGAGGTGCAGGTCTTCATTCCAGAGCGGGGCGACGCCTGGGATGGAGCGGTTGATGCCCGCAGCGTGCTGGCTTCCACTGAGTGCGTGGAAGAGGAGGATTGCGTTGCTGCGATCGGCATTGAGGGTGCCGTAGGTCTCATAGGCGAGCGTGACGTGGGCGAGCGTCTCGCCTGTTTGGAAGACAAACGGGTGTTGTTTGTCGCCGAAGGTGAAGAACTGGGTTTCCACCTCGCCGAGATCCGATTTTTCGATTTCCTGATCCGTCATTCTATAGTCCTACGCTCTCGCACTATGCGCGGTGAACGGCCTGAGCTGCCCAGCACATCGCCAGTCAGAGTCGGGAGAGACGGTCAACATTCCTCATTTGGTGAGGCCCATCGTTCCCCCGAATCCGGGGCTGGCATTGGCACCTTATTCCGCCCGTGTGCGGAACAGGTTGCTGGGCGGTCATCGGGCCAGATCCCTCGCGCCACTCTCGATGTGCCGCCCGAATTTGTCGGACGGCAACGAGTCGGGGGCGAATAGTAGAGCGAAATGAGAGCGCGTCAACCGAATACTCCGGATGGCGCAACTTGACTCTTGCTTCTTGGGGGGCGCATCGAGAAACTCGCGCTTTTGGACTTTAGGGAAGTTTGCACTATGGAAGCTGGTATTGTTGGTCTGCCGAATGTTGGCAAAAGCACGCTGTTCAACGCTCTCTCCGCGGCGGGGGCGGAGGCCAGTAACTATCCGTTTTGCACGATTGAGCCGAACGTCGGCATCGTGCCGGTGCCGGATCCGCGACTGACTCTTATTAATCATTACATTCACGCGAAGGCGGTTCTGCCGTCCGCGCTGAAGTTGGTGGATATCGCGGGGCTGGTCCGTGGCGCGAGCGAGGGGCAGGGGCTGGGAAACAAGTTTCTTTCGCACATCCGCAATGTGGATGCCATTCTGCAGGTGGTGCGCTGTTTCGAGGATTCCGATGTGACGCATGTGGATGGCGATGTGAATCCGGTGCGGGACATCACGACGATTGAGACGGAGCTGCTGCTGGCGGATTTGCAGCAGGTCGAAGAGAATCTCCATCGCAACCAGAAAATCGCGCGAAGCGGCGACAAGGAGGCGATTGTGCGGGTGGCTGCGTTGGAGGTTTGTCGGACGGCGTTGGCCGCCGGAAAGCCCGTTCGCGCCATTGGCCTCGATGAGGAGCAGCAGAAGGCGGTGAAAGGGCTGGGTCTGCTTTCGGCCAAGCGCATTCTCTATGTCGCGAATGTGGACGAATCGAACCTTACCGGAGAGGGCCCCCTTGTGGAGTCGGTCCGCGCGTATGCGGCGGAGCACGGCGGCGAGGTGGTTGTGGTGTGCGCGAAGATCGAGAGCGAACTTGCGGAGTTGGAAGAGGCCGACCGCGCGGAGATGCTCGAATCGCTGGGGATGAAGGAGCCCGCGTTGGATTCGGTCGCGCGAGCGGCCTATCACCTGTTGGGCTTGCAGAGCTTCTTCACTGCGGGCGAAAAGGAGGTCCGTGCGTGGCCTGTGCCGATTGGCGCCACGGCGCCGCAGGCTGCGGGGGTGATCCACAGCGACTTTGAGCGCGGCTTTATCCGCGCGGAAATCTATAGTGTGGATGATTTGGTTGAGCACGGATCCGAGGCGGCCATTCGCGCGGCGGGCAAGCTGCGTATCGAGGGCAAATCCTACATAATGAAGAATGGCGACGTGTGCCACTTCCTCTTCAATGTGTAGGGCGAATCAATTTGGATGTGCACGGTGTGAATCTGTGCTTGACCTGATTCACGGAATGCGAAAAAGGTACGCGCGTTGCAGGACCACGAACTGCAGCCGCATTAACATCATCGTTTGAGGCATCATCAATGGATACACCGCGCGATCTTCGATATACGCAGACACACGAATGGGTTCGCTACAGGGGCAAGGTGGTGACGGTCGGCCTGACCGATTACGCCCAGGACCAGTTGTCGGATCTGACCTATGTGGAGTTGCCGACCGAAGGCGATTCGTTTTCCGCGCAGGATCAGGTCGCGGTGGTCGAGTCGGTCAAGACGGCGTCTGACGTATATGCGCCCATCAGCGGCTCCATTACCGAAGTGAACAAGGCCTTGCTCGACAAACCCGAGCTGATCAATGCCGACCCCTATGGCGAGGGCTGGATTTTCAAGATGATTCCGGACGACGTGACGGAATTGGAAAACCTGATGGATGCCGATGAATACGATCGGCAAAATCCGGACGAGGACAACTGATCCCGCAGCGCGCGGGCAGGGTGTCAACGTTGAAGATTTCTTTTAGGGCGAGTGGGTGGCTTGCAAGCGCCCACTCTGCTGGTTTATGGCGATAGGCCTCTACTTCTCTGCTCCCATTCGCTACGCGGATGGCGTGCGCCTTCAAGAGGCGCTCGTGCGCGCGCGGCAGGAAGGATTGATCCCCGATACGATTATTTTCTTGGAACACAAGCCCGTTGTCACGCTGGGCCGACGCGGGCGAAAGAACTTCCTCCTTGCGCAGCCGGAGCAGTTGCAGAAGCTCGGCGTTGATTTGGAGTTGTCGTCGCGCGGCGGCGATGTGACGTTTCATGGGCCGGGCCAGCTCGTGATGTATCCGATCATCAAGCTCGGCTCTGTCGAGGCCGACGCGCACCGCTATTTGTCGAGCTTGGAAGAAGTCGCGATTCGCACGGCGGGCGATTTCGGGTTGTCGGCCTATCGCCGGGCTGGGATGAATGGCGCGTGGACGGATGCGGGCAAAATTGCCGCGATTGGCTTCTTTCTCAAGCGCTGGGTTACGATGCACGGGATGAGTTTCAATGTGAGCCTCGACCTGGCGGGGTTTTCGCTCATTGTGGGCTGCGGGTTGGTTGGCGAAAAAGTATCGTCGCTGCGGGAGCAGCTGGGCGAGCGCTGTCCCTCGCTGGAGACTGTTCGCACCGCGATGGCTCGCCACTTTTCCGAGGTGTGCAAGCGCCCGCTGGAGATGGCGGTTGCGCCGGATGTGTCGCACCCCGAATTGCGGCGCCTGCTTGACGAATGGGGCGGCGCGCGTTAGTTTCAGGGGATGAATCGGAATCAGTCCAGCGGTTTCACGCGCGAACAGGCGGCTCCCCGTCTGTCGCTTCCGCTTGCCCTTGCGGCCCTTCTTCGCCTCGCGCTTCGCGCGGCGGTGGGTTGATTCCTCCTCTTTGCCGGACCCCGGGCACGATGGAAGACCCACCGCCGAAAACGGTGGGTTTTTTGTTGGAACCGATTGAGAAACAGTAAAAATATGGAATTTGAGTCATGAGCAAAGATAAGAAGAATCAGGTAGTAATTTTCGACACGACATTGCGCGACGGCGAGCAGTGCCCCGGCGCGACGATGAACATCCACGAAAAGCTGGAGGTCGCCAAGCAGTTGGCCCGGCTGGGCGCGGATGTGATTGAAGCGGGTTTCCCCATCGCCTCCCCGGGCGATTTCGAGGCTGTGAATAAAATCGCGGAGACCATCAGTGGTCCCGTCATTTGCGCGCTGGCGCGGCTGAAAGAGGTGGATATCGAAACGGCGGGCAAGTCGTTGGCCCCCGCCGCGCGGAAGCGCATCCACACGTTCAGCTCTGGCAGCGACATTCATCTGCGAAACATGATGAAGATGACGCGCGAGAAGAACATCGAGCGTTCCGTGACCGCCGTCAAACTGGCGCGCACCTTCACGGACGACGTCGAGTATTCCGCACAAGACACCACGCGCTCGGATCGCGAGTATCTGGCCGAGCTGTACACCGCCGTGGCGGAAGCCGGCGCGACGACGCTGAACATCCCGGACACCGTGGGCTATGCGATTCCGGATGAGTTCGGCGAGTTGGTCGCCTTCCTGGTGGATCGGGTGAAGGTGAAGGGCGTGGTCTTTTCTGTGCACTGCCACAACGATCTGGGGTTGGCCGTCGCCAATTCGCTGGCTGCGGTGAAGGCGGGCGCGCGGCAAATCGAGTGTACGATCAACGGAATTGGCGAGCGCGCGGGCAACTGTTCGCTGGAAGAAGCCGTGATGGCGATTCGCACGCGCAGCGATGCG
The DNA here is from genome assembly GCA_023953695.1 of Kiritimatiellia bacterium. Lineage (GTDB taxonomy): Bacteria > Verrucomicrobiota > Kiritimatiellia > CAIVKH01 > CAIVKH01 > JAMLJG01. The sequence continues at coordinate 158,410 of JAMLJG010000004.1, forward strand.
TTGGGCGGCCTGTGGACGGGCGTGAACACGAAAGAGATCATGCGCAGTAGTCGTTTGGTCAGCCGCATGACGGGTTTTGTCGTGCAGCGCAACAAGGCCATCGTCGGCGCGAACGCATTTGCGCACGAGTCGGGCATTCACCAGGACGGCATGCTGAAGGATCGCCAGACCTACGAAATTATGGTGCCGGAAGATGTGGGCCTGACGGGGACCGAGCTGGTGCTGGGCAAGCACTCCGGCCGCCACGCACTGGGCAAGCATTTGGAGAAGATGGGGTTCTCGTTGAGCGAGCCGGAGCTGGACACCGCGTATGCGCGGTTCAAGGAGCTGTGCGACAAAAAGAAGGTCGTGTATGACGACGACCTGGTCGCCATCGTGCAGGAGCAGGCCGCGGAAGTTCCGCAAGTGTGGACGCTGGATTATATGCAGGTGACGACCGGCACGCAGAACGTGCCGACCGCCACCGTGCGCCTGCGTCACGGCGAGCGCGTGGTGACGGATGCGGCGTGTGGCGATGGCCCGGTCGAGGCGATTTTGATGGTCATTGACCGCATTTCCGGCGTGAGCGGAAAGCTGGAGGACTTCTCGTTGCAGGCCATCACCAAAGGGGAAGACGCCGTCGGCGAAGTCAGCGTGCGCGTGCGATTTGAGAGCGACGCCATTCAGGCCAAGGGCTCCAGCACGGACATTGTCGAGGCGGCGGCCAAGGCCTATTTGAATGCGCTGAACCGCTACCTGTTCTTGAAGAGCCGTCGCGGTCAGAAGAAGACACCGGAGCGCGGTATCGCGCAGGTGTAGCTCGGGATTGCGGATCGGCCACCCGATTGGGGGCGGCCGGTTTCCGCTCGCGCTCCTTCCGGCATCTGGAAGTTACAGACGTTGGAAGAGGAAATGTGTAAAAGTTCCAAGCGTTGGAACTCGGTCGAAGAAGAACTTCCAAGCGTTGGAAATTGAGATGCTAAAAATATCCGGACATACCCGCCCGTTTGCCGTGCTCGGGCATCCTATTGGTCACACCTTGTCGCCGGCGATGCACAATGCGGCGATTGAGGCGCTCGGTTGGGATGCGATTTATCTCGCGTTCGATGTGAAGCCGGAGCGGTTGATGACGGTGCTGCCCGCGATGCGGAGCATGCGCTTTGGCGGTGTCAATTTGACGATTCCGCACAAGGAAGTTGCCTTCCGCGGGCTCGAGAAGTTGGATGATTCGGCGAAGCTGCTCGGCGCGGTGAATACGGTGGAGTTTGCGGACGAGGGGATGATTGGGCACAACACGGACGGCTTCGGTTTCCTGCGCGCGCTGGAAGAGGCGTTTTCAAAGGCGACTGAGGGCGATGCGGTTTTTGTGTTGGGCAGCGGTGGGGCGGGGCGCGCGGTGGCGTTGATGGCGGCGCAGGCGGGCGCGCGTTCGATCACGCTGTCGGATGTGGATGTGGAGCGGTGCCATCGCGTGGCGGTGGAGATTCGCGAGCATTTCCCGGCAGTCGAAACGCGGGTGGCGGCTGGGCCGACGGAGCAGGTCGCTTTTGCGCGCGAGGCGGATTTGGTGGTGCAGGCCACTCCGATTGGCATGAAGGACGGCGATGAGAGCGTTCTGAAGCCGGAGGCGTTTCGCCAGGGGCAGCGCGCTTTCGATTTGATTTATCATTTGCCGCGCACGGTGTTCATGAAGGCGGCGGAGACGGGCGGGGCGCGCGCGGTGAATGGATTGGGCATGTTGTTGCATCAGGGGGCGCGCGCATTCCACATTTGGACCGGGGTGACGCCGCCGATTCCGGAGATGCGTCGCGCGTTGGAGCTTGCGGTGTACGGCCGATGAACGATCCGGGGCTGACGATCTATTTTACGCTGCTGGCCTTCTTTGGCGGCGCGTGCATCGGCAGCTTTGCGAACGTGTGCATTCATCGGATCCCGCGTGGGGAGTCGGTGGTGCGCCCGCGCTCGCGGTGTCCGGCGTGTGGGACGCTGATTGCGGGCTATGACAACATTCCTCTGGTGAGTTATTTCCTGCTGCGCGGGCGCTGTCGGCATTGTGGCGCGAAGATTTCGGCGCGCTATCCGCTTGTGGAGTTGGTGATGGCGGTTTTTTTTCTCGCGTTGTGGAATCGCTATGGGTTCGATCTGCGCACGCTCATTTATATGGGCCTGACGACGGCGCTGGTCGTGGCGACGTTTATTGATTTGGATTTCATGATTATTCCCGACCGCATTTCGTTGGGCGGGATTCCGGCGGGGCTATTGGCGAGTGCGTGGGTGCCGATGTTGCACGGCGCGAGCGCGTGGCAGCCTGCGTTGTGGTCGTCGCTGTGGGGCGCCGCGGTGGGGGCGGGAAGTCTGTATCTGGTTTCTGTGCTGGGCCGACTGGCATTTAAGAAGGACGCGATGGGGATGGGCGATGTGAAGTTGCTCGGCGCGATTGGCGCGTTTGTGGGGTGGGAGGGTGTTGTCTTCACGATTTTGCTCTCGTCGCTGCTCGGCTCGATCATCGGCATGGGACTCATCCTCGCGCGCGGCAAAGAGTGGCAGAGCCGCATTCCGTATGGGCCGTATCTGGCCGTCGCCGCCCTCGTCTGGATTTTGGGCGGCAGCGCGTGGTGGCAGCTTTATCTCTCGTGGATAGGGGCGGCGTAGGCTGCCGGGGGCGACGGAGGTTGGCGATTCATCAACGGGCGGGTCGCTCGAAGTAGAGCGTCTTGTTGCGAAAGTCGAATGTTGCGCGATAGCGGCTTAAGAGGCCGCGTCCGATGCGGGGATATTCCACTTCGCCGAGGCCGATTTCTCGCGCGGCCACTGCTTTTACATCGAGCGGGAAGACGAGGTCGCCAGCGGTGACGCGGCGAACTGTGAGTCCTGCGGGGTCGTTGAGGGCGAGGTCGAAGTCGCCGCCGGTATCCACGACGAAGGTGGTGGGTTCGCCGTTGAGCGTGCCCTCCACGCCGATGACGCCGCGCACGTCAATGAGTGGCGCTTGGGCGATGAGGGTTTCTTCCGGCTTCTTGAAGGGCGTTGTGGCGGAAAAGACCACGGAGCGTTGCGCGAAATCAACGGTCACATAGCTGAACGCGCGGAGGAATGGCGCGCCGAGCGCGAGTTGCGGAGTGGGGTCTTGTAGCCAGCGCGCGGGGACGCCCAGCGGGCCGCTTGCCGCGCGGATATAGAGCAGCACATTTTCCACGTGGAGTTTGTCAATCGTGAGCCGGTGCATGAGGCTGGCATAGCCGCCGATCTCGTCGTAGACGTGAACGGCCGTGGTGTGATAGGGGTTGGGGCCCGCCAGCGAGACAGAGTTCATGGAGATGGCCAGGGGAGCGGTGACCCAGTTTTCGCGCGAGGCGGTGTCAATCAAGGTGGGGATTTCTTTGATGCCGCGCGCCGTGAGATTGATCTCGATGGCACGGGGATCCGCGCGATTGATGAAGGGCATGACAGCGGTCTGACCCGGATGCACGCGGTGTGCGCCAGCGAAAAGGGGGCCCATTTCGGTGCTGTAAACGGTGAGGCCGAAGGCTTGGGGCGGACGCGAGCGAGTGAAGAGCGCCTGGGTCTGATTTTGTGTGAACGGAACGATTTGCTCGTCGGGCGGAGTCTTGCAGCCCACCAATACGAGAAACAACAGCGCTGGAATAAGACGTTTCATGCTGGGGAGCGTAGCGAGTCGGGCGGATGTGGCAAGAAAAGGAATTAGTGGGCGGGTCCTTCCGTTGTTGAATGTGGGCGGCAAGTAGGCTTGAATGGCCGAACTCGAGCATTATGAAACCAATCTCTCTACCGACATACGCTAAGTGGGCGGGGCGCGTTTTCTTTGCGCTGCCTTTGCTGCTCTATATTTTGACCTTGAGCACGGGCTTCGTTCCCGGCCAATCCGCATCGGTTGTTGCGGCGCATCTGGGGGTGGATCCGTTTCCGCCCCTCGTGAATCATGTCTGGGGTTGGGTGGTGCGGCTTCTGGCCGCCGTGCCGGTGGGGCCGCTGGCCGTTCGCATTCATCTGTTCGGCGCGATTTGTTGCAGCGCCTCTATCTGGCTGCTGTTTCAGATCATGGTGCGGTTGGGACTGCCCGCGGCTTTTGAAAAGGGAATGAGTCCTTCGCGGGTGGCGCGCGTTCGCGTGTTTTCCGCCACGGCCGCGTGCCTTGCGCTGGCGACAGCGATCCCGTTTTGGATGGTGGCCACGCGCGCGCATCCACTCGCGTTCGATCTGATGTTGCTCTTGGCGGCGTTTCACTTGCTGTTGCGCTTCGGGGAGAATGGGAGCGCTCGGTATCTGAACAGCGCGGTGCTGCTCTATGGGGTCGGCTTGACCGACTTTGCGTCGCTCGTCCTGTTTCTTCCGATCTTCGGGCTGTTGACGCTCTATCAGTTGGCGCGCCATCGCCTGCTGCGAATGGGCGTTGTGCTGCGTCTGTTGGGATTGGCGCTGTTGGGCCTCGCGCCGCAATTCATCGCCGCTGCGCTCTATATGAAAAACCCGGCATACGCGTGGCGCGAGTTTTCGCACTACGGACAGGTGCTCTACTACATGTGGCGCGACCAGTATTTGCTCGTGTTGCGCAGTCTGCCGCGCACGGGCTGGATCACGGTGGGTATGGTCAGCGTGGTGCCGTGGGTGATTGTTTATGTTTTCAGACCGAATAGGCGGTCAGAATCCGTGTCTATCCTGTCGGGGGCGGGCTTGCTGGCATTGCTCCTGACAGCGCTCGCCGTGCTGGTGTTCACCAACACGATTCTTTCCCCGTGGGCCATGACGCACGCCACGCCGCTGTTGGTGACGCCCTATCTGCTGATCGCGATGTGGGTGGGTGGCATCGCGGGGTATTGGCTCACGGTTCTCTATCAGGGCCGAGCGGCTTTCTGGCGCGTCGTGCGCATCGCATATCGCGGGGCCGTGCTGTTGGCGCTGTTGAGCTTGGTGTATTTCAACGCGCCGGAGGCCAGTGGGCGGCCGGGGCGTTGGTTCGGAAGTTTTGCGCGCGAGGTGTGCGATCGCCTTGATGGGCGCGACCTTCTGATTTCCAGCGGCGCCTTCGATGATGTGCTCCTGCTCGAAGCGCGCGCCCGGCGCATTCCGCTGAAGATCATCAACCTGCAGGTCGCGCAGCAGCTTTCGTATCGCCGCTACATCGCGAGCCTATTCCCGGACAATACGCGCCTCCAGAGCTTGGCCACCGTTGGCATTCAGCCGTTTCTCATCGAATGGTTCACCACGGATACCAACATTGCTTCGCGCGTTGCCGTGCTCGACGCATCCGATCTTTGGATGGGGGCGGGGCTGAACTCCGAGCCCCATGGATTGCTCTATCTCGGCCGTGCGCGGGGTGCATCGGATGGCGTTGAATCGCTGATGGGCGACAACCGCACGTTCTGGACGAACTTTGCTTATCCTCTTGCAGAAAACATGCCTCACGAGAGCAATCCAATGCAGGTGTGGTTGAAATCGCTCGCGTGGCAAAGCGCAAAGGCGGCGAACAATTTCGGCGTCCAGTGCGAGGAGGCGAGTCGCCCTGATTTCGCGGAAGAGGCCTATCTCGCGGCGCACCGGATCAATGCGCAGAACATCAGCGCACTGGTGAACCTGCATGCGCTCTATGCGCGTTCGGAGCGCCCCGAGGCCGAGGCGGTGGAGAAAGACTTGGATGGATTGATTGAGCGGGATCAGGTGCAGCGCGCGCTGTGGTCTCTATCTCATTATCACGGCTTGATTCGCAGTCCTGAGTTGTATGCGAGCCGCGGGTGGGCGTGGGCCATGTCCGGCAAGCCCGCACTCGCGGCGCAGGACTTGCAGCAGGCGCTCGATCTGGCCGGCGACAGTGAAAACCGTTCGCTGCGCCTGATTCTTGCGGCACTGGACGATCAAACGGCCGGCACGGGCGGCGCCAGCACAGAGGAGTTCTTGCTGGCCGAGCAGGCGAAATCCCCCGACAACATCTCGGCTGCGTATAGCCTATATCAGATTGCCATCAGGCGGGGTCAGTTTGACGAGGCGCGGAGTCGTCTCAACGAATTGGCAAAGATGAAGAACGCTCCGCAGGACGCGCTTCAAACGGACGCGGCGATTCTCGATCTCATGACGGGCAACTATGGCGCTGCCTTCAATCAGCTTGGGGAGATTGTTCGCAAGCGACCGAGCGACTTGCGCGCTTGGGCTTCCCTCGCTATTGCGGCGGGACAGCAAAAGGATGAAAAAACAGCGCGCGAGGCCCTCGCGCGCCTGCAGCAGGCGCCGCGCGTTTCGCCGATGATCCGCTTTTTGACAGTTCAGTTGGCTTTGCGCGTCGGGGATCGTGCAGGCGCGCGCCAGCAACTGGAATTGCTCTTGCGGCAGGAGCCGCGCCATGTGCCCGCGCTCGAATTGCTCGTGCGCCTGCTTATGGCGGAGGGCGAACGCGAAACAGCGGAGCGCTATGTGGATCAACTCGTTTCTGCCGATCCGGGGAATGCCTTGGGTAACTATATGCTCGGTGCGATGCAGGCCCTGCGCGGACAATACGCCTTGGCGGAATCATCCTATCGCGTGAGCCTGATCAAATCGCGCGAACCGAGCACGCTAAACGACCTCGCCTATGTTCTGGCGCGCCGAAAACAATTTCCTGAGGCGCTGAAACTCATCGAGGAGTGCCTTGCGACCACCGATCTGAACGGCGCCGCATCCAGCACCTACGGCTATATTTTGTTACAGCTCAAGCGTTATGCGGAGGCAGAGGTGGAACTCCAGAAGGCCCTCGCCCTGAATCCAGAGGCGGCCGAAGTGCAGATGAATATGGCCCAGCTATTTGAGCAGACGGGGCGCAGCGCAGAGGCGTTGACATTGGCGGATCCTCTGCTTTCGCGCGTGAGCGAATTGCTGCCCGACGATCAGGAAACCCTGCGCGAATTGTTGAAGCGCCTTCGCCGCAATCGGTGACTCGGACTGCGCCGTCATGAACGTATTGCGCCCACTGCTTCTAGCGCCTGTCTATCGAGACTATATTTGGGGCGGATCGCGCATCCATTCGCATTTCGGGCGAACCTCCATTCCCGCGCGCTGCGCTGAATCGTGGGAAGTGGCTGATCGCCCTGAAGGGCAGAGCGTTGTTAGCGGGGGCCCCTTTGATGGGTACACGCTAGGGAAGCTCGTCAACGAGCTGGGGGCATTGCTGTTGGGCGCACGGGGCATGAGTGAACGCTTTCCTTTGCTCATCAAGCTGATAGACGCGCGTGAGACGCTCAGCGTTCAGGTGCATCCGAACAACGAGAATGCTCACCGCACAGGCGGAGAGCCCAAGACCGAAATGTGGTATATCCTCGCGGCGGACCCCGGCGCGTGCATCTACGCAGGCTTCAAGCCGGGCGCCACTCCGGACACGTTTCGCGCAGCGCTGAAGGAGGGGACCGTCGAGGCGCTGCTGAACAAGCTTCCCGTAAAAGCGGGCGATGCCGTCTATATGCCCGGCGGCCGCGTTCACGCCATTGGCGCAGGTTGTCTGATCCTCGAGTGCCAGCAGAACTCCAACACCACCTATCGCCTGTATGACTGGGGGCGGGTGGATGCCGAGGGCCGCCCGCGGGAGCTGCACATTGAATCCGCGCTCCAGGTGATCAACTGGGGCGAGCCGCCGACGGAGTTGGCGCGTCCGATTCGCCTTGCCGCGGGAAGGCGCAATGCGCGCTGGGAAATTGTGCAGAGTCCATTTTTTCGAATGCGGCGACTCGATATGCTTGAGCCGGAAGTCTTGGGCGCGGAACCATCTTCCTTCCGCGTGCTATTCGTCGCAGAGGGAAGCGTGGCTGTCACACAGCCGGGCTATGAGCAAATCCTTGTATCGGGTCAAACGCTCTTAATTCCAGCGGCTTGCGCTGAACTGACCCTTGTGCCCGTGGGTGGGCTTGCCACGGTCATGCTGATGGGTCAGCCCTAAAGTGATCAAGCGCGTGCTCGTCGCCTGCGAATCTCCACGCCAGCGATGGCGAGGCCGAGCGCGGCCAGCGCAATGCTTCCCGGCTCGGGAACCGTCTGATAGCTCAAGTCTGCGGCCCAAAACCCTACCGTTGCTGAATTGCCGGGTTCACCATCTGGATCGCGAAATGTGAGTGTGCCCGTTCCGTTGACTCCGTCATTCGTTGGGAACACATCGGACAGGGGATCGCCCAGATTCGCGATCGTCACAAACGCCATTTCGAATGAGAGAAAGCCTTCGACCAAGGGGCCGCTGCCGGGCCACACCCGTTCCGCATCCCAATCGAACCACCGATAATCCGCGTTGGGTCCACCCGTCATGAATAGTTCAAACTCCAAGAGCGAGAACGTGTTGTTATTGTTGCTGATGTTCACGCGGCTATTCGCTCCGATCCGCGCTGAGACCAGTGAGGGATCGAATGATCCGGCATTCCCTGAGCGCGGCGTGAGCGCAATGGAGAGGATTGAGTTGTCGAATGAGCCGCCGTTTCCAAAGCCATTGTCGGTCAAGAGTGTGGCGAGCGCCGCCTCATCAATGCCGATGGCGAGATCGAAGAGGTCTCCATCGGAGATCGAACTGGCTTCCATCCAAGAGGCATCGTCCACGACAAGAGTGGTCTGGATTAGCGCCGTGATACCCGCCCGACTTGCGCTGGGAATCGTCAGGCAGAACACAGCGAAAAGGATCGCGCGCAGTGGCCGAATAGCGGATAAGAGTATCTTCATGATGGGAACCTGTACTCCAATCGGCACATGCTTGTGAAGCAAAATGTGGCGCGATGGAGATTAAATGTGCGAGTGGCGGCGGTATCGGCAGGCGGTGATCCTGCCCTTAGGGGAGCACGGTTACCCCTTGCTGTGTTAGGGTTTTGTTAGAGTGCAAATGTTGTGCACATGCCATGTGTCTCTAACATTGCTGAATGAGAAGCCTATTGCTTCTGCGAGCACTTGGACCGTCTCTTTGTGGTGGACGCGAAATATCGAGCGCTTCACCTCGTCGGGAGAGCCGTAGGTGTCCTGTTTGTTGAGGTCCTTGATGAACCACCGCGCCGAAACGTCGTCGTCAAGCGATAGGTAGTCGATAAGGGCAATTCCTGACGGCTTCAGGATGCGAAAAGCTTCTTCCAAGTAGCCGTATACGATCTCGATGTCCATGTGCACAAAAACATCAAAGGACATGAATAGGTCAATCGAGCCCTCCGGTATCTGCGGAAGTCGTGTGTTTAAACTTTGAATCACTTCTATTCGAGGATCACCTTTTGCGCGCCAGTAGTCGCAAACGACTTTTGAGTAATCGACCAAATAGAGTTTTTTGGATTTGTCGATCACATGCTTTGTCCAACGTCCGACGCCAGGGCCAATTTCACAAATGGTCATATTGTCGCGCAGGTGTGGGACGATATACTTTGCCCACTCGGGTTTACCCCAAGCGTCGGACACGGCGTCGTTTGGATCACCACCCTTTTCCTCGTCGCGGATTCCGCGTCGAAAGGTGTGGTCCCATGGTTTTTCTTCGTGATCGGTTCTTCGCCGTAGTTCCAAGCCGAAAGGTCTCAGTAGGGCGTCTGCGAGTTGTTTCTTGCTCATATTGACTTGCCGAGGATCAGGGGTTGTATGTGGATCTTGTCAGGATTGAGGCTGCACTGCGCCGATGGTGTGCGCGCTCTCTTCGAGCGAGAGCCAATCGCAAAGGACTTGGAGCGATTCGTCGAGAACAAAGTCGGGGCGCTTCTTGTCTTTTGCTTGAGCGTCAGCGGGTGATGGCTGGGCCGCAGGGTCCGAATTGGTTTCCGGTGGATGGGCGTATTCGACCGATTCTGCGGTGGGTTCCGCATCGAGGGCCTTGCGCATGGCGCGTTCGCTGTCGGCGAGAGAGAGGCGCGTATCCAAGTTGAGGGTAATGGAGGGCGCTTTTTGGCGCCGCGCAATCTCGCTCAGGAGGTTGGTGTAGGTCGTGAATTTTTCGGAGTGATCCAAGCGGTTCCGGGAGCGCTCAATTAGCTCGCTGCGGAGGTTTGGCAAGTCGCCGATGGCGGAGTAGTCCGCCGGGGCCACCTGCGACCAGGGGAGGGCGTGGGGCAGGGTTTCTTCGCCAATATCCATGGTTTCCAAAACAGAGGGGATGACGATGTCGGGCTCGACGCCGCGCAACTGCGTGGAGCCGCCCGCGATGCGATAGAAGCTGGCCGTGGTGATTTTGATCTGGCCGACGTTGGTGTTCACGCTGCTGAGCGGGAGGAGCGTTTGGACGGTTCCTTTGCCGTGCGTTTTGGAATCGCCGATGATGATGGCGCGCGAGTAATCCTGCAATGCGCCCGCCAGAATTTCAGATGCAGACGCGCTGAGGCGGTTGACCAATACGGCAACAGGTCCTCTGAATTCCATGGTGGGATCGGGGTCGTCCAACGCTTGGACACGCCGCTGGTCCCGCACTTGGACTACGGGGCCATCAAGGAAGAAGAGGCCGGTCATTTGAATGGCATCCATCAGAGATCCGCCACCGTTGTTGCGCAAGTCGAGTACGAGCGCTTCCGCACCGTCGTTGCGAAGCGTGTCGAGTAGGCGCTTGACATCTTTGGAGGAGCTGCGGGCATCTCGACCACTGCCGAGTCCGCGCAGGTCGGCGTAGAAGTCGGGGAGCGTGATGATGCCAATTTTGTGTTCGACCCCATCCTCGCCGGTGACTGTTCGCATGTCGCTCTTTGCGGCCTGTTCTTCCAGCTTCACCTCGTCGCGGACGATATCAATGGTGGTGAGCGCCGCGCCGCTCGCGTCATCGGCTGGGATCACGGTGAGGACGACTTTACTCCCTTTCTCGCCGCGGATCAGTCGAACGGCCTTGCTGAGCGGCCAGTGCAAGATACTGACGGGTTCCGCATCGCCTTGGGCGACGGCGATGATTTTGTCGCCCGCTTTCAGGCGGCCATCGCGCTCTGCGGGGCCGCCGGGGATGATGCGTTCCACTTTGGCGGCGCCGTCGTCGGTGCTGAGCAGGGCGCCGATGCCTTGCAGGGAGAGCTTCATGCCGATCTCGAAGTCTTCGGCGCCCCACGGGGAGAGGTAGTCGGAGTGCGGATCATAGGCGCGCGCGAATGCGTTGAGGAACCGTTCGGTCACCCAGTTGGCGTCGTTATCTTGGAGAACGGTGAGAAATTGTTCGTAGTTCTTGAGGATTCGCTCATCCGGCGACATCTTCAACTGCGCGGCGAGCGAGGCGTTGGTGACGCTGCCCTCTTCGAGTTCGGTTCCGCCGATCTTGCGCGAAACGGTGAAGGCGACAAACTCGTTCTTGATCTTCAAGCGCCAGAGCTCGTCCCATTCCTCAACATTGGCGGCGTAGGGCGCGTCCTTGCGTTTCCAGTTATAGCTTTCGTCCTTTGTGACATCGAAACCTTTATCGAGGAGTTCTTTCACGTAGGCGACCCGATTTTCGACGCGCTGCTTGAAGAGGTCATACACGCGGAAGGCGAAGGACAGGTCGCCCGCGCGCAACTGGTCGTCCAGTTGGGGGGCCGCGGGCTTGAGGTCCTCGATGTCGGATTGAAGAAAATAGACGTGTTCGAAGTCGAGCGAGTCGAGAAAGATGGAAAAGGCGTTGGTTGCAATCGCGTCGGATAGCGGCGCGCGGCTCAGGTGGCGCAGCGGCAAGTTCAGGGCGAGCAGCTTGGCCGCGCGCACGTGGTCGGCGTTGGGCGCCAAAATGGGTTTGTTGTCCGCGTGTAGGCGGGGGGGCAAGGAGAGCGACGCGAGAATAAGTGCGACGCTGATGATTCGAAAGTTCATGGACATTCCCGTTCTGACCACTGTGCACCCGCCTTCGTTCAATGCAGATTCGACCCCACGTGAAATGCGTACTCCGCAACCACTCGCCCGCCGATCAGGTGCTCTTGAATGATGCGCTCCAAAACCGACGGCGAGCAGGAATGGTACCAAACCCCCTCGGGATACACCACAGCGATTGGCCCCTGGCGGCAAATTCGCAAGCAATTCGCTTTGGTTCGATAGATTCCGCCTGCGCCGGTCAGATTCAGCTCTTCGAGGCGCTTTTTGAGGAAGTCCCACGCTTCGAGTCCGGCCTCTTTCGAACAGCAATTCGGTTTGGTCTGATCCGCGCACAGAAAGATATGGTGGCGGATCGCGGGCACGCCCATCTGTTCCGCCCGTTCAGAAAGTTTCGACATGAATCACGGCCCTCCAGCGCCCCACGCTACTGCAACCTGCGGTCGCGTTCCAGTTCTCTTGAACACAATCTGATGTGCTCGGCGACTGATTTCTTCTTGCCGTGTCTGCGCGGCAGACTTATCCATGCGACCGCGCGCGAGCTGGATGGGCGCGGACAAAGGAATGATTTGTGAAAAGAACGGCGGAGTGGATTCTCTTTGTGGGCTTGGCCGGGTTGGCGGTGAGCGGTTGGGTTTCGGCGCCGATTGCGTTGGCGCTGGGGATAGTGTTTGCGTTGTTTCTGAACAATCCGATGCCGCAGGCGAGCCACAAGGGGGCCAAACTGCTCTTGCAGGCGTCGGTCGTGGGGCTGGGTTTTGGCATGAATCTCGCGGCTGTGTGGGCTGCGGGGCGCATTGGGTTTGGTTTCACGATCGCAACGATTTTCGGAACGTTGTTGCTCGGGTTGTTGTTGGGTCGGCTGTTGCGGATTGAACCGCAGACCTCGCTGTTGGTCTCCTCGGGAACTGCGATTTGCGGCGGGAGCGCGATCGCCGCTGTCGGCGCGGTGATAGGCGCGGACAAGAGAGCCATGTCCATTTCGCTTTGTACGATTTTCGTGCTCAATGCGATTGCGCTCTTCATCTTTCCGAGCATTGGCCACGCAC
>JAMLJG010000005.1 GCA_023953695.1 Kiritimatiellia bacterium
TCGAAAGGCTTCGGCGGGTGTCTTGGCGGCGAGGAAGGCCCGATAGCGCGTGCGGACGATTTCGGCAAAGTCTTTTGGAACGTCGCGGGGCGTGAACGCGGTGGCGTCGTGGAGGGTGACCTTCTTGTTGGCGGATCCGATGGATGGATCGGTGAGGAGTTTCCACGCGCTGTCCGCATCGCCGGCTCGGACGGCCTGGCTGATGGGGGTGACGGCGGAGTCCGCGTCGAAGCGTTTGCTTTCGGTCAGTTCTACGATGCAGTGGCGCAGGGCGGCTGCCTCGCAGAGTTCTGCCATGACGCTGCCGGGATCTACGGATGCCAGTTGGTTCTTGTCGCCGAGCAAAATCAGGCGGGTCTGCGGCGTGATGGCGTCGAGCAGTTTTGCCATCTTGGGGAGGTCAATCATGCTGGTTTCGTCAATGAGGACGATGTCGGCGGGGAGCGGGGTTTCGCGGTTGTAGTGGAAATAGGGGGAGTTGCGTTGATAGCCCAGGAGGCGATCGAGGGTGGATGCGGGTTCCCATAGGATTTGACGGGTGTCTGTGGAAATCTCGCTGCCGACACTTTCTTGCAGGCGCGCGGCGGCCTTGCCGGTTGGCGCGGCCATGCGGATTCGAAGAGGCGCGGTGTTTTCGGCTTGCGCGACGAGCAGGCGCAGGAGGAGCGCAGCGATGGTGGTTTTGCCCGTGCCAGGCCCGCCGGTGATGATGGTCAGTCGGTTTTTCAGACCTCGCTGCACGGCGTCCAATTGGCTTGGGGTGGGGCGAAATTGGCCTTCGCGTCCGAAGGTGACGGTTGCGAGCTGGGTGCGGAGTTGGGCTGGGATGGGAGTCGGCTCTCGTTCAGCGAGCGCGCGCAGTCTGTTGGCGACGCGCTTTTCATAGTTCCAGAAGCGGCGCAGATAGAGGCGATTCCGTTCGAGAATGAAGGGGAGACTCGACTCTCCGGAGCCGACCCATTCGGGGCAGTTGAGCAGTGCGCGTTGGGCGTTGCGCGGGGCGGGGAGCGATAGAATCTGCTTTTCGCGGGCGGAGGTCTGCTCCTCATTATCGCGCCGGATGCGATCGAGTTGCCACCAGTGGTCGGAGTGCAGATCGAGGCAGACGTGGCCCTCGTTCGTGACGCGCACGGCGAGGGCGAGGAGCGTTTTGATCTCCTCGGAGGGCGGATTCCCCCGCGTGAGGAAGGTGCGAATGAGGGATTCGATCAGGTGCACATCCAGATCGCGCAGCAATCCGACTTCATGAAAGCTTTTCATGCCGAAGCTCATGCGGGGCCTCCGAAAAATGAGGAAAGCGCGGCCACCAGTTCGCGTGAGGGCGCGTCGCTGAAGACGCCGCGACGGGTCTTGCCGTCCATTCCGCGCACGAAGAGATAGAAGACGCCGCCGAAGTGCGTGTCGAAATCGTAGCGCGCCAGGCGCGTTGCGAGGAAGCCGTGAAGCGCGACGGAGTAGATGAGGTATTGCAGATAGTAGGCGTGCGCATCCATTTCGGCCGCTATTCCGGCGTCGTCGAATCCGTCGGCGCGGCCCGCGAGGCGATTGGATTTCCAGTCCACAATGTAGAACTTTCCTGCGTGCTGAAAGACGAGGTCCATAAAGCCGGTCATGAAGCCGCGCGGAAGGATCATTTCGCGGTCGCGCATTCGTTTGATGAACGCTTCATTGCGCGCGGGGGTCTTCCAGTCGCGCTCCAAAATGGGCGCGACTGCTTGCAGGGCGCGCTCGTCGTCGCGCATGGAGAAATTGAATTCGAGTTCCGAACGCCGGTGGGCGAGTGGAATGTCGCGAAGGGAAAGGGCTCCGGCGCGGGCGGGGAGCGGCGTGGCGAGCGTGTTGGCGATCATGCGGTGTACGGCGTCGCGGCGGCCCTTGAGCAGCTTCTGTTTTTCCAGAGGCATGGCATCGGTGGGGCGGGGGCAGATCCGATATTTGTCGAGCACCGCATCGGTTGTTTCGCGGAGGGTCGCTGCGGGCGCTTGAAAATCAATGAGCTCAAAAATTTCGTGCCAGCATTCGCCTAGTTTCGCGCCGCCGGGAATTGAGAATATCGGATCGGGTTCCATCGCCTCTGCCTCGGGAGCGGTCGCCTCGCTCTGATCCACATCGCGAACGTCCGGTTCTTTTGCAGCGGCGGCGCGGTGCGATGCAAGGGCGGAAAAGCTCGCGTGGCCGTGCTTTTTATCTACCGGGTGAAGGAGTGTCCTGGGTCGGAGGTCCGGAATGGTTTTTGGGGGCGCCGAGTTCGCGGGCGGGTTCAACTGGAGCGCGGGCGCGTCTTCCAGTGCGATGCAATCGGGTTGCGCCGCACTCCCTTTGTTGGCCGGAGAGAATCGCGCGAGTAGATGGGCGACTGCGTGCTTGTGTACGTTCTTACTATGCTCCTTTGAACTGAAGAGATAGACGCGATTGATGGCGCGCGTGAGGGCAACGTAGGCCTTTCGGATGTTCTCTTCGTGCATTTCCTCGGTGGCCCTGATTTCACCGGGCGCGTCTTTGGAAGTATCAAAGTCGAGGACGAGCCGATTGTCGCTGTGGTATCGGATCACTTTTGCATTGCCGCCGCGTTTCAGGGTGGCGCTGTGTTGAGAAAGAGTGGGGACAAAGACAATGGGAAATTGAAGCCCTTTGCTCTTGAAGACGGTCATGATTTGCACCGCGTCGTCGTCATCGGCGGCTCGCAGTCGCAGCTCGTCGCTGTCGCTCTCTTCATCGCGTGCATCGGGATCCGTCTGGCGCGCAAACCACGTGGTGAGGGCGATCGGGCCGAGGCGCATTCGGCTTGCTTCCTGATGCGCCACTTCGACGAGCTGCTGCACTTCGGCGATACGGCGTCTGCCATTCTCTTGCTGTGCGAGATGCGGAAAGAGTTGGAGTCTGGTGGCGAGAAAGCGGAAGGCCTCGATGAAGGAGGATTCTTCCCACCGCTTCTTCGCTTCTCGAAAGGCTTCGAGCCAGTCGTCGAAGCGAGTGGGGAGCGCGTGTTCTGTATGCGGTTCGGAGGGGGGTGGCGCTGGCGGAGCCATTCCGGTGCGATGGACTTCGTCTTCCGCCTTGAATCGCGCGAGCATCGCGGGTGTGCAGGGGAGCAATCCGGTGGCCAGTGCGCTGCGGACGAAGCGCGATTTGCCCGGTTCCAGAATTGCCTGCATGAGGATGGCCAGACGAGGTGCGTCTTCGGAGTCGAAAACCTTGCCCACCGCCTGGCGTACGGCATTCACTCCACGCGCGACCAGCGCTTCCTGAATCTCCAACGCCTCCTTGTGATTCATCACGAGGACGGCGAAATGGCCGGGCTGGATGGGCTTCGCGCCAAGGGTGGCAGATGGATCCTTCAGCAGGCGCTCAATCTCCTCGGTGACGAGCGCAGGCCATTGCTCTGTGTGCTCTGGATTCATGCGCCAGATTTTGAGCGGTTGCGGGTCGCGCTGCCCCGCGAGCAGCAGTTCCTTGTCGGCGCCCACATTGTTGGCCTGCAAGTCGCCCGCATAGGGGACGTTATGGTTGAGAAATGTGGGGCCTCGGTCACTGGGTCCATCGGCGAAAAGCGCGTTGATCGCCTGGACGAGATTGGCTTCTGAACGGAAGTTTGTGCCGAGCGAGTAGCGCCGCTCTTCAGGGATTTTCTGCTTGGCCGCGAAGTAGGTGAAAATGTCGCCGCCGCGAAACCCGTAGATGGCCTGTTTCGGATCGCCGACGAAGACGAGTGGAGTGGGGGTTTCGCCCTCCGCTTGCGGTTCTCCGAAGAGCGACCAGAAAATATCGTACTGGATCGGGTCCGTGTCCTGAAATTCGTCAATCAGGGCCGCCTTGAATTCGTCGCGCAGAAGTGCGCGCAAGATCGGGCCCGCCTTCGCATTTCCCAACACCGCGCGCACATTGGCGAGCATGGAGTCGTAGGTCAGCGCGATGCGGTCGCGGATGCGATCGAGAACGCCATCGGAAATCGCCTTTGCAATCTTGGGCTGATCGTTGAGGTTGGCGACTTTCGCGAAGTCGCATTTGCCAAACGCCTTCACCGCCTGAGCAAAGCGTTTTGCGTCATGGCTGTGCGAGGGCGCGTGCATGACCTTGAACGTGAAGAGAAGGCTCTGGCAGATGGGCGACTGGTCTTTGCCGTCGAGTGGCAGCGTCTTTTCCCACTCAAGAAATCGAGGCGCGAGATCTCGCGCCAGGCGCCGCAATACTTGTGTGTCCACCGTGTAGGGTTTCGTTTTTCCCACCAGCAGATTCCCGTCGTGCGCCCACGAAACACTTGCGTTCGGTGATTGGATTTGCTCGGCAATGCGATTGCATTCGGCGAACCACGTGTGGAACTCCGGCTCATTGGGGATGGCGCTGGTTTTCAGGATCGCGGCCGGATTGCGATGAACTTCTTGCACGCAGGCGAGGAGCTCGCTGAAGCTCGTGAAAGGCACATCCTCGCTGGCATAGGCGTTCTTGCGCCACCAATCGCGGCACGCCTCGGTCACAATCGCGCTGGCGTCGCTGAGCAGTTCTGCATCGGGATCGTGGCCGCATTCAAAAGCGTAGTGAGCCAGTACGCGATTGCAGAAACCGTGGATGGTGAAGATGGCCGCGCTGTCAAAATCCATCAGTGCGAGTTGGACGAGTTTGTTCAACTCCATCCTCCTCGCTTGGTCGTTCTGCGGATTCACCAGTTTCATCACCGCTTCAATGCGCATCGAGTCGGCTGAGGAAGGGGCGTCCTCTGGCGCTTCGAGGTAATCGTGACAATGCACAAGCACGGCGCGCAGTCGCTCGCGCAGTTCCAGTGTGGCAGCTTCGGTGAACGTCACAACGAGGATTTGGCGGACCGTCAGCTCGCGTTCGAGAATCAAGCGCAGATAGGCATTCTGGATGTTGTAGGTCTTGCCAGTTCCCGCGCTGGCTTCGACGAGGATGGGCTCGTCGAGCAGCAGTGCGGGCTGAAAGATGCATGAACTGAATTCTTTCATGTCACGGAAGCTTCCCCAGAATCGCATTTTGGAGGGGCTGTCCAATCCGTTTGGCCCAGTCTGTAAACTGCGTCTCGTTGTTGAACGGGCCCGCTTTGCCATACAGGGCTCGGTAGTATGGATTCCTGGCATCGCCATACATGCCGCTCCATGCAGTTGTTGCTGCTCTTATGGCCTTGCCCTGATCGGAAGTGGCGCCTTCTGCGCTCACGATGTAACTCAAAGAGGTTTCTGGGACGAATGGCGGTGGTGGTGTGCTTTCAAAAAGGAAGATGCGCAGATAGTTCTCCAATAGGCTTATGGCGGTGGGCCGATCCACCTCGTCCTGCATCAACGTGAGGCGCAGCGCCTTCTTCTCCTTCTTCTCCTTCTTACTTTCGGTTTGGAAATTGGCAGCTAAGATGAGGTCGTTGCAGGCCCGCGCGAGGAGATAGGTCAGCCAGGTGGGGAAGAGTCTCTGATACCGGAACGAGGACGAGCTGAAGTCGAGAATGAGGCGGATATTCTCATCGCCGACAGATACTGAAATCACGGGTGCAGAGCCGGAGAGAACAACACGCGCGCCGTTCACGGAAATGGGAAGGGTCCACACGTGCGCCTCGGCGTGCAGGCGCGCCTTAAGTGCGGCAGAGAGTTTGTCGAAGGGAAGGGGCGCGATGTCTTGCTTGAGGAGCTGAGTTGTCTCCTCGTAGAGCGCTTCGTAGATTTTCTGACCCTGCGCAGCGAGAGGGAGAAGATTGTCCGCCTGAATAGTCGCGAGCACGTCATCATCGCTGTCTGTGATGATCGCTCGGATAATGTGCTCGCGAATTTTCCACGCTTCCATGGCGTTGTGATCGAATATCTCCGCTTCATCGGGCAATGCGTCGAGGCGAGGGCGAGGCTCTGCGCCGAGGACGTTCTTGAAGTAGTACTTTGCGGGGTTGTCGAAGAAGGCGCGCAGGTCTGTGAGTTCGACATGCACATCTGGCGCGAGCGGGGAAACGGACGGAAACGCAGGGGGGGCAGCGGGGGGCCTGAGCGTTGCCCGCGCGGTTTCGCACTGGGATTCTGAGTAGGAAAAGAGAGGGGAGCCCGATTCGAAATAGGAAGGGTGATGTGCGGCGAGACGATGGTGAACGGGCTCGATGGGTGAGCCGAAATGCCTTTCGGTATATTCGAGCAATTCTTGTACGGCGACCGATTCGCGTTTGCGCGAATTGTCCTCTTCTGAAAATGCGGGATAGAAAATCAGGAGACGGTTTTTCGCATTGAGAATCGCTTCGAGAAACGCTTGGCGATCTTCGATGGGCAAGGATCGGTCGCCCATTTTGCGCGCTTTCCGGAAGAGGTCGTAGGCGGGGCGATTCTCGGAGCGGGGGAAGAGGCCATCGCCCATGCCGAGAAGACACTGGACGGGACGCGGCGTGCTGCTGCCGGGGCGCAGCGAGGTGAAGATCACCGCGTTGCGATTCAAATCCGAGCCGCCCGCGAGATCGCCGAGATGGCCAGCCAGGAAATCGCGAATGACGGCGATGGATACCGCGCCTTGGAACCCAGCTGCCTCGCTCGTGGTGTGCAGGAGGCGGATAGCGCGCCTCAAAATGGCGATGTCGCGATAGGTTTCGTTATCGCTGAGGAAGAAGTCGTCCACCAGTGTATTCAGACGCTCCACCCACTCTGCGGCAGTGTGGTCGGAGCGGCCATAGTCCGCGAAGTCGGTCAGCTTCTCGTAGAAATGAACCAGGCGGCCGAGACATGCCGCCTCGTCGCCCTCGACAACGTCGCAGGGCAGTAGTTTGCGTGGATTGATGTCCGCCGGCTCCTGGCCCATGGCGTAGCCGAGCAGAAGGCGGTCGAGGCCGTGGCCCCACGTGGTCTCTTCTGTGAAAGAGGCCTTGGTGACGAGCGCTCGATGTTCCGCATCGCGCCCCCAGCGAACGCCCGCCTTGTTCAGCCAGATGGCGGCCTCATCCACATCGTCGGGCGCGAGTTCAAACTGCAGCGCGATGCTGGGATTGCGGAGAAGTTCGAGAATCTGGGGCGCGGTGAAGCGGCTATCGGTCAGGTTGAGCAGTTGGTTGAACGCATTGGCGGCCTGGCTCTCGCCCGCGGAAACCCGGTCTGCAATGACGAACGGAATGGCTTTGGGCCCATTGGGATTGATGCTGGAGAAGACGGCCTCGATATAGGACGCGTAGCTGTTGAGGTCCGGCGTTTGAACCTGAATGTGGCGAGGCTGGAGGCCCTCGATCGAATTGAAACAGTCGAGAAGTTGGTCGCGCAGGATTTCGACCTCGCGCATTTTCCCGTGGCACAGATGAACTTGAATTGAGGGATCGGGCGCACAACCTTGGCGCTTCAGCGAGGCATCGCACGCCCAGATCGAATGCTGGAGTTTGGCGAGGCGCGAGGTCCCCGTTGGCTCTGCGAAGAGATCGTCAATCTGCCCGCCGGTCAGGTCGAGCGCTGCCGCTGCCGTATCGCGGCACCCGCGCGCGTAGGCGCTGAGCAGCGGGTGTTCGATATCGAGCAGCTCGCCTGCGTCATCGGGCAATTCGTGAAAATCGGATTGCTCGATTCGGCTCTTGAGCGCCTCGCGCTCAAACCAATCCACTTCGGACGGATTGAAGAGATAGAAGTCCACGGGAAGGATTGCGCCCAAGTGATGAAAGAACGTCAGGTGCACCGGCGGCAGCATAGACGGCGCGAAGACGAAAATACGGCGGTATTGCTTTTCGATACCGCACGCGGCGAGATCGGTGTGCATGCGCCGAAAGGCAGCCAGATATGTCTCATCGCGGCGCGTTTCCACCAGCATCCGCCACAGCGCTGGCTCCCAGGCCAACGCGGGGGCGTCCTGCACGCCCACATCCTTTCCTGTTTCCCACGCGAGCATCATCTGCGGACGATAGGAGATATATTGATTCAGGAGTGACGCGAGCCGCCCCGCGAGTTTGAAGCATTTGCGCGGATCGCGCCGCAAGCCATCGCGCGATGTGACATAGCGCTCGATAGGCGCAAAGGTCCCGTCGAGCGTCCCCCCACGCAGTCGCTCAAAAAGTTGCCAGCGCATACTCTTTACCGAGAACGGGTGTTTCTCTGGATCGGGTGTGCCCCCGGTGGGGTGATCCATCCGGTAGAGCCAGTCGTTGACGAAAAGGCTCAGCAGCGGAAAATCGCAGTTTGCGAGGACGTGCGGGACCGTCGTGCGGGGAGCATCAAAGAGAAACCGCTGTTGGAGCCACGCCTGCTGGGTGCGGTTCGGAACCACCACGCAATCGCGCCGGGCGAATAGGTCGTCGGGAGTGGTCTTGCCCTTCAGGAGCTTGGCGAAAAGGTCATCCGCCAGCCGCTCCAGATTGTTGCCCCAAGAAATCGTCAGTGCCATTGCGTTGAAACTTTCATCCTCTCATCTACTCGATATGGAGGACGATTTCGAGCCTGATGTGCACGAGGGCTGTTTTCTCTTTTACGCCGGTCAACGCGGACGCCTTCGGCAAGACCTCATCTCGGATGATCAATGTTGTTCTCATGCATATTCCACTTCGGGTCGCAGAGAGCGCTGCAGGGAAAGCGACATTTACAGATGTGACTGTGATGTTTGTCCAAATCCCTTTTCAACCGCTTTGCATCGAAATGGCGAATGCCAGTATTGGCAAAGCGATCCAACGAGTGTTGCAACTATGTGCGGACCGACCCCACTGCTCCCCCTGCTGCTGACGGCTGGCTGGTGCGCGTGCGGAGTCGCGGGGATTCTGCTGGCAATTGTTCCGCTACTCGTCTGGCGCGAGGTGCTCAAGCTACGCGCCGATCTTGAGTCGCGCGCCGCGCCGCGACCCAAAAACGGATACCCAAAGCCGTAACGCAACACGGCGCGACTCGCGTCGCGTCGTGAATGCAAAACTGTGAATCCGCGATACGTGATTCGACCGACCAGTGTCATGGTAACCCGTGGCAATTCGCCCGGAGAAAATTGAAATGACGAATGCCAGTATTGGCAAAGCAGTCCAACGAGTGTTGCAACTATATGTGGACCGACCCCAATTCCCGCTAATTAAAGAAGAGGGGGTTCTTCATCGGAAAGGGCTGACCCTGGGTGCCACCTCGGTGCGATTCGACGCAATTCTATATTTTAGTACATCCAAGCATTCTCAGTGAAAAGGGCGACCTCATCCGGCTTAACAACCTCCGATTTCTTTGTCGCGTCTGCGATGACAATTTTCGAAGCATCTACAGCAGACTTAATTTCTTTGCTAGCTATCCATCCATTCTCCCACAATTCCGCCTTAAGCCCCTTGACGATTTGGCATATTGGTTCATCGCTCTCATATTGTATTCCGACTGCTTGAGGTATTGAAACGCGCTGCAGCCAAATCTCTAGGTAGCCATTGTAAGGAATGCGACGCATCTTGCTGAGCACCTGGGACCATAGTCGTTCTTTTTCACCCTTTTCCGCGAATGAGATCAAGCAGCTCAAGATGCCGGCAATGGCCGGAAAGGCAAGAGGCGACACTATGGCAATATCCGTTGCTATTGCGACCTGAACCTCGAGATCTTCCGGTTTCTCTTTTTGCTCGGATATCTTCTCGTGAAGCTCTCCGGCAAGGCGGCGCAATGCGCCGCTATTCGGGAAGCGACGTCCGAATGCATGGAGTCGTAGCAACTGCTTTTGTATGGTCTTTGCGTTCGCGTTCCCAAGATCTTGCAAATCGATACCAGCCTGTTTATCCGGTTTTATTGAACCTTCAACAATATTTGCGCAGACCATTGTTTTTGATACACCTAATCGCATTCCAACCACACGTAGCTTGTCGCTGACAACCTTGAGAATCTGCTCCGCTCGCTGATCGTTCTGTGCAAATATACGGTAATCATCTCGGTAGCGAAGAATTCGGAAGTCGTCCTGCCTTGCAAGCTCTTTGGTGATTAAGTCGTCCACAAATCCAAGGACGATTTCCGCAATAAAATCCATCATGACAGAGCCTTGGGGAATTCCATTGGTTTGACCATAGCGACCGGCTTGCATATGTGAGTCGATCACATCGCCTAGTAGCTTATTCTTTCCTCGGCTCTCTTTTGATGCCTCTATGCCATGTATAGCCCAAGCAATACTGTGCGTATAAAGTGACCCATAACAATCTGTTACATCCGTGTGCAGGAGGTGGCTGTAATTCAAAGAGTACACGAGGGACTTTTGCTCGACACCTTGCCACCAACTCTTTACCTGGGCCGCTTTATCAGAATTGGCATCCACGGACATAACTGGTGCGCTGCAGCAATCAACAAGGCCGCCTTCAAGCTCTTTCATGCGATTGACGATGAGCGCCCAATTGGTGGGCTCGCATATCTGGTTGACCAGTGAGACGTATAAGACAGGGTGAATCAATTCAAAAGGGCGCCAACTAAGTCTTCCGTCTTTATTGGCAACAATGGAATAGTTCACATTTGGCAATAGGCCGGGATTCCTCTCCTTGATCCCCATGAATGAGCCTCCGGCAAGGGCTATCTCTACATCAGTAAGTAGCTTCTCGAATGAGATGTATGACGGAAAGTCGCTGTTAAAATAACTGCTGCCCTTCAAGAAGTGCTTTTTTGCCTCTTTGGCGGTATTGTCGATTAATCGCTTCATAATTCTTTTCGTCGAACCATTGATTGTCGGGAAGACTTTCCGTGCTGTTGAGTACTACGGAGCTTGTCCGAAAAGCATTCCAAGCCACAATGGCTTCACCTTTGGTTGCGAGTTTATCGTGTCTGATCTGGGGGACAATGGGAAAAGCGGGATTTTGAAGGGGTTGCCGATCGCAGCCACCCACGGGAAACAGAATGTCGGCGCCGCGCGCGCTGCGGGAACAATGGCTGAATGGTTCGTCTTTATGCGAGGCGACGCGGGTCTGCATCGCGAGCAGATGCTCGCGGCTGGCGCAGAGGGTGGTGCGTCCGCAAGTCACTGCATCTAGCACGACTGGGCGATTCTGGATGTGGCGAGGAGTTGGGTGTCAGGAGGCGGATGGGTTCTCGTGTGTTGCGCAGTGGGATGTGTGCATGCTGAAGTGGCGCGATTGAGGGCGTTCCGTCGTTTCTTGCTCTTGTAATCTGAAGTCGCAGGATTGAAAATTTGAACGCGGCGCCCGAATTGTGGTCTATCACCGCATTCGGCGAGTGGGGAGGGCGCCCGGAGCTACGTATGATTAAAGTCAGCAAACTGGTGAAGAACTTTGGCAGTCGCGCGGCGGTGCGCGATGTGTCGTTTGAGGTGAACCCCGGCGAGGTGTTGGGTTTTCTGGGTCCGAACGGGGCGGGCAAGACCACGACGATGCGGATGATTACGGGCTATCTGACCCCTTCATCGGGCCGCGCGTGGATTCAGGGGTTCGATGTCGCGGAAAAGCCGGTCGAGGCGCGGCGGCACTTGGGCTATCTCCCGGAGAACGCGCCGTCCTATGGCGATATGACGGTGGAGGAGTTCCTTTCTTTCGCTGCGGCGATGCGCGGCTTTGCCGGGAAGGAGGCGCGGCAGCGAATCGGGGAGACGCTGGAGCGGTGCATTCTCACTTCGGTGCGGCATCAGCCGATTGAAACCCTGTCAAAAGGCTATCGGCAGCGCACGTGTTTTGCGCAGGCGATTCTGCACGATCCTCCGGTGCTGATCCTCGACGAGCCGACGGAGGGGCTGGATCCGAATCAAAAGTTTGTGGTTCGCAATATGATTCGCGACATGGCGAAGAACAAGGTGATCGTGTTTTCCACTCACATTCTGGAAGAGGTTGAGGCCATCTGCACGCGAGCGATCATTATCAGCGCTGGCCAGGTCGTCGCTGACAGCACCCCTGCGGAATTGCGGAAGCAGGGTTCGCTGGATCAAGTCTTCCGCTGGCTGACAACGTCGGCCGATATTGGAGGTAGCGCGCGATGAGCAGTCCGGTTTGCACCATTCTCAAGCGCGAGTGGAAGGCGTATTTCAATTCGCCCGTCGCGTATGTTTTCATTGTGATCTTTCTGGCGCTCGCGGGATTTTTCACGTTCAACGTGAGTCGGTTTTATGAGGCGGGGCAGGCGAGTCTGGACCGCTTCTTTTTCTGGCACCCGTGGATTTATCTGATTCTGGTGCCCGCCGTCGCCATGCGACTGTGGGCGGAGGAGCGGCGCACGGGCACGCTCGAGTTGCTATTGACATTTCCGGTGACGACGGCGCAGGCCATTGCGGGCAAGTTCCTCGCCGCGTGGCTCTTCGTCCTGCTTGCGCTGGCGCTGACGTTTCCGGTGGTTGCGACGGCGTTCTATCTCGGCTCGCCCGATCCGGGGCCAATCATCACCGGATACATCGGCAGCGCCCTGCTTGCGGGCGCGTATTTGGCTGTGGGCTCGCTCACATCCGCGCTGACGCGGAATCAGGTGATCAGTTTCATCATCGCCGCTGTGATCGGATTGTTTCTGCTGCTGGCGGGCTTCCCGCCGGTGACTGATTTCCTCTATCAAGTCGCGCCCGCATGGGTGGTCGAAACCGTTGCGGGCTTCAGTTTCAGCGCGCATTTCGAGCAGATGCAGCGCGGCGTGCTGGACCTTCGCGACATTCTCTATTTTGCCAGCGCCATGGCGTTCATGCTGCTGGCTACGCATGTGACCTTGGACAACCGCAGGACGAAGTGAGCGGACGATGAAGAGATTTGGCATTCATGTTGTGACGGGCGCCGTGGGTTTGATCGTTACCCTGGCGGTGTTGGTGTTGCTCAATGTCGCGGCAAGCTCGGTGCGCGTGCGCGCCGATCTGACCGCGGAGAAGCTCTACACACTCGCGCCGGGCACGCGCGGGCTGCTGAAGAACCTCGAGCGCGATGTGACGTTGAAGTTCTACTTCAGCCGCAGCGCCGATGCCGCGCCAATCAATTTCAAGCAATACGGCAGCCGCATCCTCGATTTGCTGCGGGAGTATGAAAAGCTCAGTGGCGGACACCTCTCGCTCGAAGTGATTGACCCGCAGCCGGACAGCGACGAGGAAGAATGGGCGCGCCGCTACGGTCTCACCGCGTCGCGCCTCACGCAGGAGAGCGGTGCGCCTTCCGTGTTTCTCGGTCTCGTGGCCCTGTCGGGCGCGCGCCAGTCGGCGATTCCCTTTTTCTCGCCGGCGGACGAGCCGCAGCTCGAGTTCTTGATCTCTCGCGCGGTCAATGAAGTGACCGTTGCGAAGAAGCCAAAGATCGCTGTCATTTCGCCCCTGCCGCTGATGGGCGGCTCGGCGGGCTTCGTACGGCGCGGCCCGAACTTTGATGGATGGATCATCATCAACGAGTTGCGCGCCATTGCAGAAATTGAGGATTTGAGCGGCCAGGTGGAGGAGATCCCGGCGGATGTGGATACGCTGTTGTTGGTCTATCCGCGAAATCTGCCTGAGGCCACGCTGTATGCCGTGGATCAGTTCGTCCTGCGCGGGGGCCGCCTCTTCGCGCTGGAGGACCCACAATGCCTAGCCGATCTCGATGCGCAAAGCTCGCAATTTCGCGATCCCAAATCGGCGCAGGCGGATTTGAACGCGCTCACGGCGGGGTGGGGCATCAAGATGTCCTCCGATCGCGTTATCGCCGATCCCGCCGCCGCGACGCGGGTGGCCTCGCAACTCGGAGAGGTGCAGCTCAACAACTCGTGGCTCACGCTGCGCTCCAGCAACTTCAATCGCGAGGACGTGTCGGTTGCCGCGATGAACATGATGCAATTCCCGATGACGGGGTGGTTCGAGGTTCAGCCCGTTGACGGACTCACCGTCACACCGTTGATCACAGCGGGGCCGGAGGCCGGGAGCGTTTCGATCATCGAAGCCACCTCGGGCACCTTCGCGGGGAAAACCACTTTTGAGAAGGCGACGAACGCCTTGCCCATCGCGATCCGCGTGAGTGGACATTTCAAGACCGCCTTTCCCAACGGCCGACCCAGCAACGTTCCCGCTGGCGCGACCCATGCGCCTCCGTCCGAACCCGATGCGACGCATCTTGCCGAGAGCGTCCGCGATGGCACGGTCGTGCTGGTGGCCGATGCCGACTTCCTTTATGACGCATTCGCCGCGCGGCGCCTCCCGATGTTCGGGCCAGGTGTCTATCAGTTGATGAACGACAACATCAATTTCGCCGCGAATGTGGCCGGACAACTTGCCGGTGGCGATGCGCTGATTGCGCTGCGCGGGCGCGGCACCTTCGAGCGCCCGTTCACACGTGTGCTCGCGTTGCGGACCTCCGCGCAGGAGAAGTGGCGGGAGCAGGAACTCAAATTGCAAGAGCAGCTCGCCACCACACAAGCCAACCTGGATCGCCTGCAATCGGGCAAGTCGGAAGATCAGCAGCTCATCATTTCGCCCGAACAGCGGCAGGAAATTGAGCGTTTCCGCGCGCAACAACTTGAGACGCGGCGCGCGCTCAAAGAAGTGCGCAAAAATCTGAATCATGAAATTGAAGCCCTCGGTCTGTGGGTCAAGGCGCTGAATATCGGCGCTATGCCAGGACTCGTTATCCTGTTCGGCCTGGCGCACGGCTGGCGTCGGCGCCGCCGTGCGCGCAGTCGCTGAACCGGGCGAGCGAAGTGGAGAACACTCGATGAAATCACGAACCCTCATTCTCTTGCTGATTGTCCTCGTCGCGCTGGCGATGTTCATTTCCAAGGTCGGTCGGCGCTCGCACGAGGCCTCGCCCACAGAGTTGGGCCAGCGGGTGCTGCATACGAAGGATATCAACGCGATTGAGCGGATTGAGCTGACCAGCGGGACGCAACAGGTGGTTCTTGCTCGGACGGATGGCGAATGGGCGGTCGGATCGCTGTGGGACTATCCCGCGCAGTTCGAGCCGATCGCTGCGCTTTTGCGGCAACTCGATCAGTTGCGCGTGGGAGAGGTGATTCGCGGCGGCACCGAGATTTTAGATGAATTCGGCCTCGCGGAGAGCGCAACGAGCTTTCCGGTTCGGGTGAAGCTGTTTGAATCGGCGGACACGGCGACTGACGATTTGCTCATCGGCCTGCCTCGCACATCCTCTGCCATGCCCGCGGGCTTCTCGATGCCGGACAGTCGGTACTATCGCTCGGGCGATGGAGAGGTTGTCATTGCCGAGCCGTTTGTGGAAGAGGTGCGCCGCCGACCCACCGACTGGATTGTTTCAAAGCTGCCGAGTTTCGGACCCAGTGAGATCGGTTCGATGACTGCCTATCCGACAAATGGCGCAATGTATGCCCTCGATCGAGATGCAGACGGCACCTACAGCGGCGCAGGAGCGCTCACAGGAAAGGTCATCAATGTGGCCAGCGCTGAAATCTGGTTTCGCTCGCTCCAGAACCTTTCGACGCGCTCCATTGTGGATCCGGCCACCGATGCAAAAGCGCTCGCGCGCGGCGCGAGCGGCAGCGCCGTTGCGCACTTGACCAACGGCATTGTCGTGCGCGTGGAACTCGGCGCGCTCACGCCGGAGAATATGGGTCACTACGGCTGGCTCACGTTCACCTACGAGGAACCTCCCGCGCTTGCGCACGGCGAGGAAGCGGCGCTGGCCGCGGATCGCGCCGCTCGCGATGCGGCGCGCGAGGAAGCTGAGAAACTGCAGGCAAGATATGGCCACTGGATTTACGTCTTCGACTACAGCCAAGCCACCAAACTCCTCTTCCTTCCCGACCAGCTAATCGTGGCGAACGCCGCGCCTCCTCCGCTGCCGCCCGCCGCGAAAGATTAGCAGCACCAGCCGAAATTAAGTCGCCCATTTATTGCGCAACAGATTGGTGGTCAGACTGTTGCGACAGCCTGTCGAAAAGTCTGGAAGTTTGCAGCGGCGCGTTGTCTAGTCGTTCTCACAGGTTCAACTGTGAAAACGACGACAAAAAGTAAGAAGCATTCGCGAGTCACGATCCGGGAAATGGCGCTCCGAGATTTGAGTGACGTGTATGAGTTAGGCGCCCAGCTCTTCACTGCGGAGAAATGGCCGACGCTGTATCGCGCGTGGGACGAGCATGAGATTCTCAATTTGTTCAACTCCGAGAGCGAGTATTGCCTTGTGGCGGAGTGCGATGAGGTCATTGTTGGATTTGCGTTGGGCACGATGATGCGCAAGCCGCGGAACTCGTGGTCCTACGGCTGGTTGCTTTGGCTTGGCGTATCGCCGCGCTTCAAGCGGCGTGGGCTTGGCGGGCGGCTCATCAACAAGCTCACGGACACATTCATTGACGATGGCGCGCGCATGATGTTGGTGGACACCGACGCGCAGAACAAGACGGCGTTGGGCCTGTTTCGCAAGATGGGATTTGCCGACGAGATGAACCATGTCTATCTCTCGAAGAATCTTCATGCCCATCCGCGCTACATCGAGCGCACGCTCGACGAAGAAGAGTGGGAAGACGAGATCGGCTGACCCGCGCCGATTCGCCGCGCCCCAGCACAGAGTCCCAGCGAGTCACCTGCGCAACCGATATCCAGTTGAGCGCGTTCGCGTCGCTATCTCACTCGGTGCAGGCCAAAAGGGCTGATTGTGCTCTATTTGCGACCTGCCTTGTGCTATCATTGCTCGGCAAGGGCACGAGGCGGGAGCAGCAAGCGAGGTGATGTGTGAAGGTATTGCACACGGCGGATTGGCATTTGGGGAAATCCCTGTATCAAAAGCGGCGCTATGAGGAATTTGAGGGATTCCTGAAGTGGTTGGTGACGACTCTTCGCGACCGGCAGGTGGATGCGTTGTTGGTCGCGGGGGATATTTTTGACACGGGGACGCCGAGTATCAAGGCGCAGGAGTTGTACTACGAATTTCTGGCGGATGTCGCGCGCGAGACGCCGTGTCGCCACGTGGTGGTGACGGGGGGCAATCACGATTCTCCGTCGTTTCTGGATGCGCCCAAGCGGGCGTTGCGAGCGCTGAATGTTCATGTGGTGGGGAGTGCGGCGGATAATCCAGAGGATGAAGTGCTGACGCTTCGCGATTCGGCGGGTGACGTGGAGCTGATTGTCGGAGCGGTGCCGTATCTGCGCGACCGCGACGTCCGAGCATCGGAGGCGGGCGAGAGCGTTGAGGAGAAGGGGCGGAAGTTGGTGGAGGGGATTCGCGCACACTATACGGCGGTTGGCGCGGAGGCGGAGCGGCAGCGAGCGGGGCTGCGCGATCGGGTGCCGATTGTGGGTATGGGCCATCTTTTCGCGGCGGGGGGACAGATGGGCGAGGGGGTGCGCGATCTGTACGTGGGCGGTCTTGGGCAGGTTTGTGCGGAGGTGTTTCCTTCGTGTTTCGACTATCTGGCCTTGGGGCATTTGCATGTGCCGCAAAGCGTGGGCGGACGGGAGACCTTCCGCTATAGCGGGTCTCCGATTCCAATGGGGTTCGATGAAGCGAAGCGGAAGCAGAGTGTTTGTCTTGTGCATTTTGAGGGGCGGTCGGCGTCTGTCGAGTTGTTGGACGTGCCGCGGTTACAACGATTGGAATCGGTCAAGGGCGATTGGTCTGCGATTGCGCGGCAGCTCGGAGCGTGGGTTCAGGAAGATGCGAGTTGCTGGGTGGAAGTGGAGTACAGCGGCGCGGAGATCATCGGCAATCTGCGCGAGCAGATCGGCCGCGAGGTCGAGGGATCTCGGGTCGAAGTCATTCAGGTGAAGAATCCTCCGGCGATGAGGCGATTCCTGGAGGAGGCCGAGGGCTACAGTTCGCTGGCAGAGTTGCGGGTTGAGGATGTTTTCGAGCGGTGTCTGGATGCCAACGATATTCCGGCGGCGCAGCGCGATTCGTTGGTGGCTGTATTTCGCGAGGCGATGCTGGGGTGGGAGCAGCGCAAGTCCGAAGGGGTGGTGAGCTAGGCCATGAAGATTCTGCAGATACGATTTCAGAATCTGAACTCGCTGACGGGCGAGTGGGCGATTGATTTCACAAACTCGGCGTATGCGGAAGAGGGCCTCTTTGCCATTACGGGGCCGACGGGCGCGGGGAAGACCACCATCTTGGATGCGATTTGTTTGGCGCTGTATGGGAAGACCCCTCGGTTGGATCGCATCACCAAGTCCGAGAACG
The DNA here is from genome assembly GCA_023953695.1 of Kiritimatiellia bacterium. Taxonomy (GTDB): domain Bacteria; phylum Verrucomicrobiota; class Kiritimatiellia; order CAIVKH01; family CAIVKH01; genus JAMLJG01. Next base: position 17,954 of record JAMLJG010000005.1, read on the forward strand.
AGGTGATGTCGCGGCAGACGGGCGAATGTTTTGCCGAGGTGACGTTTGCGACGAATACGGGTCGCTATCGCTGTCGTTGGAGCCAGCGCCGCGCGCGCAAGAAGCTCGATGGCGAGTTGCAGCAGCCCGAGCGCGAACTGGCGAATGCGGACACGGGCAAAATCTTGGAATCTCAACTCCGCGGCGTCGAGGCGAGGATCGAGGAGATCACGGGGATGGACTTCGCGCGTTTTACCCGGTCCATGATGTTGGCGCAGGGCGCGTTTGCGGCTTTTCTGAAAGCCAGCGCCGACGAGCGGGCTCCCATTCTGGAACAGATCACGGGCAGCGAGGTCTATAGCGAGATATCCCAGTTTGTTCACGAGCGCCAACGAGAGGAGCGCGGAAAGCTCGATGCGTTGAAGGCCGAGTTGTCGGGAATCACGATTCGCGACGACGAGTGGGAAGCGCAGGTCCGACAGGCGATTGCGGACGAGCAAGGGAAGGAGGACGCGCAGGCACGCGAGTTGAAGGCAACGGAAGGCGCCATCCAATGGCGACGCGCGATTGCCGAGATGGAGAAGGAGATTGCCTCCTTGACGGGTGAGGCCGCGCGGTTGCAGGAGGAAGGTCGGAACTTCGCGCCGCTTGCCGAGCAGTTGAAGCGAGCGGAATCAGCCGCCACGCTGGACTCCGTGCACGCGGAGCTCAAGACTCATCGCGAAGCGCAAGAAGATCGAGTGGGCCGCTTGAGCCAGTTCAAACAAAGTCTTCCCGAGTTGGAGGCGGCGCTCGCAGCTCAGGTGCGCGAAGCGGAGGCTGCGGAGCGGAAAGTGGAGGAGACGAAAAGCGCGATTGATGAGGCCGAGCCAATCTGGCGGCGGGTGCGCGAACTCGATCAGAGCATTGCAGCGCATGCGGAGCAGGCGGCGGCCCTTGCTGAGCAGTGCGCGGGAACCGAAGCGAAGATCAGCGATCAGGAATCCGAGCTGGCACGCTATCGCACTGCCGGTGAGAAGGCGGCTAAAGAACTCGATCTTTGCGCTCGCTACCTGAAGGAGAACGCGCGGGATGAGGCCCTGTTCAGCGGACTCGCCGGAGTCCGAGAGCAGGTGAAGGCCGATAGCGCCAGGCGCGACGAGCTTGCAGAAAATGAGGACGAGCTCAAGGCTGCAAGGCGCGCTTTGGTCAAGGCAGACGCGGAGAAGAAGGGAGCAGAAAAGGCGCTGGAGAGTCAGCGCAAGGCGATGGAGGCGCAAGAGGAGGCGCTTGCAGAGCAGCAGAAGAAGTTGAGTGCGATCTTGAAGCGACGCACGCTGCGAGACTATCGCGCGGAGAAGGATGCGCTGCAGCGTGAACGCGTGCTGCACACTAAGATTGCCGAGTTGGAGGCAGAGCGCGCGCACTTGGAAGATGGCAAGCCCTGTCCGCTCTGCGGCGCGACGGAGCATCCCTATGCGCAGGGAAGCACTCCCGCTGTTAGCGAGGTGGATACGAAAATTGATGTGTTGGAGAGACAGATTCGGGCCGCCGAGAAGATGGAAGAGCAGGTCAAACGGAGCGAGCGAGCGGTTGCAGAGCAGAAGGAGAAGTTCTCGCAGATCAAGGAAGCGGCCGCGCTCGCAGGTCGCGATGTCACGAGCGGGAGAAAGCAGATCGAGCGGCTTGAAAAAGCTCTCGCGAAGGCGCGCATCGCACGGGAGGGTCAGCGCGCGACGATTGTGAAGAGCTTTGAGCGCTTTGGTGTCGCGTATGACGATGCAAAAGCCGACGCGGCGCTCAAGTCGCTCGAGGCTCGGTCGAATGCGTGGCAGCAGCACACGCAGCAGCGCACCGAAGTTGAGAAGCTGTTGGGCGCGATCAGCGGCGAGCTCAAGAAGGTCGCCGCCGTGATTGCGTCGGAGCGCACACGGTTATCGAAAGAGCAAAAGGATCGGGACAACGCGAACGCGAAACTCGCTGCGATGCGGAGGGAACGCAGCGAGCTCTTCGGCGCGAAGCGTCCGGACGATGAGGAGCGAAAGGTTCGATCCACTCTTCTCGCGTGTGAGCGGGCTGCGAAAGAGCAGCGCGCGCAGCGCGAGCAACTGCAGAAGCGCGTTGACGAACAGAAAACGCGCAAAGGAGCGCTGGAGGCCGAGATTGCAAAGCGGGCTCCGGAACTCAACGCGCTTGCCGCGAATTTTTCGGCGAAGTTGAAGAGTCTGCATCTGGAGTCTGAAGAAGAATACGTGCGGCAGCGACTTTCGCCGGAGCGCCGACAGGCGCTCAAGAAGCAGGCCGACGACTTGGCGAAGCGCGGGACCCAACTGCAAAGCCGGCAAGCGGATCGCCAACGGCGGTTGACGGACCAGCTTGCGCGCGCGGTGACGGAAGAATCCCTGGAGGCGTTGGAACCGCGCGCGGAAGAGTTGCAGCGGGCGTTGGGCGTTGTGCGCGAACTGATGGGCGGGCTGCGCAGCCAACTGCAGCAGAACGCGGAAGCCAAGGAGCGAATCGGCGCAAAGCAAGCGGGTATAGACGCGAAGCAGCAAGAGTGTTTGCGGTGGGACAATCTTCACGCGTTGATCGGTTCGGCGGATGGGAAGAAGTTCCGAAACTTTGCGCAAGGGCTGACGTTCCAGGTGATGATTGGCTTCGCGAACAAGCAGTTGCAGCGCATGACGGATCGGTATCTGCTCACGCGCAGTCGGGAGAATCCGCTGGATCTGTGCGTGGTGGACAACTATCAGGCGGCGGAAGTGCGTTCGACCCAGAATCTATCGGGTGGCGAAAGTTTCATTGTCAGTCTGGCTTTGGCATTGGGCCTTTCGCAGATGGCGAGTCAGAAGGTGAAGGTGGATTCGCTCTTTCTCGACGAAGGATTTGGGACGCTGGACGAGGAAGCGCTCGAGGCGGCCCTTGAAGCGCTTGCCACCGTGCAGCAGAGCGGAAAATTGATTGGCGTGATTTCGCACGTGGCGAGCATGAAGGAGCGAATTGGCACGCAGATCGTCGTCACGCCGAAGAGCGGCGGGCGGAGTCAGTTATCCGGACCGGGGTGCAGCGCGGGTTGAGGCGCAGTTCGCTATAGCTCGAGCAATCGCTCTCGCGCAGGCGACCTCAGTGGCGGAAATGGCGCATGCCGGTGAAGGCCATCGCAATGCCGTATTGGTCGCAGGCGGCGACGACTTCTTCATCCTTGCGCGAGCCGCCGGGTTGGACGACATAGCGGAGTCCGGCCTCGGCCGCTTGCTCGATAGTGTCGGGGAAGGGGAAGAAGGCGTCGGAGATCAACACACATTCGCGGATGGTTTGATCGCGAAACTCTTTGAATGAAACGCCGTAGGTGTTTTGTTTCTCGTACAGCGCGGCGAGATTATCTTCGGCGCGCGGAACGGCGAGTTTGCGCAGCGAGTCCACGCGGTTGGGTTGACCCGCGCCCATGCCGAGCAGGGTATAGCGGTTAGGAGCGTATTCCCGCACGATCGCGATGGCGTTGGACTTGATGTGCTTGCAGACCTTGATCCCGAATTCGGCGAGGGCCTTCTTTTCTTCGGGAAACAGCGCGGCTGTGGGCACCATCCATTGAGAGAGCGTTTCGGCGTCGCGGTCCTGCATGAGCAGGCCGCCGTTGACTTGGCGGAGCACGGAGCCGGGGGCCGGTGGGGCGAGGGGGGAGCGCAGTTTGAGGAGGCGCAGTTGCTTGCTCTTGGCGCGGAGAAACTCAAGGGCATCGGCGTCGTATTCCGGCGCGATGAGTACTTCGATGAAGCGATTGGCGGTGAGCTGCGCGGTGGCGAGGTCCACTGTTGCGGTGGTGGCGATGACACTGCCGAATGCGGAAACCGGGTCGCCCGCCCAAGCGGCCTCGAAGGCTTCCGCGAGTGTGTTGCCGGTGGCGAAGCCGCACGGATTGCCGTGCTTGACGATGGCGACGCCGGGCCGCCCGGCGAGTTCGCGGACCGCTTCGAGGGCGGCATCGCCGTCGAGGTAGTTGTTGTAGGACATCTCCTTGCCGTGAAGGATGTCGGCGTGCGCGATGCAGGCTTCGTCTGTCTCGGGATAGCGATAGAACGCGGCGTCCTGGTGTGGATTTTCGCCGTAGCGCAGGCGTTCTCCGGAGGCGAACGAGAAGCTGAACGGAGGCGCATCGGATTTGGCGCTCTGGCTGCTCAAATACGACGCGATCGCGCCGTCATAGCGCGCCTGCTGTGCAAAGACTTTGACCGCGAGCTCGCGGCGCAGTTCCGGCGTCGTATCGCCGCCGTGTGCGTTCAGCTCGGCCAATACGCGCGCGTAGTCGGCCGGATCGGTGACGACAGTGACCGACGCGTAATTTTTTGCGGCGGAGCGAAGCATGGTCGGGCCACCGATATCAATGTTCTCGATTGCGTCGTGCAGGGAGATGTCGGGTTTGGCAATGGTGGATTCGAAGGGGTAGAGATTGACCGCCACGAGATCAATGTGTTGCAGGCCGTGTTGGGCCATGGTGGCCTCGTGTTCCTTGTTGCCGCGCAGGCAGAGCAGTCCGGCGTGTACGTTGGGATGAAGAGTTTTGACGCGGCCATCGAGCATTTCGGGGAAGCCGGTGAAGTCGGCGACATCTTTGACGGAAAGACCTGCAGCTTTGAGCGCTTTCGCCGTGCCGCCGGTGGAGAGAAGTTCGATGCCGAGTTCGGCGAGACCTTTGGCAAACTCTACGAGCCCGGATTTGTCGGAAACACTCAAAAGCGCGCGTTGAATTTTCATAAGAGGAATCTCTGGGCTTGGATGTGGGGACTACGGGAACGGAGTACTGGAATAGACGTCATCGCGCCACTCTGAATTCGAGTTGGAGATGTGTCGGGGGTCATGGGCGACTAGACGAGCACGGCTTTGCCCGATCCTTTTTCGACGTGGCCAATGACAACAGGTTTCTCGCCCGCCGAACGGAGGGTTGCGAGGGCGCGGTTGACGTCGGAGGGGCGGACGGCAATCACGTAGCCGATGCCCATGTTGAAGACGCGATACATTTCGTCCGGGTGAACATTGCCTGCGTCCTGGATGAATTGAAAAATGGGGAGGGGCGTCCAGGTGGACGTGTCCACCACGGCGTTGGTTTTCTTGGGGAGGATGCGAGGCAGATTATCGGGGAAGCCTCCTCCGGTGATGTGCGCCATTCCACGGACCTTGACCTTTTTCATCAGCGCTTGGACGGGCTTGAGATAGCTCCGATGGACCGCGAGGAGGACATCCGCGACGGTTTGGGTGGTTCCGGGGAACGTGTCATCGCACTCGAGTTGCGCTTTGCGAAATACCACCGCGCGGGCGAGTGAATAGCCGTTGGTATGCGGTCCGGATGAGGGGAGACCGATGAGCGTGTCGCCCGGCCTAATGTCTGCGCCGGTGATGAGTTTCTTCTTTTCGACTGCGCCGATGATGGTGCCGACGAGATCGTATTCTCCGTTCGGATAGAGATCGGGGAGTTCGGCGGTTTCGCCGCCGATGAGCGCACAGTCGTTCTCGCGGCAAGCCTTGCAGAGGCCTTCGATGAGTTGCGCCATGACGGACTGATCAATCTTTCCGAGGCCGATGTAGTCGAGGAAGAAGAGCGGGCGCGCGCCCTGCACAAGGATATCGTTGACGCAGTGATTGACGATGTCCTGGCCGACCGTGTCGTGGCGGCCCGCGCGCACGGCAACTTTGAGTTTTGTGCCGACTCCATCCGCGCTGCTGACGAGGAGGTGGTCTTTCCCGGGGGATTTAAAGAGGCCGCCGAATGAACCGAAGTCGCCGACGACGCCGGAGGTGTAGGTCTGCGCAATTCGCTTTTTCGCGCGGGCGAGCGCGGTCATTTTCGCGTCAATATCAACGCCGCTGGCTCCGTATGCGCTGGACTTCTTTTTCATGGGGTCTCCTTAGAGGCCGACGGCTTTGAATGTGCGACTCACATCGCGGAAATGCGTCTTCAGGTCGAACACGCGGTCGAGGTCGGCGGGGCCGACCTTCTGGGCGATGTCTGGATCTTTCGACAAGAGGTCTTTGAGGTGTTCACCGGTTTCCCACGTGCGCATGGCGTTGCGCTGCACGACGCGATAGGCCACTTCGCGGCTGACGCCCTTTTCCGTGAGCATGAGGAGAACTTGTTGCGAGTGAATGAGGCCGTGTGTCATTTCGAGGTTCCGCTTCATGTTCTCGGGGAAGACCGTGAGGGTGCGGACGACGAACTCGAGTTTGCTGAGCATGTAGTCGAGGGCGATGGTGGCATCCGGCAGCGCCACGCGCTCGGCGGAGGAGTGAGAGATGTCGCGCTCGTGCCAGAGGGGTACGTTTTCGAATCCGGCGAGGGCATAGCCGCGGATTAGGCGGGCGAGTCCGCAGAGGCGTTCGCCGAGGATGGGGTTGCGTTTGTGCGGCATTGCGGAAGAGCCTTTTTGGTCCTTGCCGAAGTATTCCTCGACCTCGCGCACTTCGGTGCGTTGGAGGTGGCGGAACTCCGTGGCCCATCGTTCGATGGAGCCAGCGACGAGGGCGAGCGCGGCGAGATATTCCGCGTGGAGGTCGCGTTGGAGGATTTGTGTGGAGATCGGGGCGACGCGGAGGCCGAGCTTCTTACAGACGTAGGTCTCGACCTTCGGGTCCAGATGCGCGTGGGTGCCGACCGCGCCGGAGAGCTGTCCAACGCGAACGGTTTCGCGCGCGGTTTCGAGCCGTGCGAGCGCGCGGCCGAACTCGTCATACATCAGCGCCATTTTCAAGCCGAACGTGATGGGTTCGGCATGAATGCCGTGCGAGCGACCGATCATGGGAGTGAGCTTGTGTTTGCGGGCTTGTGCAGCGATGGCCTTGCGGAGGGCCTTGACCCCCGCAATGAGAAGGTCGGCGGCCTGCACCATCTGGACAGCGAGCGCGGTGTCTATGACATCGGAGCTGGTGAGTCCTTTGTGAATGAACCGGGCGGAGGGGCCGACGTATTCGGCGACGTTGGTGAGAAAGGCGATGACATCGTGGTTCACTTCTCGCTCGATTTCATCAATGCGAGCGACGTCGAACCTGGCGCGCTTTTGGATGCGCTTGAGGTCGTCGGCTGGAATGGCGCCGAGTTGGTGGAGGGCTTCGCAGGCGAGCACTTCGACGCGGAGCCAGATCGCGAATTTGTTTTCGTCAGTCCAAATGCGGCTCATTTCGGGCCGCGAGTAGCGTGGAATCATGGTGTCGGAACCCTCTCAAAAATTGATTGGTAGCAAAGGTTTTCCGGAACGGAAACCAGAAAGCGGGCCGAGCGCCGAAAAAATGCCTTTACGGGCTATTGAGAAGGGCGCGCGGCCTGGTAGCGGGCGTCCAACTCGGCGACGCGCCGGCGGATGTGGCCGATGAAGTTGGCGACGCGATTTTCGTAGGGGTTGTCGCTGTATCGCTTCCAGCGCGTGTCATCCCACTCGACGTAGCCAGCGAGGTCCTTTTCGCGCGCGCGAATTTCGCGCTCCATGGTGTCGAGGTCGAGGGCGGATTGGCGGAGCTCCCGCCAGCGGGCGGCGAGCTGATTGGTGTAGCCGGGGACTTCTTTCATGAGGCGGGTAAAGACGATGCTGTGATAGATCGGGTAGCGGAGGTGGCCGTAGGTGTTATCGAAGTCGTAGGGGATGAAGAAGAACTTGGAGTCTGCGCCTTGCGGTCGCGCGAGCAGGTCGTGGATCGCGTATTGGTAGGGGTAACCGTTGTAGTTCTCGCTGAACTCGAGAAGGAGGAGGAAATCGGTCGCGTTGTCGAGGTCGAGTCGTTTTCCGATTTCATCAGCGAATTGCGATTTGGGCGCCTCCATGATGAGGCGGTGCAGATCGAGTTCGGGTTCAACAAATTCGCCATTTCTCCGCGAGGGTTCGAGTTGGCGCATGAGGTAATTGCCATCGGGTGTGAGGCTGGGCGAAGCGCCCTGTGCCTTGTAGAGCAGTGCGGGATCGGGGTCGGCGGGGTCGAATTGAGGGAATTGGAGCCACTCGGCGCGCATGGAGGGGCTGGCTTCGTAGAGGCCGAAATAGTTGCCGTTGGCGAAGATTTCCACCCAGGTGACCGGCATACCCACGCGGAGGCGGTCGGGTCGGTCGGCGAATGCTGCGAAGCGCGAGTAGAAGAACCAGTTGTGCAGGAGGGTTGGATCGCGCCAGGGGTTCACTAAGCGAATCTTGGTTTCGTTTGTGGTGCCCCACCAGCCGTGCGGCTCGGAGAGGCGAACGCTGAACGATCGCTTGAGTTGATTGAGGGATGTGTGGCCGCGCAGCGAGATTCCCGCGCGTTCGTCCTGAGCGGCGAAGTGGCGCTGAACGTGGGTGTCATCGCCGGCCGGATAGTAATCCATCGCGCAATCGGAGCGGCGGAGGCGATCGAGCGGGGTGGCAGCCCAGAGAAAGACGGCTGGCATTTGGCGATTGCGGGGCATGACGCGATATTCCAGCGAGTGTGTCGGCGCATCGCCCGGTGTGTTTGCGAGTTGTGCTGTGAGAATGACGTGCTGTGGTGAATTGGTGGCGGGGCGCGAGACGAGGCCATCTGTAGAAATGAGGTCGGGCCGACTGCTGGTCCAGAGCAGGGGCGTTCCGTCGGGGGTGTTCGAGGGGAGGGCAAGATCGTGAAGGATGAAGAATGGCGCTGGATTTGTCCCCAGGGTTTGCCAAGCGGAGAGCGCAGCGAGGGCCTCGGCTGCTGGTGAGCTGCGTGAAGATTCGTCGAGGGGGAGTTCTTTGAGATCCCTCTTGTTGGCGCGTATCTTGGCGATAATTTCGCGACTGCTGAGCGGACTGGTGTAGTCGGCGCGGAGCAGTTTTCGGTAGGTGTGATCGGTTTCGTCGCAAAGTTCAATGAGGCGCGCGCGGTCCATGCGCGGGGCCTGGGTTGTGCCGAGTTTGTGCCAACTGCCGCGCGGAGGGCTTCCCTGAAGCCGCCCGGATGTTTCGCCCGGCGGGACGCCGAAGTGCGCGTAGTCCTCGTAGTGATAGATTCCGACGAACTCGCCGTTGATCATCAGGCGGCAGAAGCCATTGGAGACCGAGGGGAGGTTCAGTTCTTGTGCGACGCGCGTCTCGAGAAGCGGTGCGAGCCAACCTGCGACTTCGGGTGGCTGCAAGCGAATCCGGCGGAGGCCGAGGACGGTTTCGCCTTCTTGCGGCTCAAGGATGTAGGAGCGGCGCGTGGATTCAGGGTAGGCGCCATCCGAGCCGTCGAGTCGCAGAAAGCCCGAATAGCCGTGTTTGTTGGCAAGGATGTCCACGCGCCGGGGCTGGGCGGACTTGGTTGTGCGGCGTCCGTTCTTGCGGCTTTGGCGATCGGCTTTGAGGAAAAACCGCGTGTCGTTCTTGGAAAGGATGAGGTTGATTTCGGGCAGAGGCGCTTTGCGTATCGTGCTGGCGTGCAGAGCGGGGTTGAGGCGATCCACGAGTTTGAGGAAGTGGGAGTAGCTCTTTCTCAGTATTTCGGTGCGGCGCAGCTTCGCGAGTTCGGTGTCCGCAAGGCGTTCGATGGCGGGCTCCGATGCGTGGGCCCAGTCCGCCACTTCGCTATCGGAGAGCGCGCGACGCAAGATCACCACGTCGTCCACCGCGCCGAGGATGGGTTCTGCGATTAGGATGGTTGTGGCTGCACCGATTTGAATGGGCCCGGAGTCGAGTTCGAATGGTTTGCCGGTAAAATCCGACTTAAGAACGCCGTTTTCGTAGAGGCGCGTCCGACCGGCGCGCGCGTCCACCACTGCGGCGATGTGGACGAAGCGCCCATAGTTAGTGAAGGCATATTCGGCAGCTTGCAGCGACGTCTCTGGGGAGGAAAAGAAGGCGAGGTGCCCGCGATCGAGCTTGAGTCCCATGACGTGTTCCATGCGCGTGAATAGGATTTCCTGATCCACGGAGGCGGGGTTCAAGTTGACCCAGAGCGAGAGTGTGAACGTTGGGCCGAGGTCGCTCCACAGCAGGGGGAGTTTGACGAAAGTTCGGCGACCGCCGTCGAATTCGAGCGCGGTGCCGAAGCGACCCTCCACTGCGCGCGTTCCGGCGATTCGCGCGGGGTGTCCGTTTGCCCAGTTCAGGCCCGGAGGGTCATCGGCGGTGTAGAGCAGGGCCACGCCCTGTTGGGCGAGTCGGTCGCGCACACGTTCCTGGCGATGTTGCAGGCTGAATTTGCGGTCGCCAAAGAAGTCGCGATCCGCACTATACAGCGCGATGCCGACGGCCAAGAGCAGCGCGACAAGAATGCATCGGGAAAGAAATCGCCCCATTTTATCGTAAACCGCCCGGTCGGTCCAAGAACACGTTGGCGTTCTGGATTGGCGCAGCGGCCCTCAAGGCGTTTTGCAGTTCCGGCGCGCTGGTTTTCAGGCCGGTGAAGGTGATCTGCAGGTGCGTGACTCCGTCGCGGCTCGACGAGCTTTCCATCGCCGTCTTCCGCAGATGCTGCTTGAGGCAATCCTGTATTTTCGGCCATGCGGCGGCTGCATCTGCATCCGGGAGTTGCAGGACGAGCAGGCCATCGCGGCGGTGCTGGGTTACGCGGCGCGCGAGTTGAATGAGGAGCAGCGCCACAATGGCGATGGCGAGCAGAAGTCCCATGAATACGAAATTGAACGTGGCGGCGGAAACCGACGACGCGATGACGAGCATGATGAAGCCGACTTCTTCCGGCTCCTTGATCGGCGTGCGGAAGCGGATGATGGAGAGCGCGCCGAGCAAACCGAGGGAGAGCGGGATGGAGAGCTGCACCGCGATGAACAGCGTGGTGATGGAAATGGCGAGCAGCGGGAATGCGCGGTGGACCTGGCTGCCCGTGCCGCGCCGTTCGTAGAACCGGCGATAGAGCGCCGACGCGATGAATGCCGCGCCCAACGAGGTGAGCAGGGCGAGGACAAAGAGGGAGGGGTCGAGGTGATCTCGCACCTGTTGGAAATCTTCCAGGGCTTTGAATACGCTGGGACTTTTCATGCGGGCGCTCCTCCGAGAGACAAGATGCGAATGGCTTCACCAAATTTTGAATAACTGCGCATCCGGAACCCCGCGTCATACAAGTGGCGGAGCCACGGAATTTCCACTTGAGCCGCGTCCTTATATTCGCAGACCGTGTCTGCGATGGAGAAGGGGGCGCCGAATGGAAAGAGATCCGGATGGAATCGGTGAACGCGAATGTTCCGATCCACTGCCACGCGACCTTCGGTGTAGGGGCAGCGGTAGCGGCAGCGTTGATAGGAAATGTGGATCGCGGGAATGCGCGAATCCGACATCCACGCGCCCAGCTCTGCATTCGCCATGCGCAAAACATCTCCCAGCGCGGGGTCGGTCAGGGGGGCGGAGGCCAACCACTGGCGGTTCAGTGACAATTTTTGCCGAATCTTGTGCCGCGCGCTCCCGATTCGGAACTTCACTTCGAGAAAAGCGGGTATTTCGTTGGACTCCGCCGCGCCGCGGTTGTCCCGATACCATCGGAGCCGAACCTTGTGTTTGAGATTGTCGCCATCCACTTTCTCGGCAAACGAGCGGAGCGAGCGGGTTTCGTAATAGATGCTGTGGATGGTGTTTTCCGGATAATCGCCGTCGGGAAGCAGGAGCTGATCCAACAACTGGATGGCCCGTTCCGCGCGAGAGGCTGATGCGATAAGCTTTCGCTCGTTCGTCAGTATCGGCTCATCCAAAATGGGGTTTGGGATCGTCATCGCTTTGCGTCAGGCAGATCGAGCGCCAACATATGCAGGAGTGCTTCTCTTCCGCAAACTCAAACTACGAAGCCGTACGTTCGCTGTTTTAGATTGTAGTGCGGGGCGACACTCACTAGGGTTTTTGCCGCTAGAGGGTGTGGAGGGTTTCTGCGCCCCTTGAACTTGTAGGAGGAATGTCAGTGAAGAAAACAGTTGTTTTGTCTGCGCTGTTGGCTTGCGCGACGAGTGTGTGGGCTGCGGATTCCGCTATTCAGCCGTCGGCTACCGAGTCATCCTTGCGCGGGTGGGAGATCGGAACGCGCGTCATTCACACTGAGTTGCAGAAAACCAAGCAGGGTCGCGGCACGCAGATCAATGGAGACTGGGGCGGCACCTATCTTGGTTCGCTCAACTACATTGATGAGGAACAGGACTATGTTCCCAGCCGCATCTACATTCAGTATTTCTTCAGCGATTTTCTGGGCGCCGGCCTGTCGTACGACAAAATCGAGGCCAAAACCGGTGAGAAGAAACGCGGTGGCGATCCTGCGCTGAGCGGGCCCGGCGACGGCAATGTCGGCGGGGAAGGACCCATTGCCTATTTGGTTTGCCGCATTCCCAATAACTCCATCTTTGTTCCATTTGCGGAGGCGGGAGTGGCGTACTACTTCTCCTACTTTAATGAAAACGATTGGAGTGATGGAGGACGCCGCTTTATGAAGACCGAGGACACTGCGGCGCTGGTCCTCGCGATCGGGTGCGACGTCAAATTGACCGAGAATCTTTCGATCAACGCCTATCTCCGCACGGTTGAAGGTGTGGATATTGATACGGAGTCGTGGCGTCGCGGCGCTCATTCGCCCGAGCGGACCGGCTCGTTTCCCCTCGATTACTACGGTGTGGGCGTGGGCGTGAAGTACGCATTCTGATCCCCACTCGCGATTTGTCCTTTAAGAGAGAGCCGTGCATGCCGCGCGGCTCTCTCTTTTCTTTCTCCCGCGCCCAGCGGCTCGGAATTTTTGATAAAAGTCGCGTAATACGTTGGACAACAGCATGTTGTGGTTTTATTTAGAGTGTCTTTCGCGGCTCGCCTAGACGCGGTCGCGAAGTTTGGTTATTTTTTGCAAACATTTTGCTTCAACTTTTTGCGGCGTTACGTGTAGTGTGGTAAATCGTTTTACTTTTTGTGTCGGATTTCAGTTTGAAGTAGGGACTCGGATTTAGGGAGAGAAGATTATGCAGCGTAGATATTCCTTTCTAGCGGCGCTCGTGTGCGCGCTGACGGTCATGTTCGGCACGGCGCGTGGCGAAGTGATGATGCAGTGGTTTGAAACCGACTGGGACGAGATGTATCAGAAGCTGCCGCGCGCGGCACTGGCGGGCTATGACAGCCTCTGGGTTCCGCCGCCGACCAAGGCTCCGATTGGCGCGAGCACGAAGTGGGCGAACGTGGGCTATAACCTCTACGATCGCTTCGACATTGGCGATGTGCCGCAGCGCGGAACGCTGGAAACGCGCTACGGGTCGCGCGGTTCTCTGCGCGCGATGGTGGACAACGCGCACAATCTCGGCATTAAGATCATTCCCGATATTGTGATGAACCACAACGCCAACGGGCCGGACTTCCGCGAATATCCGGGCATGCGACCGACTGACTTTCACGTGCAGTGGCAGGAGGGTTATGTCAACACACTGAACTTCAAGCGCGCGCCGCGCATGGATCAGTGGTATCACAACGAAGGGTATGGCGGCACGATGTGGATGGACCTCGCGGGTCTGGCCGACATCCGCACGGAAGATCACCCGCTCAACGGAGATCCCAAGCGCTTCACCGGAGAGAAGTACGGCTTCAACTTTGTGGATGGGACTTCGTACTTCCGCCACATTGGTCAATATGACCTCTATCCCTACGCCTACACGAACGAGCTCGCGTCTGAAATGCTCTATCGCTGGATCGTCTGGCTCGGCAATGCGATGGACTACGACGGCCTTCGATTGGATGCGGGCAAACATGTGCCCTACGAGTTTTTCGGCTGGAAGGGGAGCGGATTCCTCCATGAGGCTCAGTGGAACTACACGCAGCGCCGCGGCTACAACTTCGGCGGGAATCCGAGCGATCTGTTCGCGAACGATCGCGACCGCACCAACGCCTTCATCTTTGCCGAAATCCTCTCGCCGTGGAGCGAAATTGAATACTGGTATGGTCAGGGGAACCGCAATCCGATGCGGTTTCTGGACTATGGGATGAAAAAGACGGCTGACGGCGCGTTCACCGGGAATATGGGTGGACTCGGCGCATATGGCAGCGACTTTGGCCCCAACGCAGGTGTGGCTTATGTTTGGGGTCATGATGAAGGGCCTCCGGGAAACTCGAAGATCAACATGGCCTATGCCTACATCTTGTCGCATGTCGGCGTGCCGATGGTGTACTATACGGGCAACAACATAACGTGGGACAACTATGGTCGCGGCGCCTACGACCCGGGGAATCCGACAAAGAACAAGACTTGGATGATTCCCGGTTATGACAGCCATGTGTTGGGCGAGGGCTCCGGCAACCCTGGCGCGATCATGAATCTTGTCTGGCTCAACCAGAATTTCGCGCGCGGTGGCGAGTGGAAGCGGTGGGACAATGACGGCGACTTCTTCGCGCTCGAACGCTTTGACGATTTGAACGGCAATGGCCAGCCGGACTCGGGCGAGGGCATCATGGTGCTCGCTCTGAATGACACGGGCAGCGACATGACGAAGAACCTCGATGTCTCCTTCCCGAACGGCACGGTTCTCAAGGATTACACGGGCAACAACATGAACCAGGTGACTGTGAGCGGTGGAAAGGCGAACATCACTGTTCCGGGCAACGGCGGCCAAGGCTGGGTCGTCTATGCTCCTTTGTCTGCGGATGGCCTTGTGATTTCTGTTAAGGACGGCGCATCTGCGGCCGGTACGGTGGCGTGGGTGCATCCCTCGGGCGAGCACGCGAACGATCTAACACAGGAAGTGCTGCGCGTGACGAACAACACCGTCACGATCGAAGGCCTTGTGACGCAGGTTCCTTCGGGCATCAATGTGGACAACTTGATGATGCAGTGGGGTGGCGGCCGCCAGCTGCCCGTGACGAACTGGTTTGATCAGAACCGCGGTCGCGTCTCGGGTCGGTTCCACAACATGAACCGCAACAACGCAACGAACTACTCGCTGACGTTCTCCACGACGAACCTCCCCGAAGGGTTGAACATTGTCAAAGTGCGCGCGTTCACTGAGCGCCCGAGCGGTTATTCCGCGATCTACAATACGCAGTCGAAGGTCATCTATGTGGACCGCCACGGTCCGGACCTTGTGTTGGATGTCCCCTCGACATTCAAGGGCGATGCGGTTCTGCACATTTCCAACCCCGACTTCACGGCCTACGAAGTTTTTGTGAAAGTTGACGGCGGCTCCGAGGTCAAAGCCGATATGGTGATGAAGGGCACATTCCGCTATGCGCTTACGGGCCTCTCTGCGGGCAGCCATACCATCACGGTGCGCGCAACAGAGTATAACTATGCGAGCACGCGTACGCAAATCAATCAGAGCACATCGGTCACCTCGGTGACGGCTCAAGCCAAGGACGCTGGGTCGCTGGCATTGGCGATTGACGATGCCGACAAGACGCCGGGCGATAACATTGCCGAGCTACCCTTCTTTAAGGTCATTGCCTCGGGCCACTCCGGGAGCGCGAAGTTGTATTGGGATGGCTATGAACTCCCTTGGAACGGCGGCAACGGAACCAATATCTTCAACGGCGAAATCGTTCGCCGCGACAATCAGGGGCGCGTGGAAACCAATCGTCTTTGGGGCAATTTTGTTAACGGGCCTCATATCTTTGAGTTGAGGCAGGGCAGCGACGTCGTCGCGAAGCGCGTTGTCTTCAATCTCTATGGCGCAAACCATGTGGATTCCGATGGCGATGGATTGCCGGACAATGTTGAGATACCCTACTTTGATCAGGGTGCGCCCGGTCCCGACCAATTCTATCCTGGCGATAGCAATGGCAATTTTGTTCCCGATCCTGGCGAGAGCTGGGGCCGCCTGAATCCGTACAACCACTCGACGTTTTTCTCGACTCAATGGGATGATCGCAACGACTTTGATGGCGATGGATTCTCCAACGGGGAAGAAGTGCGCGCAGGTTACTTCGAAGACGGAAACGCATATAAGTACAACATTTACAGCGCGAGCTCGAAGCCTTCGGGACCTCCGGGCACCCAACCCTCTTCCGCGTCAGCCGTTCCGGGAATCGCGGTTCCTGGAGAGAATATTACGATTACCTATAGTCCGAATGATGGCGCTTTGAAGTCAGTCGGACAGGTGGTAATGCATGTGGGTCACTCCAAGCGCACGATGGGTTCGTGGCAGGACGTCCTCGATATTTCGATGAGCAAGTCCGGCACGAATTGGACTGCGGTCTATGCGGTGTCAAACAACGCGACATCGGTTGATGTGACGTTCTTTGATGGCGGCTCGACATGGGACGGCCGAGATTGGCAATTCCAAGTGGCGGGCGCGTCGTCGAATCGGTTTGTGATGGATGCGGCCCTCGACTCGTCGGCTTATGAGATTGCCGAGTATAACGGCATGAAACTCTGGGCGGCCGTGCGCGGCACGAAGCTCTACGTTGCGACGTGGGGAACGGGCCCATACAGCGGCATCACGAACGATCACTTCATCATGATCGGCAAAGACATCGGCGATGCGACGCCGAACCCGTGGGTAAAGCAGGGATATACCTTCCTGGGCACGAATTTCCTCTACCTCGGCGCTGAGGGTGGGAATCAGTGGTCGGGATGGTTCAATTCTGCCGATCCCAATGCGGTGAGCAGCAATTCGAATTTGAATGGTACCTACAACTACCTCGAGGGCGAGATTGACCTCGTGGACCAATTCGGATCAACCCCGGCCGCCCTCTATATTGCCGTGGGCGTGTTTGCGGGTAATGATGGCGATCCGATGGTCGCTCAAGTTCCCGCTCGATGGGGCGATAACAACTCGAACATTGAAGTGACCGAACTTCTGCGCGTTCCGCTCGCTTCCATTCGCGACGAAGACGGCGATGGCAACTTCGATGGCGGCAGTCCCATGCTGTGGACGGTGGTCAATGGCAACACGAATGATGCCAACTACGGCCTGCGCCGCTTCTTCCTCGACGAATTGCGCAACGATCAGGAGCAGCTCACAGTCATTCTCCAGCCGAATGCGGGCGGGACAAATGTCGTGACGGCGGTCGAATTGTTCTCGAACCTCAATCGTCGCGATCGCGCGAAATTGCCGGGCGATGAAGACCCGAACGATGTCACAACCACCTCGCTGGATACCTACTATCTTGCGTACACGATGAACGACATCGGCGGCGGCCGCTACTCGGTGACGGTGCCGGTGAACCGCACGGGAGTCTATCGCATCAACGCCCGCTACAAGATCAATAACGGACCGTGGCGCTATTACACAGACAACGGCTTGCGCCGCGACACGGCGGTCGTTGTTTCCCCGAAGAAGGCGCTCGACACGACGGTCTATGAACTCAATCCGCTGACCGCGGAGGCCAAGACGGATCAATTCGCGGGCCGTTCGACGTTCCGCAATATGTACTTGGACGACAATGACCGCCCGAACGGCATCAGCACGAACAAGCTCAAGCAGCTCGGTGTGAATATGGTCTGGCTCCAGCCGATCCATCCGATCGGAACGGTCGGCCGAGACATTGACCCGTCCACGAGCCTCCCGTACGACCCGGGATCGCCGTATGCGGTGAAGGACTACTGGCAGGTCAATCCAGTGCTCGGCACGGACAACACGGCCGCCTCGGCGCTCCAGGAGTTTACCAACTTCGTGCACCAATACGATGCCAATGGCATTGGCGTCATGCTGGATGGCACCTTCAATCACTCGGCATGGGATGCCCAAGTCGGCCAGATGGCTGTGGAAATGGACCTGAAAAACAACCAGGGCGTCACGCTCAATCCATCCGACCTGATCTCTTCGGTTCGCGTCGGTTGGTATTCCAAGCGCGATAGCTACGGTGAGCCCGCGACCTATTTCAATTCAACGGGCGACACAGACATTGCAGTCGCTCCGGATCGCTTCGATTTCGGCAAGTGGAATGACGCGGCGGACTTCCTCTTCGGCAAGTATGATGCGTTGGTTCAGAAGGCGCCGGCGAATACGAACTGGACGTGGAGCAGCGGCTGGTCTCAGCGCTATTTGCGCGAAGATGATCGCTTCGAAGGATACTCCACCGATGCCACGCGCGAGCTGTGGGAATACTTTGCGAATTATCCCATCTACTGGCTGGAAAAGACGGGCCATCCCGTTGGCACACCAAAGAGCGAATCCTACAAGGGTATTGATGGGCTGCGCTGCGACTTTGCGCAGGGCCTTCCGAATCAGTTCTGGGAATATGCGATCAACAAGACGCGCACCGTCAAGTGGGACTTCTTGTTCATGGCGGAGTCGCTCGATGGCTACAGCACGGTGAACGGCTCGAACCGCCACGGTGTCGGCTATCGTTCGGCGCGCCAGTTTGACATTCTGAACGAGAACATTCTCTACCTCTGGCGCAATGACTTCTTCAACTATCGCACCTATCCGGATCAGACGAACTCGAACCCGAACCGCAAGACGGGGGTCATCTTCAATGCCTTCGACGTTCGCAAGAATGCGTTTGAGATGTCGCCGGTGCTGTTGAACCTCGTGTCGCATGACGAGATCTTCCCCACGGACGATCAGTGGAGCCTCGCCTACGCCTACGCCATCAACGGCGCCATGGATGGCGTTCCGATGCTGTTCTATGGCCAGGAAAGCGGAGCGCAGAACGACTACACCAATTACAATGCGCGGTCGGACTTCGGGATTGACGCGAAGAACAACTTCGCGCGCTACGAATTGAACTTCGGCAAGTCCATTCCGCACTTCAAGCGATACAACCACATGACGAATATCTGGAATGCGTCGTGGTCGTCTCAGTTGCGCGCGACCTACAATCGCATCAACTGGGCCCGCATGAACTCGCCCGCGCTGCGCTCGCAACAGAATTACTTCCTGGCGGACAAGGCGACGACGAATTGGAACCCGGATATCTTTGCCGTCGCGAAATTCCAGAAGCCGGGTGTTTCGGCGGCCACGCAGGATGTCGTGTTCGCATTTGTGAACAACGACTTCCGCGCGAATCAATCGCGCGCGGCGAGCTTCAAGGTGGACGCCACAGTGGATGGCAACAACTGGTTCGGTATTAATCCGACCCACCTCTATAACGTTGTTGACATCGCCTCGACGAATCCTGTCCAGACCTTGTGGCCATCGAACTATCCGGGCAGCAAGATCATCTCGGAAGGCATCTACGTCGGTTTCCATACGAACGCGTCGTTCTACGGTGGTCAAGTGCAGTATATCCGCCTTCTCGACATCACGGCGGGCATGACCCCGACGAATGTCAACGACATGTTCCGCGATGAACCCCGGCTTGCCCCACCCGTTCTCACGGGATTGTCGAACCGCTCCGTGAATGTGAGCAACACGCTCTCCTTCGCTGTGACGTTCACGAAGGAGCCTGCCGATGTCGTGACGCTGAGTGTGCAGAGCACGCTTGCCCCGGATCATTGGAGCTTCAGCGGCACGAACTTCACGTTCTCGCCGGTGGCTTCGGAGATCGGGCCGCATTCCTTCCTGTTCAAAGCACAGGGCATTGACGGCTTTGATGAGAAGCTCATCACCATCACGGTGTTGCCGCAGAATCAAGACCCCACGGCTTATGAGCAGTGGGCGCAGGACAATGGAGTGGACCCGGATGGCCCCAATGGCGCTCCGACGGAAGATTACGACAATGATGGCATCACAAACGAAGAAGAGTTCTGGGCGGATACGTCACCTACCAATTCGGCTTCGTTCCCGCAGATCAAAGCGATCACTCTGTCGGGCCAGACTGTGAATGTTCAGGTGGACAAGGCGGGCGTGTCCCCGCGCATCTACGTCATTCACTCGGCGACGGGTTTGGTGGGGAACGCCTTCGGGTGGTCGGTGCTGGGCACGAACAATAGCACGACGGGCATCCTTCCGATCAACAATCCGGACGATCCGGTGAAGCTCTTCAAGGTCACCGTCTATCCGCAGGGCCAATAGAGGCCCTGCGCGAGAGGGGAGAGTCGTGGAGATGCACGCAGGCACAAGCCGCATTTGTGTGGCGCAGCCCCTGAAAAGGGGGCTGTGCCTCGCGGTGCTCTGGCTTGCGTGGGCGAGTGTCGCAGGTGCACAGACTCTTTCCTACACCGTGGATTTCCGAGGGAGCCGCGTTGCCACTCAGCAGGTGACACTTGCGTTTGCAGACGGCGCGCTGACGGCCCGTTCAGAATTTGCTGCCGAACTGCCCGTGTTTGTCGCCCATCATCGCTTGGCAGAGGATCTATCCGTCACGTATTCGACGAACGGAAGTGTGCTGAAAATCCGCTCGAAAATTGTGGATGGCGCCAGACAAGTGGAAGTTAATGCAGATGTGGAATCGGATGGCGTGTTGCGCGTAATTCGCACCGAGATGGCGGGAGTCACCACCAATTTCATTGCCCGCGAGGATTATGACTTCAACTCGCTTGCGATCTATGGGAATGCGCCAAGCAATTTTATTCCGAGCAACGCTTCGCCCGCCCGGGTGCTGGATGTGGCGGAGGGTCGTGTCGTTCCCGTGACTCTTTCGACCAGTTTGGAGAGCACCACGTTCGAGCGGCAAAATCTGACCACCGTCCACACGGTGTGGACCGAGGGGATTAATGTATCCCATACGTGGCATCCGGAGCGTTTTTCCAATCTGCCCCAGCGCTATATTCGCCAGACGAGCGAGGGCGAATTCACGTTTACACTGATTCGGTGACGTGTTCGGGGTTGCGTCAGGGCAGACGCTTTCGCATTATCCCGCCATGCAGCCAGATCCATCAGCGCCCGCCGTTTCCGTCGTCATCCCCGTATACAATGAGGACGAGAGCGTAAATCTCCTTTGCGATAAGCTTCACGCCTCCCTTTCCGGGCTGAACCGCAGTTACGAAATGATCCTCGTGGACGATGGGAGTTCGGATCGCACGTGGGAGTATCTGGTGGCGGCGACGAAACGAATCCCTCATTTGCGCATAATTCGGTTCCGCCGCAACTTCGGACAGACCGCGGCCATGAGCGCTGGATTTGCGGCCGCGCGCGGCGATGTGGTGGTCACACTCGATGCCGACTTGCAGAATGACCCTGCGGACATTCCGAAACTGCTGGAGCGGGTGGATCAGGGATTCGATGTGGTCAGCGGCTGGCGGAAGAATCGAAAGGATACCTTCATCAATCGGCGGCTTCCCTCCATCATTGCCAATGGCATGATCAGCCGGATGACGGGCGTGGCGCTGCACGACTACGGGTGCACGCTAAAGGCGTATCGGCGCGATGTGATCAAGAACGTGCACTTGTATGGCGAGATGCATCGCTTCATTCCTGCGTTGGCCAGTTGGGTGGGAGGGCGCATAGATGAAGTGGTCGTCAATCACCATGCACGCCAATTTGGTAAATCGAAGTACGGTATTTCGCGGACATTCCGAGTCGTCTTGGATTTGATGACTGTGAAGTTTCTGCTGCAATATAGCACGCGTCCGATTCAAGTATTTGGCCGAATTGGATTGCTTTGCGGCGGCCTTGCGTCGCTGATGCTCGGCGCATTGGTTGTGGACCGCGTTTTCCATCTGGCCGATCCTTTTCTGTTGAAGCGGCCGTTCTGGGTCATCACCCCACTGATGCTGATGGCGTTCTGCATGCAGTTCATCAGCATGGGGCTGCTGGCCGAAATGCAGATTCGCACCTATCACGAATCGCAAAACAAGCCGATCTATGTGATTCGCGAGACAGCCGAGTCGCCCTCCGCATGATTGGCACATGCTGATTCTTGCTCAGGCCGAGGCGATCCAGGCGACCCCGCTGGAGTCCGAGTTGATGCAGCGCGCGGGGGCGATTGGACTTTTCTATCTTGTACTGACCCTTGCCGGTTTCGCCGTGCTGGGTGGATTGGCCGCGCGCTGGCGACGCCAGCCCCCTCCGCTGCGCGTCGCGTTGGCACGGCTGCTGGATCGGCCCTGGCACGCCGCGGATGTGTGGCGGTTATTGGCCATTCTTGCGATAGGATTCGCGTGCGTGTTTCTGCTGCAGCAACCCTGGACGGCTCTGATGGCAAGGGTGGGGATATCGCAGGAATCGGGTCTGCTTTTTCTCCAGAGCCTGCTCTTTCATGTGGTGGGTTTGAGCGCGGTTGCCTTCCACCTCGCGAAGCAGCGCCGAACTTGGCGCGACGCATTCGGATTTTCGGGCGCCCGGCTGCCGGTGGATTTTACGAAGGGTCTGTTCGCGCTGCTGGCGTCCATTCCCGCCCTGCTGGGGATCACGCTTCTCTTTCATCTGGTCCTCAATTTGTTGGGCCATCAACCGTCGCTACAGGATGTGGCGTTGGCCATCGCCGATGAGCCAAACCGCTGGGCGAAGATCTATTTCGTCTTTCTTGCCGTTTGCCTCGCGCCACTTTTTGAGGAGGTCCTCTTTCGCGGCATCATCCTTCCGGTCGTGGCCCGCCGTTTTGGCGCGTGGGCGGGGCTCCTGTTGACATCGTTCCTTTTCGCCGCGATTCACGGGCATCTCCCATCCTTTGGAACACTTTTCGCCTTTGCGTTTGCGCTCGGATCGGCCTATATCCTGACCGGTTCGCTTGCGGTGGCGATTGCCATGCACGCGTGCTTTAACGGAATCACTGTGGCTATTTTGCTGGCGATGCCATGAGAAGAGAAAAGACGCTGGATGCAGTTGGAGAACGTGAGCTGATCCGCTTGCTGATGGGGGCACCTTATTCGGATCCCGCGGTTCTCATCGGCCCCGGCGACGATGCGGCTGTGGTGCGTCCGCGCCCGGGGCGCGAGGTCGTCTTGAAAGCCGATGCGATCGTCGAAAATGTGCACTTCCTGCCCGATTCGGCTCCCTTTTGGATTGGGCACAAAGCGGCGGCTCGCGTTTTGAGCGATTTCGCGGCCATGGGAGCCACTCCGCGCCACTTGCTTGTCAGTCTTGCGGCGCCAGGTCGGACGCCCGTCTCGCGGGTGAAGGGCATCTACAAAGGGTTGCGGGATTTGTGCGAAGCGTTCGGTGTGAGTGTCGTGGGTGGCGAGACGGTGACCGCATCGGAGTTGGCTCTTCATATTTTTGGCGCCGGTGAACTTCCGCGCGGCCGCGCATTGACGCGGAGCGGGGCGAAACCGGGTGATGTCGTGATGGTGACCGGCGCGCTCGGAGGCAGCATTCGCGGAAAGCATTTGCGATTCGAACCGCGCGTGAGGGAGGGCCAGTGGCTATCCGCCGGCAACTGGGCAACGGCGGCGATAGATGTCAGCGATGGCTTGGCGACGGATCTTTTTCACCTCGCAGAGGCCAGCGGTGTCCATGTGGATCTGGACGCGGCGAGCATTCCGATTGCGAGCGCGGCTCGCGCCATGAAGACCCCGCGTGATCCCCTGCGTCGCGCTCTATTTGACGGCGAGGACTTCGAGTTGATTTTCACTGTTCGGCCCCGTCGGGTTGAGTCCTTCTTCCACGCCTGGCGCGAGCGTTTCGATTTGCGCGTCACCGCCATCGGGCTCATTGGGCGGGGTGCGGGGCCTATTTGCTTGCACCGTGGGGGGCAGGAACTTGTCGAACTCACGAACGGCGGATATGAGCACTTTTCTCGCAATTCCGCGTCCACCACTTGACCGCACAGGCCAAACAAGCGACATTCGCCATTCTCTATCTATGCAACTCGAACAGGCCACCGTCATCGCGCATGCTCCGATCCAAGGGAGCTACAATCTTTTGCAGATGCGCGCGCCTGGCGTAGCCGCGCGGGTGCAGCCGGGCCAGTTCATTCACGTGAAGGTGCCGTATTTGGAGGAGTGTATTCTCCGCCGTCCGTTCAGCATCTTTCGCGCGGATGGAGAGTCGCTTTCGATCCTGTACAAAGACGTCGGCAAGGGCACGCGCACCTTGCAGTATCTTGAGCCGGGCGAGTCGTTGAGCATTCTAGGGCCGTTGGGACACGGCTTTCCCGAAGTGAGCGCAGGGCATTTCCCCGTGCTCATCGCGGGAGGCTATGGTATGGCGGCTCTCTATCTGGTCGCGCAGCGATCGCCCGTGAAAGGCGTCGCATTTTTCGGCGGCCGCTCCGCACAGGACATTTTGTGCGTGCCGGAGTTTGAGGCGCTCGGATGGAAGGTTCTCGTGACCACGGAGGATGGCAGTTTGGGGCAGCGCGGATTGGTGACCGATGCCTTGGATGCGTGGTGGGCGCGAGAAGGAAGCGCGCACTCGCCGGAGCTATTTGTTTGTGGACCGGGCGGCATGCTCAAGGCGGCGGCGCGGCGTGCGGAAGAGCGCAACTGCCCGGCCTGGACCTCGGTGGATAACAACATGGGCTGCGGCGTCGGCGCGTGTTTGACGTGTGTGCTGAAGGTGAAAGATGGCGAGTCGTGGACCTGGGCTCGCGCGTGTCGCGAAGGGCCTGTTTTCAACTCGCGCGATATTCTCTGGGAGGAGCTGGCGTGAAGCCCGATCTCTCGACGAACATCGGTGGCATCCGCATGAAAAATCCGGTGATGACCGCATCGGGCACCTTCGGATACGGCCCTGAGTACGCGGACTTGGTGGACATCAATCAACTCGGCGCGATTGTCGTCAAGGGCATCTGCCTGCATCCGACGAAGGGCAACGAATTGCCGCGCACAACCGAAGTCGCCAGCGGCTTGCTCAATGCGATCGGATTGCCGGGGCCGGGCGTGGATGGCTTTGTCCGCGAGTATATGCCGTTTCTACGCACCTACGATACGCCGGTGGTGGTGAATATCTGGGGCAAAACGATCGAGGAGTATGCTGAAGTCGCCGCGCGGTTTGATTCGGTTCCTGGGATAGCGGGCCTCGAGGTGAATGTCTCCTGTCCGAACATCAAGGAAGGAAGCGCGGTGTTCGGAACGGATATCAAGATGTTTGAGCGTGTGGTGAAAGCGATTCGCAGTGCGACGCGGCTTCCGCTGATTCCCAAATTGGCGCCGAATGTGAGCGACATCGCGGAGTACGCGCGCTGCGCCGAGGCTTGTGGCGCCGATGCGATTTCGCTGATCAACTCCTTCCCGTCACTGGCGGTGAATCTGGACACGCGCCGCCCCATTTTAGCGAACAAGACGGGTGGGCTGAGCGGGCCCGCCATCAAGCCGATTGCACTGCGATTGGTGTGGCTGGCCGCCCAGGCGGTTGAGATTCCCGTCGTGGCTATGGGTGGTATTTCCTGCGCGAGGGATGCATTGGAGTTCCTGTTGGTGGGCGCAAGTGCCGTTGCGGTCGGAACGGCGAGTTTTGTCTATCCCGACACTGCGCTTCGCGTCGCCGCGGGAATTGGCGATTTTCTGGAGAAGGAAGGCATCGCGTCGCTTTCCGATTGGGTCGGCTCCATCAAGGCATGAAACGGCGTCCACTCTCTTTCTGGGTCTTGCTGCTGGCGGGGTGTCTCGCCACGATCTGGTGGGCGTTCTATGTGCCTCACAATCCGCAGGCGCTATTTCGCGCCATCCCCGCTCAGGCTTCGTGGTTGACCTCGCACGAAAATCTGGCGTCGCGGTGGGACACGATTTCTTCGAATCCGCTACTGGCCAGTTTGGCGAGCGCCCTCGAGGTGGAGTCGGAAGAGTGGGAGGAACTGGCCCAAAGTGAAGACACGCGAAAGTTCCTCGAATTGCTCGCGCACGATGAGGTGGTGCTCGCCTACGTGCCGGAGCTGCGGGCCACGGGGCGACCGGCATGGGTATTTGGCTCGTGGGTGGGCGGTCGAAGTCAGCGTTTTCGCTGGATGCTCAATTCCATCAAGGACCCCAATCTTCGCCGTGCGGCGAGTCGAAATGGTTGGAATGTTTGGGTGTGGACGCCCCAAGGCCTTGCGGATGGCACACGGATCACCTTTGCGCTTGTGGAGGGCATGTTGGTGGGGTGCATCGCACCCGACACGCTGGGCATTGAAGATGTGTTGATGTGTTACGACGGCCATTTGCCCTCGCTTGCCGAGGACGCGGAGGCGCGCAGCGCACTCACTCGCGATGCGCTGGATTGGGGCTGGGTGCGAATGCCGCAGGGCAATGGATGGGGGCCGCGCATTCACTACGCGGTGAATCTGCAATCGGGCGGGGCTCTTGCGGGGCAGTTGTACCTTCCGAGTGCGCCGACGCTCTCGACGCCTGCGCCGTCGGCAAATCAGTTGGATGACTTTGCGCGTCTTCTCGGCGAACACCCCGCCGCAGCGCTGATCGTGGACCGTGCGCTCGCTCGATGGTGGCTTGACGGGGCGCTGAAGAGTCCGGTGGGTCGAGAGGTGGAGACCCTTCTGCGCGGTGACGAATCGGGTTCTGTTGCGTTAGCGCTTGTTGGAGGAGCGTATAGCGGCCGCTTCATGGCCGTGCGCTTGCCAGCTCTGCTCGCGGCGGTCACATCGGCTGACCCCGTTCGGGCGGCGCAGGGGATGCGAAGCGCGTTTGATCGCCTCAATGCGGCGACCCCGTGGGGCTTGGTTCCGCAGCCCGTTTCGGTCGGCACGCAGCGCGTCTTTGCGATTGAGTCGACCGGCCGCTCACCGTATGCGAGTGGAGATGCCAAGGAGCGAATCGCGTATGTTCCCATGCAGCAGTCGCTCGCCTTTTCGAGCAATCTCGAGACGTTGACAAAGCTCCTGCGCGAAGCGCAGCAAAATGCCGGAGGCGCGGAATCGGTGTTGTCGCAAGGCGCGCAGCGCATGCGCGATCATCACGCGCTTGGGTATCTGTGGGTCAATCTGGAAGAGGGCGCGAAACTTTTGCGACTGGCTGTGACAGCATGGTCGCTGAAATTGTTGGTCGAAAATCCCCAAGGATCGCAGGAGATGCGGCAGAAGCTCAATGAAGCGAAAGCGTGGATTGATGCCATGGCGCCGCAGAAAATCTTGCAGATTTGGGTGCGGCCTCGACAGAATTTGTTGGAGTACGAGTTCAAACTGGGTGGTGATGAATGAAAAAAATTCTCGCATTTATCGGCAGTGGGTTTGGCCTCGGCTATAGCCCCTTTGCACCGGGCACAGTTGGCTGCCTCTTGGGGTTGCCGCTCGCGTGGTGGATCAACACTCGCTTTGACGTTCCGGGCCAGATCGTCGCCGCGATTGTGTGCACGCTGATTGCGATCCCTTTGAGTCAGGCCGTGGAAGATGTTACTCAGCGCAAAGACCCCAAGCCGTGTGTTGCCGATGAGTATTTGACTTTTCCCATTTGCATGATTGGCCTGCCGGTCTGGGATCACCCGCACGGACTCCTCGTGATGGGCTTCGCCTTTTTGACCAATCGCTTCTTCGACATCATGAAGTTTTGGCCCGCCAATGGCCTGCAGCGGCTCAAGGGCGGCGTCGGCATTGTGATTGACGATGTTTTCGCCGCGCTCTACGCGCTTGCTGTGAATCACGGCGCTTATTGGGCTGCTCAGCACTACGGACTGCTATAGGCGTTGTTGGGCCGGCGCGGTTTGCCGAGCTATGTCTCGCAGCGGCCCGATCTGCTGTCACCGCGTCGGCGCGCCAGGCCCGTGATCATCCGGCCCGGATGATGTGACAGCTGCGGGATGAATCCACCAACGGTTGTCCGCGATGGTGACGGCGAGGGGATGAGCATACACCTGCGTCAAGAGGTCGGAGCGCAGCACGTGTTCGCGTGAACCTTCAGCGGCGAGCCGCCCCTTTTCGAGGAGGGCAAGGCGCGTGCAGGTTTCGGCTGCGAGCGTCAGATCGTGTGTGGTCAGGATGACGACGAGCTGCTGTTCCCGCGCGAGATTGCCGACGAGGCGCATCAAGTTCCATGCGTGATGGAGGTCGAGGTGGGCGGTCGGCTCGTCCAGGAGAAGAACACGCGGCTGTTGCGCGAGGGCGAGGGCGAGGAGGGCGCGTTGTTGTTCGCCGGCGCTCAGGTCGTGAATGGAGGTGTTCGCTTTTGCACCCAATCCGACATCATCGAGCGCCTTGGCAATGGCCGTTTCGTCATCGTCGGAGAGGCGCGCCCATCCACTGGTGTAGGGGAGGCGGCCCATCGCCACGACATCGGCAACGGTGAACGGGACGGGAATGGTGACGCCCTGCGGGACAAATGCGATTTGCTTGGCACGCTCTCGCGGAGCGAAGCTCGAAAGCGGGCGCTCGCCGAGCAGCACGCGACCCGACCACGGCGCGTGGACGCCACTCAGGATTCGAAGCAGGGTGGTCTTGCCCGCGCCATTCGGTCCGAGCAGGCCCAGGACTTCGCCCGGTGTCGCCGTCAGCGAGATGTCGTGGAGGACTTCTGTCTTCCGATAGCCGCCGGTCAGGCCCAGCGCGGAAAGGGGTGGCGTTGGCTCGTTCATGGCGCGTGGCTCCACATTGCGCGTCGCTTCCGGCGCAGCAGGGCGAGGAAGAAGGGTGTTCCGATCAAGGCGGTGAAGATGCCTACGGGCACTTCGACGGGATAAAACAGGATGCGCCCGAGGCCATCCGTGATGGCGAGAAACGCTGCGCCCAGGGCCAGCGATGCGGGGATGAGACGGCGATGTTCCGGGCCGACCAAGCTCCGCGCGACGTGCGGAACAATGAGGCCCACAAAGGCGATCAAGCCACATGCGCTGACGCTGCTGGATGCGACAAGGGTAGACAAGCCTAGCAGGATCAGCTTCTTGCGCTCCGCATGGAGACCGAGATGGGAAGCGAGGTCGTCGCCGAGGGTCAGGGCATCGAGCGCGCGCGCTTGCGCGGCGATGGCGAGGATTCCGACGGCATTGATCGCAGCCACCACAACGACGAGTTGTGGGTCGTTGACTTGTAGGTCGCCGAGGAACCACCATGAAACCGCATGCAATCCTTCCGCGCTTGAGCGCGAGACAAAGAACATCAGAATACTGCTGCAGAGCGCACCCCACGCCACACCGGCCAGAATCAGTGTGTGCGGAGCGGTGCGCGAATCAACGCGGGCGAGCAGATAGACGGCCAGCAGACTCAGAACCCCGCCCGCGAACCCGCCGAACGGAAGCAGAAAGGCTCCAAGCGCAAAGCCTCCCAGCGCGATTGCCGTTGCCGCGCCAACGCCAGCACCGGCGGAGATGCCGAGGATATAGGGTTCCGCGAGAGGGTTGCGAAGAATGGCCTGCAATACAACGCCCGCGGCGGCCAGCGAAGCGCCACAAACGGCGCCCAAGAGGACGCGCCAGAGACGGAGGGTCAAGATGCTGCGGGATTCGGGGGAAAATAGCAGCCACGGCTCGCGCCAGCCCGAACCGAGGAAGAGAGCGACGGCGAGGAGTAGCAGGCTCGCCCACAGAATAGCCGGCAATCTGGAGGTCGCTCGATTCATGAATGCCGCGATCATACAGACTTTGGCGATGGATGTGAGGGGAAATCGCGCGGAGCGCGGGAGGGGGCGCCCCGTTTGCGCCGCGTTTGTGGGGCAGTGGGAGGCGGCAACTTCACGCGGCTGGGAGAAAAACCCCAGCCGCGTGAAGGCGGCGGCTAAAGGCCCGGAATACTGAAGTTGATTGGGAGTTCGGCGCGCGATTGCGGCGCCGGAACGAGCGATTGAAATGCTGGCGCGCCTCGAACGGGATCAAAGCGCTGATCTTTTCGCGCCATATCGCGCACGGACTCGCCGCCCAATTCAATGGCCTTTCTGAGTGTCTGCACCGATTCATTGGTGCGCCGAAGTTGGGCCTGTACGGCGGCGAGATCGAACCAGATGCGCGGATTGGATGGCTCCTTTTGGAGATAGCGCTCCAAGGCGACGGCGAGAAGATCGCCGCGCTGTGTGGTGGAGTAGAGCTCGGCGACTTGGAGGATGACCGCGGGCGGGACATTCTCCTGCCGGAGGATGTTCATCGTGAGATTTTCGAAGAGCTGCATGATGTTCATCTGGCGATAGATGTTGGCCAATTCCAGCGCTGTGTTGATGTCGGCGCCCGTTTGCATCTTGGGCTCGAGCTCGCGGCGTCGGTTGTCGAGGGATTCGAGTTGGCGGATTTGGTTCAGGAATTCGGCCACGCGATCGTTGGCCGGGTCTTCTTTGAGGAACGCCTCAATCACTTCGCGCGCGCTGCTAAAGCGGAACTGTTGCATCTCAATATCCGCGAGGCGGAAATTGGCCTCGGGGCTGATCGGATAGAGTGCGATGGCTTGCTGAAAGGCGTGTTCAGACTCGTTGAACATGCGGCGATAGGCATAGAGTCCGGCGATTGCGCTGCGCAGCTTGGAGAAGGTCTTGCGCGCGACCACATCGCGCAGGAATTTCGGATTGGCGAGGAGGCGCTTTGTGTACCAATCCCAGAACTCGGTGTCGTTCTTCACCATTTCGGGCGTGAGCCCGGGCACCGGTTCTTTGTTGATCTTCATGATCAAGCCGTGCGGGGTGAGGTAGGGATACATCCATGGGATGACGTAGCTCTCTTCGACATAGAAGTCGTGTTTGCTCTTGTTGGCCTCGAAAATCATCTGGGCGAGAATCCCGTTGATGGCCATGACCCCCTGTACGCCCTGCACGCTGACACGACCGCCTTCGAAGGAGACATCTGCGCCCGCTTGAATGCGGCCCGCGCGGACATCTTCGACGTATTTTTGGAAGGCGAAATTGCTGTCCTGCTGCGAGGGGATCCAGATGGAGTCGCCGTAGAGGTCGCGCATGACGTTCATGTAGGTGTTGTCGGCCAGCGCGTTCTGCGTGATGAGGTAGACGTCGGAGCGGAAGTGCGCCGAGTAGATCATGTAGGTGGGGACGAATCGCCCGGGGTCGGTTCCACCGAAGAAGACTGCGTTGGTCGTCATGCGGGGAGGATATTCGGGATTGGGAAACGCGGCTCGCTCTTCCTCTGAAATTTCGGAGAGAATGGCGTTCGCCCCCTCCAGTTGCCAGGCGCCGAATTGCCATCCGAAATCGTGCCCATTCTGTTCGGCGCCGCCGACGAGCTGGATGAATTGTTTGTCGTATGCGTTCTTGAGGAGAGGCACCGATGGCAGCACGAGCGCCAGTGTGCAGAAGGCCGTCAAGAAGGCCCGGTTGCCATCCGCCCAGGAGTTGAGTCGGGCGATAAGGAAGAGGATGCCATAGCTGATCCAAATGGCCCAGATGGCGTGGGATTGAATGTATTGCACGCGGCCGATGAAGAGGGTTTGCACGTCCAGTTTGGGCCACTGGAAAATGAGGAAGATCACGGTGAGCGCGTGGAATGTGACGAAGCTGGTAATGATCCACCGCATGCCGCCGCCCAATTGGCTCTCTTCGAACCAGTGGTGGATTCGAATGAGGAAAAGGCAGATGGGAATCCCGCAGATCACGACGATGAGCGGCGCGGGGATGGGGAATGCCAGCGTGAAAATTGCAACGCACAGAAGCGGCACGATGAAGAGCGCAAGGAATGCGCCAACCCAGAGCAGGGGCGCTTTTCCGCCCGCCTCGCCGGTGGGATTTCGCGCCCGCGCGTGGTTATTGAGGAACACCATGGGAATGGCGATCAGCGCGAGCAGGGCGAAGAGGGAAATGCCCCAACTAAATTGTGCCACGACGGAGACGTAGCCGATGGGGTCCACAATCACGTCTTCCAGCATCTTGGCGAAATAGGCGGGGCGCGCAATGGCATCTCGGAAGTTGGCAGAAGGATCAATCTTCTCGTATTGCCCACGCGAGACGGCATGAACGAAACCCTCGGGGGTTCGCGGATAGCCCCAATTCATGGGCGGGTTTTGCTCGGACGCAAAGGGGAGATAGGCGTAGAACGAGAGGCCGAGTCCTGCCGCGATTGCCAGAATCGCAACGCGCTTCCACTCGGTCATCAGGCGACGCTCGATAAAAAACACCGCGATGGGCGCGGCGAGGAAAATGGCGCCGACAATCATCAGCATTTGCTTTTGTTGAATAGACTGAGGCTGTGTGACCACCCCCATTCGATAGGCGAGGGCGAAGACGACTGCGGCGATCAGCCAGAGCGAGCCCGCGAGGCAATCGCGAAATAGCTCTCGGTCTCGCAAGGCAATGGCGGTAAGCAAGCCGGGCGCCATGAAGAGAAGCGCTTGGTGGTTCGTGAGGCCGAGGCCGAAAACAAAGGCGGTGATGTAGAGCGTCTTGTCCTCGTGCGGTCGGCACATCCAGCGGTACATCAGCAGCATCGTAAGAGACATGAAAAATGCATTGAGGCCGTACACCTCAACAATGGTCGCCTGCGACCAGAGAACGGGGCTGAAGGCAAACAACAAGCCGCCGACGATTCCCGCCACGCCGCCGATGCCCCGCACCGCGCTCTTGCTGAGTTTCTCAACCGATTTGCCGAGCCCGCGCAGAATATCCGCCCCTGATCGGCTGATGAGCTGCGCGAGCAGTGCAGCGGCCAGCGCGCTAAAAAAGCCTGAGCAGAGCCCGACCGACCAGGCGGGATTGGGATGGCCTTGGAATCCCTCGCCGACGAATACATCGTGGAGCGATCGCAGAACCAAGGTCACGTTCCCGTCCGGTTGACCGTAGTAGCGAACCCAATGGAATATCCACTGGAAGAACCACGTGACGAGAGTCCAAATGGGATAGCCGGGCGGGTGGGGTACTCCGAGATAGTCAGAGCCGACGGCTAGTTCGCCGGAGTCTTCCAGTGTGACCGTGGGCGCATTGGTATAGAAATAGACGCCGAATGAGATGAGGAAGGTGATCCAAAACGCCCACCAATCCGCACGGCGAAAGAAGGGTGTGTTTGGAGTTTCGGCGCTGTCGCCGTCTACGGATTGAACCGTCTTGACTGCCGCCGCGATTTTTTCGTCAACACTTTTGGCCATAATAGATTGCGTTACAAGGTTTTTGAGATGAAGTATACCGACACGAATCGAGAACCCTAGATTTTCGCGAATAGTGCGTCAAGTTTCATGCGCTCGCTGATCGCTGGGCTGTTTCGACAGCGCAGCCGCCGCCGCGTTGAAGGCTTTGTTGGCCGGGCGCGGACTATTTTGCCGGAGTGGGAGCGGACTGGAGCAGTTGTAGGGCGGCGGCGCGCGATTCGGCGATGCGGCGGCTCGATTCGTTGAGCGCGGCGCGAACCTGTTCGAGGTCGGCTTTGATCTTCGGCAGTGCATCATCGTCCTTGGCGTTTCCGGAAAAGGCCGCAGCTTGCTCGTGGGCGGTGGCGAGTTGGGCCGTGAGGGCCTCCCCCGCGGTTCGGCAGTCGTTCAGCTCAGCCTGCAGGCTGGTTTTGAGGGACTCCCACTCAGTCTCGGCCGCTGCTTCGGCCTCGCCCCGCTTCTTCTTTGCGGAGTCGCGGGCCGATTTCAGGTCTTTCTCGAGCTTCTCATTTGCTTTGCGCAGCTTTTCCAGTTCCTTCGAGTCCGCCTTGGCCTGTTTGAGCTGTTCCTGCAACCCGTCTGCTGATGCGCGCGCCTCCATCAACTGATTGGTGGCTTCTCGATATTGCAGATCAATGGCGACGAGTTGATTGGAGATCAGGGTGATTTGTTCGAGGAGTGCTCGGGCCTCGTTTTGAGCCGCTGCGAGTTCCGGCGCTTCAAGGCGCGCCTTCTGAACGGCCTCCATATCGGCTTCGAGCGAGACTTGCGTCTCCTTGATCTTCTGATTCTCTTCGCGGAGCGCTTCGTTCTCCACGCTGAGCTGCGCGATACGCTGTTGCGCCTCGGCCAAGGCCACATCGGCTGTGGCAGCGAGGGCATCGGCTGAGGGGCCGGATCCCGTGCGGCCTTTTACCGCCTCCAGTTGCGAGCGGCAGTAGGCGATGCGGTGCTGGATAACCGAAGCCTGCCAATTCGGGTCTTTCTGTGCAATGGCGCTGTAAAGATCGGCCGCTTCACCATAGAGGCGCTGCGCGTCTGCAAACGCTTCGCGGTCGCGCGCGAGATCAGCCTGAATGGAGACCTTGTAGGCTTCTGCGATGTTTTCCTCCAGACCTTGCTGCGCCGAGGCGGAAGAGATTGCGATTCCGAGGAACAAGGCCAGAATAAAAAAGAGATTCTTCACGTCGGGAATCGAAGCCGCGTACGGCATAAAAGTGGAGCGGGAGATGGGATTTGAACCCACGACATTCACCTTGGCAAGGTGACGCTCTACCACTGAGCTACTCCCGCAATAAAGAAGCGCAAATCTAGCCCGCGCACGGACTCACTTCAAGCGATTTTTCACCCGTTTTGATGTCATATATTGCCTCAAATGGAATGACGCTAAAAAGTCCGCCATTCGGGCAGACTTGGAAAGCGGACCGGATAGGAGCGAAAGTTCAGGCGCCTCCTCGCGCAGCCGCAAAGGCAATAACGATTGAGCCGATGGAAACCAATACAATGCCAAGCCACGCCAGCGGACTGGGTCGCTCTCCAAGAAATGCGAATGCAAATAAAGCAACCAACACGACGCTGAGCTTATCCAAGGGTGCGACCAGCGAGGCGGGGCCGGCTTGTAATGCTCGGAAGTAGCAAACCCATGATGCGCCCGTTGCGATAGCAGAAAGAGCGAGAAAGACCAACGTGCGGGGTGGCAGAGAGAGTGGGTTGGACCACTTGCCCGTTAAGAGGACGAATGGACCGAGGAGCGCGAGCACAACAGTAGTGCGCAAAAGCGTAGCAAGATCACTGTCCACGTTTGCGACGCCAACTTTTGCAAAAATTGCGGTCAACGCGGCGAATCCAGCCGCGAGAAATGCCCAGAATGTCCAACTCATCGCAAGGAACCTCCAGATTGCCTGTCCCGCTGAAAGCCCATACAGTCGGCCATCGCTTTCATGTGTGAATGTATCTCATGATAATATATGACCGGTCAATCGAGGGCCATCTGCGCGTGCGCTGGCGGCAGTGTGCCGAGGCTGGGGCGAGCGACAAGGCTGTGCCGCTTGGAGGCCACGAAATTGGGGAAGGGCTATCAACTTGTGATGAGAGAGAACGAGGGACCGGTGAGCGCGATTGACGAGACTGTGATTCGCCGCCAGCCTACTTGATCACTCTCTATCGCCTGATTCTATCCAGTTTGGTTCGTATTCTGAAGAGATCGGGCCTGAGGGAAAGGGTTTCGCCGGAACGAGTGGCGGTGGTTTGAGCCCCCCCAACCTTTTGAGAAAGATTTCGCGGGACGGTGTGGGTAGGGCGCGTTGGCCCAACGCGCCGGAGCGGGTTCGGGTGTGAGCGAGGGGGTATTGCCGGGACGAGTGGCGGCGGTTTGAGCCAAACCGCCCTACCTTTTGGGAGAAGGCATGAGCAGGTGGGGATGATAGGCGGATGCTTGGAAGTGTGCGAGTCGGGCGCGAGAGGTGTTGGTCGTTAGATATTCAATATTGACGCGTGAGACGATGCGAGCGGGGCGAGCGAGGCCTGGCCGACCCGCAGGATGGCGAGGTTGCAGTGAACGGACTGACCGCCACGTTGCGTACGGTCGGCGGACAGACCATTTTCGCCGCCACGAGGAAGGTGTCCGTGGTTGCCCGAAACGCGGGGTATGATTATGATGCGAATGGAAACATGACCACGGACGGACAATTTGAATACGTCTGGGACAACGCCGACCGGCTCAAAGAAGTGCGCAAAGATGGGCAAGTCGTGATGACCTGCCGCTATGACGACACGCTCGGCGGTGCCGGTGGAATTGGTGGCATCCTGTCGTGCTCAACCTCCGCGACCTCTACGGTCTACTATCACTACGACGCCAATGGAAACGTCATCGCTTGCACGGATGCGGACGGCGCCCTCGTCTCACACCTCGAATACAGCCCCTTCGGCAAAGTGATGCTGAACTCCGGCTCCTATGTCCCGCGTTATCAGTTCTCTTCAAAGGAATTCGATGCCGCAGTCGGGCTGAATTATTACGGCTTCAGATACTACTCACCGCAGTTGGGAAGGTGGCTCAATAGGGATCCTGTCAGCGACGAATCATTCTTACGACTTCAGTTGGCCAACCCTGATTGGCAAGATAAGCGAAAAATCGAGAGACAGTTCCGGAATGCAGCTCTGAAACCGTTATACGTCTATGTAGAAAATCGCCCAATCTCTGAATTCGATCCATTCGGTCTGGACAATTCAGGTGGTGGAGGTCAAAACGAACCAATTGATCCGACGTTTGGATGCTGGATCGATCCTCCCGAGAGAATTTGCGGGGCGGGAAATTCATTCCGAGAACGCTGCTGCCGATTCGGTGTAGAAATAATCATGCTTCTGGACCCAGGTGCCCACTGTCAGGGTTCCGCTACAGCATGTGAAGTATGCTGTGGTACAAAGCTCCTTGATGATCCTACTTTTAGTGAGAGCCACTTCGATCTATGCATTAATTCATGCGAACTGAAGCGAGTGGCATGCACGGGTGGGTTGTGATGAGCAGGAAGGATTTGCTTGTCATGTTCGCCGGGTTCGCGATGGGTGCCGTGTTGGCCAGCGCAGTTATTGTGCAACAGTATGCAAAGTTTTCGCGGCTAGAACTAATTAATCTCTACTTGTCTGCCCTAAAACAGCAAGAAAATCAGTTGCGGCTGATTAGTATTGGCGATATCGGTGAAGCGACGCGACTTTCCGAGCGATGGCTCGCCCATTGTCGGTCTGCGGTTTCCAATCTCGGCGGGCGGGTCGACAGCGGGGGAATTGCGCCGAGCGGGGTCAGGCCGTAAAGGCCGTTGAAAAACTCAGATAAACGATGAACACGCTCGCAATGGGGTCAGGTCGCTCGCAATGGGGTCAGGTCTTGACATGCTACATTCCGTCGTGTTGAGATGCGTTTATGTCACGACCGATACGGATCAATTTGGATGGTGTATGGTATCACGTCACCGCGAGGGGAATAGAGCGGCGCGCGATCTTTACCGGGGCAGCGGAATATTGTCACTTTCAAGATGTGGAATAGGGGTCGGTCCGCACATAGTTGCAGAATGAGAGCAAGCAATGGGGTCAGGTCCAAGCAATGGGGTCAGGTCTTGACATGCTACATTCCGTCGTGTTGAGATGAGCGGTGGCCCCGGAAACGGAGCCAGGGGCGGCCGGGAATTAGTTATGGTCCGGCAAGACTCTCCCCGCCTTGTTTTGTCTCTCTTCTCCAGGTTCCCGACAAGGGATTTCTCCTGTTCCATCCATGATCATCAAGCCACCTTACTGATCGCCGCGTAGCACGCCGCCGGGGTTTGCCCGTCCAGCGAACTGTGGGGCCGGTAGTGGTTGTACCGATCCATCCAAGCACTCGCCCCTCGCTCCAGCTCCCGTGGTGTCTCGTACGCCTTGAGGTAAACATCCTCGTATTTGAAACTCCACCACAGCCGCTCGATGAACACATTGTCCACCCAGCGGCCCTTTCCATCCATGCTGATCCGCAGCGCTTCATATTGCTGCAGTTCTGCGACCCATTCTCGCGAGGTGAACTGGCTGCCTTGATCCGTGTTCATGATCTCCGGATAACACCCGGCCATCCGCACCGCCATCCGGAAGGCTTCCAAGCACAGATTCACATCCATGGTGGTGGATACGGCCCAGCCCAATACCTTCCGGCTATACCAGTCCATCACCGCCATCAGGTAGCAATAGCCGTTCGCCATGGGGATATACGTGATATCCGCGCACCAGACCTGGTTCGGCCGGTCGATCACCAGATCCCGCAGCAGATAGGGAAACACCGGATGTCCACGCCCCGGCACGCTGGTTCTGGGCTTGGGCCAGCACGCCTCGAGACCCATCAACCTCATCAGGCGCGCCACCCGCTTCCGGTCGGCCGGCAGGGCGTGATCACGCCCCAGGACCAGACTCATCCGGCGTGCCCCGTAGCAGGGCTCCTTCAAATGCAGTTCGTCCAGCAACCGCATGATCCGCAGGTCTTCCGGCGTCGTCTTGGCCGGCGGCGCTTCCAGCCGGTTCCTGTTCACCTCCAACAGGATGCATTGCTGGCGCACCGACAACTGGGGATGCCCTTGCTCGACCATTTGCTTCCTCATGGCTCGATCCCCAGTTCCACGCACTTTTTTTGGAGGAATTCCTTCTCGATGACCAGTTGCCCCACCTTCCGCTCCATCCGGGCGCACCGATCTTCCAACTCTTTCAACCGCTCATCCGCCGCACCCTTGCGCTCGAAGAGCAGGCTGATGTTCTCCTCCAGCTCCTTCTTCCAGCCCGACACCTGCACTGGGTGCAGGTTGTTGTCCCGGGCAATCTCCGTCACCGTCTTGACGCCCCGCAGGGCCTCCCGGGCTATCCGGGCCTTGAACTCCGCACTATGGTTCCGTCGCGTCCGCTTCATTGTTCTCCTCGTTTCTGCCCTGTCGTTCCAACAGGGCTACCGCAGGGAGAATCTCACCTCAAACCATAACTAGCCCCCTGGCTCCGTTTCCGGGGCCACCGCTTGGCTTTGGAGGAGGCCCTGATCCAGCGCTTCGGCTGGGTGCGGGGCGCACCGCCGGGAATGCGGCTGTGTCATGACAACGGGTTGGTCTTCGGATCCCGCGCTTATCGGGCGTTGGTGCGGGACTACGGGCTCACCCAGGAATACATCGCCCCCTACACACCCGAACAAAATGGCCTGTGTGAACGCTTCATCCGCACGTTCTAAGAGGAATGCGCGTGGCTGCACAACTTCAAGGACATCGCAGACGCCCGCCGGGCCATTGCCACTTTCATCCAGTTCTACAACACGGAGCGCCGACACCAGTCGCTCGGATATCTCACCCCACAGCAATACAACCACACCCGAAAGGTCGCAGCATGATCGCAGAAATTAATCATCAGACTTGTCCAACTGTCGAGGGGACACTACAAGACGGCCTAAATTTGTATGGTGGAGGCGGGGGGAATCGAACCCCCGTCCGCATAAGCGTTGCGATGGCATCTACGCGCGTGTTCCGTAATTAAGTCTCGCCCGGTGAACTGCCTACGGACAGGCCATTCACCGCGCCAGCACCCACGATGGATACATCCTCAGTCCCCGGGTACTCGGTTCTTCGGACGCCCTGCTGTCGGCGTTTCAGCCCCCGAGCAGGAGTGAGGGGTGAAACGTCGCGGCAACTTTAGGCCGCGAGAGCCAGCTCTTCGTTGGCTTGTGTGTTTTCCCGCATTTTTAACGAGGCCAAGCGGGGTCCCCGGCGCGCCACCAAAGCTTCAAACCTACACGTCGAAACCTGGTCGCCCCCATTCTTTCCGACGCCATTTGTCAGAGAACGCTCTTATTCTACACATTTCGTATAGACCTGTTGAGCGCTGAGTGGGAAATGGCGTCCCCGGAGAGAGTTGAACTCCCAACCTTCTGATCCGTAGTCAGATGCTCTATCCAATTGAGCTACGGGGACGTCAAAGTGGTGACATTATCGAAGCTCTTTTCTAAACGCAACCAGGAATTGCTTCGCGGCGCTCGCATTTTTGTGCAGTTGTGGGACTGGGGCAGCGCGTGGGCTAGATGTCGCGAAGGCTGAGGCTGTTGAACATGCTGCCGGGTGTGGCGAGGAGTTGCGCAGGCGCGCCTTGTTCAAGGATCTGGCCGCGGTCCATGACGAGGATTTGGTCGGCCATGGAGACGGTCTTGATGCGGTGCGCGATGCTGATGATCGTCTTGTGTTCGCTGATTTTGGCGACGGTCTGGAGAATGCCGGCTTCTGTTGCGCTATCGAGTTGCGAGGTGATTTCGTCGAGTACGATGATGGGGGTTTCACGGAGCAGGGCGCGGGCGAGGGCAATGCGCTGGCGCTGACCGCCGGATACTTCTTCACCGCCTTCGCCCATGAAGCGCTGCAGGCCGGAGCGATCGCCGAGCCAGTCGTCGAGCAGCACCTGTTGGCATACGTGCCAGAGTTGATCGTCGGTGGCGTGTGGATTCGCGAGGCGAAGGTTGGCGGCCAGGGTGTCGTTGAATAGATAGGTGCGCTGGCTGACGATGGTGACTAAATTGCGCAATTGCCGACCGCTGAAGTCGCGGATGTCCACTCCGGCGACTTCAATGGTTCCTGAATCCGGCAACCAGAATTGGAGCGCGAGCGCAGCGATGGTGGATTTGCCTGAGCCGGAGGCGCCGACAATGCCCGTGAAACTGCCGGGGGCGACTTCGAAGGTGACGTCATCCACAGCGGCGTTGAGTCGGCCGGGGTAGGTGAACTTGACGTTCTGAAAGCGAATGCCGGCGCGCGATTTGAGTTCGGTCAAGTTGAGGGCGGGATTGTCCGCTCGGTTGGGGACGACGGGTTCGGCGTCAATGATGCTGAAGAGGCGCTCGGCGGAGACAAACGCCTGATCGAGGTCGGCTGCTGCTTCTTCGATTTCAAGCAGCGCCGGCCACGTTGCAAACATGGAAAGCAGGCCCACGAGCAGTGCGCCGAGGGCTCCGCTATTCCATGCGGCTTCCGCATTGTGAGATTCGTTCAGAAACCAGTGTATGCCGTACGCGATGAAGAGCGCCATGGCCACGACGCGGCTCAGCGCGCTCACTGTTCGACGGTTGGCCAAACGGTAGCCCAGGCGTTGCAGGCCTGCGCTGACGCCGGCGGTGGCGGACTCCAGCTCGTCCTGGCGCGCTTGTGTTGCGCGAAAACCGAGGACTTCGCCGATTCCCTGCATGCTGTCCACCAAGTGCTGCGCAACCAATCCGCGCTGCTCGCGGATGACTTTGGCGTCTCGAGAGCCTTGCTTGGCCCCGATATTGGGAACTACCAGGCCGAGAATCAGAAACGAGGATGCCATGATGATCAGGAGGGGCGGGGGGAGTTGATTCCAAAAGATGGCGACCACGGTGATGGGGATCAAAACCGCTGTGGTCACGGGGGCGATGGTGTGGGCGAAGAA
Organism: Kiritimatiellia bacterium; assembly: GCA_023953695.1. GTDB lineage: Bacteria > Verrucomicrobiota > Kiritimatiellia > CAIVKH01 > CAIVKH01 > JAMLJG01. The sequence continues at coordinate 58,396 of JAMLJG010000005.1, forward strand.
AACTTCCACCCGATCCACATCGCGCGTGACGCGGGCGATAAGGTCGCCGCTCTTTTTGCCGTCGGTTGCTGCGGGCGCTTGCGGTTCGAGACGGTCGAAGACGAGCGTGCGCAGATAGGCGAGCGACTTGAATGCGACATAGTGTCCGGCATATTGCTCGAGGTAGCGCAGCACCGCGCGGATGACGGAGACGATGACTAGGCCGATTAATGCGGCCTTCAGATCGAGCGCTTCGCGATTTTGCCGATGGAGGAAGAGCGTGCCGAGAATCCAACCGCTCAATGCGAGCTGCATTATGCCTGCGAGCAGGGCGATATAGCGGCAGATCGTAGAAAGGATGAGCGGAACTTTGACGGGTTGAACGATCGCCAACAGGCGGTTCCTGATTTGAGCTGAAGTCATACTTGCGCCAACTTTCCATCCGCGAGCCGATAGGTCTTATCGGCGCCCGCAATCACCGCCTTGCGGTGAGCGATCGTGATCAAGGTCTTGTCCGATTTGATTTTGGAGAGGGACTCGCGAATCAATGCTTCAGAGTGCAGGTCCACTTGCGACGTGGGTTCGTCCAGAATCAAAATCCTGCTTCCCGAAAGAATCGCGCGTGCAAGCGCCAAGCGCTGGGCTTGTCCGCCGGAAAGGCCGAGCCCGCGCTCGCCAACCTCCGTTTGCAACTGGTGCGGCATCTGTCGGACTTCAGCAGCCAGATTTGCCGCTTCCAGCGCCTCCCAAAGTTCGCTGTCCGTTGCATCCTGTTTTGCGAGACGCAAATTTGCCGCCACGGAGCCGGTGAAAAGATAGGTGTTTTGGGAAACGACCGATAGCGCTTTGCCCACGCGGTGTTGCGAGACGGTTTCGCCCGCGACTTTGATGTCGCCCGAGGTCGGTTGGTAGAAGCCGCGGATCAAACTCACCAACGTTGATTTGCCGCCGCCGCTTTCGCCAACGATCGCCACTTCTTCGCCCGTCATCACTTTCAGATTCACCTGACTCAACACCTCGCCCGTGCTGCCGGGGTAGGTGAAGCTCAAGTTGCTGATGTCAACGGCCACCGCGCCGTTCTTCTTCACGGGCGAGGCGTCTTCTGTTGGGGCAGTGGATTGGACATCGGCCGCTTCCGCCGCATCCTTCGCCACCTTTGCATCCGCCGCGGCAGCGACCAGGCGGCGCAGCTCCTTTTGCGATGCGATTCCGCCCATACCGATATAGAAGAACGCGCCCACGCGGTTCAAAGGCTCCGTGAGCAGGGTCGAGAGCAGGACCAACGCCAGTGCTGAACCCAAGCTCAGGGTGTTGTCTTGGTAGCCGACGGCAGCCAGATATGTGCCCAGTACCGGCATGGCCAAACTGAAGGAGAGGTCCGCCACAATAATGATCAATTGATTGCCCGCCAGCAGTCGCATCACATGCTTGCGGGTCTCCTCCGCTTCCTCGGCAATGACCTTGCGTTGATAGTCGCCCGCATTCAACCCGCGCAACATGCCCAGTCCCTGCACGGAATCCAGATAGGTGGTGGCGAGTTTGCGCGCCTGTTTGCGATAGGAGTTGGAAACTTTTCTGAAAGCCTTTTGGAAGGAGAGAATGATAATGGGCACCAGCGGCAATGTCGCCAGCATGATCAAACCGCTCTTGAGATCAACGAGTGCGGCGATGACGATGGTGACCAGGAACGGTGAAAAGAGCGCGGCCCGGATTGAACCCAGGAAGCGAGTTCTGTATGCGCTGGCGCGATCTACGGCATCCGTCATGCTCGAGATGAGCCGCCCCGTCTTCTGCGTCATTCGAAAGCTGGGGCCCAGCGTGAATACCGCATCGAGGGCCTGGCGACGCAGAGACAACTCGTCGTCTGCCTGTCCTTTGAGAGAATAGACCTCCGTATAATACGTCGCGAACAGGAGTGCCCCACAGGCCGGAAGGAGGACAAGCTTCCAGTTTTCCGTACTGGCACCCATCAAGACATCCAGCAGGCTTCCCAGCGAAAGAAAGAAGAAGGCCCACGCGAGTTGGACCACGAAGCCAAGCCACATCGTGGTCTTTACGACGTTTTTTGGGGCGGGGAGCGGGACGGGTGGCTTGCTGGATTTTGGCATATCGCGAAAAGTACCGTGCTTTTCGCTCGTTTCAAGCGGCAGTATGCACAAATCGCCTGTGAAAACGCTAACGGGTCGGTCAGAGCTAGCTGGTGGGGTGCATCAATCCGGCTATTTTTCGACGCATTGTCTTTTTTTATGGTAAAAATGCGCATCGCTCCTATACATTGAGCATCGGCAAGGAGATCACTATGTATAAGAAATTGTTGCTGCCTATCCTTTGTTGCACAGCTTCGCTTGCGTTTGCAGAACCCCAACGCACGGTGCTGACCACCGAAAACAAGTTTCCAGAGCTGGGTCACCTGGAGCTCGGATACGACTTTTCCAACCGCGAATTCTCCGATCTCGAGTACCGCAGCCATGAGGTCTTTGCGCGATTCGGACTCGTTGAGAATCTGACAGCGCGTGTTCACGTTCCGTTCGACACCTACCGCCCGGATTTCGGCAGCAGCGAGAGCGGGCTGGGTGATGTTCGCGTCGGCCTCGACCTCGTGGCCTATCAGGACGTCTTCTCCTTCCCCTTCATCATCCCTCACGTGGATGTGGGCTTTTCGACCGGCGATGAGGACAAGAACCTCGGCACCGGCGAGACGATGTACAAGTTCGGCGTTGCGTTCGGCACCAAGACGCACGAGCAGTTTGTCTGGGTGTTGGACGTGAGCTACGCGGCTGACGCAAAGGCGAAGGCGGCTGACGAGGACGACATTTTCGAAGTTGGGCTCTCGTGGGGCTGGGAACTCTCCGACCGGTTCATGCTCTCCCTGGAAGCCTTGATCCAGGACTACCAGGATACGGACAACGAGCCGTATTTGCTCGGTGGCGGCTTTTCTTACAAGTGGACCCCGGCTCTCCAGACCCGCTTCTTCATGGGCGGCTGGCAGGAGCAGGAATCGGGAGAAGACCTCGTAATCAATGTGAACGCGAGTTACTCCTTCTAATTGTCACTCAAGAACACTTGCCCGACGGCCCCGATTTTCGGGGCCGTCGTTTTTTAACTCCAGCTCTTTCCCCGGACTCCCGTCGCGAGCTGCAAGAACCCGATTTTTCATTGCTGACGGCTCGCAATGTTGGGGGTGTGTGAGTACAGTGCGTGCGATGTCTTCCATAGATCCCAATTCCATGAGTGAAGCTGAACCTTCGCGGCGCGAAGTTTGGCGAATGTTTGATCGCATTGCGCCGCGCTATGACTTGTTGAATCGCGTTCTCTCGGGCCGTCGCGATGTGGCGTGGCGCAAGCGCATGGGAACGCTGGCGCCGGATGGCGAGCGCTTGCGCCTGTTGGATGTGGCCACGGGAACCGCCGATCAGATTTTTTCCCTGATGGATGCTGTCCCGCGTATTGTCGAGGCGACAGGCGTGGACATGTCGGAAGGCATGTTGGCCAAAGGGCGCGAAAAAGTTGCGGCGCGCGGGATGACATCCAAGATCCAACTCAAGACTGGCGATGCGACTGCGATTCCCGAGCCGACTTCGGCCTACGATCTCTGCACCATTTCATTCGGCATTCGCAATGTCGTGGATGTGGTTGCGGGATTGCGCGAAATGCGCCGCGTTCTTCGGCCCGGCGGCCGCGCGCTCATATTGGAATTTTCGCAGCCCACCTCGCGGTGGTTCCGCGGACTCTATTTCTTTTATCTCCGCCATATATTGCCCGCCATCGGAGGGTGGTTTTCCGGCGATCGCGAGGCCTATCGCTATCTCAATGTCACCATCGAAACATTTCCGAGCGGTGAAACGTTTTGTGCGCTGATGCGCGAAGCGGGATTGGTTAACGTGCGCGCGATTCCGCTGACGTTGGGAATCGCCTCCATCTACGTTGGCGATGCGCCGTCATGAGCGAAGCCGCCTCCATGCCGCTCGCGGCGTGTCGGCGCCTCGAGACCCGCCTCAAGGAACTGGCGGCCGCACCGAAGGCGAGGACTTCGCACCTTGTCCGCCTCTCTGAACGACTCGGAGCCGTGGACCTACTCGGCTGGCTTGCCGCGCAGCCCGGGAAAATTAAGGGCTACTGGGCGGATCGCGATGGCGGCCTCGAAGTGGCCGCGCTAGGCGAGGCGGATGAGGTGAAGGGCGAGACGGCAGGCGACTATCAAACCTGTTGGCGCGAGCTGAAAGAGCGCTGGAATGGAGCCGATACGGACACTCGCTATTACGGCGGCTTTCGATTCGGGCCGTGGCATCCAGACGATCCGTCGTGGGCGCCCTTTCAGGCCTATCGTTTTGTTCTTCCCGAATTCGAATTGATTCGGCGCGAAGAGGGGGCGTGTGAGCTCATCTGCAATCTTTCGTTTCGCGCGGAGCGCGATCCGATCCCATCGGCGTTGGCGACGCTGCGCGCAATGCAGTTTCCCTCCTCGTTTCAGCCGAAGGCGGTGGGGCGCGTGCTGGGTCGGCACGACACGCCGGGCCGCGAGCGATGGCTGCGGATTGTGAAGGAGGGACTTTCCGCAGTCCGCGCTCGCGAAGTGGAGAAGGTTGTCCTCGCGCGTCGAGCCTGCTTCGAGTTGGAGCACTCGGTGGATGCCTTCACGCTCATTCACCGCATGCGAGAAGAAGCAGGGCGCTGTTATCTCTTCTGCGGCGTTCACCAACTCGGCGTCGCCTTTGTTGGCGCGTCGCCCGAGCGGCTTTACAAACGACAGGGGCGCACCCTCCACAGCGAAGCGGTGGCGGGTACGCGGGTACGTGGCGCAACGCCGAGCGAAGATGAAGCGTTGGCAACCGCGCTCGCGCAAAGTGCAAAAGAGAGACAAGAACATCAATTGGTGGTGGACGGCATTCGCGAAGGATTGTCTTCCCTCTCTTCCTCCATACGCATCGCCGAGGCCCCCTCGATCCTCAAGCTCGCTCGCCTCCAACACCTCGTGACGAAGATTGAGGCGAACCTTCGCCCCGAAGTGGACGATGCCACACTGCTGGGAGCGCTCCATCCAACGCCTGCCGTCGGTGGGCGTCCCGCTGCGGAGGCGATTCAGTTGTTGAACCGATTGGAGCCTTTTGATCGCGGTTGGTACACCGGCCCAGTGGGGTGGGTGGGGCCCGATGCCGCCGAGTTCGCCGTCGCGATTCGCTGCGGCGTTTCGGCGGGATCAACGCTTTGTCTGTTCTCGGGAGCCGGCATTGTGGCCGACTCCGATCCCGCTGCCGAGTGGGATGAAATTGAATCGAAACTTTCAACCTTTCTGTCCATTCTCGTCCGATGAAGCCAGCGCCACCCAACATCAACTACTACTGGGCCACACTCCTGATGGAAGAGCTCTACCGATGCGGCGTGCGCGCGATCGGCATTGCGCCCGGTTCGCGATCCAGTCCGCTCGCGGAAGCGGCCGCATCGCACGGCAAGTTGGAGTTGGTCGTGCACCCCGATGAGCGAGGACTCGCATTTCATATGCTTGGCTATGCGCGCGGATCGGGCCGTCCGGCCGTCGTCGTGACCACGTCGGGCACCGCAGTTGCCAATCTCTTTCCTGCCATAGCGGAGGCCCATCACACCCGTGTGCCCCTCATTGCCCTCACAGCCGATCGCCCGCCGGAACTGCGCGATTGCGGCGCGAATCAGGCTACAGACCAGGTCAAATTGTTCGGCACATTCGTGCGCGCGTGTTTCGATTTTCCTGCGCCAGATGCGACGCTGGATCCCGCCTATTTGCTCGGTGCACTCGATGCAGCGGTTCATGCAGCCGTGCATCGGCGTGGGCCGGTCCACCTCAATATGATGTTTCGCGAGCCGCTGGCGCCCGTCGCCGCGCCTTATCCTTTTCGCCGCCTTCATGGCGCGCTGCGCGACTGGGAAAAAAATGGCACGCCCTGGGTTTCCTATGAGCTGCCGAACGAAGTGTTTGAACCCTCCGCGAGGCTTCTCGACGAGTGCGGGCGCGCGGAGCGGGGCTGCATCCTCGTCGGCGCGGTTTCGGCGCGGGAAGCGAGCGCGATCGCGAAGTTGGGCGAGCATCTCGCGTGGCCGGTTCTCGTGGACGTCCAATCAGGATTGCGATGCGGCGCGACCGCCCGCGCGGTGATTGCCCATGCCGATGTGCTTCTCGCGAGCAAACGATTTGCCGATGGCGGTGGATGCGATTTTCTTCTCCAGTTCGGCTCGGGTTTTGTCACGCGCCGCTTCCTCGATTTTCTCGGCTCGTCCAGAATCTCGCCTCGCGTGGCTGTGGATGTTGCGCCGGGCCGCGTGGACCCGAAGCATCGCGCGGCGCAGCGCATTCAGGCGAATCCTGTGTGTGTTGCGGATGCGCTGCGCGCAGCGTTGCCCGCGCGGGAACCGTCCGACTGGCTGACGAAGTGGCAGAGCGCCTCTGCTCGGGTCGAAGCCGAGTTGGCGCGCCGCATGGCGAATGCAGCCAAACTGACTGAGCCCGTGGTTGCGGGGCTGCTTTCGCAGTCGCTTGCAGAAAATGACGTCCTCTTCCTCGGGAACAGCCTTCCCATCCGAATGGCCGCGATGTTTTCGAGCGCCCGCGGAGCGCCCTTTTCCGTAGCCGCCAATCGCGGGCTGAGCGGGATAGATGGACAAGTCGCTACGGCCGTTGGTTACGCTCAAGGGAGCGATAAGCCCGTGACACTGCTATTGGGCGATTTGTCGTTGCTGCACGACCTCAATTCGCTGGCCCTTTTGCGCTGTGCGCGAGCGCCGGTGCGCGTCATCGTCATCAACAACGATGGCGGCGGCATCTTTTCACTCCTGCCCATCGCGCGGTCGGCGCGGCATTTTGAGCGCGTCTTCGGCGTGCCGCACGGCGTTCGTTTTCGCGCCGCTGCGGAGCTGTTCGGACTCGCGTATGCTGCTCCGACAACGACGCAAGCTTTGGCTCGTTCGCTGAAAGCATCGGCGCGCGCGAAGCGAGGAGTTCTCATCGAAATCGAGACGAAGCGCGCGGATACCGCGCGCGCGGTGCCGCAGTGGGTTGCCGCGCTTGCGCGCGCGGTGGATCGGGCGCCGTCATGAAGTCGGTGCAGTTAACACGCGGCGCTGCGCCCGTGCTTTGCGTGCACGGCTTCCTGGGAGAGCCGGACGACTGGCGGCTCTTCGCGCACGCGTTGGGGCCCGCATTTGGCGTTTCGGCGTGGGCTCTTCCGGGACACGGCGGAACGCCGGTGGATGATTTTGTGGATGGAGTTCGCGCACTGCAACGCGCGCTCCGCGCGATGCCTGCGCCGCCGCACCTCGTGGGCTATTCGATGGGCGGCCGCCTGGCCTTGGCGGCGGCGGTGGACGCGAATGTATCGCTCGCTTCGCTCACGATCATTTCGGCATCGCCCGGCTTGAAGACGGGACTGGAGCGCGACACCCGCGCGCGCGCCGACGATCGCTTGGCGGACGATTTGGAGCGGCAGGGATTGGAAGCCTTTGTACGGACGTGGTATTCGCAGCCCCTTTTCGCATCGCTCGAACGCCGTCCGGCGCTGTTGCACGATTTACTCTCGCGCCGCGCGCGCGGCACGGCATCGGATCGCGCGAATGCGTTGCGCGCGCTGACGGTGGGTCGGCAACCCTCGCTGTGGGAGCATCTGCCGATGTTGAACACGCGTTCACTTTTTATCGCCGGCGCGAACGACTCCAAGTACTGTGCTACATTGGCTCGCGTGGCTGGCTTGTGCCCGCGCGCGCGTCTGCTTAGAGTGCCGGACGCGGGGCACCTCCCGCATTTGGAGCGACCGGACTTCGTGTGCGCGTCGGTTCGCGAATTTTTGCAACCCTGAAGATGGAGAACGACATGGCGAGTGACATCAAATGGACGTCGGCGGGCACCTTCCGCGACATCAAATATGAAAAGGCAGAAGGAATTGCGAAGATCACCATCAATCGCCCTGAAGTTCGCAATGCATTTCGCCCGTTGACCGTGAAGGAAATGATCGCAGCGCTGCAGGACGCGCGACTGGACGAAGCGATCGGCGTCATCATTCTCACCGGCGAGGGAGAGAAAGCGTTTTGCTCGGGTGGCGATCAGAAGATTCGAGGCGACGCGGGTTATCAGGACGAAGCGGGGCAGCACCATCTCAATGTGTTGGATTTTCAGCGCGACATTCGCGCGTGTCCCAAGCCTGTCATCGCCATGGTCGCGGGCTACGCGATCGGCGGCGGCCACGTGCTGCACGTGATGTGCGATTTGACGATTGCGGCCGACAACGCGATTTTTGGTCAGACGGGCCCGAAGGTCGGATCCTTCGACGGCGGCTTTGGGTCGTCGTATCTCGCGCGCATCGTGGGGCAGAAGAAGGCGCGCGAGATTTGGTATCTCTGCCGCCAATACAACGCGCAACAGGCGCTGGAAATGGGCTTGGTGAACACCGTGGTGCCCTTGGCCCGACTCGAAGAGGAGACCGTCGCCTGGTGTCGCGAGATTCTGGAGAAGTCGCCGCTTTCCATTCGCTGCCTCAAAGCCGCGCTCAACGCCGATTGCGATGGGCAGGCCGGCTTGCAGGAGTTGGCCGGCAACGCGACGTTGCTCTACTACATGTCGGAAGAGGCGCAGGAGGGGCGAAAGGCCTTTGTCGAAAAACGAAAACCGAACTTCGCCCAGTTCCCGAAACGCCCGTGAGCGCCCGCGATTTCCAAGCGTTGGAAGCCGATTGAATGGAAAGTTCCAACGCTTGGAAGTGAGCGCGTTTTGAACTTCCAACGCTTGGAAAAACGCACTGCGAATGATGAAGCTGAAACCGTGGATATTGGCTGCGCGCCCGAAGACGTTGTGGGCTTCGGTTGCGCCTGTTTCAATCGGCACTGCGATTGCGTATGGCGATGGCGGCGCGCATGCACCATCGGCGGCGTGCGCGCTGTTGAGCGCGTTGTTGATTCAGATTGGGACGAACTATTGCAACGACTATGCGGATTTTGCGAGGGGCACGGACAATGCGGAGCGCACGGGGCCGGTGCGCGCGACGGCGGCGGGGTGGGTGACGCCGCGCGCGATGTTTCGCGCAACGGTGGCAATGTTTGCGCTGGCGGCGCTGGCCGCGCTCTATCTGATCTATCGCGGAGGGTGGCCGCTGTTGGTGGTGGGAGCGCTTTCGATTGCTTCGGGGGTGCTTTATACGGAGGGCCCGCGACCGCTGGCATACGTTGGGCTGGGCGATCTGTTCACGCTGGTGTTTTTTGGGCCGGTTGCGGTGGCGGGGACGTATTTCGTGCAGGCGTTATCGTGGTCGTGGACGCCGGTGGTTGCGGGGTTGGGGCCGGGGTTGCTGTCGGTGGCAATTTTGACGGCGAACAATTTGCGAGATCGCGAGGGTGATGCGCGGAGTGGCAAGCGGACGCTGGCGGTTCGATTTGGAGATGGATTTGCTCGCTGGGAGTATGTGGGGTGTGTGTTGGGGGCGGCGCTGGTTCCGTTTGCGTTGGTGCGGTTCTTTGATGCGCCGCGCGGGGCGTGTGCGGCGGCGATTGTTTTGGTGGGGGCGCTCCCCGCGTTTCGAACGCTGGCGCGCGGAACGAAGGGGGCGGCGCTCAATCATTTGTTGGCGTACACGGGAGTGTTGCTGTTGGTGTATGCGATCGTGTTTGCGGTGGGCTGGGTGTTGTGAAAGTTTCAAAGATTGAGCTGATTCCGTATGAAGTGGCGCTGCGCAAGCCGGTGCGGATGGGGACTGTTGAGCTGCGCGAGCGGGAAGGGATTTTGGTTCGCGTGGAGTCTGCGAGGGGGGCTGTGGGGTGGGGCGATGCCGCGCCGTTGCCGGGGTTCAGTCGGGAATCGCTCGATCAGGTTCACAAGGAGCTGGAGGAGCGAAGCGCGCGGCCGGTTCAGCACGAAATCGGTTCGGCTGCGGATCTATTTATGTGGGCGTCCACGCTGACGCGGCTGTCGCCCTCGGCGATGTTTGCGGTGGAGTCGGCGGTGGCCGGCGCGGCTGCTATGGAGGCGAGCCAATCGCTCGGGGTGTGGCTTTTCGGATTTTCATCGGATCGTTGCGCGTTGAGCGCATTGGCAATTGAGCCGCCGGAGCAGTGGGCCCAACGCGCGCGCGAGTGTTTGGAGGCGGGCTATTCGACTGTGAAGTTCAAGGTGGGGCGCGCGGCGATTGCGGAGGAAGTGGCGGCTTCGCGGGCGGCGGTGGCTGCTGCGCCGGGTCTCCAGTTTCGATTTGATGCCAATCGCGCATGGTCCGCGGCGGAGGCGCTCACCTTTGCGCGCGGGGTGGCGGGGTTGCCGGTGGAATACATTGAAGAACCGTTTGCCAATTCGCGCGAACTGCCTGCGGGCTGGCCGGCGGATGTCCGCATTGCGTGGGATGAGACGCTTCACAACGGGGAGGCGTTGCCGGTTTTTGAGCGACACGTGAGCGCATGGGTGCTGAAGCCGAGTTTGGTGGGCGGTCTTTCCCGGAGTGTGCAGCTTGCGCGGCACGCGCGGCGATGCGGGTGTCGCGCTGTATTCAGCGCGGCGTATGAATCGGGTGTTGGGATCCGCGTGTTGGCGGAACTCGCGGCGACGACGGGGTCGGCGGCGGGCTTGGACACCTATTCGCTTTTGGCGGAGGATGTGTTGATTCCCCGGTTGGCGATGGATCGAGGTGAAATTGATCTGGCGCTTGCGCGCCGCAGTGTGGTGAAGGCATGAATGTGATTCGGTGTCCTCTATTCGATTCGGCGATCATCTCGAAGCACGAGACGGCGTTAGTCTCGGGTCATCAGGCGATGATCTTTTCCGATGTGGACGAGATGGCCGCGCGCGCGGCGCGAAATCTGCGGCGAATGGGCGTTGAGCCGGGGATGCGACTTGCGATTTATCTGGAGAACTCGTGGCAGTATGTCGCGATCTTGTGGGGCTGTTGGCGCGCGGGTGTGGTCGCGTGTCCACTGAATACGCGGCTGCCGCGCGAGGCTGTTTTTGAGCAAATACGCCACATCGGCGCGCCGGCGTTGGTGGCGAGGGTGTCCAATCCGAAGGGGGAGAGCACGGCTGCGCTGCGCGTGATTTCGCCGGATGAGTTGCTGGTTTATCGCGAGCGCGATGACGATGAGGTGGAGGGGTGGCCCATGTCGTTGGATGCGCCTGCGACCATCCTGTTCACATCGGGTTCGAGTGGAGCGCCGAAGGCGGCGGAGCACAGCATTGCGAATCACTACTACAACGCGCGCGCTTCGAACAAGAACGTGCGCTTGTCCTCGCACGATGCATGGTTGCTTTCGCTTCCGCTGTTTCACGTTGGCGGCATTGGGGTTCTCTTTCGCTGCGCGTTGGCGGGGGCCGCAGTGATTGTCCCAGAGGCGGGCGAGTCCATTGAGGCCGCGCAGGAGCGCTACGGCGTTACGCATCTCTCTCTGGTCGCGACGCAGTTGTATCGCTTGCTGAACAGCGAGAAATTGCCCGCGAGTTTTGCGAAGCTGAAGACGATTCTACTGGGCGGAAGCGGGATGCCGCCCGCGTTACTCGTGGAGGCGATGCGGCGGCGATGGCCGGTGTATACCAGCTACGGTATGACAGAGATGGCGTCGCAGGTGTGCACGATGGGGCCCGCTTCGCCGCCGGCGAAGCGGATGACGAGTGGGCGCGCGTTGGGGCACTGCGAGGTGCGGATTGCGACGGATGGCGAGATTTGGGTGCGAGGGCGAACCTTATTTCGCGGCTATGTGACGGCGTCAGGTCGGCAGCTTCCGGTGGATGAGGAGGGCTGGTTTGCGACGGGCGATTTGGGGGCGCTGGATGAGGAGGGCTATCTCACGGTGCGCGGGAGGAAGGACAATCTATTCATTTCGGGTGGAGAGAACATTCAGCCCGAAGAAGTCGAAAATTGGCTGGCCAGTTTCCCAGAAGTTGCGGCGGCGGTGGTGGTGCCGCGATCGGATGAAGAGTTCGGCGCGCGGCCGGTGGCCTTTCTTCAGTGGCGCGGCGATGCGGTCTCTGATGAGGAGTTGCGGGCGCGGCTGGAGAAGATTCTGCCGCGCTATAAGATTCCGGCTTCGTTTCGCGCCTGGCCCGATGCATCGGGCGAGTTCAAGATTGATCGTCGCCGCTTCGAGCAGCTCGCGGCGAGTGAAGTGTAGCGCAGCGCTTACGCTGCGGAGGCGCGCAGGCGCTGGATAATTTTTTTCAGCGAGGCGGGCAGAAGCAGTTTGTGTCCAGTGCTTCGGCTGACGGCGACGTGGGTGGTGGTGACGTAGCCCGTCGGTTTTCCGTTGGCCGAGAAGCGGCTGACAAGGGTGAAGGATGTCTTGCCGAGGCGTTGAAGGCGGAGCTTGATGGTCACCTCATCGCCAAGTCGCAGCGGGCTGGAATAGTTTGCTTCGGCATGGACGATCGGCAGGGCGAACGACCCTTTTTTCAGGAGCGCCGATAGCGAGGTTCCGGATTCCGCCATAAAGGCTTCGTAGGCTTCGTGGGCGAGGCGAAACTGTGTTGCAAAGTATATCACGCCAGCGGCGTCGGTGTCGTGGAGGCGGATGGTTGTGGTGTAGGTGAACAAAGCGGCTCCTTGGGCTTAGAAGGGGTTGGACATTTCTGCGAATGCGGCGACCAGCGCGTCGCTGAGGTTGAGAAAGAGGACGGCGAAGCTGAAGAGCTTCAGGATGAGGACTACGCCGGTGAGGATGAAAAATGTGCGAAGTTTGGCGTGGCCCACGGCGAGTTGCTCGGGTGTCGGGTGCGGGTCGGATAGGGCATTTTTTGCACTGAGCGCTGCGCTGCCTGCGAAAATCATGAGTACTCCGATGGGGATGCCAACGCAGGTGAGAACGAGCAGTGCGCCACCGATAATACTGGCAATGCCGATGAAGGCGAGCCAGCCATCGAACGTGGGGAGAGCGATCTCTTGCTGACGAGAATCGGGCGCCGGCGCAGCAGAAGTGAGGGTTGCTTCATTGGGAATCAGGGAGCGCAGCATGGGGTGATTCTGAAGAGGGATCCACGCGGGCATGCCCTGTGTCCAAACGAGTTCGGTGGGCGCGATCTGGCCGGATCGAATGAGCGAGAAGAACTCGCTTTCTTCCACGGGGCCGCGCTGTTCGGTTCTGCCGACTGTGTAGTACCAGAGTGAATCCATGCTGTTCTTTCTGCCGCGAACTCTACGGAAGGCGTGTGATCGGGGGAAGTATTTTGATTGGATTCTTCGAGTCGGCTAGCCAGCTGGTGGTTCTGCCAGTTGGAGAAGCAGATCGTAGGAGTAGATGGAGGAGGAGTGGCCATCGCTCCACGAAATGGCGACAGCATAATTGCCCATCGGCGAAATATGTGTGGGTGTGATGGATTCCGGGATGGAGGCGGGATCGAGAATCTTCTTTCCGGAGAACTCTTCAATGCAGTGCGCGCATCGGCAGGCGCGACGCAGATTTGCGGGCGAACAGGTACGTTCGTCGCCATTGGAGAGTTTGATGATCATGCCGCGATCTGGGTCGAACTCGACCGCGGGGGGCGCAAAGCCGCCGCTGGTGATTTTGCTGATTTCCTGCACGACTGAAGAGGCGATTTCGCCGTAGAGCGAGGCCATGACGCCGTCTTTATCGGCGAGGACGACGGGTGTGCCGGAGTCGCTGAGGCGAGCGATCTCGGGGTAGAGCGGGATTTCGAAGGTGTTTTGGATGCCGAACTGTTCGGTCAGCTTCTTGCGCGCGCCTTGGCCAAAGATGTAGTGCCTGGAGGCGCAGTTCGGGCACTGGAAGTAGCTCATGTTTTCGACGACGGCGACGGTGGGCACTTTCAGTTTGTCGAACATCTGAATGCCTTTGACCACGTCCACGAAGCTGAGTTGTTGCGGGGTGGTGACGATCACGGCCGCAGTGATGGGGATGAGTTGAGTGAGGGTGAGTTGGATGTCGCCTGTGCCGGGGGGCATATCAATGACGAGGTAGTCGAGTTCGCCCCATTCGGTTGTGGTGAGGAGTTGGTTGATGACCTGTGTGACCATTGGCCCGCGCATGATGGCGGGGCCGCCTCCCGCTTGATTGGCCACGAAGCCGAAGGACATCAGAAGAACACCTTCGTATTCCAGTGGTTGAATGAACTCGCCGCGCATATAGAGTTCGGTTTCGCGCGGGGAGACGAGGATTGGGAAGCTCGGCCCGTAGATGTCGGCATCGAAGAGCCCGACCTTATCGCCGCGTTTGGCGAGGCTGTAGGCGAGATTAACCGCAGTGGTGGATTTGCCGACGCCGCCTTTGCAACTGGAGACCGCGATGATGTGTTTGACGTGATCGAGGCCGGGCGATTTGACGCGCAGAGGATTGGGTTTTGCGCGCGGTTGGGCGGACATGGCGATGGATACCGAGGTGACCCAGGGGATTTTGCTTACCGATTCCTCGCAGGCCTTCTTGAGTTGCTCTCTATGCGGCACTGCGGCTGTGGTGAGCTCCAGGGTGAAGGCGACGTGCCCTTGATCGTCGTGCTGGAGTTTCTTGATGAGTCCGAGAGAAACGATATCTTTATCCGAGCCGGGGGAGATGATTTGTCGCATGCTGTCTCGGATTTGGTCGTTGCGATCCATGAGCCTTTTCCTTGAATGAGTGAAGCATAACAATAGCCGCGGTGCAGGTTCTTGCAAGCCTCGCCCGCTGAGGAGATGACAATGGGAGTGGAAATCACGAGTGCTTATACGGGCAATTTGCGCTGTTCTGTGACGCACGGGCCGTCAGGCTCAACGATTGAGACGGATGCCCCCGTGGACAATGCAGGGAAAGGTGAGCGCCTTTCACCGAGCGATCTGGTTGCTACGGCGCTGGTCACTTGCATTCTGACGACCATCGGAATTGTGGCGGAGCGCAAGGGTTGGGATGTGAGTGGTATGCGCGCAAAGGTGGTGAAAGAGATGAGTGCGACGCCGCCGCGGCGAATTGCGCGTTTGTCAGTTGACTTGTGGATGGCAAAAGACTTGCCGTCCGAGGGACGCCAACAGGTTGAAAACATTGCACACGGCTGCCCGGTGCAGAAGAGTTTGAGTGACAGTATCGAGGTGCCCGTGACGATTCACTGGCCCGCGTAGCCGATCGAGCGAAAGGCTAATTTTCGGCAGGAGGCTCTTGGTCGGCGAGTGTTTCGCCCGCGCCGCGTGGCGCGGCGGGAGGAGGGGTGAGTGTGGCGCGTCGAGCCGCTGAGCGGCTGGGCGGTTCGCCTTCGCCGAAGCGACCCATTGCGCGAAACTTTTTGTAGCGGGCCTGGAGGCGCTGATCATCCGACATCATCTGCACTTCTTTCAGATTGCGAAGGATTGCAGTCTTTAGTGTGTCGGCCATGGCGGCGGGGTCGCTGTGTGCGCCGCCTAGGGGTTCAGTCACAATTTCATCGGCAAAGCCCAAGGCAATGAGATCACCGGATGTGAGGCGCAGCGCGGCTGCTGCGCGATCCGCGAAGGCGCGATCTTTCCAGAGAATAGCAGCGCAGCCTTCGGGAGAAATGACGGAATAGTAGGCGTGTTCGAGGACGAGCACGCGGTCGCCGACGCCGATTCCGAGGGCGCCGCCGCTTCCACCTTCGCCGATAATCGTGACGATGATGGGAACCGGGAAGGTGAACATTTCCCGCAGGTTCACCGCGATGGCCTCGGCGATATGGCGTTCTTCTGACTCGATGCCGGGATAGGCACCGGGCGTATCTACGAGGACAACAACGGGGAGACGGAATTTTGCCGCCATTTTCATGAGGCGAAGGGCTTTGCGATAGCCTTCGGGGTAGGCGCATCCAAAGTTGCATTCGAGATTGCTCTTGGTGTCGCGCCCTTTTTGGGTGCCGATTAGAATGACTCGCTCGTCATCAATTGTGGCAAAGCCGCCGACGATGGCACGGTCGTCGCGATAGTTTCGGTCTCCATGGATTTCCAACCAGTCGCGGGTCATAAGCTGAATGTAGTCGTTGGTATAGGGGCGAAGTGGGTGGCGGGCGACTTGAACTTTTTGCCACGGTGTGAGCTCGTTATAGATCTTGCGGCGTGTGTCTGTGATGCGTTTCTGCATGCGCTCGATTTCGCCGGAGACGTCTATTTTCTGGGTCTCGCTGAACTGAGTCAAATCGCGCAGTTTGTTTTCGAGTTCGAGGATCGGTTTTTCGAAAGGGAGTGTATAGGGAGGCATGATGAAGGTCTCCGAAAGGTCTATTCTTCGATGATGACGGGTGTCCCGATCGTCACGATGGTGAAGAGTTCGGCGACGTCATCGTTGACGAGCCGAACGCAACCCATGCTGGCCTGCTTACCTATGGTCTCGGGCTCCCACGTTCCGTGGATGCCGTAGCCTTTGATATTGAGCGCGAGCCAGTGTGTGCCGAGCAGGTTCTCGGGATCGCCGTATGGAATGGTGCGTCCGTCGGGATGCCACCAGGTGGGTTGAGGAATACGGTCTACAACCTCGAATTTTCCCACAGGTGTTTTGGCATATTCTCCTGTGCCCACTCGGTAGCGTTTGAAGAAGTTTCCGTTGAGTAAAAGGATCAAATCGTTTCGTGTTTTGCTGACGCGAATTTCCCATTTTCCGGTGAAGACTCGCAGGCGAGCGCCGGGGTGAATCACATCGCCAGAGAGTTGGTTGATCTTTTTGATGAGTTCGACCGTGGTTCCGTATTGCTGGGCGATCTTTGCGAGCGAGTCGCCGGGTTGTACGGTGTAGTCAATTTTCTCCGGCATGGGTCGAGGGGTGAATAGAAGTTCGGTTCCCGCCTTTCCGACGAGGGTCTCCGCCGCCACACGAGTTGCTTCGGTCTGGGCCATATCGAGCGCTGCTACCCCTTTTTCGCGAGCATCTTGCCACTTGCCCTCGGCGATGAAGGATTCGGCTTCGGCCAAAAGTGCGCGTGCGGACACGTCGGTGGCTGCGGCTGCGGCATCGGTTGTGGACTGAATTGGCGGGGCTGAAGCGAGTGCGGGAGCGCTTGGAACCGGCGCTTGAGGCGTGCTTGCGGGAATCTCGTCTGGCGCGCCCGCTGGCTGCTCTTCGGTTGGGTTGGCATCTTGCGAGGTAATGATCTCTACGGGCGCTCGGGTTTTCCAAGCCCAAAAGAGACCGGCGGCAAGCACGAGAAATGCCGTCGCCAGCAGGTACAGAGGCCCGCGCGAAGATCGCGCAGGTCGTTCATTCATAAGAAGTTGCGTCATACCATCGTCTCTAGGTCGCGCATGACCAGAGACATGGAAGGGTATCGGTCGGTCTGCCGGTACGCAAGGCATTTGAGAACAAGGTTTTCCATGGCTGGCGGCAGGTTGACGTTGTGGAAGCGGAAGCGGGTGGGGCGTCCATTGGGGTCAAGTTGAGCCTTGCGGGAGTCTTCGAGGGTTACGCCTTCGAACGGTTTATGCCCGGTGAACATTTCGTAGCAGGTGACGCCGAAGGCGTAGATGTCGGTCTGATCGTCCACCAGGTTCCGGAGGAGGGTTTCGGGTGGCAGATAGGCGAAGGTGCCGGGCAGTGGGGATATTTTGACGGGTTTGGGTTTGCGTTCAATGGCGAGATCGAAATCCACGAGGATCACGAGGCCGTCGTTGCGAATGACAAAGTTCTCCGGCTTGATATCGAGGTGGAGATAGCCGGCCATGTGTACGTAGCTGATGGCGGCGGCCATTTGGCGCATGATGGTGAGGGTGTTTTGATAGAGGAGGGGGTCTTTGCGGAGAATGAGCTCGCGCAGGTTTCGCGCTTCTACATATTCGACGACGGTGTAGGGCTCGTCTTGGAATGTTCCGGCTTTGATGAGGCGGACGACGTTCGGATGGTCGAGGTGGCTGAGAATCTGGGCGCCTTGCAGAAAGGATGCGCGAATGCGTCGGTCTTTGATGTGATCGGATTTGAGTCGGCGGATGACCACGCGGTTTTGTTGCTGATCCACAGCAACATAGAGATAGGTCATTCCACCACTGGCCAATCGGCGTGTGATCGTATATCCGGCAAATTCTTGTCCCATTCCCACCATAGTGCAAAATTCCGTATCGGACGCTACCACAGTAGGCACTCGAAGAGTGTGTTGTCAATGTAGATGGCATGAGGCAGACTGGATTTGTGAGTGTGAGCGCGTTTTTCGATTTAATTTTTCCTCGCCGCTGCGGGGTGTGCGGTGTCGAGCCCGATGCCGCCGATTCGTTTCTCTGCTGGAACTGCCGCAGCCAGTTGCGGGTTGTGGGTGATCCTCACTGTTCGTGGTGTGGGAACCCACTGGAAGGGCGCGTGGATCATGCCTATACGTGCTATCACTGCACGCAAATGGGCCCCTCGTTTGATCGCGCGCGCTCTGCGATGCGCTTCGAGGGGGCGGTTCCAACGCTGATTCATCAATTTAAGTACAGGGGAGCGCTCTGGTTGCGCAAAGAATTGGTGAGTTGGCTCGTGGCGTGTGTGAATGTGCACTATGCCGCGGAAGCGGTGGATGCTGTGTGCTCGGTCCCGCTCTATCCGGCCCGCGCCCGCGAGAGGGGCTATAATCAGGCCGCGATCCTTGCGGCGGCCTTGGCCAGGCATTTGCATAAGCCCTTCTGGTCGCGCGACCTGACACGGGTGCGCCCGACCGAGACGCAAACGCATTTGACAGCGCGCCAGCGCCTCTCTAACGTTGCCGGCGCGTTCAGAACTCGATCGAGCGACCGCTTGCGCGGCCGTTCGATCCTGTTGGTGGACGATGTGATGACGACGGGCGCGACTACCAGTGCGTGCGCTCAAGCGTTGAAAGAGGCCGGGTGCAGGGTTGTCAATGTGGTGACCTTAGCCCGGGGACAATAATTTAGGAACAAGCTGCGTATGCCGTTGTTCAGTAAGAAAAACTATTCGACCGTCAAAGTGCGCAAGCGCGACATTCCGGACGGCCTCTGGCTCAAGTGTCCAGGCTGCCAGGAAATTATTTTCAAACAGGAGCTGGACGAGAACGCATCCATCTGCCCGAAGTGCGGCCACCACTTCCAGATGAGCCGAGCGGACCGCATTAAACTTTTATTGGAAGAGGGTTCGTTCGAGGAATGGAACGCTGACATGTATAGCGTGGACATCCTCGGTTTCACGGGCACGGCTTCCTACACCAGCAAGCTGGAAGAAAATCGGCGCAAGACTGGCCACTCGGATGCCATTAGCATTGGCCGTGGACTCATGGGACCGCATAGCGTCGGGTTTGGCGTGATGGACTTCTCGTTCTTGGGGGCCAGCATGGGATCGGTGGTGGGCGAGAAAGTCACCTTGCTCATTGAAAAGTCCACAGCGCTTCGACTTCCGGTTGTTCTCGTTTGCGCATCGGGTGGCGCCCGCATGTATGAGGGCATGTTCAGCTTGATGCAGATGGCGAAGACCAGTGGCGCTCTCGCGCGCCATGCCGAAGCGGGGTTGCCCTATATTCCCGTGCTTACACATCCCACAACGGCGGGTGTGATGGCGAGTTTTGCGACGCTGGGCGACTTGATCATTGCAGAGCCATCGGCGCTCATTGGCTTCGCTGGGCCGCGCGTGATCAAAGAAACAACGCAGCAGGATTTGCCGGAAGGCTTCCAGCGCTCCGAGTTCCTTCTCAAGAAAGGACTGCTTGATATGGTCGTCAACCGCAAGCAGCTCAAGCAGACGTTGGTGTTGACGCTCGACTATTTGCAAAACAAGCCCGCTGCTATTCGCCAAAACGTTTAGCGGGCACATTCTGGCCCCATCCGTGAGCAAAGCGGCTGACACGCAGGTTGATGCGCTCCTATCGCGCCTCTACCAGCGCAATTTACACACCATCAAGCTGAGTCTTGATGTCGTGGCTGAACTGCTGCGTGAGCTCGGCAACCCGCAGGACGCGTTCTTGTCCATTCACATTGCGGGAACCAATGGCAAAGGCTCCACGAGCGCCATCCTCGCATCCATCTTGAAGGCCGCTGGATTTCGCGTGGGTCTTTATACCTCGCCACACCTTCGCTGCTTCAATGAGCGCGTTCAGGTGGATGGAGAGCCGATTCGGAACGGCGATTTGTTGATGGCCATGGAGGTGGTTGAACAGGCTGCCGTTCGCATTCGAGAAACGGGTTCACGCGACGTCACCTTCTTTGAGTTCACCACAGCGCTTGCCTTTTGGTGGTTTCGTCAGTGCGGCATCCAGGTGGCTGTCTTGGAAACGGGAATGGGCGGGCGGTTGGATGCGACGAATGTGGTGACTCCGATCGTGTCGGTCATCACGTCCATCGGACTCGATCACCAGGCGTATCTCGGCGACACGCTTGAGGAGATCGCCAGAGAGAAGGCGGGGATCATCAAACTGGGCCGCCCGGTGGTGTGTGGTCAGCTTCCGGAAGCCGCCCTGAATGTGGTGCGCGAAGCCGCGCACGCGCGCGCGGCTCGCCTCACGGTTGCCTCGGAGGTCTGTGCGGTCACCCGCAATTCGCAGACACTGGAGGGGCAACGCCTGACGATTGAAACGGCGTCAGAGACCATTGGCCGCGTCACCTGCCCACTGCTGGGGCGCTACCAGTTGATCAATATCGCTGTTGCCATTGCAACGCTGCAAGAATTCGCGGCGGAAACATCCTTGCCCATTTCGGAAGAGGCGATTCGGGAAGGGCTCCGCCACGTGGTGTGGCCCGCGCGTTTGCAGATTCTTTCGCGCGATCCGCTCATTCTTCTCGATGGCGCGCACAATGTCGAAGCCATGACCAATCTGCGTCGAACAGTGGAGGAGCTGAGTGAAGGGAGGCCGGTTGGCGTCCTAGCCAGTTTTCTGGCCGATAAGAACGCGGTTGGCTGCCTTCGCGTTCTTGCGCCAATCGCTCGCCGCTGCTGGCTGGTTCCATGTGATGGGGCGCGGGCAATGACGCAGAGCGCGCTCGCTTCCGCTGCGCGACAGACCGAGATGGATGCGGAAGTGACAACGCTGAAGCCTGCGCTGGACGCTGCGCGCGCGTGGGCCCAGGAGCAGAGCGGAGTCGTGCTGATCGCCGGATCGTTCTATCTTGCGGGCGAAGTGCTGGCGGCCACGGCGGCCGATTGACTTGCGCTGGCCGTGTTAATCCAGCCCGACTCTATTTTTGCGTCGGTGATATTCATCCACATGAGGGCACGGCGGGCCGGCAGAGAGATGACGCAGTTGTCGGAGCCATCGGGAGAGACGGTCTGCAGCAGGCGATATTGTTCCAGCGTCCCGTTGACATGGGTCACGATCATGTAGCTCTCGCTCGGCTTATCAGGATTGAGCGCAATTGAGATATCTGGCGAGCGTCCGAGTCCGGTGAAGTGAATCACCGCATGTCCGCGTGGACCGGGTTGCGCGTGGTAGGCAAAGGGAATGGGCACATCGAAAGAGCCGTGATTCTTGAACTGGCCGACCCACATATTGCCGGTGAGAATCACCGTGCGCGATATCTGCGTCTTATAGATTTCCCCTGACCGCGTTCGGAGAATCACCACACTGAGCGCGAAATCAAAGCCGGGTTCGTCGAAGTTGAGGCGATTGGGATCCAGCGCCATGAAGCGCAAGTGTTCGATGGGATCGGGCACTTTCTCCATGCTCGGAATCAGTATGGCCCGCGCATCTGCCGCCAACATCGGCACGCGCCGGGTAAGTTCATCGAATGCCAGATCGAAATCGGGATTGAGCTCGGAGAGCCCTCCCATTTCCAGAATGGGACGCAAGAAGTCGGGCGCAGCGTCTGGCACATGTCGAATCGCGCCTTCGGCCATGCAGGGCGCTCGCGCCATGCGATCCATTCCGTAGGCATACGGACTGTTCGGAATCAGCTCAAGCACGCTGCCGTGGCCATCGGATGTGACGAGGAGACGCTGGTCCATCTCATCCCATAGCACGGATTCGATCTGACCCAAGCCCTCGGCGAGGATGGCGACATCGCCAGACTCCGGGTCCACGATCGAAACGCGCCCGCCTTCCTCCGCAATTGCGATGCGGCCATCGGGCATGGAGGTCACACCTTCGGGCGAGTGGAAGCGCGTTTGCGTGGCGCCTTCGCGCAAATAGCGTGTTTGTAGATCAATCCAGCCCAAAGTCCCTGTAAATTCATCGCAGTAGATGGCGAACTGGCCATTCACGGAGAACGCAACGCCCGAAAGACTCGTCAGGGGACGCATGATGGGCACCCACCACTGTCCCTCAATGTCGCGATAGACCAACGCGCCCTGCGCCATGCCACCCGCGGCATAGTGCGCGCCCTCCGCCGTGGAGCCTGTGAGCAGCAGTTCTCCGCTGTCGCGCACGGCGATGCCTTCCCATGCAAACGTCGCCGCTTGCCCCGGAACGCGAATGACCTCTGCCGGACCGACTTTGCCTGCCTCCGAGATGGAGATTTTCAGAATACGTCCGCCGGGTCTGTCTTCAACAATGTACAGGTGACCGGACCCGTCCATCGCCAGCCCCTCGGGCGACTTGATGGGGCCGATGCGCTTTTCTGTTTTTCCATCCATCGTGTAGAGGCGCGTATCCTGGGTGATGACCGTTTTTGTGCGACCTTTGGGAGTGATCATCACGATTCGGTGTGCCTCTTCTTCGCTGACGAAAAAATTGCCTGTGCGCGGATCCAGCGCGATTCCGTCTGGACTCGTCAGATTCTGAACGAAAGTTCCGACGCGAAATGCGGGAGTGGCTGGCGCTTCCTTGGGTGCCGCAGTGTGCGCGGCGGGGATGAGTCCACTTTGGGTGACCACAACCACCGATGTGTCGGCTAGAGTGGGGTCCATCGCCATTTGGTTGACCACCTCCACGAGGCTCTTCGGCGTCACAGCGGCGAGCGTCTCACTGATTTCGCGTGGCAATGCGTCGGGGACAACAATGACCTTTTGCGTTCGCGCAGTCACGGCGTGGCGTGGCGAGCGGCGTGGCCCCGTGTCCGAAACCGGTTTCGTCAACAGGAAGAGGAGACCGAACCCTAAAAAGGGAAGGGCCAACATCAGGATCGAGGACCAGAGATCCGGATCCAGCCATTTGCGGAGGCGCCTCATCAGATACCCCGCATTAATGAGCAGAAACCGTGCCAGCTAGGCTATTTCGGCTGCTCGTGCGTCAGACAGTGAAGTGTGCCAAGTCCCCAGACCAAGTCAACTGCGTGGATTCCGCGCACGGGTCGGTCTGGAAAGAGGTCGGAGAGGATTCCCAAAGCCTTCCGATCGTTGAAATCGTTGAAGGTGGGGGCCAAAACGGCTCCGTTGGAGATATAAAAGTTGGCGTAACTCGCGGGCAATCGTTGCCCACGGAAGTAGAGTGGGGAAGGCATGGGCAGCGGAACGGCTTCGATCTTGGAGCCGTCTTCGAGTCGCATATCTGCGACACGCTCCCAGTTTTCTTCCAGCGAATGATAATTTGCTTCGGAAGAATTTTGTTCGCGAACCAGTACGACAGTCTTGGGATTCACGAAGCGGCAGAGATCGTCCACATGTCCGTGTGTGTCGTCGCCGGCGATGCCCTTGTTGAACCAAAGCACATTGCTGACACCGAAATACGTGGCGAAAACGTCTGCCCAATCTTCTTTTGTGAACCCGGGGTTGCGGCATTGAATCTTCTGGTCCATGAAGCACTCTTCCGTCGTCAGCAGGGTGCCTCGGCCATTCAGATCAATGCCGCCACCTTCAAGCACAACCGAGCGATCTTTGTGTTCAACGGGAATGCGCTGGATATTCAGCTTTTTCGCGACCTTGCCTGCGATGGCGTTGTCCAGCTTCCAGTCGTCATATTTGGCCCAAGCATTGAATGTGTAATCGAGTACGGCGAGTTTGTCTTGTTTCTCGCCCGTGCGGACGAACATGGGCCCCAAGTCGCGAGTCCATCCACGATTGGTCGGCCACCGAAAGAACTTCACGCGCGCGAAATCCACGCCCGCCGCCTTCAATACGCGGCGCGCGGAGGCTTCGTGCTGTGCGCTCTTCACAATGATGTGCACATTCTCGCCTGCGGAAATCAGGCGGGTCATTTCGCCGAAGACCCATGGAATGGGCGCGAACTTGCCCGGCCAGTCCGTCACATTGTGCGGCCAGCCCAGCCATGTGGCCTCGTGAGCTTCCCATTCGGCAGGATGTCGGAGTCGCATGGTGAGGGCTCCCGATCAATCCGCAAAGCGGCGAATCAACTCGCCGAAAACATCCACGCGCCGATCGCGCCAGAATGGCCAGTTGCGGCGCACATCTTCCACGCGCCGCGTATCGGTTTCCACCACGAGGATTTCTTCTTTGTCGGTGGAGGCTTCGGCGAGAACAACGCCAAAGGGGTCACACACAAACGAGGTGCCCCAAAACTCCAAACCCGCTTGATTCGGATCCGGCTTCTCAAGCCCCACGCGATTCACCGCTGCGACGTAGCAGCCATTGGCAATCGCGTGTCCGCGCTGCACCGTGCGCCACGCATCGCGCTGCGCGGCGCCGAACTCTTCCTTCTCGCTCGGATGCCAGCCGATCGCTGTCGGATAGAAAATGGACATCGCCCCGCGCATAGCGGTGAGGCGTGCGGCCTCGGGATACCACTGATCCCAGCAAATGAGGATGCCGATTCGCCCAGCATGGGTGTCGAATGCTTTGAAACCGAGATCGCCCGGAGTGAAGTAGTACTTCTCGTAGAAATTGGGATCATCCGGAATGTGCATTTTGCGATAGAGTCCCTGCACTTCGCCCTTCGGATCCATCAAGACGGCCGAATTGTGATAGAGCCCCGCTGCGCGCCGCTCGAAAATTGGAATGATTACGCTGACGCCCGCTTTGCGAGCGGCCTCGCCCAGGGCCTGTGTGGAGGGGCCCGGAACAGGCTCCGCGAGATCGAACGTCGCTGCGTCCTCATTTTGGCAGAAGTAGGGTGTGCGATACATTTCCGGGAGGCAGACGATCTCTGCGCCGCGCGCGCCTGCTTCCACAACAAATTCCGCCGCCCGCCGCGTATTTTCGTCGGCGTTTGTCGAGCACTTCATCTGAATCAAGCCAATTTTGTTTTTCATCGCGACGCAGTGTGCCGCATTCCCGAAAAAAGTCCAATGCTTGGAAGCAGATTTTGGTGCGACTTCCAATCCTTGGAAGTCGCGCGGCGCGGCGTGCGCTGGGGGGGCTCTCCGTCGGGAACCTTCCGCTACAGCGTGTAGGCGCTGTTGCGCAAAATGGTTTCGCGGGAGCCGTCTGGATAGAGGAGGTCGAGTTGCTGGATGCCGATGGGGCA
Organism: Kiritimatiellia bacterium; assembly: GCA_023953695.1. Lineage (GTDB taxonomy): Bacteria > Verrucomicrobiota > Kiritimatiellia > CAIVKH01 > CAIVKH01 > JAMLJG01. The sequence goes on from JAMLJG010000005.1 coordinate 83,486, forward strand.
GCCGCGGGCATATACGATGTCGTGATGGACGACGTGTTTCGGATCGCTGAACGCATCCGGGCCGGTGACGCCGCCGAGATGCTCGCTGCGCCCGTAGGCCCAGTGGAATCCAGCCTTCTCGTCCTCGAGAACGCTGCCAAGCACGGTGGCGGAATCATTGCAGCCGAGTCCGAGTTCGGCGATGTTGCGCCGCGCAGGATCCACATCGAAGTGCGCCTTCAATCGCTGGGCCGAGGCGTCGCCCGTCACATCCACGATTCGATTCTCGCGCACGAGGAGCACCGCTTGTTCGCCCTGCCAGGAAACCGGAATCTCGCCCTGGGTTCGACTGGGAATACCCGCGCGTTCGCCTTCGTAGGGCACAATGAACGCCTCGCCACTCGGCAGATTGATGAGGCGAAAGCCCTCCTTCTCTCGCGTGCAGACGCCGTCATCCGCGTGCGCGTGGCGAAAACGCAGGTCGAATTGGAGCTGGTGGCCCGTGTCGAATGTTGCAACCGCCAACTCCGCCCGCTCCAAGCGCGCGGCGAGGAGTTGTGCCTTGCGCGCCACTTCGCGATAGTCTGCTGCGAGCGCCGTCTTCTCCATGCGGCGCAGGACACCCGGCATACTGGCGACCCGAAGGTTCGGTTGCTCCTTGACGAATGCGGAGAGCGGCGCAGTCGCCGAATGTTTGGTCATGGCGACTGCGATTGTTGCGCGCGCGATGACATCTGCGATGCGCGCGGATTTCTCCTCCAGCATCCCGAATTCCGGGAGGTCCGCATTGTTGCCGGAGCTGGCGGGAAAAGAGAGGAGGGGCAGGGGAGCTGCGCCAATGGAAGCAAAAGCCCTTCTCCACTCCTCAGCCATTGCGCGACGTTCCGCCCAATCCTCGTTATCGGGGACGCCCTCGCGCGGCAAGTCCACCATCACCAAGACCGTTTCGCCCGCGGCGGGAGCGAAGACATCGCGAAGCAACTTTGGAAGATTGAATCCACTCATGGCCTCTCCCTTACGGCAAACGACTTCGCATGTCGAGATTGGAGCGGGGCCGTAGGGGTGTGTGTGTGAAAATGAGCGGCGACATTCGGCTCGCTCAACGTGTGGGGAAATGATGGTGGGCGGTGAGGGATTCGAACCCCCGGCCACCTCGGTGTAAACGAGATGCTCTACCGCTGAGCTAACCGCCCAAAAGACCGAGACAATAGCGAATTCAGGTGCTCCGTCAATCGTTAGGAGCGAGATGGCGCAGCGCGATGCGTGTGGCGTCGAAGCTGCGTTGCGCTGCTCAGTGGGTTGGCGGCGGACTCAAGGCGTGGACCCACGCGGCGAATGTTTCAATGAAGCGGCGGGCAAAATCGCGCGTGCGTTCGCTCGCGAGAGCGCCATTTTCATCGAAGAGGTCTTTGGCTGAGCCGATGTAGGCCTCGGGCTGCGCCATGGTCGCGACATCGAGACAGACGAGGGTTTGACGGAGGTGATGGTTGGCGCCAAATCCGCCGACGGGACCCGGAGAGACCGTCATCACGGCGGCGGGCTTCTTGCGCCAGACGCCTTGGCCGGAGGGCCGCGATCCAACGTCGAGCGCGTTCTTCAATGCGCCGGGGATGGAGCGATTGTATTCGGGCGTGACGAAGAGCAATCCATCGAACGATGCGACGCGCTTCCGAAACTCGACCCATTCGGACGGAGGATTGACTTCGCGATCTTCGCTGTAGAACGGGAGGTTATCGAATGCGACGAACTCGAACTGGAGGGATGGCGGCGCGAGGCTGACCAGCGCGTTGGCCATTTTTCGATTGTACGAATCTTTGCGCAGACTACCGACGAGTATTGCAATTTTCTTCATGGTGTAATGGGCCGTATCCTACTGTTCGCGCGGACGATTCGCAACCCCCGCATGGATCCATCGAGATATTCCGTGTTCGCTTCACAACAGCCCCGCGCAACGGTATGATGAGTGCCAGGGTGTGAATGAGGTGTGCCATGTGGATTCGCGTAGCCGTCTGTTTCGCTGTTCTTTCTCTTATGCTCGCTATTTCGGGCTCAGCCGCTCCTGCCGGTTGTCTCTACGTCAACGCGAATCCGGGCTCGGTCTATGGCGATCGCACGATTAACTCGATCGTGTGGGGAGATGGCTACCCGATAGTTGATGTTCTATTCCAGACAGATCCCAACATTGTCTATCCACCCGAACACGGCGGAGGACAGAAACAGCGCTTTGCCAATAACGGCCTCGCGCCCGGATCACTCAACAACGACAATCCCGCATTCATTTCGATTTACACGAATACGCTGCGCCTCAATGCCATGATTGCAGACACGGGCACCGTTTCGACCCTCTACACCTTTTCCGAGCCCATGACGCTGATTGATGTGATCGTGTGTGATCTGGACAGCCGCGACGTCGTCACCGTCACTGCGTTTGATTCGAATAACGTGGCGATGCCCGCCTCCATTTTTGAGGTGATGGGTGAAGGCGATTTGTCGCTGACGAATAATGCGGGTGGACGGCCGCCGCTGGAACTGGCGACGCCGCCGGTTTGGGATGCTGTTAGTGGAGTGCTTACGGCGTCAGTTCCGTGGAATGAAAACCGGACCTACACCATTCTGCGCGTGCCGGAGGGAACCTCAGTGGGTGCCATCAAACTGGAGTTTCACGGATTTGAAACGGATACGGACGGACCGGGCGGACCACGGCTGGGTTCTCATATTTATGCCGCGCTCTGGGCCTCGCCGCGCAGCGACGCGATCGCCACTCTCGATAGCACCAATGGTGCGCCGGTTCTGACACTGCCGACGTTGCCCGGATTGTTGTATGAGATTTCTTCCAGCAGCGATTTGGATGTTTGGAACCCTCTCGCGGTCCTGACGGGACAAGCGTCTCCTGTGGCACATGCCGTGTGGACTCATGTGGGAGGGGGCGATCCGGCGGAAGGAATCGAGTTCTATCGCTATCGGCGCAGCGCGCCCTGAACGCGTCGCGCCCGGCGAGGGTGCAAGGAGTGATTCAGCCATGTGGATGCGCAATTATGACGGCTTGGTCGTGGCGCTATTGCCGTGGGAGGACAATGTGTTTTGCGTCCTGCTGCGCGATGGCGGCGCGCTGGTGGTGGATCCACCCGTGGCCGCGCCTGTAAGTGCACTGCTGCGAGAGCGCGGCGCGTCGCTGGATGCCATTTTGATAACGCACGCTGACTGGGATCACATCGGCGGAGTGCCCGAGTTGATTTCGGCGCACGCTCCCACGGTGTATGGACCGGAAGGCGCGACCATGGCGTTTGTGTTCAGAGGTCTGCGCGATGGCGAAACCCTGAACTGGCGCGGTCTGGAGTTTCGCGCTTTGGATACGCGCGGTCATCGTCCCCAACACGTTGCGTTTTACGCTCCTGCTCCAGCGCCGGGCTTGCTCTTTTCCGGAGACTCCCTTTTTGCCGCTGGCTGCGGACGAATTTTCGCGAACCCGCCGGAGTGGATGTTCACAGCGTTGCAGAAACTCGCCGCGCTGCCTCGTGAAACGCACGTGTATTGCGGGCACGACTATCTCGAAGACAATCTGGCCTTTGCCCTTTCCCTGGAGCCGGATAACACCGCGATGAAAGATCGCTTGGCGGACGTCCGGGCTCGCCACCAGGCCCGCGACCCCGTGTTGCCGTCCACCTTGGCCTTGGAGTGGGAGACCAATCCATTCCTCCGCGCACGCGACGTCGAGACCTTCGCGAAATTGCGGCGGGCGAAAGATTCGTTCTAGCGCCGGAGCGAGCGATGCTGGTTATTCTGAGACTGATCTTTTTTTCGCAGATGACTTCGGCGTCCTCTTTTGCCAAGTCCTTGGGTCCCTCTTTGCGTGAAAGACCGCGAGAACGACTATCGCGTTTTCGCCTTCAGTGTAGAACACTGCATAAGGAAAGCGCCGGGTGATTGCACGGCGAATGTTTTTGTGGACGAAGGGGTATTGTTTCGGCGCCCTCGAAATCGAATGAATTATGGCATCAACGCACAAGAGAAAATGTGAGCCGAGTCCAACAAATCTAGCTTCGTACCAATTATAGGACGCAGCCATGTCCGCCTCGGCCTCAGGGCGGACAACAACTGGCCGATGCTTCACATTTTGCTCCTAATGCGCTCCTTGACGATATCCCAAGGTGTTCCCTCGTCGGGATTTCTATGGTACGCCTCCAGACGGCGATCAAGTTCGGCCTTTTGCGTTGGTGTGAGCTCAACCTGTTCGGGAACTTCCACGATGGAGTCCCAAATGTCTTCTACGAGCTGAATCCGCTCGGGTACGCTCATGTTTAGGACGTCTGCTCTTGTCAGTGTCGTCATGATTGTGTAGGGTATCACACCCACTGGCCGTTTTCAACGGGGAGTGCGGAGAGCCTCAATTATTGAGGAATGCGAAGTTTGCATCCGCTTCGGCGACCTCGAGAACTCTACCCTCATTCTTTTCGGAAAGTGCAACCAGTCGGCTTTTGTTTACCCAGCATGAATGTGTCGCTCGGCAACCACAAAATGTCGCGCCCGTTTTTCGAATGCGAAGCTGGCTTTGGTAATTATCTCACGGAATAGGGCCCAGAGGGTGTGACAGTGGCATTTGTCTTCGCAGAATGCGATGTCGAGACCTTCGCGAAATTGCGGCGGGCGAAAGATTCGTTCTAGCGCCGGAGCGAGGGGCGCATATACTCCGGCTCATGGATGGATTTCGTTTGAGTCCGCGACAGCAGAGGGTGGTGGCTGCAGCGCTCACGCTCATCGGCGTGGCGGCGATCGCTGTTTTGCTCTATGCGACGTTTCTCTTGTTGGCCCGGTTCATTCGCACGTTCTCTCCGGTGCTCACGCCTCTGGCGGTGGCGGCAATTCTTGCGTTGATTCTCCGCCCGTATTACGAGGCGCTGTTGAAGCGCGTGCGCTGGCCGTGGCTGGCGGCGACCGTGGTGTTGATTTCCGTACTGCTCCCGCTGGCGCTTGGCCTGTGGTTCTTCGGGTCGGTTCTGGTGAAGCAGGCGCAGGGATTGCTTCAACAGTTGCCGGTCTGGATAGAGCGCGCCTCGTCGCGAGTGGAGGAATGGGCTCCGCAGCTTTCCGCGTTTTGGGCCGATCGCGGCGATGCGGTGAAGGCGGGTTTGCAGGAGAAGGGTGGGTGGCTGGCGAGCCAGCTTGTGGCGATGGTGCGTCGGGTGATTTCGGCTGGATTCAGTGTTTTTCACATGCTCGGCGGCTTGTTGAGCTGGGTCGTGTTGCCCGTCTATTTCTATTTCCTGCTGACGGCGAAACCTGTGTCGCTGCGGCAAATGGAAGGTGCGCTTCCTTTCCTTAAAGAAGAGACGCGTCGCGATGTGCTTTACCTCGTCCGCGAGTTCGTGAACATCATGGTGGCGTTCTTCCGCGGGCAAATTGGCATCGCGGCCATTCAGAGCGTTCTCTACGCGATCGGATTTGGCGTGGTGGGTCTCCAGTATGGGATCGCGCTCGGGCTGATTTTTGGTTTTCTGAATGTCATTCCGTATCTCGGAAATATCGTGGGATTGGCGGTGACGCTGCCCTTGGCCTATTTCCAGCCCGGCGGGGGCATTGAGCTTGCCGCCTTTGTCTTGGCGATTATCGCTGTAGTCAACGCGATTGAGTCGTTTGTGCTGACGCCGCGGATCATGGGGGACCGCACGGGGTTGCATCCGATGGCGGTGATCCTTTCGCTGTTTTTCTGGGGCGCGGCGTTTGGCGGCGTTCTGGGGATGCTGCTGGGCATTCCGCTGACCGCGTTTCTCGTTGTGTTTTGGCGTCTGCTGAAGGCAAAGTATATCCGCGAGGTGCTTTAGCGCGCACCGATGGCGCGCGCTTCGCGGATGAGTGATCTATGACGAAATCGAAGATTGTTGGATTGGTGTTGATCGGGCTGGTGGCCGCGATTTGCATTGTGAATCGCGGGTTTGCAGATGGTGTGAGCGTGGATCTGCTGATTCACACCGCAAAACTTTCAAAGTCCATGCTGATGCTGGCGTGTACCGCTGTCGGTGTGGTGGTGGGCGTTCTCCTCAAATAGTGTTATGTCAGAATCAACTCTTCCTTTGCGCGTCCGGGATTTGTTGGCGCGTGGCGTGCGGATGCCGAACCCCGCTTCCGTGGAGATTGACCCCGCGATTGTTCCCGAGCGCATCGCGCCGGATGCGGTGATCCATGCGGGTTGTCGCTTGCGAGGGGCCTCGACGAGCGTGGGCCCGGGATCTGTGCTCGGCGCGGAGACGCCGCTGACGATTGAAGATTCGCAACTCGGCGCGAACGTGGAACTCAAGGGCGGCTACGTGGCCGGTTCCGTATTCCTGGATGGCGCCAATGTGGGGAGCGGCGCGCATATTCGCGCTGGCACGCTGTTGGAAGAGGAGGCCAACGGCGCGCATACAGTCGGGTTGAAGCAAACCATCCTCTTGCCGTTTGTGACGCTGGGCAGCTTGATCAATTTTTGCGATGTGCTGATGGCCGGCGGGACGAGTCGGAAGAATCACAGCGAGGTGGGCTCTTCCTTCATTCATTTCAACTACACCCCGCACCAAGACAAAGCCACGCCGAGTCTCCTGGGCGATGTGCCGCGCGGCGTCTTTCTAGATCGCGCCCCCATTTTTCTCGGCGGGCAGGGCGGGTTGGTGGGTCCCCTGCGCCTCGGCTTCGGTTGCGTGACACCGGCGGGTTCGGTCCTTCGCCGCGATGCTGCGGATGACGGGATGTTGGTGGGCCCCGCAGTGGCCGCCGCTGGCATTCGGCGCTACGACGCGAGCACCTATCGCGGCGCGCAGCGCGTGTGGCAGAACAACCTGACCTATATCGGTAATTTGGTTGCGCTTCGCGAGTGGTATCGGCACGTGCGGTCGCTCTTCATGACGGGCGTTTATGAGCGCTTCTGTTTGGACGGCGCGCTGCGCCTTTTGGACGGCGCGCTGAAAGAGCGGTTGAAGAGGCTCGACGAATGGGTCGCCAAGCTCAAGGGCTCGGCAGAGCGACTCCGCGCTGATGGCGAGAGCCGACATCTGGCGGAGTGCGAGGCACAGGAGCGCATTGTCCACGGATGGACGGCGGCGCGAATGCGGGTGGCCAACCCCATGCTGGGGGAAGTCGAGCGCGAACGATTTGTTCAGGAATTGATTGCCGCGCGAGCGGGGCGAGACTATCTGCCTCTGTTGCCCGCGCTGCCGGAGGCTGTCAAGCTGACCGGCAGAGCATGGCTCCAGAGTCTTGTAGAGAGTACACTGCGCGCAGGAGAAGAGTAAGAAGGAGACGACAATGGGTCGCTTGTTTGGAACGGATGGAGTGCGTGGGGTAGCGAATCAATATCCCATGACGGCGGAAATGGCGCTGGAGATAGGTCGCGCGACGGCCTATGTGTGCAAGCAACATCCGGAGCGCCGCCACACAATCGTCATTGGAAAAGACACGCGCGTGAGCGGATACATGCTGGAGAGCGCGTTGACAGCGGGTATTTGCTCGATGGGCGTGGATGTGCTGCTCGTCGGACCGATGCCTACACCGGGGATCGCTTTCATCACGCGAAATATGCGCGCCGACGCGGGCTTGGTGATTTCAGCCTCGCACAATCCCTATCAAGACAATGGGATCAAAATCTTTTCTCGCACCGGGTTCAAATTGCCCGATGCGGAGGAGAATGAGATCGAGGATCTGATCAGTTCGGGCCGCATCAAGGACGTTCGGCCCACCGCCAACCAGATTGGCAAGGCGCGGCGGATTGACGATGCCCTTAGTCGCTACATCGTATTCTGTAAAAACTCATTTCCGGAAGCGCTGAGTCTCGAAGGACTGAAGATCGTGCTCGATTGCGGCAATGGCGCCACTTACAAGGCCGCTCCGATCATTTTTTCCGAGTTGGGCGCGGAGGTGACGGCTATTCACTGCCAGCCGAATGGCATCAACATCAACGAAAACTGCGGCTCGCAGCACACACAAGACTTGCGCGCAAAGGTGAAGGAACTCGGCGCGGATGTTGGATTCGCGTTCGATGGCGATGGCGACCGAATGATTGCTGTGGACGAAAAGGGGCAGGAACTCAGTGGCGACCACGTCCTCCTGGCCTGCGCACGGGCGCTGAAGGATGACGGGCGGCTGCCCAACAATTTGATGGTCACGACGGTGATGGCCAACTTCGGCTTCTTCATCGCCGCGCGCAAACTCGGCATTGAAGCGGGCGTGGCTCCCGTCGGCGACCGGTATGTTCTGGAGATGATGAAGGAGCGCGGCTCGCGCATTGGCGGCGAATCGTCCGGGCACATGATTTTTCTCGATCATCATACAACGGGCGACGGCCTCATCTCCGCGCTACAGGTGCTCGCCGTGATGCGATCGTCGGGGCAAAAGCTCTCCGAGTTGGGCTCGCTCATGTCGGTGACGCCGCAGAAGATGATCAACGTGGATGTGCGTCAAAAGCCGGACCTCTCGACCGTTCCCGATGTGCAGGCGGCGATTGAGAAAGCCGAAGCTGAACTTGGCGATCAGGGCCGTGTACTCGTTCGCTATTCCGGCACGCAGTCCATGTGTCGTGTGATGGTGGAAGGCCCGACTCAGGAGATGACAGATCGGCTGACGAATGCGATCGCCGCTGTTGTGAAGCAATGTTTGAGCGCCTAGCCGATATCCGCATGCACCGCGCATGGAGAGTGACCGCCGTCCTTGCTACGCTATGGAGTTGCGCGTTGCTTCCGGCTCTTGCGGCCCGAACGGATCCGTTTGACGCGGGCTTTCTGGCCTCGCGCCATCGCGATGCGCATGGCAATCAGCGGCTAAAAGTAGCAGGACCATTTTTTGAGGCGGCTCAGTCCACACAGGGCTGGCGCTTGGTCGCGTTTCGTCCGTTCTACAGCAAGGTGGAAGACCCCGCGAACGACCGCGCCCGTCAGGATTATCTTTGGCCGCTGGGTTCGTCGCGCACCATCGGGCCGGAGGAGCAGACGCGGATTCTCATCTTCTTCTCCTTCAAACACGGGGAGGATCGTCCGGAGCGCCGCCATCGCTTCTGGCTCTTGCCGTTCTATTTTTCGGGCCGCGATGCGCAGGGCGATACCTACCGCGCGGTCTTTCCTTTCGGCGGTACAATTCGCGAATTTCTGGGGCGCGATGAAATTTCCTTCGTCCTGTTCCCCCTGCGATCCACCAGTAAGTTGAACGATCTTGAAACGAGTAACTGGTTGTGGCCGTTCATTTCCAGGACGACCGGCAGCAAGGTGGAGCGCGAGCGGATCTTCCCCTTTTACGGGCGCTCGTATCGAGAGGGGCAGTACGAAAAGCATTTCGTGATGTGGCCCCTGTGGACTGACGTCGAATACTTCTATCCGGGCAGCGCTGGAAAGGGGTTCATTCTTTTTCCCCTCTATGGGCATACGAAACTGGAAGATCAAGAAACGTGGATGCTGATTCCACCCTTCTTCCGCTACACGAAGGGAGAAAGGGCAACGCGTTTGCTGGCGCCGTGGCCCTTTATTCAGCGCGCGACTGGCGATGTGGACAAGTTCTACCTCTGGCCGCTCTGGGGTCACCGAGCGCAGGGCAAGACGGAAACGACGTTCTACCTTTGGCCGATCGTTTGGGACCAAACTTCGTTGCGTGGCGACGTCCGGCAAGATCGCTTTATCGTTGCGCCGTTCTACTTCCACTCCAAGGAGGGGATCACTAACGAGCCGCCCCAGAAGCGAGAAGTGAAGGTGTGGCCATTATTCTCCTATCGCCGCGCGGGAGAAGATTCGTTTTTCAGGACGTTGGCGCTCTGGCCGCTTGCGGACTACAGCGCGGTGGAGCGAAACTGGGCGCCCCTGTGGACGCTTTATTCCAGTGCGCGTCACGAGGATTCGGTGGATCGCGAGCTGTTGTGGGGGTTGCACCGCGATCTGAAACGAGGCGACGATGAGCGGCGGTGGTCACTTTTCCCGCTTTGGGATTGGCATCGCGAATCGGATGGGAAATCCTGGTCGTTCCTCAAAGGATTGCTGGAGCGGTCGCGGAACGATTCCAATGTGGAATGGCGTGTGCTATTCTTTTTCAAGTTTGGGGATAAGCCTCAACAGGAGATTGAGCCATAATTACGCGTGAACCAGAGTTTTATGACCCGCCGATCAACGCACTAGCGCGTCTGGGACGACCGATTCTGCTGAATCTGCGCGGACTGGGCCAATCGCTGCTGATGTTGTTTGAGGCAACTCTATTTATCCCGCTCGCCCTCACCAAGCGGCGTCGCTCCGAAGTCTTCAACCAGCTCTACATCACGGGCATCAAATCCCTCGGGGTGATTACCGTGGTGGCGGCATTCACCGGAATGATTCTGGCTCTGCAGACCGGGTTGGAGCTTCGCCGATTCGGCTTGCAGCAGAACATTGGAACTGCGGTGACGGTGGTGATGATGCGAGAAATGGGCCCATTCATGACGGCGCTGATAGTCGCTGCCAGCGTGGGCTCGGCTATAGCCGCGCAGGTCGGCACCATGGTGGTTTCCGAAGAAGTCTCGGCGCTCGAAATCATGTCCATCAATCCGGTGCGCTTCATCGTCTTGCCGCGCCTGATTGCGCTGGCGGTGATGATGCCCATTTTGACGATCTACACGAATATCCTGGGCGTCGCGGGAGGCGCGCTAGTGGGGGCCACGCAGTTGCAGGTCTCATTCCAAGCGTATATTGACAACGCGCAACTGTATGCGCAGAACAAGGACCTCTATGTGGGGCTTCTGAAGGCGTTTGTCTTCGGCATCGTCATTGCGACGACGGCCTGCCATCAGGGCTTCGTCACCACCGAGGGCGCGGTGGGCGTCGGGCAGGCGACACGCCGCACGGTGATCATTTCCTTCCTCACTATTTTGGTGCTGGGCTATATGCTGACGCGAGTGTTCTACCGATGATCCGTTTCGAAAATGTGACCAAGCGACTCGGGCGTCGCAACGTGCTCGACGGCTTTGATCTGGAGATCAAAGCGGGAGAAACGTTCGTCATCTGCGGGCCCTCGGGCATGGGGAAGAGCGTAACACTCAAGCACATGGTGCGCTTACTAACGCCCGACTCCGGCCATGTTTGGGTTGGAGACGATTGCGTGAGTGAGGCGCGTGGGAAAGAGTTGGAGCGCATACGCGCTCGTTTCGGCGTTCTCTTTCAGAGCGGCGCACTCCTCGAGTGGCTCACAGCGGGAGAAAATGTGGGCCTGCCACTGCGCGAACACACGGACAAGGGGGATGAGGAAATTGACACCCTCGCCCGCGAAAAATTGCGAATGGTCGAATTGGAGGATGCGTTCGACAAGCACCCCTCCGACCTGTCGGGCGGCATGCGCAAACGAGTGGCGCTTGCGCGAGCGATCATCACCGAGCCCGAAATTGTTTTGTACGATGAGCCGACTTCCGGCTTGGACCCGGTCACTTCGCGCACCATAGATGAGCTGATTGACAACTTGCGAAAGCAACTCGGAATCACCAGCGTGGTGGTGACGCACGACTTGCACAGCGCGCTGGCCATTGGGAATCGGATTGCGATGTTGAACTACGGGAAAGCCGTGGAGGTCTCCGCTCCAGAAGAGTTTATGAAATCCACAAACTCCGTTGTTCGCGGGTTTCTGGAAGCGCAGTATATTACCCGTCGCGGGGCGTGGGAGAAGGGATTGAAAGTATGAAACGCAGTCGAGTTCAACAAGCCTCGGTCGAGGTCACAGTCGGCTTGTTCATGATGCTGATTTTGATCGCGCTCGGATTTTTCACGATCATCCTGAGCCAGGAGAACCTGCTGGGCACCAGCTATCAAATGTCCGTGGTCTTCGACCAGGTCACGGGACTTATCAAGGGTGATAAGGTTTTCGTGCGCGGAGTGGATGTGGGGCGTGTGAAGAGTCTGACCGTCCAGCGCGACGGTGTTTATGCGGATCTCACGCTGGATTATCCGATTCAGTTGCACGAAGATTACAAAATCGTCGTTACACCCTCCTCCGTGCTCGGCGGCAAATTCGTAGAGGTCTATGAAGGTTCGCCGGACAAACCGCTCTTGCCGGAAGGTGCTCCGGTGGTAGGAATGGGTCCAGCAGATTTCATTGCCGAGCTCACCGACGGCGTTAAAGCCCTGCGTTCAGCGTTAGAAGGTGGAGGGGTGCTCGGCAATTTATCGGAAACGATGGACAATCTTAAAGTGCTTACCGGCCGTCTGCGAAATGGCGAGGGGACGATAGGAAAGCTTCTCACGGATGATGCACTCTACACTAACGTTCTGGCGGTGAGCGAGCGTCTCGCGAACGGCGAGGGGACACTCGGCAAACTCCTCTCATCCGATGACAAGCTCTATCAAGATTTGTCCGACGCAGTGACTGCGCTGAAGGAAACGGCGGAGACGATCAATCGTGGCGAAGGCACTCTCGGCAAGCTGGTCAAAGATGAGGATATGTATAAACAGGTGGACGGCCTGGTGACCGATATCCGCGCGGCCGTTGACGACCTGCGGGAGACAACCCCTGTGGTTTCATTTTCCAGCATATTCTTCGGCGCTTTTTGATAGGGCTCAGATTCTTTTCTGTGGGGGGTGTCGCTGCCCCAATCCTCTGACTCCTCGCCCGCGCGCTGGGGTGGCTCTCGCTTTGTAACTCGGGAGGCTTGAGCCCATTTCTCGCCGTGTTGAGCGACTTGGCCCCAACGCGCCGCCTAGAGGGCAAGACGCTCTATCTGTTGAGAAAGATTTCGCGGGACGGTGCGGGTAGGGCGCGTTGGCCCAACGCGCCGGAGCGGGTTCGGGCGTGAGCGAGGGGGTATCGCCGGAACGAGTGGCGGCGGTATGAGCCAAACCGCCCTACCTTTTGGGTGGAGGCGTGAGCGGATGGGTTTGGCGGCGCCTTGAGGCCAAGACGCTCTGCCTGTTGAGGAAGATTTCGCGGGACGGTGTGGGTAGGGCGCGTTGGCCCAACGCGCCGGAGCGGTTCGGGCGTGAGCGAGGGGGTATCGCCGGGACGAGTGGCGGCGGTTTGAGCCAAACCGCCCTACCTTTTGGGCAACGATACGAGGAGAAAGACAAAGAACAACACGCGCATTATATCCGTTGAGTCGGCCTTTCGGAGAAATTCATATGCTATCTGCCCCCTCTTTTTGCGTCATATCCGGGTGCATTTGTCCAAGGCGTATCCCTATCCCTATCGCGAACTCTTCTATCTGGTCTGCCAGTGTCTCTCAACTGCCTGAAATCCATGTGTGCTGTCCCCAGCACTGGAAAAGCAACGGGGTAAGGGGGAGTCTGTTCAAAATCAAACGCGTCGGACTTTTGCGCCACTTTCCGCAAGAATTGCTTTGCGCTTTACGCCTTATCGCTGTTGCTGATGCAAAATGCGGGCTATGGACGGGCTATTTCTGTTTCCCAACGGGCGAAGAGGGAGAGAGGAAGGAGTCGCGTGGAGCTGGATTGCCGGAGGGTAAGCTCGCCCACGGAGACTCGACCGGGAATATGGCTCAAGGTGTCACTGAGCAAGTTGCCGAGCATGAGGGAGGATGCTTCGAGATTGTAGGCCGTGAGGATAATGAAGAGGGGGAGTTCGCTCAGGAGCTGGCGGCAAATGTCGAGCAAGTCGGTGAGTTGCTTTTCCACTTTCCAGACTTCGCGGTTGGGACCGCGTCCGAAGGATGGAGGGTCGAGGAGGATGGCCTCGTAGCGGCTCCCACGGCGGATTTCGCGGTTCACATATTTGACGGCGTCTTCGAGAATCCATCGGATAGGTTTGGATCCGAGTCCAGAGAGCTGTTGGTTGTGTCGGCCCCAGTTGATGGCAGGCTTTGCGGCGTCCACGTGGGTGACGGCGAAGCCGGCCTCGGCTGCGACAAGACTGGCGACGCCGGTGTAGCCGAAGAGGTTGAGTAGGCGCGGGGCTTGCGCAACGTTGTGTGAAGGGGCGCGTCGGCGGATCCAGTTCCAGTGTGGCGATTGTTCAGGAAAGACTCCGACGTGTTTGGAGGTTTCCAGGAAGCGCGCTTCGAGCGTTAGCTTGTCGAGGCGAAGATGCCATTCGCGCGGTGTGTTCCTGCGGAGTGTCCAGGTTCCATTGTCTTCGTGGATGGCTACGGCGCGACTCCACTCGGATGCGGGTCGTGCGGGTTTCCACCAGGCTTTTTGTTCGCTGCGAATCACGATGAGCGAGCCGAAGCGTTCGAGTTTGCGACGGTCGCCGGAGTCGAGAAGCTCATATTCCGACCACTCGTTTGTGAGGACTTCGATTTGTGGCAACGCTTTCACGGGCGGCATTCCTACAGGGTCGGTCGAGCGCGGACAAGATAAATGGGGCGCGTCAGGGTCTGGCACCTGCGATTTTGCGATATCGGATTGAACGAGAATTCCATCCGGGGGCCTATTCGGCGGGACGCAGTTGGAAGGTCAGGCTGCGGGTGATGGTTTGGCGAGGAAGGCAGATGCTCTCGTTGCAGGCGATTGTTGTGATGGCAATCCGAGCGGTGGCCTCAGCGGTTGGGCGGGTGGAGCGCGGGCGGATCACGATGTAGTCAGCTCCTCGTTCGGTGAGCATGAAATCGCCATCCACTTGCACGTCGAATCGCTCGCCTGCCGGGTTGGGTTGGAGTGTCCAACCGGAAGGCGTCACAATGTTCAGGTGGATGCGGACGTTATCGCCGGGGAAGATGGATGAGGATGAGGGGCGCAGCTCTACGGCTACGCGCGTGGGCGCAGATTCAGCGCCCAGCGCAATTCCCGCGCCGAGGAGCGATGCGCAGCCCGATGGATGAAGGGCGGCGCGCGGCAGGATGCGACTGAACGCGCTCGCGGCGGCGGTCTTGAAGGCGGGATCGCGTCCGCATTCCGTCAGGCGCGCAAGGGCGCGAATGGCGAGCGCGGGTGGGGAGGGCAGGGGGGAATCGAAGCAGTCTGATATGCGGGCCAGTAGAGTTTCGTGTTGTTTCGATGTGGCGAAAAGTTGGCCTGTGGTGGGGTCCACGAATCGCTCGACAATTTGGCGGGCGAGCTGTTCGGCGAGATCGAGCCATTTGCGATTGCCGTCGGCGGCGTGAAGAGCGAGGAGTCCGTTGGTCAATGCTGCATAGTCTTCAAGAAAGGCGGGGACTTTGGCTTGATCGGCACGCCATACGCGCATCAGTTCGCCGTTTGGCATGGCAGAAGAGCAGAGAAAATCGGCCGCGCGGGCGGCTGCGTGGAGGAATCGCGGTTCTGCAAAGGCCTCGCCAGCGCGCGCCAAGGCTTCGATCATCAATCCATTCCAACTTGTGATGCGTTTGTCGTCCAAGGCTGGTCGGATGCGTTGATTTCGGATGCTGAGCAGTGTTGAGCGCGCTTGCGCGAGACGCTCCGCTCGATCGCCTGTTGGCCAGGAGGCGAGGTGGGGAATGTTTAGACCTGTTTTGCGGAAGGTCGCCTCTTCGGAGAAGTTGCCGTTCTGCCGAATGTGATAGGCGTCGCAAAAGAGCATTGCATCGTTATTGCCGAGGGCGGCGAGGACTTCCTTCTCATGCCAAACGTAGAAGAGACCTTCCTGGCCCTCGCTGTCGGCATCAAGAGCGGAATAGAAGGCGCCTTCGGGGCCCGTCATTTCGCGGAGGACCCAATCGAGCGTGCGTTGTGCCACTTCTTTATAGACCGCGTTACCGGTGGCACAAAAGGCTTCGGTATAAACATGGGCAAGAAGCGCGTTGTCATAGAGCATTTTCTCAAAGTGTGGAACCAGCCAGTGGGCATCGGTTGAGTAGCGGTGGAAACCGCCGCCGATGTGGTCGTAGATCCCGCCGAGGGCCATGGCATTCAGCGTGCCTGTGGCGAGACTGCACAGGGCGGGGTCGCCGTGTGAGAGCGAATGCCGGAGGATCAGTTCGAGCACGCAATAGGGCGGGAATTTCGGCGCATCGCCAAAGCCGCCATTGCGGATGTCGTAGGATTGACGCCACGTGTTGAGCGCCTCGTTCAGCAGCGCATCGGGATCTGGCTCGGCACCTGAGAGCATGCGCCCTCGGGCGTGCCGATGAATCGAGTCGGCGAGCTGTTGGGCTTGCTCTTCGACGTCGCTGCGTCCAGCGCGCCAGAGTTGAGCGAGGCGGGTGAGTAGTGTCTTGAATCCGATCTGTCCAGCTCGATCCTGAGGGGGAAAGTAGGTCCCCGCATACCATGGGCGTCCATCGGGCAGGAGCCAGACTGAATTGGGCCAACCGCCGCGCCCGGTCATCAACTGCGTTGCGAGCATGTAGAGATCATCGAGGTCGGGTCTTTCTTCGCGATCCACTTTGACGGATACGAAGTCGCGATTGAGGATTTCGGCGATTTCCTCGTTTTCGAACGATTCGTGCTCCATCACGTGGCACCAGTGGCAGGAGGAATAGCCGATGGAGAGAAAGATTGGCTTGTTTTCCCGTCGCGCCCGCTCTGTAGCCTCATCGCTCCAGGGATACCAATCTACAGGATTGTGGGCGTGTTGGAGCAGGTAGGGACTTGTTTCGTGAATGAGCCGATTGAACTCCGGCCCGCCATCGGCAGGCAGGTTCCGTATTTCGTCGGGCTTGGGGAGGGGCTTCCGTTGCATGGGGCTTCGATGTCCTACATGGGTTGACTATGATGCATGTTGAAGCGCTGCGTGAAGGCTATTCGTGTGCTCGCGTGAACAATCTGCTCGTTTCCTCTTGCGGTCTCAATAGAATGGGTGGCGTTTTCGCATGAAGTATCTACTCACCATTTGGATCTGGCTCAGTTGTGTTCTCGGGGTGTGGGCGATATCGCCGAAGAGTGATTTTCCTGTCTTCTGGAGCGCGAAGGAGAAATATGTCGCGCTGCGCGATGTGGCGGCAGTTTATGGAATGAGCATTTCCAAGCCGGCTGCTCAGCGCATCACACTGCAGGATCGAACCCAGACCATTGTATTCAAGACGGATGGGCGCGAGGTGCTCTATGGGGGAAATCTCATCTGGCTGCACGCGCCGGTGTCCTTTGTGCGCGGGCGCTGGGCTATGCGCGAGGTGGATTTGCGCGTGGTGTTGGATCCTCTCCATCGCCCCGAACGCTATTTGAAGTCGGTTCGCCATCGGGTTATTGTTCTGGATCCCGGGCACGGGGGACAGGATACGGGCGCCAAAGGCAAGCGCGGTGTGGAAGAGAAACGCGTGGCGTTGGATCTGGCGCGGCGACTTCGCGCACATCTTGTCAATGCGGGGTATAAGGTGTATTTGACGCGGGAGAATGATCGCTTTATCGAATTGGATGAACGCTGCCGGAAAGCGGCGCGCTGGGGCGCCGATCTTTTCCTCAGCATTCACCTCAATTCAGCGGGATCGGAGGCAGCCGCAGGCGTGGAGACTTATGCGTTGGCTGCGGCAGGATATGAATCCACCTCCGGAGGTCTCTCTAATTTGACGCAGCCGGGTAATCGCTATGAATCGGCCAACGGCGTATTGGCCTATCAAATCCAGCGCGCCTTGACGCAGCGTCTCGGAGCGGCGGATCGCGGTGTGAAACGCTCGCGATTCTTGGTTCTGAAGAATGCGCCATGTCCCGCGGTGTTGATCGAATGCGCGTTTGTCTCGAACGCGCGAGAAGAGGCGCAGTTATTGGACGATGCGCATCGCGAAGTTATGGCGCAAGCGATCGCTCGCGGCACACTGAACTATCTGAACCTGGCCAAACGCGCACAATCGGAGGCTCCATGAAACGAACAACACTAACGCGTTCGCGCTCCAAACCCGCTGTGTTCACGTGGGGACGCCCGCTTCATTTGAAGTACTACATGTTTGACTGGGACGACAACATTCTGCACATGCCGACGCGGATTCATTTGGAGAAGAAGACCGCGCGCGGCTGGAAGCCCTATCCGGTCTCCACTGCGCAGTTTGCCCGCATTCGCCGCACGATGAAGAACTGTCGGCCGCTAAATGACGATTGGGATCAGGCCTTCGCTGATTTCTACGATGTGGGGAGCCGCGGAGTGGACGCATTTTTGGACGACACCAAGAAGGCGCTCAAACCCATTGTCAGCGGAAAAGCAAATGGCGCTCCAAGTTTTCAGAAGTTCCAGAACGCTTTGATTGAGGGCCGACTCTTCGCCATCATCACCGCTCGTTCGCACAGCGCCGTCGCGATCCGCAAGGGTGTGGAATATTTTATTCGCCGCGTGCTCACAGAAGGAGAAAAGCAAGAAATGCTCCACAATTTGCGGGGCTATATCGCATATTTTGACGGCGATCCCAGTGGGCTTTCGGATGCGAAAGTGTTGTCGCAATATCTCGATCTCTGCCGATATCGCGGGGTGACTTCCCCGGAATTTCAAGAGTTGATGGGGCGGAAACTGGGCGGGTCCGAGAGCCCGGAAGAAGCGAAGCAGTTTGCGATTCGCGAGTTTGTGCAGCACGCCCTGGGCCTGGTGCGCGGCAAGAATCGGCCCGCAAAGATCAGCATTGGGTTTTCGGATGACGATCGAAAGAACGTGGAGTCGGTTATTGAGTTTCTTCAGAGTGAATTGGGGCGGGAACACCCGGGGGTCAAGTTTGTGGTGTATGACACCTCGAATGCCCGGCGCGCGTCGGGCCGCAAGATTGTGATTGAGCGGGCCTGAGCGCCGCTCTTGAAATTAGGTGAGAGCGACCTAGACTGCCGCTATGGAGTCCGCTGGAGAGATATTCTTCCGCTGCACCGCGTGCCGACGCCGCTTGGCGGCGGAGCCGCGCGCGGTGGGGCATTTGGTGAGTTGCCCCAACTGCCAGTCGTCTCTGCGCGTGCCGGAAACTTCCACGGCGATGGATCCATTAGTCTTGCGACGTCGCTTGGCGCTTGCGTTTGTTGCGCTGGGATTTCTCGGGTGCGGCGTGGCGGGTTGGGCGTTGGCGCAGCGCGCTCCGAATCCGCCGATGTCGCGGCTATTTCGCGCTCCCGCGGTATCGGTTGCGAACCCGACGAGCGCGCCTGCCGCCGCGCAGGCGAAGAGCGCGGTTTTGGCGGGCGCTTCCGGCGTGGCGGGGCCGACCCCGACCCCGTCCACGGCCGAGGATCGGCGTGCCCTTCAGCGGTTGCAGCAGGAGAATCGCGCGATTGGGCAGAAGTATGAAGATTTGGCGAACTGGGTGTTGAGCAATCTGCGCGGGCGCTTTCTTCTCAAGCAGCAGCATGTGGGGAAGCTGCGTTTTGCGCCGGTGAATGAGGACTTCAGCGTGAGCGCCGACTTGGCGGACTTTCTTGCGGCGAGCGCGAATGAGAGCGCTCAAATGACAGACGTCTTTCAGTACAGTCGCGATGCCCTCATCGCTCTGCAACACACCTACATGAGCGCGACGCAGGATGCGCCCGATCGCGTCACACTCTACATTCCACCGTTTGAGCGCGAAGGCGCCGCGCTGCGCGACGAATTGTATGGGGCACTGGAGGGCGTCCTCGGCGCCGATCGCTTCGGCCGCCTTCTGGCGGTGGGCGAAAAGGATATGTCGCGCGCGTATGACTTTTTTGGCGCGGCCTCGCGAACGCTGGTTTTCGAAAAGGTCTCGGACCCGAATGTTTCGGCGTCGCCATATCTGATTATTAAAGACGGGTGGGTGATTCCGCGCGATGAGTCCCGTCGGACGACGGAGACGACGGAAGAAGCGGTGACCGAGTTGCCCGAGCGTTACAGCTCGTATTTGGCGTGGCTTCCTGATTTCATTGCCGCTTATGCCAAGCCCTGAATCTTCTGCTGGTCCACGTCTCGTGCGGCTGCACAAATATATGGCCGAATGCGGTGTTGCGTCGCGTCGCGCGTGCGAGCGCATCATTGAAGAAGGGTGCGTGAAGGTGGATGGCGTGGTGGTGCGGGAGTTGGGGACGACCATTGATCCCCAAACGCAGCGAGTGGAGGTGGAGGGACGTCGCATTCGCCCGGAAGCGTTACGCTATTTGATGTATAACAAGCCGCGCGGTGTTTTGAGCGCGCTCTCTGATCCGCGCGGGCGCGGAACGCTTGCGGATGTGTTGCCGCCCGATGTAGGCCGCGTCTATCACGTGGGGCGCTTGGATCAGGACAGCGAGGGCCTCTTGCTGTTGACGAACGATGGCGAGCTCGCCGCGCGCTTGATGCATCCGCGACATGAAGTGGAAAAGACCTATCGCGTGACCTGTGAGGGCGACCTCGATGCGGCCGCGATCGCGGAGATGCAGCGCGGGATTCGCGACGAGGGCGAAGTCCTGCGCGCTCGCCGGGTGGAGCGCGTGGAGCGGGGGCTCTACACCGTGGTGTTGACGGAAGGCAAGAAGCGAGAGATTCGCCGATTATTTGCCGCGTGCGGGTGCCCGGTGCGACGCCTTGTTCGGATCGCGGTTGGGGCTGTGCGATTGGGCGCCCTTGCCACTGGCAAGTTCCGCGATTTGTCCGAAGCGGAGCTTGCGGCGCTGCGTTCGATTACCAATGTCTGAAGGCGGGTGCGGCGCCTTCTTCTTGTAGCAACATCGCGACGGATTCTTCGATCGTCAGTTCGCCCGATGCAACGCGCTGTTCATAGCGATGATGCCAGGGGCCGAGGCGGGGGCGGGCCTTTCGCCATTCGTCGAGAATCAGGGGCGCCATCACGCCTGCATCGGCCATGTAGCCGGTGCTGAAGAAGGCCTCTTCCGCGGCGGTGTGATCGTAATCCACGCGGACGATTTGCGCGTGCCAGCGAGCGTCTTTCCAATCGAGCAAGGCGAATGAGGCCTGTTGAAGTCCGTCGAAGGACATTCCCACTGCGCCCGAGTTGACGATGAGCGTACTGTTGACCTGGCGAATGAAGGGGACGTGTGTGTGGCCCGCGAC
Source organism: Kiritimatiellia bacterium (assembly GCA_023953695.1). GTDB lineage: Bacteria > Verrucomicrobiota > Kiritimatiellia > CAIVKH01 > CAIVKH01 > JAMLJG01. The sequence goes on from JAMLJG010000005.1 coordinate 104,216, forward strand.
CAATACCGATGGGAGGGGCGAGGTCAGTTCGATCAATTGCGGCTCGTCCATTTCCTCGTAGAGTCCGTGCCGATTGCTCCGCATGGAGGCGTGAACAAATCGGACTTCGGAGCCATTGGGGCCGATGATGGAGCGGGTGTCGGGCCATGTTTCCACAGCGGGCAAGAGATCGCGCACGCGGAGCATGGTCCAATGGGTGTGTGTGTAGAGTTTGCGCATCCAGCCGCTGTCCACGAGGCGGCCCGCAGCCTCCATGAGGACGAAGTCTTCATGATTGCCCTTGAGTGTCAGCCAGTTTTCGTCTGCCTGACACGCCAGAACAGCGAGGAGACATGCGCGCGGTTCGGGCCCGCGATTGATGACATCGCCACCCACGACAATGTGATCGGGCTGGGCGTCGGCGATCGCCACCTGCACCGCTTCGAGCGCGAGGCGATTGGCGTGGATATCGGATAGAACGGCGATTCGCATGAGCCGCGATTGTATGCCAATCGCGGCGGGTTGCCTAATTGAAATAAGGGCTGGATGTGGGTACTGTTAGGGGGATGAAGACGAAACTCGCAGTTGTGGCGCTGCTCGCGCTGGCGCCTTGGTTCTCCTACGCGGCGAATAAAGGCGCCGAACCCGTGTTGCACGAGGTTGTGGATCATCTCGCGCCTTCCAACACGCTCAATGTGCTGACTTTTTCAGCGCCACGCGCCACGACTGTGCGCGAACTGGGATTGGAGGACATCGGATTGACGGCGGGGCCGCTGCTTGTGAAAGCGGATGAGATTCGGATCTTTGCCAACCGCGATGCGATTAATGCCAGCCCGAAAGCGCGGCTCTGGCTCAATTCGCTCAAAGGCAATCGTTGGTGGTATCAAACAGGCGGTGAGGGGGCGGCGGATGAGCATGTCATTCAGCCGGGCGAAATGGTGATTGTCGTCACGCGCGCGACCCTCCGTGAAATTGCGTGGACGAATGTATTCCACGGCGAGTAGCAAGCTGAGCCGCGCACGCCGTTGACCGTCGCCGAACGGAGTCAATCCGGCTACCAGAAGAAGTAGGGTTCAGCGACAATCTGATCGGCGGGGATGTTGTGCGCCGCCAGGATTTTGGTCACGTCGTGGATCATGGGTTGGCTCCCGCAGAGGTAGAAGGTTGCGTCGGTGGGGATGCGGAGTGATGGGAGGCGCGTTGTCACGCGCTGCGGGCTCTTGGGGTCGCGACTGACACAGGGATAATAGGCTGAGCAGTGCGGTTCCAGCTCGTCGCGATAGTAGAGTTCTTCCGCTTGTCGAACGCCGTGCAAGACGACGGGCCGCAGATGGGGCACGGTTCGCACAAAACTGCGGAGCGGCGCAATGCCGGTGCCGGTGGCGATGAACCAGATGGGGCGGTCATCGTTGCGCAGGAGGAAGCTGCCGGTGGGTCCCGTGAATTCGACTGCGTCGCCGGGAACGAGTTTCGCGAGGCGCGGCGTGGTGACACCTCCGGGGATCAGGCGAATGAGCAGGCGCAGCGTGGGGTCCCGTTCGCCGTTGGCCAGCGAGTAGATTCGATCTTCGTATTGTTCTTGTCCGTGGATGACGATTTCCGCGCCTGCCTTGAAGTCGAGGTGTGCGCGAGACAGTTCCAGCTCGAAGGCGCCGAGAGCCATCGGTCGGTTTGCGATGACTGCGCTGCGTCGGCGAAGCACGGTTAGGGAGTCGGGGTCCATAGAAATAGGCGAAGGCGCGACGAACTGTTTTGCCGTTCGAAGCCTCGGTTCTTTCGGTGTTGAATGCGAGTCGTTGTAGAGAGTGAAACGGCATCGGTCAATGGGTACGCGCCTTGGAGGGCAGGGGGCCAGATCGCCATCTCGCGGCGGGTGGAGGTCAGGAATAGGATCCGGCGATGGCTTTGCGCCAGCGCGCGCGCCACTTCATCTGCGCTGCCTCGGCCGTCGAGAAGCGGCTCCGCATTGAGGACGGTGGCGCCATAGGCGAGCGCAAGTGGAGTGCCCCAAAGGAAGTGATCGCTGACCACAATATCATCGCTTCGAATGTTGCTCGCGATGGCGTCGAGCGCGCGCACTGCGCCGTTGTATTCGGTGGACTGCCAAGCGGCGCGCGCGCGCGGCAGTGTGCTGCCTAGCGCGAGGAGGACGACCGCGGTCGCGAGACCTCGCATCAGGCGGGATCGCGTGTGAGCTGCGTGCAGCATGAGCGCGGCTCCGGCGGCGAGCAGGGGTGGCGAAAAGGCGAGCCAGCGCTTGGTGGCCCATGGATAAAGCTCGGCTGTGTGGCGGCGCAGGAGAACGAGAAAGAGTGCGGTGAGGAGCCAGATGAGCCAGGGTGCCAGGGGCGACTTTCGGGCATGGAGGGCGCATCCGATGGCGGCGAGAACGACTGCGACGGGAGGCGCATAGGCGAGCCAGGCAGAGGCGTTGCCGAGGAATTCGTCCCAAGGCGTGGCACGAAGTAGTTCGCGCAGAAGAAGCGCCGTCAGTCCCGCGAATGCCAAGAGTCGAAGGGTGCGTTTGGGTTTCCAGATAGCGAACAGGGAATCGGCCATGAGGAAGGTTGCCAGCGAGCCCATTGTGAGAACGCCAAAAACCGGGCGCAAGTGCTGTAGTTTGACGACCGCATTGGGGGCGACCCAGGTGTACCAGGCGATACCGGCGAGGAGGCTCGATGCAATGGCCAGGTGGCGGATGGTGACAACGCGACGATCCGTTTCTCCCGCATCCCATCCGACGAGGACGAGCAGAAGGATCGCTTGGTGGAAGAGGAAGCTCGCGCGGTTGAGCGATGCGAGGAGGAGGATGCCGAAAAGGAGGATTGGCGCAGCGCGTTCTTTGCTGCACAGCAGGAGGCCTGTGGCACATACCAGCGCAAGTTCGAGCATCTCCGAGGCGGGTGTGGCTGTGTGGGCCAGAACGATGGGGTGCAGTAGGAGCGCGAGAGCGCCAAGCCCTATGCCAAGGGGAGGAATATCGGCGGATGCCAATAGGGCGACGAACAGTGCGAGTGCAAATATCCAAAGCACGTGATTGGCTCGCAAGGCGGCATCGCGTCCCGCCGCAAGCTTGGCAATGGCGATGAATGTTGGCGTGGCGCGATAGAAATAGGGGCGCAAACCGCCGGACTCAGGGTCCACGGGGAAGCCGGGGAACACTTCTGTGAAACCTGCGCGATCGCGGGCGAATGCCTGCGGGGCCTCGCGCAAGAACGTCGCAACGGCGGGGTTTGGCGGTTGCGCGAGACGACCCGGCCCGCGAGGAGCAGTGCCTGGTTTTGTGTTCACGCCTGATCCCAGCCCCTGGCGATCCACTCCCGCGATTGGGCCAAAGGAAAACCGCAAAGAGGATGCACGGAGGACCGCGATGCCGACGCGGCCGTAGCAATAGTGGCGCGCGCGCCGACCGCCAATCCGAGCAGGGTATGGCAGCCGGAACCCAAAGCGCGGTCCAGAGAAGAGTCCGGAATTGGCGAGGGCGATGGAAGGAAGGAGGATTGCCGGAAGACCCAGGGCAATCGCCCATGCCGTTGCGCCGATGCGGGTTCGCGGGTGGAAGAGCCAAACCCAGGAGAGGCCGGGGATATAGAAGAGGGCCGTCAGATTAGTCGCGCTTTTCAGCGCCAGCGCTATCGAAGTGATCGTGTTCATTCTGCTACAATCTGCGCGACGATGAGCGAAGACGCGACAGTGGATGCGGTTATAGCGGCTCTTGAGGCCGTAGGCGAATTGGTTCTTTCGCTGCAGGGCGAAAGTATGGGCGCGGGCTGGACCCGTGTGAATCAGATTCGCGTTGTCGCATCGTCATTGCGCGCCCCGCGATGGGGGGATGTGGTGTTGTTTGAGCGATATGGGCGACTCTATGCGCATCGCTTGATCTTTCGGATCGGCCTGCACTGCTGGACAAAGGGCGATGGGCGATGGGCGGTGGATGCCCCCGCGATTCAGCGCGATGAGATTAAGGGGGTTGTCCTTGCGCTCGTCTTCAGTGATGGGAGCACGAGGCCGTTGCGCTGGCGAAAGATGAATGCGCTTTGCCAATTCCTCCGTGCGTTGGCGGCAGCGCCATGGCTTTTCATGCGCGGCCGAGCCGGATGATCCAGCCTCCGATTGCCACGCTCACGGCCTATCAGGCTTTCCCTGATATTTGGGAATGGGACGATAACGGCTCGCCACTTTGCTCGGCGTTTAGTAGTAGGTAGAGGAATCATTGGAGGCGGTTATGAAATCCATCGTTTGGCAGTGTGTCGGCGGAGCTACGGTTGGTCTGGCGTTGTTGGCGATGGCCGCGGATCCGCCTTCTTTCAAAGACCTTCGTTACGAAGAGGATTCGGCTGCGTATGGCGATGTGGAGGCAACGTCACTTCTGGGCAGCGCCAAATACATCTCTTTGAATGAGGAGGGCACATCATTCCTCAGTCTTGGCGGACAACTCCGCGCTCGCTTCGAGTCGTGGGACAACTTTGGATTCAATCCAGCGAACCAGGACGAGTTCGCTCTCTTCCGCATTCGTTTGCACGGTGATCTGCATTTGGGGTCGCACGTGCGCGCGTTTGTGGAGGCGCGCAGCGCCGAGGCGACCGATCGCGATTTGCCGGGGGGACGGCGCGTGACCGATGTGGATTCATTGGATCTACAGAATGCCTTCCTCGATCTCGCGCACGATGTGGCGGGTTGGAATGCGACCTTGAGACTCGGTCGCCAAGAATTGCTCTATGGCGCGCAGCGCGTGGTTCATCCTTCCGATTGGGCCAATGCGCGGCGCACCTTTGACGGCGCGCGCGCGATTTTTGAGCGCGGCGCGTGGCGCGTGGACGTGTTCGCTGTTCGCCCCGTCATTGTGAAGAAATATGAGTTCAATGAGTGGGATCGCGACCAGGACCTCTACGGTGTTTATGCGACGCGCGCGGTCAAAGATCTCAAGCTCAAATACGACGTCTATTTGCTGCGCCTCGACCGCGACAATCTGCCGACGGGCGATGACGAGCGCTACACGGCGGGACTGCGCGTGGCGGGGACGTGTCTGTTGACAGGCATCGAATATGACCTCGAAGGAGGTTGGCAGTTCGGCGATGCGGGCGATAATGATGTGCGCGCCTGGTTCGGCACGGCGACCGCGGGCTATTCCTTCAACGATCTCGTGGCGAAGCCGCGCATTGGGCTCGGCTACGATTATGCCAGCGGCGACAGCCATCCCGAGGATGGCACGGTCAAGACCTACAACCAGTTCTTTCCCGCGGGACATGCGCACTTGGGCCTCATGGATATGATGGGTCGACAGAACATTCAGGACTTCAGCCAGAGCCTCGCCCTATGGCCCATTGAGAAGAAGTTGCAGTTGCGCGTGGATCATCATTTCTTCTGGCGTGCCGAACGCGAAGATGCCGCCTACAATGCGGCGGGCGGAATCCTTCGCGATGCCGATGCGTCTGCATCGCGTGAGATTGGTTCCGAAGTGGATGTGACGGCTGTGTGGAGCGTGAACCGAAACACGAGTCTGCAGCTTGGGTACAGCCGCTTCATCGCAGGCGATTTCATCAAGGAAACCGGCCCGTCTGACGATGTTGACTTCTACTACGCCTCGATGCAGTACACCTTCTGATTGGGAGTTCCGGATCGAGTCGGAGCTGAGTGACGGGTTCGTTCAGGGGCCTGTGACGCGATAAAAAGTCGCCATCGAGTTAGTCCCCTTGTTGTCGGTGATGGAGATGTCTCCATTTGCGAGGGTGGTGGAGTTGAGGAGCATCCATGGGCCGCTCACGAGGTTTGTGCAGGACTCAACGGCGATGGGAATATCCGGAGTTCCCGTAATGAAGAGAATGGGCGGGGCGAGCTCGATCGTTGGATTCCAGAGCGCGGTACTCAAACCGGCAAAACTAGGGCCCCAACCGCTGGTCCCTGGCAGATAGTACACCTTGGCCGCACCGGAAATGAGCTCGAACGCGCCCTCTTCCGCAATCGGCGCATTTCCGCGGAAGTAGATGCGCTCCAGGATCGAGCATTCGGCGAAAGCATAGGAGCCGATGTTCGATAGGCTGCCCGGAAGGGTGACGCGAGCGAGTCGGGTACAGCCCGAGAAGGCCATCGGTCCGATGGTCTTCACGCTCGACCCCAGTGTGAGGTCGGAGAGGTTTGTGCAGCTTATAAATGCGAAGTCTCCGATATTGGTGACTCCATTCCCGACTTGAACGGATCCCAACGCTGTGCAGGAATTGAAGGCCGAGTTGGCAATGTTGACGACACTATCCGGCATCGTGACGCTGGAAAGTTTCGGGTGAACCTCGAATGCGTGTTCCGCGATGGTGAGTGTTCCGTCTGGAATTGTGTAAGCGCCGCTCTTCCCCAACGGATAATAGAGGAGAGTAGTTGCGGATTTGTTGAACAGCACGCCGTCAATGCTGGAATAGGCTGCATTGGTTGCGTGGACCGCAATGGTGGCCAGGTTTGTGCAGCCCGCGAATGGAGCGTCGCCCAGCGCGCTCAATCCTCCGCCCAGCGAGATGGAAGCCAAACTGCTGCAACTACTGAAAGTTGGGCCCTGAAATGTGGTGACGCTGTCAGGAATGATTACGTTTGTGAAGCCCGACTGCCCGGCGAAGGCCGTCGCTTTGATGGTCCGGACGGGAACATTGGTGATCTGCGAAGGAACTATGACGGATTGAGCGCTTCCGCCGTAGAGCGTGATGGTGATTTCCGTGGGGGTGGCCGTGTAATAGAAGTCGCCAAAAAGTTCATCAGCGAATGTTGATGGATGCAAACTGGCGAGGGCGAACCCCAGAAGTGCAACTGGCATGAACCGCATTTGGCGCTCCTTTTCTATTTTGGATGCAGCTCCCATTCGTCGCAATGGATGAACTGCCGACGATGCTAAACAGCAAGATTGTTGCCAGATTCCGCTTTCGAGTTGAGAAAGAGAGTGGCGCGAGGCGGAGAGGGCGTCTTTTCCGTTTAAGCGATGGCACGCCCTACATTTTGTTTGGCTCGCGAGGCGCATGGATCGTGCGCCATGTTCTCATTTTTGTTTCTCGACTCTAGTTGCGATAGGAGCGTTGCGATTTCACACCAGCAGAGATTGGCAAAGTTTCACGGCGTCATGCGTTGGTGTGAAGGAAAGGACATGGCTCGGCACGGCGCGAGTGAGTTGCTCAATGAGCGCGAGCGTGTGTTCGAGGGCGTCAGCGCGATAGAAGGGAGCGACCGTGTTGCCGAGGAGGCGAGCAGCGGCTGCGGCGCCGCAGAGTGAAACGAGGTGGTTCGCCGGAGCTTGATTCAAATGGATGATGGCGCGAAGGGGGACACTCTGATTATTGATCTCGGGTTCAAGTCCGTGCCATGGGGTGGGGGCGAGTCGGGCTTCGCCGTTTTCAATCCACAGGAACTGGCGATCATCGTTGAGAAGCGTTGCGCCGCTTTCGCGGCAGAGTCGGCTCAACGTGGTTTTGCCCGCGCCGGATCGTCCGCAAAAAAGGAGGCCTTGTCCGTCGAAGGAAACGGCGCCTGCGTGGACGATGCAAACGCCATGCGGCGCGAGGGCGTTCAGAACTGCGACTTGATCGCAGGGATAATTGAACGCGAAGGGGGTGGGGGCTCCGTGTCGCCCGGCGCGCCGGAGCAAATCGCCCGATGAAAAATCGGGGGCAAAGCGTGCGACGGTGATGGGCCGCTCGTCTGGGAGGACATGAATGGCCAGGAAGAAATCGCCGACGCCCGCGCGCAGCATGCGCCAGGTTTCTGTTTGCCAGATCGTGTCGCCTTCGACCTCCGTTGGCCATGGCGCATCGTCGGGGTCGAGCACGCGATAGTGCGCTGTGGCGGGGCCTGTAGTTGCAACGACTCTAAATGGATCGAACGCAGGTTGCAGGCGCGGCGGTTCTTTTCCGTCCGAAGAAAAGGAGAAGATGTGGCCGGCAAGCGCGAGAGATGCCGAGGAACCCGTATTTGTCACGCAGGTGCGATCAGGACGGCGAGATGTCGAAGGCTGGCAGGCGCTTAACTTCCTGGCCGATATCGTCCAGGATGATTTGCGCACAAGCATCCGTATCGATTGCATCTTTGCAGGCCGTCTGTGCGACGACAGGTTTGTCTTCGAGCTTTACAGCGGTGATGCTGGGGGCCACGTAAGCCTTGCGGGTCTTCTGTTCACTCATCTTGCGGTCTCCAATGCGGGCGCTACAGTCGTTTGTTTCGCTTCTGTTGTCGAGGGCGAATTGACCTCAAAGCGGTGCAAATTAAGCAACTTTTCGCGCGTGTAGTTGATTTTGCAGTAGTAATCCACGGGCTTTCCGGCGACTCCGTTGTTCTCCAGTGCAGAGGTTGCGGCGCAATTGTTGCAGGCGATGTGGTGAACGCAGGTTCGGCAGGGCGAATCTTCCGGGATCGTCGTTTGCTCGCGAAGCGCTTCCAAGTGCTCGATCCATCCCTTGATTGTCCCTGTTTTGAGGTCATAGGGTGTCGCGCGCCACATCATGCAAGGATGCAATTTCCCACGGGGGTCCACATGGAACGTCTTGATGCCAGCGCCGCAGGTGAACGCTTTGGGACTGCGCGGGCGCGATTGGGCCATATCGAGCAGCTTCTGGTAGTGGCGGCGAGTGCCTTCGGACGTCCCTTCGAGGCTGAGGTATTGTTCCGGCGTGATTCGCTCTTTCAGGACTGCGGTTCCGCCATCGAGTTGGGGATTGACCATGGAATCGAAGCGGAAAGGAACACCCAATCCTTCGGCCCACGCCTGAATCTGTTCGAACTCGTGGATGTTGGATTTCATCGCCATGGTCTTGAGGGCGAGCGGTAGTTTTCGCTCCAGAAGAAGTTCGACGCCGCGGCGGAAGCGTTTGAAGGAGCCCGGCAAGCAGGTAACCTTCTCGTAGGTTTCCTCCGTGTGGCCGTAGATGGTTATTTCAATTCGGCGCGGCGGCCATTCGGCGAGGAAGTCGGCCATTTCTTCGTCAATGAGGGTTCCGTTCGTGAAGAGCGTGAGGAGGAAGCCGAGCCGCTTCGCGTAGAGATAGAGTTCTTTGAAGTCGCAGCGCGCGAAGATTTCTCCGCCTGTTACAAGTAGGAAAAGAACGCCCTGTTCGGCCAGTTTATCGAGGATCGCTTTGACCTGGTCCGTGCTCATCTCGCCAGTGGTTGCGCCCGGGAACATGATGTAGCAGTGGCGACATCGGGCGTTGCAGCGGAGCGTGAGTTCGAGGCTGCCGGCGATCGGGAAATCGCCCGGCTTCGACAAGAGTCGGTTGACGAGCTCGGAGGAGGCGATTTGGTGAGTGATGCAGTCAGAACACGCCATGGCGCAAACTAATCCCCGCTCGCGACGAGCGCCCCGGTCGCCATCAGTTCGTTCACGACACCGTTCACATCCGCCCGCGCGACCTCCGCATCAATTTCGTACTCTTCGGCAAGACGTTTTGCCATTTCGTTGAGGGATCGGCCTTCGCCGATCCATGTCCAAATATCGGCGCCCGTCGCGTTGAGCGTGAAAAATCCGTCGAGTTCGGCGCTGGTGCGCCGGATTGGAACCAAGATGAGTTCGCCGCGAATTCGACGCGCAACGACATCCGGCGCGTGGCGCCATCGCGCCGAAGACCCTGTTGTTTCCGCCCTCTCCATGGGATGGACATTATGCCACGACTGGCATTTCGTCAATGGACTGCCGAAGAAATGAGAGAATTTCCCTCGCGTCGTGCATGATGCGCAGCGGGGCTGGGATGGATATCCTCGCGAGGGAGCGCGGCGGTCTATTAAGAGAGGAGTCCTCGCCGGGTGGATGGCGGCGCGATTTCCGAAGCCATTGATGCGTGAAAGAACATTTGGCGGGCGATTTATCACTGCTGCGCTGCTTCGCGGGAAAAAAAGTCGGAAATTTTCAAGAGTAGGCTATTCACAAAACTTAAATGTCTGGTAGTCTGTTGCGCACGTCGTGGGAAACAGACTTAAATTTCTTATAGGCTGCAGATAAATGCCGCAGGACTGAGGGACTATCCTCTGTCCTGCGGTTTTTGTCGTGTCTTTGGATGTGGATTTTGAACTAGGTGAGAGGTGGATGATGCTGGAACTATTTGATCGCTACTCGAGGCATTCAATCGCGGCGGGGCTCCTTTTGTGGGCGGGATCGGCCCTTTCTGGCTCTGGCCAGGTTGTTCATTCTGTTTCGGCGCTCAATCAGGCGTCATTTTGTGACACCATTGCCGTGACGACTCGCTTCCAAAATACGGGCGCGACGCTGGATGGCCTGACAATCACGCAACTGCTTCCCCACGCGGACTTTGTTTATGTTCCTGGCTCGGGCGTGATCACGATGCCGAATGGGGCCGTGCTGACGAATGACCCTTCGATTAGCGGGCAGTCGTTGGTGTGGGATTTTTCCTCTGCGGTTTCTTCGTCATCCCTCAATCACCTTCTGATTACAGAGGTTTTTGCTGACCCCACCAATGCGGTGGAGGAATCCTACGAGTGGATTGAACTATTCAATCCGCTCGCGGCGGCGGTGGATATGACCGGTTGGAGCATTCGCGATGCGCTTCCGGGGCAGGTGGATGCGTTGCCTTCGTTCGTGATTCAGCCGGGCGAATTTGTCATCATCGCCGCGTCAACGAATGCATTTGCGGCGGAGCACCCGGGTTATACGGGCCGCGTATTCCAAGTCGCGGACGGCACACTGGGCAGTGGACTGAACAACTTTGCCGATGGCGTATTCCTTCTGAATCCGTCCTTAACCGCGGTGGATGCCGTTTCCTATGGAGGGTCTGCGGCTGCATTCAGTCCGGCTGTGCCAGTTCCGCCGCAGGGCCAATCCATTCAGCGCGTGCCAGCCAATCAGGACAACAATAATCGCAATGACTGGCAGGCGGGTGCGCCCACCCCGGGAACGGGGACTCTCGTGAGCGGCATCAATGCCGGTTCGTCGTTGTCTATTGTGTATCGCGTTGAAGTCGCCTGCGGCTCTGTGGTTGGGCAGATTCGCTCGCTCGCGACGTATCAGCAGCCAGCGGGAGGAACGCTGCGGACCAATGAATCGTCCATTTTCATCACGGTGAATCCCGGCGATTTGACGATTACCAAGAGCCCCGTGCTTCAGGACGCGGGCGTGGGCGATGAGGTGGTTTGGACTGTTACGGTGAAGAATGAGGGATTTGGGCACGCGCGCAATGTTGTGGTGGAGGACAACATTGGCTCTGGGGTTGCCTTCTCATCCTTTAGCATCAATCCGACGAATGCGCAGCCTTTTGGCAGCCAAGTCGTGTGGGACTCCAGTGTCATTCCCGCGCTGACGAATCTCGCGCCTCAGCAAGAGGTCTCCATTGTGGTTACCGGCATTGTTACGGCGTGCACAGGGTTGTTTAATCGCGCGGATGCTCGGTGGGGCTGTCTGGGGAAAGAAGTACTCCCAGATGGACTTTGCGAAGACACCGCGCTCGGCGATGAAACCGCAGGAGCATCGCTTCGCTTCATTGATCGCTATCCGTTCCTTACCACCGCGTTGACACCCGCATCGCTCATTTCCCTCGACTATTGTGATGGCGCCCAGCTCACGCTCTACGTGACCAATGCCGCCACAGGCCCGAATGCGGGAACAGCGTTCAATATTTCGTATATTGGGTTGGTTCCCGATGGTTACACCGTTCAAGGGCCGGGTGTGACGGGCAACACGGTCAGTGTTGGAACTTTGGCGCCGGGCGCTTCCACGAATGTGACGTTCACGCTGATTCCGGGAACGACGGAGTGCCCCGTGAATCTCGACAAACAACCGCTCTATTTTTATGGCCTTTATGAAGATGCCTGCGGGAATCCTTTTATCGCTGCGCCAAATCACACAGAGATTCAGGTGAGCGGCGCGCCATGGGCCAGTGTCCGTAAGATTATGCCCGGCTCAGTGAATCCGCAGGGATCGGGCTTCCCCGTTACCCTGCTGTACACCTACAGTAATTTTGTCAATTTCACCGCGAATATGATTGATTGGTATCCGCAGCACACCAATTTGGCCGTTGCGAATGTCTCGTCCGGCGGGGTGCTCAACACCAATGCCGGAACGATCGCCTGGAACCCGGTGCTGAACGGTTCCGGCGTGTACACGGCCAGCTTCGACATGGTTTTCCTCAACCCGTGCTCGGGGCCTTTTGGCCTCATCGAGAATACCGTCACGGCATCCAATATTGTGGATTGCCAGGATTGTGTGATTGAAGTGGCGGGCAGTGGCGCCACCTATTATAGCGATATCGCGAACTGGTATTGCGCCACGAATGGAACAGGAACCTGCGCATTCACTTCGACGAAAGATGTGGCGCCGGAGTTTGCGGAGGTGTGCGAGCCCGTTCAGTTGACGCACCGCTTTACGACCTTCATCGGCGACGCTTTGCCTACTTCGTGGAACGGAATGGTCTTCACTTCGCGCCTCGCAAATGGGCAGGCCTATTTGTATTCGACCTCCTCGGTGCAGGTCCTCATTGACGGCACCAATGTCACTCCCTACGTCAACATCACGGCGATCAGCCCTCGGCTCACGATTGACCTGGCGGGCCTGAACAGCAGTCCGTTCCCCAATCCAGACGCAGTGGCCGACTCGCTTGTTTTTGTTTGGGAAGTTGCGACGACGAATGTGGGCATTTTTACGGATGTCTCTTCGCTCCCCATGCCGCCGTGCGGAATTGAAGAGGGGTTTGAAACGTGGGAGGTCGGGCAGTCGCTGATGCGCATCACCTTGGAGGCAACGCCATTTGTGGAGGCCTGCGGCTTCATTAATGGAAAGATTGATCTCACCCAAGACCCCAGTCCTCAGACCTCGCTCAATGGCGGGAGAATCTTCCCGTCATACGATGTGGAGGTGGTGCTCGACCTCGATGCGGATGGGAGCGGAACCAACACCTTTAGCTATGTGGCGGGGTCCACAGTCTTTTCCGACTTCTACGATCTCGGTGGTTCGCCGATTTCCTCCGTCGAGCCCACGATTCAGGGGAATACGCTCGTCTGGAATCTCGGCGATGTGCGCAGCAACGGGGTAGGCACGATTGAGTACCGCCTGCGCGCCTCGTGCGAAACGCAACCGGGCGAAAAGCAGGTCGCACTGGTTCGCTACAACAATCGCTGCGAGGATGGGTCTTCACCACAGCGCGTGGACGTGAGCGCGACCAACACCTTGCCGACGGCTTTTGCGGCCAATCTGAACTATCAGATCAAACCCGAAATTGTCTTCCTTCAGGACAACACGCTGGTGTACACGCTGGAGTTCATCAATATGGGCGCGGGCGCGGCCTACAACGTCACGCCGGAGTTCATTTTCCCGGCGGGCGTGAGCTTTAGTGGCGCCTCGATTGCGCCTGCCACTGTGAGTTCGACCAATGCGATTTGGGATCTCGCGATCACGAACGCAGTTGACTCGCTGGTGGATGCCGATGGCGATGGGTTCTTTGACGATCTCTTGCCCGGCGGAACATTTTCGATCGTTGTGACGAGCACGGTGATTGATTGCTTGGAATCCACCGTGCGTCTTCGCGCGACCCATGGTTGCGGAGGCGCGAGTTGCCAAGTGCCGGAAGAGGACACGGCCACCTTTGTGCCGATGGCCGGCAGTTTAGTTACGCGAACCGTCTTCCCGAGCGACGCCGAACTTTGCGCAACGAATACAGCGCGCTACGAAGTGCGAAACAGCGGGTTGATCGTGGATCGCATTGTGCAGGTTCAGCAGATATTGCCCACGGGCATGGTGTATGTGGCGGGCAGCGCCCGCTATGTGATCGGCGGCGTAACCAATCCGGCATCGGATCCATCGGGCACGACGACCCTGTTGTTCACCGAAACCAATATCCCGCCGTTTTCCGTCCTGCAGCCGGGCGAGGAGCTTGCCATTCTGTATGACGTGTATGTCAGTTGCGATGCGGTTTTTGGCGATGCGACATTCCGCGCGAGCGGAACCTTTGTGGACCTCTGCGGCAATGTGATCAGCAACCAGATCACGCAGTCCGTGATGCCGGTGAAGGAGCCCGTGCTTGATCTCACGAAAGAAGCGCGAAATCCGACGGGGCTTCAGACCAACTTCACAACGGGAACGGTCATTGCCGATCCGGGCGATACCATCGTCTATCGCCTGACCATTGAGCACAACTCATCCTCATCGGAAGCCCCAGCGCACGCGATGGAGTTGACGGACGATTGGCCTGTGGGTCTGCGCTTTGATGGCGCATCGGTGACGCCCGATGCCGTGACCACCTCGGGTCCCAATGTTCAGTTGGTGTGGAGCAATAGCACGCTCCTCAGTCTCATTGGAGGAGGGCCGTGGTCCGAGGCGAGCAGCACTCAAATCGTCGTCACGCTCACCGGCACTGTGACCAATTGCGTGTTTTCGATTCCGAACCAGGCAAGTCTGGCATACGGCTGCGACCCGAGCTGCCTCTCGCTAAGCGATGCGGCGGTGCACACGTTGAGTTCGGACCCCAACATGGCTTTTGCGTCGTCGAGCTCGCTGGAACTCACCCCCTGCGGCGGCGTCCGAACGCTGGTGATTACGAACAATGGCGCGACAGCCTCCGGCATCATCGTCTCGAACAATGCGCCGTCGGGCTATCTTTTCACAACGGCCAGCGCCACGGGCGAATTCAATTCGGCGAGTTTGAATATCGTTTTGACCGGTACGCCTGTGGGCGCAATCGCGCTGATTGATCTCAGCACTGCGGCATCCAGTGGCGCGACGGATATTGATGACGATGCGGGCGACGGCTTGCCCAATCTCGATCTCGGGTATCGCGATGCTGTGACGATCCGCATCAACTTGATCAGCGATGGAACCGGGCTCGATTGCCTTGCCGATCCGACCGATCTGGACTTTGCGGACCCGGATCCCACGGTTGTTCCCAGTCGCAGCGCGAGCTCGACCCTTCGTCTGAACAATCAATGCTTGGCAGGCGAGACGATCACGCAGACGTCCAGCACGTTGCCCGATCAGCCCGATCCCGATATTGATCTGCAACCCAACAGCATCATTGTCACCAACAGTCAAGTGGTGACTTTCATCGCCACTGTGAAGAACAATGCGGAGCAAGGCAATGCGGAGAATTTGCACATTCGACTGGCCTTCGGTTCGGGGTGGACCAATCTCACCTTTGTATCCAGCAACATCGTTTCGAGCGGAACCACAAGCATGCTCTTGGAAATGCAGGGCAGCTCGAATGTGCTCGTGTCCCTCCCGGGCGTGATTCTGAATCCCATCGGAGACCATGTGATCCTCACCTTCAACGCCACCGTGAATCAGGGGGGCGGTCCTCTGACGGCGCGCGCTGAAGTGGTTGGCGAGTGCCCTGGAGGTGGAATTACCCCCGCGTGCGTGTTCACGAACACCTTGGGCGAGGCGCCACTGGCCAATAGCGTGACCGGCTCTGTCATTGGCGCGGTCAACGGCGTCTACTACGGCTTCGACCAGGATCAATCGCTCGGCTTGGGCTATGATCTGGTCAAGACCGTTCGACTGTCGGGAGAGCCTGCGCCCGGCGGCTCAAGCCGCTATGCGCGGATTGGCGAAGACTTGATCTATCGCATTCATGCGACCTACTTCGGGCAGACGTTCAGCAACGTTGTGGTGACGGAGAGTCTGCCGACAAATCTGGTATTCGGCACGCCGGTGGATGCAGGGTCATCGCCCGATGTTTTGGGGTGGATATGGAATCCAGTGACCGGCCATTTCACACTGCCATCGCCCATTACGAACAATGTGGATTTCATCGTGGACATCCCGGTGATTGTCCGAAACATCACGGCGAATCAAGGAGAGACGAACAATCAGACGATCGTTACGAATATCGCCGACTCGATCTTCTCCGTGAATGGAGCAACGAATGTGCCGACGCCATCGAGCACGACTGTTCCGCTTCAAGAGCCGAATCTGCGTGTGACCAAGACCGCCGGATTCGCCACGAACGCCCTGCAGGCAGGCGACATCGTGTACTTCACAAACGTGGTCGAACACACCTCGCTCTCCCAGACGACCGCCTACGACATTGTCTTTACAGACACCTTGCCGCCTGGTTTGACCTTCACCGGGGTCACCCTCGAGTCAGACGGTCGCGATAATGACGGCGACGGAAGCACAGACGAAGGAGACGAGGGGACGCTGATTTCGGGCAATACGATCACCATCACGACGAACAACAACCCTGCGCTTTCCGCGCTGGCCACAAACCAGACGTTGACCTTCGTCTTTTCCGCCATTGTGGATTCGCAGTTCGTCGGCGATTCGATCACCAATGTGGCCAACGTCACCTGGACCTCGCTGCCGGGCGTGGGCACGAATGGCAACGAGCGCACGGGCGATGATGGACCGGGCGGCTTGAACGATTACGAGACGACGGATCCCGAGCCGCTTCCGCTCAAGAAAATTTCGGCGGTCCAAAAGGAACTCATTTGGACCTCGCAGACGAATACCGTGGATCCTCACGTAACCATCGGCGAGCGCATGGTCTATCGCTTGCGTGTGGACGTCCCACAAGGTGTAATCTCGAACCTGGTGGTTACGGATATCGTGCCCACGGGACTCGATTTCGTTGGAACCAACCCCAATGTGGGGATGAATTACCCGAGCTACGGCTACGCCTTTGAGTTCCAGGTCGGCGGCCCGACGTTCAATACGAATACGGTTGTCGTGACCGACCCCGACCCAACGCCCGCCAGCTCTTTGACAACCGATGGATCGGGTCAGAATGTCACGTTCACCATTGGAACATTCACCAATGCGCCCGACGGCAATTTGGCGAACGATTTCTTCTATCTCTATATGGAGTTTGTTGTGCTCGATATGCCGATCAATTCAGGGTTGGTCGGCAACAGCTACTCCAATGCGAACCGGGCGACGGTGTCCGACGCCTTCAGCAGTGTCACTGTGACTTCGCCGATCTATCAGGTCGCGGAGCATTTGACATCCATTCGCAAGACTCGCATGCCGGCCGGGCAAGTGGATGCGGGGGATTTGCTTACCTTTAATATCATCGTCTCCAATAGCACGACCGCGCTGGCGAATGCGTATGATCTTGTGGCGCGCGATGTCTTGACGAATACGCTCTTCGACACCTCGACACTCGTGAACACGGCATTGCCTCCGGGGTGGGCGCTCGCCACGAACGCATTGCCCGGCGCCGCTGAACTCGTGTTTAGCAGCTTGCCTGGCGTCGCCCTGACGCCGGGGCAGTCCGTGACGGGAATCTTCACCGTGGTGGCCGCGCAGAGCCTGCGCCCCAACCAGCGATTCACCAATGCGGTG
>JAMLJG010000006.1 GCA_023953695.1 Kiritimatiellia bacterium
TCGGTTCGCTTTTGATCCGCAGTGGATTGCGCGCCACACCGAGAGCGCGAACCTCGCCGTATTTGTCTACAGCTTCTGGGCGGGCATTCCGACTCGCTGTCCCAAAGCTGTCTGCCTGCTCGACGTGTGGTCCGACTTCATGTGGGGCGGGAGCGCAGCGGAGACGCGCGACCTGAAGTCCGCCGAATTGGTTGTCGTCATATCGCAGCAAGAGGAAGCGCGCCTTCGCGCGCGCGGGATTCGGCTAACGCTCTGGAGCCCGCCTTTTGTCGAGGCGGATCAACTGCCGGATTCGGATCGGATTGGAATGGTTGGCTCGGCCAACGCATTTAATCGCGAAGGGCTGCGATGGCTTGGCGATGGGATTCCTGAATCGCCGATCCGCATGTACGGTAGATTGGCCGCACACGCAACCGGCTCCGGATTCGAAGTCGTCGGGCGCTATGAGGAACCTCTGACTCCCTATCGCGAGTGCGGCATTGTCTTGATGACGACGGTTGAGGGCATGGGCGTTCAGATCAAATCGATTGAAGCCCTCGCCGCCGGCCGCGCGATTGTCGCGCGGCGTGGCGCGATGCGCGGGATCCCACCGGGACGCGGTGCATGGATCGAAGTGGATGCGCCAGCGGAGATGCGCGCCGCAGCGCGTCGCTTGCAGCGCGACGCGCAGGCGCGCGCGCAGCAAATGAAAGCCGCGCGCGCATACTTCGATGAACATCTGAGAGTTGATCATCTGCGCGCAGAGCTTGAGGCCGCATTGTCGAGCGTGGCGGGACAAGCAGCAGCGAGATCGTAGGGGATCACCAGCTTTGCTGTTGTCCACAGGGGCGGGATGGCTACTATCGCGTTTGTGTTCTTCATCGAGTTAGCTGTATTTCTCATTTCAACTCTGTGCGCCGCGAGGCTGTGCATTTGCGGCACGCGCGGCGTGTGGCGTTATGCTGGATTTTGGGTTGCGGCGCTGCTTGGGGCCCTCTTGCTGCTTCGTCCGCACGGAGACACCTTTACCGCGCTGGATCATTCGGGCTATCGGTTGATGGCGTTTGCCTTTGCGGAAGGTCGCGGCTTCAACGATGTGGACGCGACCGTTCTGGAATTGCCTGAAGACGTGCGGCAGGACGTCACGCTCTTGCCGTACACGAAGGATCGCAATACGCGCGATCGCTCATTCCGCCTGCTCTCGGATCAGACAGGAATAACTGAACCGTTCTTCTATCCCACCCTGCCACTCGGCGCTTCTATTTTGCAGCGCCTTTTCCCGCAGCGAGGCATGGACTTTTTCGCGCCTCTGTTCGGGCTGTTCTTCGCGCTGGTTCTACTCGCGATGGGCCGCCGCGAGGGCGGAGCCGGTGGCTTGCTGTTGGCAGCGGCGTTGTTTTTGGCGACTCCGCTTCCCGCGATGCTCTTCCGCGGTTTTTACGCTGAGTTATGCGGCGCTTCATTGGCGGCGTTGGCAGCGACTCACTGGCTGACGCTGCCCGCGGGACGGCCGGTTTCCCTCGCTGCCTATCTCGCGCTCGGCTTGGCTCCTGCTTTCCACCCAGCCCTGATCGTGATGTCTCTGCCATTGCTCGCTGTCTTGATCGTCGCGGATGGGGGACCCGCGCGCCGCATCGTGATGGGATTGGCAATGTTTGCGATCGGCCCCGCATTTTTGATGTGGCTCACGGCGCGGGTCTGCGCTCCGTATGGGCGACTGCATTGGCAGACATTGATCGTGAATTTTAAATATAGTCAATCCCATCAGGTGGTCTATGTGTTTGCCGCTTTCTGTGGCCTCGCCATGCTCGGATTGCTGATCTGGCGATTCTTCGATCACGCGGCATTTCGGCGCGCGATTGACCGCTTGCGTCCGTGGGCTGCAGCGTGGTTGCTGCTCGCGCTTGTACCTGTTGCTCTCGCGCTACTCTTCTGGAGGGAGTCGGCGCAAGTCTGGCGAGGACTGACGGATCTTTGGAATGGTGTTCGTTGGCCTGCCGCCATTCTCGCGCTGGGCTGTGCAGTTCCTCTCGTGTTTTCCCGCACGGTCGCGCGTGCGCGACTGCTCGCGGGACTCGCCATCGCTCTCTTGCCCGTGTTCGCCTATTTGAAGGGCGCTGAGCAGATGGCCATGTGGAGTCAGCGTCGCTTGGGTCCATTTGTCGTATTGCTGCTGCCCGCACTGCTTCTGCCTGCGGCTCAATGGATGCGCGTGTTGAGCGTGAAGCGGCGCATTGTGGCACTGGGGCTGGGCGGATTGACGTTGGCGCTTGGCCTTGCCAATGCCGTGCGTTGGCCCGCACCGTACTGGGTGCAGCAGGAGGCAGGCGCGCTTGAACACGTGAACGAATTGAAAGAGCGAATAGGCTCGCGGTTGGTCCTTTTCGATTATCTCCCGGACAGCTTCCCCTTTGCGGTTGATAATCAGACGCGAGCGATCGGATGGAACAGCGAAGCGAAGCCGAAGCACTGGGCCGAGTGGATCCGCTGGGCGAGGATCCGCGCAGCAACAGAAGAGGTATGGTTCGCCTCCTCCTATTCGCTGCCTTTGTTGGAAGAGGGAATCCGGTTTGAGCCGCTTTTCACGGAGAATATCCCGCTCGTGCGCGTTCATAGCAAGCGCGCTCTGCCCGCCGTTGCAAGAGAGAGTGAACGAAAATTGACATTCGCACGTGTTGAGTCGGTGGGAGACGAAGAGTTTGTGCAAGACAAGCTGTTCGACGGCAGCCCGACCGCGCTTCGCGCACCGTGGGGACCGCAGCAATCGCTCGTTCTGCCAGAAGGCACCCGTGGCGATGGGCAGTGGAGCCGGGAGGGAAGCGGAGTGATTGGCCCGATTCCGCGCAGTGGCCGGATTCGAATGACGCTCATCGCAGCATCGAATCAAGGCAAGCCCGTGCAGCGCCTACGGGTGGTGCCGCCGTGGGGTGAGCAGGGCGCCCAGTGGTTGGACGTGACGCCGGGAGCGAGCGAACTGACGGCGTGGTTTGACGCGCCGAACCATGCCGACCTGCCGCGCACGGGGGTCTACCGATTTTACGCCGAAACGCCTTTCAACCCGCAGGCCCTCGGGCGCAGTGACAGACTGCCGGACGGCCTCGGGGCGCTGATGCATCGCGTGAAATTCGCTGTCGCTGAGCAGTGAACACGCTGGCCGCTTTTCATTGGAGCGCCCGCGTAGTAGTCTGCGCGCCGTGAATGGGAGTGAGACAACAAGGCAGACAGCGGGCACGCCGTGCATTCGCAATTTGCGCATTTTCGCGTTTCTTGCGCTGTTGATTTGTATCGGGTTCCCGCTTGCGGCGCTTCTCACCGGTCTTCGCGCGCCGCAGGCCATGATCGGCGATGAAGTGACGCACTATTCCCTGTTGGCGCACCAGGCTGACGTGTTTCCCGAGGTGACATTCGAAGTTCCCATTGCGACGGGGTGGGGCGAGCCCGAGGTGCGGAATTATGCCCATTCCAATTTGTGGCACTACTTCGGCGCGGCACTGTTTCGCCTGCTTCCTTCATTCGCGACGATTCAGATTTATCACTCGCTGTTCTTTTTGCAGCTCTTGCTCGCAGGCCTCCTTCTCATTCGCCGCCGATTGAATTCGGACTCTCTTGGCGTGATCCTGTACCTGCTGGTTTTGGCGTCGTTGCCGATGTCGCTCATCTTCTCCGTTGCGTTCTATCAGGACGTGCCCATGACGGCGCAGATTCTCACTGCGTTTTGCCTCCTGGATCGCAGGCGCTGGGTGTGGGGCACGATTTTTCTCGCACTAGCTTTCGAGGTGAAAGAGACCGCCGTCCTCTTCATCCCCGGTTTTCTCGCGATGCTGGCTGCTCAGCGGTGGGGTGATGCGCGTGGGCTGGCGCGCGCGGCGCGGTGGAATCGCCTGCTCATTCCGCTTGCACTCTCGGCGATTCTCTTGTGGCTGCCCATGCAGGTCACGGATCGAATGTTGGAACCTTATGGAGGCTTTTATCCTTTCCGGCAAATCGAGGCAGTGGCCGAGCGGGCCGCGGAAATAGCATCGCCCCCGAAACCGGTGGACACGAGAAAGAAGCCCGCATCGCCCGCAAAGAAGAAGCAGCAGTCCATCTCCATCTATGAGAATTCCATTTCCGCCTATCATCCCGGCGATTTGCGGGAGCCGAAGAATTGGGCGATCTATGGCGGGGGTGTGTTGTGGGTTGTCGTTCTGGGTGGCGTGGCAGCGTGGGGTCTTCGGCGAACGCGCCTGGTCGGCGCACGAACGGAGATGCCGTCGCCCTGGCCATTCTGGGTTGCGGTCAGCTTTCTCGGGCCCGCCATATTCCTGTTGAAGGCTTCGCCCGACGCGCGATTCTTCTACCCCGCACTCCCCTTGCTCCTCATTCCTCTGGTTGAGGCGGCGGCGCGAATTGTGCGTCCGCGCATGTGGATTTCTGCACTCGCGTTGTTGGCGCTCGTGCAGACGGGGTTGGTCTTGCACAAAACGCTCGAATTGAGGGAAGTCTCGCCCTCGCTGCGCGAGGCGATTGCATTCTTGAAAGAACATCCGCCCGCGCCGCCTCGGGTCTTCATGTATCCGGAAGGCAGTTATCGCCTCTTCCCGGTGCCGCACGACTGGTATCTCGGCGACCACTTGCGCGAGTTCTGGTTGCGCGACAACGAATATCGGCTCCAACTGCTGGCCCAGCGAAAGATCGGCGCTATTGTCCTGAAGAAATACCGAGTCGCGGCGGCGGATGCGCGGGTGTCGAACCTCGGGATCTATCCGGACTTCTTCGCCGAGCAACTGGACGCCGACGCGCGATTTCGCCGCGTGTTTGATAATGATGCCATCGCGATTTACGAATGGGACGCGCCTGCGCTGATGCCACCGGAATAGTCGAAGAAGAATACACGTATGCTCCGCATTGTATTGGCTTGGTTAATTCTTGCGCTCGTTTGCCAGGGCTTCGGATTCGTTGTGCAATCCGTTTGGCGACTCGCGAGCGGTGAAGATGATGTGCTCGATGGGTGGTCGCGGTTTTGGATGGGGTTCTGCCTCCTCATCGCTGTGTTGCTCCTGCTGAACTTCGTGATCCCGCTCACCGCATTTGCCTGCGGAGCCGTTGCGCTCATTTCGGGGATTGGCTTCCTCGGCCGCTGCTCGCGATCCTCGTGCGCCATGCTGCCCGAAAGGCCGCCGCGCGAGCGCGCCGCGCTGCGCGAGGTGTTGTTCTGGGGCCTCGCCGCCACCGCGCTCGCGCTGTTGGCGATGAAGTCGGCCACATGGCGCTGGAACTCGGTCTACGACACGGATCTATACCACTTTTCCTGGGTGCGATTGGCCAAGGAGCACACCGTTGTGCCCGGCATTGCAAACCTCCACTGTCGTTTGGGAATGACCTATGGCGGTCTCCTGTTCGCGGCGTTTGTGGACCATGGCCTGTGGGCGGGGCGGTCGGCGTGGGTCGTTCCTGGATTTGCGCTCGGCGCGGCGCTGCTGCAGTGGCTCCACCTTCTCATACGCGAGACGCACGTTCCGCGCGCGGCTCGCATAGTGGGGCTCTTCACCTTTCCCTATTTGGTTGGCAAACTCGCGCTGTTGCAGCCCACGCTCTATACCGACAGCATCGCGCACCTATTCCTGCTCGTGGCGAGTCTGGAGTTGCTTCGTCGCCCGCCTGCGCCCAATCGCCCGTGGACGCTTGCGCTGCGCGTTCCGCTGGCCCTGGTCGCGGCGGGATTTGCGATCAAAGCGCTTTCCGCCCCGGCGTTGTTTGTTCTGGTGTGCGTTGCGGCGATTGCCTGGCTCGTGGAACTGCGCGCGACGCCAACGCGCGCCGTGCGCCGCGCGTTGGCGCTACTGGCTTTGCCGAGTGTGCTCGTCCTGAGCGTGCTCGCGCGAAATGCGATCACTTCCGGCTGGCCGCTCTATCCGAGTCCGATGCTCCCGCTGTCGGTGGACTGGGCCGTTCCGCGCGAACCGATTGGGAAGGGTCATGAATATCGGATGCAATCGGTTGAGGGGCAGTACCGGGTTTTGAAGGGGTGGGCGCGTCGCCCGGGGCCCCACTATGGCAAGGCCATTGAGCAGCGCCTGTCTGAGTGGTGGCCCCGTTGGGCTCGGCATAATTGGCGCGGCGTTCCGCGCTTTACGGCATGGGCAGGTCTTGCCTGCGCGAGCCTCTGGTTGTTGTCATGGCCGTGGCGACGGCGTTTCGCGCCGGGTGGGAGTGCGATGCCCGCGCTCATCCTTCTTCTCGCGAGTGGATGCAGCCTGCTCTTCTGGCTCTTCACCGCGCCGGATTTGCGCTTTGGTATGGGATTCTTCTGGCTGTGGTTCGGCGCAGGCGCCGCACTGCTTTTTGAGCGGCTTCCCGATCGGCTCCCGGTGCGAATCGCCGCCTTCGTGGCGATGCTCGCGATTGTGGGGTGGATGAAGCCTTCGTTGGGGTGGACGCCGAAGCGCCCGTGGTGGGAGATCGGCCACTCGCGCAGTCTGCCCGTGAAAGCCGTTGCATTGGGGGGCGAGCCGCCACTCACCGTGTATGCGCCGGTGGAGGGCGATCAGTGCGGCGATGCGCCGCTGCCGTGCACACCCTATCCACTGCCGGAACTGCGCGCGCGAGACCCGGGAAATTGGGCCGCCGGACTCTATTTGCAGGCCGAT
Organism: Kiritimatiellia bacterium; assembly: GCA_023953695.1. Lineage (GTDB taxonomy): Bacteria > Verrucomicrobiota > Kiritimatiellia > CAIVKH01 > CAIVKH01 > JAMLJG01. Next base: position 6,609 of record JAMLJG010000006.1, read on the forward strand.
TGATCTGCCGCCCGCGGCATGGACACGGAACGGGTTTGTGCGCATACTGCCGGGATTGGATATGAAGGATGCCGTCGTCATCATTCCCGCATTTAACGAAGAGGCTTCGATCGGTTCTCTGGTGAGAGAGCTCTCGGAAGCGTGTCCAGCGCTTCCGGTCGTCGTGATTTGCGACGGAGCGACCGACCGCACGGCGCGCGTTGCGCGCGAGGCGGGGGCCACCGTGCTCGATCTGCCGTGCAATCTCGGGGTCGGCGGCGCGGTGCAGGCTGGGTTCCAATACGCATTGCAGAATGGCTATCAACTGGCCATTCGAATTGACGGCGATGGGCAGCATCCGCCGTCTGAGATTCCAACTTTGCTGAGCGCCGCGCGCGAGTCCGAGGCGGACCTCGTGATCGGGTCTCGGTTTTCATCGGCGGGCCTGCACACAACGCTCTTCCGTTTTTTTGGAATCAAGATGCTCGCGATATTTCTGTCCATCATCTGCCGCAAGCGCGTGACGGATCCGACATCAGGCTTCTGGGCTGTGAAGCGGCCGCTGTTGCAGTATTTCGCGCGAGATTATCCCGTGGATTATCCTGAACCGGAAGGGATCGCGCTGCTCAGCCGGTTGGGCTATCGCTTTGATGAGGTGAGTGTTCACTTCCGCTGTCGCCAGGCGGGTCAGTCCAGCATCCGAGGCTGGGGGACGGTCTATTTTGCGCTCAAAGTTGGCTTTGCGTTGGTGGTGGATCGCGTGCGCGTCTTGAACAAAGGCTATTCGCGACGCTTTACCGTGGAGTGGCCATGAACGCTGTTTCCGTCATGCAAAACTGGGTCAATGCGCTCGTCGCGCCCATAGGGCCGATGGGCGCGCGGCTTGTACTTGCTGCGATCGCCGTCTTTCTTTTTGTGACCATGGTGGTCGCGGTGCGCGCAGGGCGCATTCACGTCTTCAGAAGCGTGATTCTCATTGCGCTGTCTCTTCTTTTCGCCGCGCTCGCGTGGAACCTCCAACTGTTGCTCGAAGTGAATCGTATCACCTTTCTCGGCCGCATTCGCCTGCTCATGGGCGTCTTGAGTTTTGTGGTGTTGCTGGTGACGTTCGAGGCCGTGCGTCGGGCGCATTTGCGCGAGCGCTATGCGCTGTTGTGGATGTCCACGGGCATCATTCTGTTGCTGTGCGCGCTGTTCACGGATGTGTTGGACTTCTTCTGCGCGCTCTTTGGGATGCAGTATGTGACGTTCGTCGTCGCGGTCATCTTCACCTTCTTATTGCTTGTTGCGTTTCACTTCTCCATCGCGCTTTCGCGCTTGAGCGATGATCGCTCGCGTCTGGCACAGCGGTGCGCCCGTTTGGAGGCGCGGATCGAAGAATTGGAGAAGAAGAGTCGCCGCGCGGAGTCATGAGCGCGATGCGGCTGGGCGTCAACACGCTGTTCTACTTACCGGGCGAGGTCGGCGGCTCGGAGACCTATCTGCTCGAAACGCTGCGCGCGTTGGCGCGTCGAAGCGACGCGCCTCGGCTCGTGCTCTTCACCAATGCCGAGAACGAGGTGACGCTGCGGCGTGAATTTCCGATGGCCGAAGTGGTGTCCATCCGCGTCGCGGCAACGAATCGGTTTGCGCGGATTCCCGCAGAACAGCTCGAGCTGCCCCAACAGGTGAAGCGCGCGGGCGTAGATGTCTTGTGGTCGCCGGGGTATACCGCGCCGTGGCGCTGTGCGTGCCCACAAGTCGTTTCCATTTTGGATATGCAATACAAGCGCTTCCCCCACGACGTCACGTGGCTGGCGGCCCGAACGATGGATGTGCTATATCCGCTCGCCGCGCGCAGCAGTGCGGCGGTTGTGACCATTTCTGAGTTTGCGAAATCCGAAATTGTTCACTTTCTCGGCACGCCTGCGGAGAAGATCGAGGTGACGCTCCTGGCTGCGGATTCCTCCTTCGCGGCCCCAGCGCCAGCGCGTCCCGCTGCGGTTGGGGCCGAGCCGTATCTCTTGTGCGTGGCGAACACCTATCCACACAAGAACATCGCCCTGCTGATTCGCGCGTTCAGTCGAATTGCGACAGAGATTCCGCATCGCCTTGTCTTGGTGGGCAAAGCGAGGTTGGGCGAACCCGAAGTGGCCGCTGCGCTTGCGCGCGCGCCGAAAGGGCGCGTGATCCGGTTAGCGCAGGTGACGCGGGAGGAATTGATCACGTTGAATCAGCGAGCGGATTGGTTTGTGTTCCCATCGCTCTACGAGGGCTTTGGGCTCCCCGTCCTCGAGGCGATGACGGCGGGCGCGCCGGTGCTGACCACGCGCGAGGCGTCGCTGCCGGAAGTTGCGGGCGATGCGGCGCGCTATGGCGACGGGCGCGATGAAGTAGCATTTGCCGCCGCTCTCCGCGAGGCCATCGAGTTGCCCACAGACGCGCGAGCGCAATTGATCGCCGCCGGTCGCGCGCGCGCGGGATCGTTCACGTGGGATGCGAGCGCGGCGAAGCTCTGGCGCGTGTTGCAGCGCGTCGCGGCGGGGAAGTGAGCGGTAGAGTTTGACAATTGAGCACCGTCACTCTACCAGTTGCGCGATGGCGCTACTGCGCACGCCGAGATTCGTTTTTTGCGAAAGATGAAGTGATTTATGCCGTTGATCCGACCTTCTGTTGCCGCGCTGACGCCCTATACGCCCGGCGAACAGCCGCGTGTGCCGGGGCTCATCAAGCTCAACACCAATGAGAATCCCTATCCGCCTTCGCCGCGCGTTGGCGAAGTGTTGAAATCCTTCGCGGCGGAGCGGCTTCGCCTCTATCCCGATCCCGTGGCGACGGAGTTGCGTGCGGCCATTGCAGAACTGCACGGCTGCGCGATTGAGAATGTTTTTGCCGGAAACGGTTCGGACGAAACACTGGCGCTTTGCACGCGCGCATTTGTTCCGCCCGGTGGCGCGGTGGGTTGCTTCGAGCCGTCGTACTCGCTCTATCCCGTGCTCGCGGCAATCGCCGATGTGCCGACGCGGCGCGTTGCGCTGACGGATTCGTTTGAATGGGTGACGCCGGATCCGGGGCTCGCGCCACTCTTCTTTCTAACCACGCCGAACGCGCCGACGGGGATGCTGTATCCGCGCGCGGCGCTGGAAGCGTTTTGCGAGAGCTTTCGCGGTGTCGTGTTGCTGGACGAAGCATACGCCGATTTTGCTCCGGAAAACGGCATGGAGTTCGCCGTGCGCTATCCCAATGTGCTTGTTTCGCGCACGCTGTCGAAATCCTACTCGCTCGCGGGTATTCGCCTCGGTTATGCGATTGGCGCTGCACCGCTCATCGAGGCGATGTTCAAGATCAAGGATTCGTACAACCTCGATGCGTTGACGCAGGCGATCGGATTGGCGGCGATTCGGGATCAGGCGTGGATGCAGGCAAATGCGGCAAAGATCATCGCGACCCGCGAGCGAGTGACGCGCGAGCTGGAGAAGCGCGGGTGGGGCGTCCGGCCTTCCGCGACCAATTTTGTCTTTGCAAAACCTTCGGGCCGTTCGGCCGCGGAGTTGTTCGACCACTTGCGAGCAAAGGCGATCTTGGTGCGCCATTTCCCGGGCCCGCGAACGGGCGACTTTTTGCGGATCACCATCGGCACGGACGAGCAGATGGACGCTTTGTTGGCCGCTTTTTAGGAGGGCAATATGAGTGCTGTGCGTTTGCGAGGTGCGAACTCGCTTGTCTCTTCGTTGTTCGCCGTGATCCTGATCGTCGCAGGCGTATTCGCCGTGCGCTTCGCCATCGGGGTGGAGAAACAATCGGCAGCCATGCAGGGCTGGACGCCCGTTCTTGCTCACATTCGCGCGGTGGATTTGGAGCGCGTTGTGAAAAAGAAGGGAGCCCGTTTTCGGGTCGTGGCGCGCTATGAATACGAAGTGGATGGGCAGTCGTATGAGGGATCGCGGGTAAGCGTTGTAACTTCGCCGGACGCCGCAGGGGGCCGGAATGAGCGACAATTCTACTTGCTGAAGAGCGCGATGGAGCAGGGCGGGGGATTCAAGGTGTTCGTGAATCCCGCGAATCCGATGGAGTCCGTTCTCTTTCCCGAGGTGCGTCGCTCGGATGTCTTCGGGCCTACGCTTATCGGCGCCATTTTTGTTGTAGTAGGTGTCATTCTGTTTCTTGTGGGGGTGATCTCGTTCATTCGCGGGAAGCCCGAGCGCCGTTTGGCGAGGGAATATCCGGATGAGCCGTGGCGGTGGCGCGCGGATTGGAGCGAAGGGGTGATTAAGGCGGGCAATCGAACGACTGCGAATACCCTCTTGGTCTTTTCTCTGATTTGGTGCGCCATGCCGGCCGCTCTGTTGGTCGTGACGCGCGACCGTGCGCCCCTTGGGGCAATGGTTATGTCATCTGTATTCCTTCTGGTCGGTATTCTCTTTCTGGTGTGGGCGATTCGCGAGTTGCGGATTGCGAAAAAATACGGAGCGGCGCTCTTTCACATGGCATCGGTGCCCGGTGTGATGGGCGGCTCGTTGGCTGGAGTTGTCTCGCTGCCTGCGTCTGTGCAGCCCTACGAGTCGTATCGCACGGAGCTGGTGTGTCAGCGGAGGGTGCGGCGCGGGAAGCACACCTCAACGGATACGCTGTGGCGTGCGACACGATTGCTGGATGCCTCGAAATTGCCGTCGCGGGTGGACGGCTTGGAGGTTCCGATTCTCTTTGCGATCCCCATAGGTCATCCCGCGAGCGGAGGGAATGTGAGCTGGATCTTGCGTGTGAAAGCCAAGCAGCCGGGTGTGGATTTGGATGTCCACTTTGCCGTGCCTGTTTTTCAGACAGCGGAGAGTTCGGAATCCTTCGTGTTGGATGAGTCGGGGATCCAGCCGTTTGTTCGGCAGGAGTGAGGGGCGCTCGTTGGGTTGAGCGAGTTGGCGCAAAAAAGGCGCGGATTGCTCCGCGCCTTCTTTGTCTCGCCTATGGTGCGAGCGACTATTTCTTCGCGACTTTGGCGGCCTTAAGGCGGCCCATCTTGGGGAGGGGGCCGACGATGGGTGTCGCGTATTCGATGAAGGCCTTTGTGACGTCGTTGTTGGATTTCGCGATCCATGCGTCGGGCATGTGGCGCGTTTCCTTGGCGACGTTCTTGAGCTCGGTGCGCTCGATCCAGGTCATGTATTTCTTGCCCGGCGCGCGCTGGATGGCGGTGGAGCCGTTTTCATATTTTCCGCTGGTGGCAAATTTGACTGCGGCCACACCGGCGGCGCGCGCCTCTTTCTGGTCCACGGCCGAGGCCACGCCAGCGAAGGAGCGCTGTAAATAGCCGAACGTGTCGGCGCGGACGCGGGAGATTTGAGCTTTCTCTTTGAGTTCTTTGGCGAGGAGGTCGCCGAGGGCGCCGGAGCCGGAGAGTTGGACGTTGCCGTGGCTATCCACTTCTTTGATGAATTTGCTGGCGATGGCGACGCCATTTTCATCGGAGATGCCTTCGGAGACGGCGACGACGCAGCGGCCGAGCTTCGTGTAGACGGCTTTGACGTCGTCCACAAACTTTTCGAGCGAGAACGGGCGCTCGGGGAGATAGATCAAGTGCGGTCCGTCATCGGGGAACTGGCGGGCGAGCGCTGCGGCTGCGGTGAGGAAGCCTGCGTGGCGGCCCATGATGACATTGATCTTCACGCCGGGGAGGGCGCGGTTGTCGAGGTTGTCGCCCATGAAGGCTTGCGCGACGAACTTGGCCGCGCTGCCGAATCCGGGGGTGTGATCGTTTTCGCGCAGATCGTTATCAATGGTCTTGCAGATGTGGAAGCACTTCATCTGATAGCCTTCTGCGATGGCGGCTTCGTTGATGATGTGGGTGGTTTCGGCGCTATCGTTGCCACCGATATAGAAGAAGTAGCGAATATTGTATTTCTGGAGGACTTTGAACACGCGCTGACAGTCTTCCGGTGTGGGCTTTTTGCGGACCGAGCCGAGGGCGGAGGAGGGGGTTTGGGCGACCAGCTCGAGGTTGGCCTTGGTCTCTTTGCCGAGGTCGCAGAAATTCTCGCTGAGAATGCCCTGTAGTCCGTGCAGGGACCCGTAGATTTTCTTGATCTCTTTGTGCTTCTTGGCCTCGAGGACTGCGCCGACGAGGCTCTGGTTGATGACAACGGTGGGGCCACCGCTCTGGGCGATGATCATGTTGCCGGTGAGTTTCGTTTTCTTGGCTGCCATGTGCGTTCTCCGCGTGGGTTAAAGGTGCCGCGACTGTACCGAATCGGGCCCGCCTTGCAAGCGCGAGAGTTGAGAAAGAGACGGGCCCCTGTTCATCGTCAACCTCGTTCTGCAACTATGTGCGGACTTCTCTGAAAGGCCGAGTCAACGGACAAGATGCGGCTATTTATCGTTGTTCGTTTCTCCTTGTTTCTTTGCTGCTCAATGCGGTCCTAGCAGATTCCGTGATCACACTTCTCTTCGCGCCTTTATGCGCCCTATAGCTTCAGATCCCCGGCTCTCTACTCTGACCCAAGACGCCAGCGTCGCCGCTTATGCGACGCGCTCCGTCCGTCTTTGACGAGAGCAGCCGGGGACATTCCGACTCCACGGGCGCGCCTGATAAGGACGCTTCTCGTGAAGCACGCAAAAGATGATCTGACACATCCGCCGCGCGGTGATCATGATCGCTGTGTTGGCCTTCTTCCCGCGCGAGCGGTGATGGCGATAGAGGCCGCCGAAGTAGGCGTCGCACCCCACAGCCACCCACGCCGCCTCCACCAACGCCCAGCGCAACCACTTGTTGCAACCCGAGACCAACCGCCCGTGATAGGTCTTGTCGCCCGAGCTTGAGGTCGTGGGGATCAGGCCCGCGTACGCGCTAAGTTGCTCCGACAGCCCAAACCGTTCGATGCCGTCGATTTCAGTAGCAATCACATTGCCAAGGATCGGCCCGATGCCTGGAATGCTCGAGAGGCACCCGACGGCCTCATCGCCCTTGCCTTCCAAAGCAATCTTCTCGTCGAGTTCGCGGATGTGCCGCTCCAGGGAATCGAGCATCTCGAGTTGTTGGCGTAGGAGCAGATCGTCGGGAGCCGCAAGCACCAGCTTGTTCAGCGCAGCCTAGTGTCTAGACGTGACCCCAACACCTCGCCGATGCCTGAGCGAAGCAGTTTCGGCTTGAACGAATTGTTAGACCTCAGCGCGGGAACAGCGAGATGAGCTTGAGGCCCAGCCAGACCGCGGTGAAGCCAAGGATAACGCTGGCACCAGCATACAGCGCAGCTACCAAAAGCTCGCTGCGGCGCACAAGGAGAATTGCGTCTAGGCCGAATGCGGAAAAGGTCGTGAAGCCACCGAGCAGGCCGGTGAAGAGGAATAGCCGTGTGCCGGGGCCGAACAACTCATATCGCTCGGTGAGACCGGCAAGGATGCCAATGGCCAAGCAACCCAGAACATTGACCGAGAATGTGCTGTAGGGGAAGCGTTCTTGCGCAGTCATGTGCAGCACGAAGCCACCAAGCTTGTAGCGTGCGACTGAACCGATGAACCCACCGAGACCTACGAGCAAGATGCTTTTCATGCGGATGGAAAGTAATGTTTGTTACTGAGGTCTAACGTTCAGGGTGTGGGTTGAGCCGACCGCGCAGCGGGCGGCGAATACCCACCACCCTGTTGTTCTCCGTTCTTGATCGTCTTTCTGTCTCGGAAGAGGGCGTCAAGGACGGCGATCGGTTCAGGCACCTCGTTTGTCGTCACCGGCGAGTATGTGTGATGGCCCCATTCCTGAAACACCCCGTCCGGCTTTCTTTCCCACAGATACACCGAGGCACAAGGCATGGCGTGTGTGTCGCCTTGTCGCGACAACATCCCTCGTTCCACCGTGACCGTTAGTTCGTTCGTTCCGACCGAATGGGTCACTACCAGAGTGAAAAGAGGTTCGGTCAGTGCCTTCGCCCTCATCAACTCATCTGACCCTGTGAATGTCGAGAATAGTTCAGCGAGGCGATTGATCTCAGCAGGGTTGTCGATGCCCCTGATGTAGCTGGGCATTGTGATTGTCCCCTGGCTTTCCCTCCTGATTTGGATATGGCTGATGGCGTGCCTTCGTTCGACGGTCCAACTAGGCAGGCCGACATGGACCGTTTCGCCAAGAACTGCGGCCGCCGTTCCGACAAGTAGTGCAGTCACGAGTATTGGTCTCATCTTCTTCATGTTTCCGCCGGAGAACCATTGAGTGATCAGAAGGCTTTCTGTGTTATAGACTATTGGGCGTCTTTTGCGGAAAGCCTCCCGAGCTGCAATAGACTGACCTTTCGGCCATGAGGGTATCGTGTCGGGCGAGATCGGACAATCCAAAAGCGACTCCTTGACGAGGCGCGCGATGTCCTGCGTGTTCAGCATTGCCCCTGGTGAGGCATGGTCTTGACATGGGCCACTCTCGGCTCGACCCGCCGCAACGTCAAAGACCAACTCACCGGCTCAGCATTCACCCACAAAGGTAGGGCGGTTTGGCTCAAACCGCCGCCACTCGTTCTGCCAAAAATCCTTCGTTCAGGCCCGAACCGATCCGGCGCGGTGGGCCAACGCGCCCGACCTACTCCGCGCTGCGAAATCAGTCACAAAGATCGGCAACCCGCGTATGACGACAAGACAAAGGACCGTGGCTGCGGGCCCGAGGGTGGGCGGGGCGGCCTAATCCGCGTCGGACACGCGCTGGTTGGCGCGTTTGCGCTGCGTGGCGTTGAGTACCTTCTTGCGGAGGCGCAAGCTGATGGGGGTGGCCTCGACGAACTCGTCTTGGGCGATATATTCGATCGCGGCTTCGAGTGAGAACTTGCGCGGGGGTTCGAGCATGATGCCCTTGCCTTCGCCTTGGCTGCGCATGTTGGTGAGGTGTTTCTCCTTCGTCGGGTTGACGGGGATATCCTCTGCGCGCGGGTTTTCGCCGACGATCATGCCTTCATACACCTCGTCGCCCGGCATGATAAAGAGTTTGCCGCGCTCTTGGAGTGTGTCCAGGGCGAATGCAGTTGCGACGCCCTTGTCCATGGAGACGAGCGTGCCGGAGAGGCGGCTGGTGACGGGGCCGCAGTGGGGGGCATATTCCTTAAAGATGTGGCTCATTACCGCGCGGCCGCTGGTGACGTTGACCATATCGGTTTCGAAGCCGATCAACCCGCGTGTCGGGATGACGGCTTGCAGGTGAACGCGGCTGGTGGCGGGGGTGCTGGGATCGCCATGGTGTTGCATGTCGGTGATTTGCGCCTTGCGGCCGGCGAGGTTCTGCATCAGGTCGCCGAGGCGATCCTGGGGGGTATCCACCCAGAGCGTTTCGAACGGCTCGAGTTTCTGGCCATTCTCGCGCTTCATGATCACTTCCGGGCGCGAGACGAGCATTTCGAAGCCCTCGCGGCGCATTTGCTCGACGAGTACGGCGATTTGCAATTCGCCGCGCGCGCTGACGAGGAAAATGTTGGGCACATCGGTGTCTTGCACGGATAGCGATATGTTGGTGCGGGTCTCTTTGTAGAGACGCTCGCGGAGCTGGCGGGAGGTGAGGAATTTGCCTTCGCGCCCGGCGAGGGGGCCGTCGTTCACGCAAAACTGCATTTGGATGGTTGGCGGGTCGAGTTCGACAAACGGAATGGGCTCGCGCGACTCGTTGTCGCAAAGGGTTTCGCCGATATCGAGGTCTTCGAAGCCGGAGATGCCGACGATGTTGCCCGCCTCGCCATTGGCCGATTCTTCCGTGCGCATTCCGCTAAATGCGAAGACCTTGGTGACTTTCGCGCGCTCGCGTTTGCCATTGCGGTGGATACAGACAATGGAGTCGCCCGCGTCCACGCGGCCTGCGGTGATGCGGCCGATTGCGATGCGCCCGACGAAGTCGCTCCAGTCGAGATTGCTCACGAGCATTTGGAATGGCGCTTCGATATCGCCGACCGGCGGCGGAATGACCTCGGCGATCAAGTCGAGCAAGGGGGCCATGCCGACGCGTTCGTCATCGAGGTGGCGAATCGCAAATCCGTCGCGCGCACTGGCGAAGATGAACGGGCAGTTGAACTGTTCCTCTGTTGCGTGCAAGTCGAGGAGCAGCTCGAGCACCTGATCGTGGACGCGATCGGGGTTGGCGTGTTCGCGGTCAATTTTGTTCACGACCACAATGGGTTTGAGTCCGTGATGGAGCGCCTTCTGCAGCACAAATCGCGTTTGCGCTTGCGGGCCATCCACTGCATCCACCACCAGCAAGACGCCATCCACCATCTTCATGATGCGCTCGACTTCGCCGCCGAAGTCCGCATGGCCGGGGGTATCCACAATGTTGATCGTGAAGCCCTTCCAGCCGATGGAGGCGTTCTTGGCCTTGATCGTGATGCCCTTTTCGCGCTCGAGGTCCATGGAATCCATGGCGCGCTCCTCGACTTCTTCGCGCGCTGAAAAGGCGCCGCCTTCGCGGAGCATTTTGTCAACGAGTGTGGTTTTGCCGTGGTCAACGTGCGCGATGATGGCGACGTTGCGATATTTTTCAGTACTCATAAAGGGGCGCGAGTATAGACCCCGCTCGCGCTCCAGCAATGACGATTTACGAAAATCTTCCAAGGGTTGGAAGATGGCGCCCGGGCGACTTCCAAGGGTTGGAAGTCTCTTTGGGGGCGCGACGCTGTTCGTGGGCGGAGTGACTTGAAAGTTAAGGAGTCCGGCTTTTTTGAGTTGGTTCCACCCTTTGCTCTGGACGGGTGCCGCGTCTTTGGCACAATCGGGCGCCTATTCATGAAGTATGGAACGACAGTAGGAACTGCCGTTTGTTGCGGCTTGTTGCTTGTGGGCGCGATGGCGGGGTGTGGGCGAAAGTCCGATATTTCGTTGAGCCCTCGCGATGCCTTGGTTCAGGGCTGGCAGAACTTTCGGTTGGCGGAATACGACTTGGCCACGCAGGATTTCAACGCGGCGCTGGCCGGCGCGAAGGCGGGGTCGGACGAGTTTCTGCAGGCGACCTTTGGCTTGGCGAACGTCTGGAACTTGCGCAGACCGGGCGAGGATACGGCGCGCGCCAAGAAGCTCTACGAGCAGGTTATTGAGCAGGCGCCGGATCACGATTTGGCGGCTTGGAGCACCCTGGCCCTTGCGCGACTGCAGCACGTGGTTCCGGTTGGCCACGATCCCGATTATCCGGCCGTTCGCGCGGCGTATAGGGCGCTGATCGAGAAATATCCGAATCATTTGGCCGCCAAAGAGGCTTCGATCTATCTCAATGCGCTTTTGATTTCGACGCTGGAAACGAACCAGCTTTTGCAGGCCGTTTCGAACTTGAAGGCCTACATCGAAAGTGGCGCGCGCGAGTTTCGCGCGCCCGCGCTCTCGCTGCTGGCCGTGAGCTACAATACGCTCGGCAGGCAACAGGAGCGGTTGGAAGCGGAAATCGAGTCCTTTAAGAATGTGGAAATTGATCCGGCCAACCCCTTCAATGAATATGCGTGGGCCTATTGGAACATTGCGACGATCGCGGAGTTCGAGGTGGGCAATTTTGAGCTGGCGCGGGAGTATTATCGGCAGCTCATTAAGGAATATCCGGCGGACATCCGCGTGTTCCCATCGAAGGAAGCTCTCGCGCGGATGGATCGCGTGGAGGCGGAATTGAGCGCAGGGAAGAAGGTGACGCGATGATCCGCGCGGCGTTCTCCTTTGTGCGAAGCTACTTCGCGCTGATCTTGGTCGCGGCGACGTTTGCATGGTCCGCGATTGCGATTGTTTCCTATCGCGCGCGCGGTGTTCCGCCCGGCGCGATCACGATTCGATTGGGCCATTGGCAGCTCGAGGCGAGCGTGCGCGAGGCGATTGATCAAATGGCGGAGGAATATCGCCGGACGGTCAACCCGAATGTGTATTTGATTCAGGACGCGATCCCCGAAGGCACCTATGGCCAGTGGGTCAGCACGCAACTGATGGGCGGAACCGCGCCCGATATTTTGCAGGTGGGCGCGATGCTGCCGGGCAATATCTGGCTTTCCTACTATCAGCGGTTCTTTGTTCCGCTCACGCGCACAGTCGAGCGGCCGAACCCGCACAACGTTGGCACCGAGCACGAAGGCGTCCCGCTGCGAAAGACCTACAAGGACGGCATGAAGACCGCCTATGTGGACGAAATGCAGGAGTACATGAGCATCCCGCTCGCGCAATTCGGCTCCCGCATGTTCTACAACAAGGATTTGTTGAAGAAGCTGACCGGCCTGGATGAGCCGCCGGATGAGTATCGGGCGTTCCTCGATGTGTGCGAAAAAATCCGCGCGCAGCAGGGCGACGATGGGCGATTCTTCATCCCCATTGCCTGTTCCGGCTATCACTTCGGCATGATGGGCGGGTTGATGTGGGAGCCGCTCACCTACCGCGCGATTGAAAAGGCGGACTTCAACCGCGACGGCAGCGTTGGCAATGACGAGCAGTTTGTGGCGTTTCGCACCGGCCGGCTCGACTTCGACTTCCTCCCGTATCGCGCGCGTTTCAAAATGATTGAAGAAATGACGCGCTACTTCCAGTCCGGCTACACCGGACTGACGCGCGATGAAGCGGTCTTCCTCTTTGCGCAGCAGAAGGCCGTGTTTATGGCGACTGGTACCTGGGACGCCCGCTCGCTGCAGGAGCAGGCCAAAGGGCAGTTCAATGTCGGCGTGATGCGCTATCCCTTCCCGACGCCGGAAGATCCATTCTACGGCCCCGTGGCGCCGGCTCGCCCGCGCGAGCAGGTGGGAACGGGTTTCCAATTCGGCATCGCTCGCACCAGCGCGCACCCCGATGTCGCACTCGACTTTCTCCTGTTCCTCGCCTCGCGAATGGGGAATCAAGAGCTCAATCGAATCATTGGCTGGATTCCCTCCATCCAGGGAACCGAAACCGATCCGCTGCTGCGCGCGTTCGAGCCGAACATTGTCGGGATCTACGGCGCGATGAACTTCACGCTCGGCGGGGAGACGGTGGTCCGCTGGAACCAGTTGCAGGCGCTGTATCAGGTCAACCAGATCACCTATCAGCAGTTTGCCGACACGTATAAGCCCTTCTATCTGGAGCGCGGTCTGCTCGATTATATGGAGCAGAGCCGCGATTGGCGGCGCGGCATGCAGCGCAACGAGCTGTTCCTCGCGGGTATTCGCGCGCGCGCGCTGTTCAGCGAAGGCGCCGAATCCAATACCGAGTGGATTCGCTATCGCGCGTTGACCGCCAGTCGGCAGGTGTGGGAAGAGCTCAATCGCAGCCGGCAGTTGAAGCTGATGGAGAAGGGCATTGCAACGAACGCCGTGGGCCCATACGAGTACAGCCCCGAAGTTCTGGAGATCGTCAAAAAGAACCTCAAGAGAAAGGCAGATCAACAATGAAACGAGTTGTGTTGACTCCTCATGCGGCGCAGCCCATTGGCCCCTACAACCAGGCCGTTGTGGTGGGCGACCTCGTGTACACGTCCGGGCAGATTCCCGTTGATCCCGCCACGGGCCAGATGGTGACGGGCGATGTGAAAGAGCAGACCGAGATGGTCTTGCGCAACCTCAAGGCCATTCTCGAAGCGGCGGGGTCCGGCATTGATCGCGTGGTGAAAACCACGGTTTTTTTGCAGGACATGAACGATTTTGCCGCGATGAACGAGGTATATGGCAAGCTGTTTTCCGACAAAGCTACGGCACCCTCGCGCAGCACCATTCAGGTCGCGCGATTGCCCAAGGATTCGAAAGTTGAAATTGAGGCTGTGGCTAGCCTCTAGGCGAACCCTCGTGCGCACGAAACAAAGCTGATTTATACCGATGACGCCAAAGAAAATACGCTGGGATCAGGTCAAGTATCACTGGGAGATTTATCTCTTCATTATCCCCACGCTGATCCTGATCGCCTTGTTCCAATACTACCCGGCGGCGAGCGGTATTTTCCACAGCTTCTACCGCTGGAATGGCTCGGATATTTCGGAGCCTGTGGGCTTCCTCAACTATCTCGACCTGCTGAAGAATCCCGAGTTTTGGAACTCCTTCCGACTCGCGTTCATCCTGGGCGGGTGGAACGTGGTGAAGATGATCCCGGCCCTGCTGGTTGCCGTGGCGATCCATCGGTGTCGGAGCGAGAAGATGAATTTCTTCTACCGCACACTCTTTGTGGTGCCGATGGTGATTCCGGGCTTGATCGTTGTGCTGATTTGGCGCTCGTTCTTCTTCGAGGCGACCTCGGGCTATCTCAACAAGTTTCTGATCGGCAGCGGGCTGTTCGACCTATTGGTGCATTTCGACAAGGTGTTTCAGTGGGGCGGCGTATTTGTGCCCGGTCAAATGCCTGCGTGGTTGGGCGATCCCCGTCTGATTGTCACGGCCTGCATTGTTTGGGGATTTCCGTGGGTGGGTTCGTTCGCGGTGCTCACGCACTTGGCCAAGCTGCAGGGCATCAGCAAGGATGTGTATGAAGCGGCCGAAATTGACGGCGTGAGCTGGTTCAGCAAGTTTACAAAAATTGAACTGCCCCTGATCATGGGGTCCATTTATTTGCTCCTCGTCTTCGTCATCATTGATACGGTCAAAGACGCGGGCATGATTCTGGCGCTCGCAGGGCTGGAGGGTGGACCCGGCGGAAAGGCGACCGTTCCTGCGCTGTTCATGTTGCGGAAGGCGTTTCTTACGCAGGAAATGGGCGCCGCCTGCGCCATCGGCATTGTCTTGACCCTCGTGGTGTTGGGGTTGCAGAAACTCAGCACGCTCCTTGTCGGCTGGACGGGTTTGACGCCGGGCCAGAAGACTGCGGTGCGCTGCACGACGGGCCTTGTCGGATTGGGGATTTTGGCGTGGTCCTTTCAGCAGCACTCCACGCGCTTGGTGGGGCTCGGCCTCATTTTTGCGATCGGCTCCATTCCGTTCCCCCAGATTTTTGCTGCGGTTGCGCGGCTGTTTCCGGAGAAGAAGCGCGATGAGTCGTGGGTGCGCCCCGAAGATCGCGCGCTCCTGCTGGAGGGCAATCCGCTGTTTCGCGCCGCACGCGCGTTGGGCGGTGTGGGATTGCGCGGCTTCAAGCACATCTTCATCTGGTTTGTGCTCGTGTTCGCGTTTCTGCCGCTCTATCTGATGATCGTCGTCAGCGTGAAAGACAATCAGCAGTTCTATCTCGCACCCGCCACGCTGACAGCTCCGATGCATTGGGACAACTGGCGCACCGCGTGGGAATCGGTCACGCCGACCGTGGCCAACAGCCTCTTTATTTCGACCAGTTCGACAGTGCTGACGCTTTTCTTTGCGCTGTGCGGTGCCTATTTCTTTGCGCGCTTGCGCGTGCCGCTTTCGAATGCGATGTGGAACGCGATTCTTCTGTTGATGATGATGCCCGCCATCGCGAACCTTGTGCCGCTGTTCATTCTCCTGCGCGATATGAACCTGCTGAACACGCTCTCTGCGCTCATCATTGTCGGCGCGTCGGGCGGTCAGATTTTCGGCATTTTCATGCTGCGCGGGTTTGTGTCCGATATTCCCCAGGATCTGTTCGAGGCGGCCGAAATTGACGGCGCCTCGCACTTCCAGCAGATGCGCCACGTTGTATTGCCGCTATCTGGGCCGATTCTCGGAACGGTTGGCGTCATGCACTTCATCGGCGCGTGGAACGACTTTGTGTTGCCTTTGATTGTGATGCGCGACCACGCGCGGTTGCCGGTGATGGTGCAACTGCTGCGGATGGCGGGTGAGTACATCAAGCTGTGGGGCCCGCTCATGGCGGGTTACGCCATCGCCTCCATCCCGATCATCATCCTATTCATCTTCGCGCAGCGCCTGTTCATCAAGGGCATGACCGAAGGCGCGGTGAAGGGCTGATTCGCGATCGCGCCCAAGCGGCGCTTCGCCGTTCGCGATTACCGCCGTTTTCGATGAGCGGCTGCTATTTTTTCAGCGCGGCGAGTTTGTTTAGATCAATCGCCGCGGCTGCGGCTTGGAGGTCTTGCGCCTCGCCGCCACGGAGTCCGATCTCGACCATGAAGCGGCCCGCCACGAGGATTTGCAGGTCGCCGGTCTTGTCGGAGCTGTCGTATTTTTCGAGGGCCTTGTGTCCGCCAATCGTCGTGGTGCGTTCATAGCCCGTGTCGGATTCGCGATCAATTTCGTGCGCGGCCCATGCGCCCATCATGCTTGCGAGGAATGTTCCGCTATAGTCCACAATTTTTACGGAAAGAGTCGCGTCTCCCGCTGCATATTGCCCCTCAGCTTCGGAAACGGACATGCCCATCATGCTGTTCTTTTCGCCACTGGCGCCGGTGCGCTTGTAGGACTTGAAGGCGTCGGGGAGCAGGGCCTTGAGTTCGCGAAAGTCAACGACGGCCACGGTCGAGGTGGATTGGTTTGCCGCTGCGCCAAGGAGTCCCATCAGGGCTGAGAGATCGGGCTCTTGGGCGCGGGTGAATGGGGCTGAAGCGATTAGGCACGAGCTGACGAGCAAGACAGATTTTATTTTCATAAAAGAGAGACTCCTCAATTGCCAGACATCCTGAACGCGGGTACACTACGAATAGAGTGTTGGGAATTCAACGAGAAATGCCGCTTCTCGACCAGCCTGATAAAAAGGGCGCGCCGGATAATGGCGCGAACGCAGAGAATGCGATGAACGAAGTGGCTCCTGTTGTGTCTGAACAGGATATGGAAGCCGGCGTTCAGCCGATTGATGAATTGATGCGCGCGCGCAACTGGTCCAATCACGATTTGGTGATGGCGGCGCTGGGCAGCGGACTCACACACAAGCAAGTCGCCAAAGCGCGGCGCGGCCGCCGTCTGACGTATCATTTGCAAGGCAAGATCATCGCGGCGATGAATCAACTGGCCGGCACTCCGGGATCCATCCGGCAGGAGGATTGTTTCAACTATCGAGGGCACTGATTTCGCACATCGAGCCGGTGTGCGGTTGTGAAAAAGACAGAGTACGCAACAGAAAGGAAGCGAGACTATGAGCATGAGCATCCTGGTGCACGCAGAGGGGTTCCGCCTGCGAGACGATCTCAAGGAGAAGACGATCGCTAAAGTGGAGCGCCTCGAACCTCATGTGGTTCGCGCGCTGCGCGCGCGAGTGACGTTGCGGAGGGTCAGCATGCGCCCGTCGGATCGCCAATTCGAAGCCGCGATTCTGATCGAGGTGCCGGGCAATGACATTAGCGCCACTCAGAAGGCGGCCGAGCCGCTCGATGCGGTGGACAAATTGGTCGAAAAGGCTGCGCAGCTTTTGAGAAAACAGAAGACGGCGAAGCTCTCTCGGCGGACGACTGAGAAGTTGGGAGAGTCGGAGCTGAAGCTGGCCGAAGCCTTGTCGTAGAACAGTCAATCTGAACCTTGTGAAGCGCGTGGCCGCAGAGGTGCGGCCACGCGCTCTCTTTTGGTGCGTCTTCGCTCCTGCGCGAACCTGCGAGGAGGGGTCGCCTGGGCGGTGGTCCCTCGCAGAGGGACTTCGCAGTTAAGGCAGGCGAATGCGGATGCGGTATGCGCCGTGAGGGGCGGCGTTGGTGTCTTCAATGGGGAGCGGCGCGCCGGTGCCGGGCTGGTTGCTACGAATGGTGATCCACTCGTCTGTGGTGGCGAGGTCGGCCTTCCATTGCAGATCGTAGAGGCGCCCGTCAACGGACGGGGTGATGACGGTGGGGAGCGCGTCGGCGGTGATGCTGCTGATGAAGGGGTGATCGCTGAGGCTGATGGGCGATGTGCCGGCGATGAACTCGGCAAAATTGCTGTAGCCGTCGCCATCTGCGTCTTGGTGCGCCTTCGACTGATCGGCGTCTTGGCCGGTGGGGTGGTCGAACCAGCCGCGCATCCACCAGTCGGGCAGTCCATCGCCATCGGTATCCACGTCGCCGATTTTCTTGACGCCGATGCCTGAAACGCGCGCGTTGTCGTCCCACGGGATGAAGTGGAGGTCGAGCTGCGCATCGGCGACGCTGCTGGTGAAGGTTTGCTGGATTCCGATGTTTTTCCCGCCGGCGGTGGCGAAGATATCGAAATTGGTGAGCGCGCGGGCGCCCTCGATGTAGAGATCGAAGATGCGCTGGCCGGGTGCGTTCACCCACGTTTCGGCCTGCAGGAGTGTAATTTCATACACGCCTTCGGGCACATCGAAGCGATAGTCGAGGGTGCCGTCGGTAGAGCTGTAGCGTTCGCTTTGATAGAGGGTCTGGGCGCTTGGGCAGACGTTTGAAATGGTGTTGCCGATGAAGCCGACAGTGCCGTTGAGATAGCCGAATGAGCCGGGGCTCCACGCTTGGTCGGCTTGCCAAGTCGAGGTGTCGCAATTTGTGATGGCGGTGGCGCTGCCTGCGTTCAGGCGTTGTTCGTAGGCGCCGGGGACATTGAAGAAGCGCAGGGTGAACGGGCTGACGGCCGAGTAGTTGCCGGAGGAGTCGCGCGCCCGCGCGGCGATGTGGCGCACGCCGTTGAGGAAGTTTCGCGAGTCGAGGGAATAGCTCCAGGTGGTGGTGCCGGTGGCGCCATACCAATCGCCGCCGTCCAATTGAATCTCAACCGCTGAAACGGCGACGTTGTCCGCTGCGGTTCCGCTGATGACAAGGGTGTCGCTCACCATTGCGCCATCGGCGGGCGTTTGGACGAGGAGGGTTGGCGGCACGGCGTCGGTATAGACTGCGGAGGCGGTGTGGAACATGGTTTCGAACGCGCCGTAGAGGTGGTTTCCGGATTCGGCGTCAAAGGCATTGGTGCTGACGCGAGCCTGGATGCGCGCCTTGCCGGGAAATCCGGGGCTGGGCGTGAACGTCATGACCGTTTGATTCGAGGTCCACGCGAATGTGCCGCCGACTGCTGGTTGGGTGGAAAAGGCTGCCTCTGTTGCGGCGGTGTTCATCGGTTTGCTGAATGTCAGCGTGATCGGCGCTGTGGCGATGACGTTGGTGGAGTCGTGCGCGGGAGTTTGGGCGATCACGAGGGGGTCGAGGGGGAGCAGGCGATTCTTGGGAAGGAACATTTTGTAGCCGCCTGCGGGCACGGCGATGGGGGGCATGCGGTCGCTGCCGGAGGTGGTGGTGAGGGTTTCGTTTGTGTCGAGAAGATTCACCATCACGGTCCCTGCGGGATAATAGGTGGGGCGGTTGGTGAGTGTTTGGCTGGCTGTGGCGGTGTTGAAGACCACGAGGATTTCCTCGCCGATGTCTGTCAGTGTGCGCGCATAGGCGAAGAGGCCGGGGCCGCCGGAGTTGGCCCAGCGGTTCTGGTGGGATCCGCGCCGGAGGCTGGGGTAGAGGCGGCGCAGATTGTTCAGTCGGGCAATGTGCAGGAAGGAGCCCTGCGTCATGTTGAAGTTGTCGCCGAGTGAGGGGCCCGACTCGAATTGGCCGTCGAACATATCTTCTCGGTTGTTGGGATCGCCGCTTCCGTTGAAGTTTTGTTCGGTGCCGTAGTAGAGGCAGGGGATTCCGCGGCTCGTGTAGAGCCAGTTCAGGGCGAGTGCGAGGCGGTTGGTGTTGTTGCCCGCCTTGTTCATGAAACGGGCTTGGTCGTGGTTATCGAGAAAGGTGACGAGGCGATAGTGGGAGTAGGGGTCGTAGTAGGTCGAGATTCGGTTGTAGCGGTCTTCGATCTGGCGCGTGTTGCCGGAGGCTTCTGCAAAGACGCTGTTCACGGAGAAATAGAGGGGATAGTCGAGAATGGAGTCGTTCGCGAACGCGCCGCCCGCCTTGGTTCCGGTGTAGTAGCCCGCTTTGGCGTCGGAGCCGTCATAGACCTCGCCGAATTGGAAGAAATTGGTTTTGCCGAGCGAGGTCGCATAGGCGCGAATTGCGGGGTTGAAATATTGCCAGACGCCAATTTCCGCGTGCTTCACCGTGTCGAGGCGAAAGCCATCGAAATCAGCAACGCGGATCCAGTGTTTATAGATTTCCACGAGGTTGGAGCGCACATACTCCGTTTCTGTGCGCAGATCGTCGAGTCCGCTCAACTCGCCGAGGATTTGTTCGGGATCGGTGTAGTTCTTGATGACTCCGTTGTTGTGGAAGTTGGTGAGCAAATTGAACGGGGCGGGATATCCCTGACCATTTCGCCAGCGCGGTGGGTAGCCATTGATGTTGAACGCGGTGTTCCACGCAGCGTTCGCGCTATCAATTCGGTCGCCTTGGTGATTCAGCACAATGTCGAGGCAAACATAGATGCCCAGGTCGTGCGCGGCATTGACCATTTCCTTGAGGTCGTTGGTCGTGCCCCAGTTCGGTTGAAGCGAATAGAAGTTGTCCGCGCCATATCCGTGGTAGCCCGAGTTGCCATAGTTTTGCGGGATCGGTGTGATCCAGAGCGCGGTTGCGCCGAGCGCCTTGATATAGTGCAGTTTTTCTTGGATCCCTTTGAAGTCGCCGCCGTGGATGCGGCGGCTGTTCGCGGGGCTTGCGCTCGATTGCGGGTTTGCGTTGTTGTTGGAAGGGTCGCCGTCGTTAAAGCGGTCTGTGAAGATGAAATAGAAGTTCTGATCGCGCCAGTCGTCGGGCGATGGGAAGTGCGATTGTGCGCGAGCCGGTTCGACTGCGCCGAAAAGGCAGCCCAGCAGAACTACCAAGCCCATAGAAATTCGCCTCTGCATGCGTGCTGAATGTAGCAAGGCGCGTGCCGGAGGTGAAGCGTTTTAGCTTGAGAAGGGTTCGACAATTTCCACGGCCGGAAATTCGGTGGTGATTGCGTCCAATTGATCGGCCGTAAAGAGCATTTTGATGTTCGGACCCGCGTCCATTGTGAAATAGAGCGGAAGCCCCTCTTTTCGCAGCGCCCAGATTTTTCGCATGGTTGCGACGGATTCGGGAAGCCAGAAGAGAACGGGTGGCCACGCCGCGAGACCCGTGGCGTGCATGGCGAGGGCATTCGATTCTGCCGTCCGGCCCAATAGTTCGAAGTCGCGCGTTTCGATGGACTCCTTGATGAGGGCGATGTCGTGCGAAACCTTGATGGGCCAGGCTTCATAGAGCGACGAAGTGAGTCGGGTGCATTTCATTGCCTGCCGCGAGCTGATTTCCTTCTCCAGCTCCGAAAGTCGCAGGACGCCGAGGCGCAGGTCGGGCCATGTGCCTTTGACCTGTTCTGCATAGCTGTCCAAGCCGTCCTCATCCGCGCCTGCATTCCACTCGACGAACCCACGCAAGACGGAGCGACAGGCGCTGCCGCTGCCCAATCGAGCGAGGATGGATAGGTTCTTTGTGGAGAGCGCCCAGCCGAACAGATCATCCAGCGCGAGAACGAGCGCAGCGAACCCCGAAGCCGAGGAAGCCATCCCCGCGGCTGTGGGAACTGTGTTCTGCGTATCCACCCGGAAGAAAACGGTGGGCGAGGGGCGGAAGAGATCCAGGAAGGTTGCGAGCGCCTTGGCGAACTTTGTCGTGGCGGGCATTTCCCTGTTATTGAGTGTCACGATGTCGCGCGGCTCTGGCGAAAGACACACGCTCGTCGTTGTCCCCAATTTCCCGAGCGAAATGGATAAACTCGGGGTGATTGGGAGGTTCAATTCTTCGTTTCGCTTGCCCCAGTATTTGCAGAGCGCAATGTTCGACGGGGCGAATGCGGACGCGCAGTACTTAACGGGCATTTGACCCCGTTTCTCGCCGAGCAGCGGCGTCACAACATCAATTTTGCGAAGTGAACTCATTTGGTGGCGCAGTATCGCAGAGCCGGGTGAAACGATCAAGCCTTGCCCGGCCACACTGCTTAAATTAAGCCGATTTTAGAGGCAGATTCCAATTTTCTAAAAAACATATTGCCCGAACTTTGTCGGGTCACCTAGACTTGATGCTTCAGTCGTATTGCGATCCAAGGAGGCGGGTTCGAAATATCCGATGGCATGAAGCATTCGGTGAAGCGTTTTATTTTAAGCAGTTGCCTGCTGCTTTTGGCTCTTGCGCCCTTAAGCCGGGGGCAGGGCGGCAGCGAGGTTTCGCCCAATGCGATTCCGGAAGCGATGACGACGGACCTCAAATTCACCGTCAATCGCTTGGTCACCGGTGGCAATCTGCGCGAAGCGGTGCCCTATCTTGAGGAACTGATCCGACGATTCGGGCAGACCAAGGTTGCGCAGTATGACCGCGAGCTTGAGCGCTACTATTACTTCCTCGGCGCCGCGTGGATTCAGTCGGAAGAGTATGAGTTCGCTGTCGAGGCGCTCGAGAAATATGCGCAGCGCTTTCCAAAAGCAAACGATGCTCCGATCGTTCTCGATTGGCTGGGTGACTGCTATCGCTTGACGGAGGATTTTCGCAAAGCGGCCACCGTCTACGAAAACCTCCGCGCGCAATACGCGTTGAAAGGCGCGATGCTCGACGAGGTGATGTCGAAGGAGGCCATCTGCCTTGTTCAGCTCGAAGAGTGGGAGAAGGTGATTCCATTGCTGACGCAACTGCTGGAGCAGGCGCGCGATCCGGAATTGCGCGGCATGGCGGCAACCACGCTCGTTCGCGCCTATCTCTCGCTGGATCAGGTGGACAAGATCGTTCAACTGCTGCCGCAGGTGATGGCGATTTCACAGGCGCGGTATGATGTGGATTTCAACCTGATGCTGATCCGCGGGGGCGACACGAAATATCATGCGAGCGATTATCCGAACGCCCTGATGCTCTATCAGCTCGCGCTGACGAAGGAAGAGTTGTTGGTGCGGCTGGAAGAGTTGATCGGACGCACAGAGCGCGCCATCCAAGCGTGGAAGGACTTTCAGAATATCCGTGGCTTCACAGCGCTCAAGACGCGCCTCAAGTCGCTGCAATCGCAGCGCGAAGATTTGCTTCGTCGGGACAGCTTCACGGAAGAACTTCTGTTCCGCATGGGCCAGACCTATTTCGAGATGAATCGAAAGTGGGAGGCGTTCTGGACGTTCTGGTCCATTTGGAAAACACTTCCGGAGAGCAAGGATGCGCGGCAGGCGCTCTTCAGCTCGTTTCAACTGGCGGCGGAGCTGAATATGGATTCGCGCGCGATCGAGTTCGGACAGACCTTTTTGGACACTTTCGGGCTCGGCGACTATTTTGACGAAGTCTCTCTTCAGTTGGCCAATCTCCAGCTTCGCAACCGCAATTACGACGCGGCGATCAAGGTGGTTGAGCAGGCGCTGGCGGCGAATCCCGACCACGCATTCAAGGACCGCTTGATTTTCATCACGGGTTACTGCCTGTTTCAGAAGGATCAACTCACCGAGGCGCTGGCCGCGTTCACGGAAATCCGAACCCACCATCCCGACAGCGAGGCCGAGGAGGGCGCGAATTACTGGATCGGCCTGACCTATCTTTTCCTGCAGCAATACGAAGATGCGCGCGATGAGTTCAGCGAGTTCGTGAATCGCTATGTGAGCGGCATCTATTATGAGGACGCGCGCTTTCGGTTGGGCGTCGCGGAATATGGGCTGGGCGAGTTCGTCGCGGCGCGCGGGCACTTTGAGAAGTTCATCGCCGATTTTCCATCCAGCCCGCTGCTGGCCGAGGCCTATTCGTTCCTCGGCGATATCGCGGGATCGGATGCGCGCCTGAGCGAGGCGCTCGAGCTCTATGCGCAAGTGCCGAAGCATACCTCGCGCATGAATCAAATTGATCACGCTGCGTTCCAGACGGGCAAGATTTTGGAGCTGCAAGGGAAGTTCGGAGAGCTGGCGGACTACTTTACCCGGTATATCCAAACGTATCGAAACAAGGGGCAGTTCACGGAGGCGATCTATCGAATCGGCTTTGCGCGGAAGATGCAGGGCGACTTTAGCGGCATGCTCTCCGCCTATGAGCAGGCTGTACGCCGCTATGCGGACGATGCCAGTGCGCTCGGCGTTGATCTGATTCTGAAGGATTGGGTGGATCAATCCATCCAGACCGAGGGCCGTCCTCCCGAGGCGAAACTGCGCGAGTGGCTCGACAATGTGAAGGCGCAAAAGACCAAGACCGCGTGGCTGCGCTATCAATGGGCGCTGAGCGATCTGGCGAAGTTGGATCCCGCGCCGGAGTTCACCCCGGAACTGCTCGAATTCGCGACGCCCGCAGTGTTGGAGTGGATGGGCCGAACGACGGCGGCCCGCAACCCGACGTTGGCGCGAAAGGCGTTTGAGAAGTCCGTCAAAGAGTTCCCCGACAGTTTGTGGGCGGGCGACTGCATCCTGGAGTGGGCGGAACTGGAGGCCGCTTCCGACCAGTATGCCAAGGCGCAGGCGCTGTTTGATCGCTATATGACCTCGTTTCCCACCGCTGAAAAAGCGGGTGCGGCGCTCAAGCGATCCGCAGATATGTTGGTCGCCCTGAAAAAATATCCGGAAGCTGTGGAAAACTATCTGCGGATTCTCGAAATGAAAGAGTGGCGGGGACCGCTGTGGCCCGAGAGCCTTTATCAGATTGGATTTGCCCTTATGGAGCAGGGCAAATTGCAGGAGGCGTTCGGCTATTTCCAGCGCGTGTATGTGATGTATGGCGGCTATCCTGAGTGGTGCGCCCGCGCCTATTTGCAGAGCGGCATTGCGCTCGAAAAGTTGAATCGCCGCCGCGAGGCCGTTGCGACGTATGAGGAAATGCTGACCCACGAAAACCTGCGCGCTCTCGAATGGGGGCGCGAGGCGGAGAAAAGATTGGCGGCGCTGCGATGAGAACAAACCCATTCCGCAGACATTGGAGAGTGTCGGCGCTCGCGCTGTTGATCGCGGTGTCGGGCGCAACCGCTCGCGCGGCGGACGTGCCTGCGATCGTCTATATTCGAAATGCGCGCGGCGCAATGGATGTCACGCTGACCGGGCGCCAGAAGAACTCGGTATATGCGCGACCCGCGAATTTGCAGGCGGGCATGACGATTCTCAACGCGGATGACATCGAGGCTATTCAGATACAACTCGATGGCGCCGCGCTTGCTGCCGCAGAAAATGCTGTGCGCGCTGGAAAGCTGAACGAGGCGGTGACTCTCTATCGCCAGGTTGTTGCGCCCGTTTTGCCTTATCTGGACATTCGATCGAACAACGCCATTGCTCCGGCGTTTCGCTATGCGGAATTGCTGCGGATGCGCGCGTTGTGGGGCGAATCCATAAAGATTTATCGGGCGCTGCAGAACGCAGCCGATCTCGATACGCGCCAAGCCGCGACCGCGTGGGATGCCTATGCGTTGACGAAGCAGGGTGATGCCGAGGCGGCGGCGAAGGTAATCGAATCGTTGGCCATTGACGATCCGAGGCACCTCGGTTTTGTCGCCGCTTCGCTCGCTCGGGCGCGGATTGCCCTCGCGCGGAGCGAGGACGAAGCCGCGCTCGATTGGACCGCGCGCGCCGCCGCGTTGGGGCGGCTCGACAATCCGCTATACCCCGAGACGCTCTTGCTCGCGGCCGAATGCTATGAGCGGATGGCGCGCAAAGCCCCCGCAAAATTGCGGCAAAGCTCTGTCACGCAGACGAGCGATGGCGAGGTGAGGCAACCTCCGATGACGGCATCCGAGTTCGCCGCCGTCGCCCGCAGCATTTACACGCAGATCACCGTCCTTTTCCCGAAGACGGAACCCTCACAAATCGCTGCAGACCGATTGAGCGCCGAGGCCGAACAGGCCACCGCGCCCGCGCAGCCTCTTTCACCAGGAGACCCAAAATGAATGTCCACACAATAAAAGCTCTATTCGCCGCGATCGCGTTGGCGTTTTGCATCGCCGCGCCCGCGCTGGCCCAGGACAACGAGGCGTCGGATGCGCCGCCCGTTGCGGCCCAGAAGCAGACCTTTGGTCAAATCCTGAAAACGGGCGGCTGGACCATGTGGCCGCTCGGCGTCTGCTCTGTAGCGGGTGTCGGCTTGCTGATTTTCAATGCATTGGTGTTGCGTCCGAGCCGCATGTTGAAGCCCGAGATCACGGCGCAGATCAAAGATGCCGCCTCCACGCTCGATGTCGAACGCGCGCGGACGCTGTGCGCGGCGAATCCTTCTCCGGTGACAACCATCATCGCCGCCGGGCTCGACCGCATTCGCGGAGATGAGCTGCACCTCGAATCCATCGAGAAGGGGATGGAGGAACAGTCGCTGCAGGAGATTGCCAAATACATGCAGCCGATCAACTATCTCTCCGTCATTGCGACCATCAGCCCGATGATCGGGCTGCTGGGCACGGTGTCCGGCATGATCAAGGCCTTCCAGGCGATGGCGTATGGCGCGATGGGCCGCCCCGAGTTGCTCGCGAACAACATCGGCGAAGCGCTCATCACGACGGCCACGGGACTCATCATTGGTATTCCCGTGATGGTATTCTACTTCTTCTTCAAGAACCGATTCACCTCGGTCGTGGCCTCCATCAATCGCTCGTGCGGCGACCTTCTGGAGTCGCTGGCCTCCGCGGGGCGGAACGCGGCCTCGACCCCTTCCGAATAGTCCGCGCGCAACTCTCGCCATGAAGATACACATTCCAGATGATGGATCGGGGGGGTTCCAAATGGCCCCGTTGATTGACATCGTGTTCCTGCTGATCATTTTCTTCATGGTCGCCGCGGACATGAATCAACAGGCGCGCATCCCGCTGGAAATCCCATCCGCTTCACACGCCACGCGCCCGAAGGACCCCAGCGGACGCGGCGTCATTTCCATCAAGGAGAACGGCGACTTTTTTGCCGGCCAGACGAAGGTGACGGCCGACCAAATTCGCGAGCTGGCCGAACAGCGCGTGAAAGAGAATCCGAATTTCCGAATCTTTCTGCGCGCGGCCAAGGGCACCCCGCACAAGTTCGTGCGCGAGGCGATGCAAGCCACCGCAGAGGGCGGCATTGCCGACATCATATTTTCCGCATACGCAACTGAACAATGAAGATCCCACTCGCAACCCTGGAAACTACGAAAGAAGACGAAGAGCTTCAGATCGCGCCGCTCATTGACTGCGTGTTCCTGCTGCTGATCTTCTTCATGGTGACCTCCTCCCTGCACAAGTTTGAGAGCGATCTGGGCATCCAGCTTCCCGGTCGCGTTGCGCAGTCGGAACAGTTGGTGATGCCCGATGAACAGTTGGTCGAGATTCTCGACGATGGCCGCGTGATGTTGAACAACCAGGTGTTCGATTCGCCGACCTCGCGCGATATGCCCGAATTGACGGCGACGCTTATCCGCTTTCGGCAGGCGTGCGAGCTGGCCAAAGTGCGCCCGCTGCTGACCGTGCAGGCGTCCGGCCAATCCCGACATGAGCGCCTCATTGATGTGCTCAACGCGGCCTCCGGCGCCGATATCAAGAATGTGTCCATTGGGCTGGGCGACGAGGAGGGAACATGACGAACATTGCCCCCAAGAAGCCGCGCACGCGCTCGCTGTTCTACACGGTGTTTATGGCCAGCCTCATGCTTCATGTGGGGGCAATTCTGATCATCAGTCCCATCGTCCTCTTTTCCTATTTCTTCAAGCGCGAGGTTGCCTTCGAGCCCGCGCCGGAGGTGGAGCGCCGTCTGGAGCCGCGGAAGCTGCAATACAAGGTTCACGTGCAGGAGACGCAGAAGCGGAGTGGTCGCCCGCAGGTGCAGCCGCGGCTGACCGCCGACCGCGTGGGCGATATATCGCTGCCGGACATCAAGCTCGATATCGCGCCGATCAAGAATCCGAATCTTCCGCGCATGGCGAACTTTTCCGGGTCCGGCATAGGAACGGGATTTGGCGATGGCGAGGGGAGTGGCGGTCTCTCTGCGGGGTTGTCCTCGGTCAACTTCTTCGGCGTGCGCGCACAGGGCGAGCGCGTCTTCATTATTATAGACGTTTCCGCCAGTATGATCGAAGACCTGCGCGGTGGCTTTAACGGTTTCAAGCTGGTCAAAGACGAAGTCGGGCGCCTCATCAAGAATTTGTCGCCCGGCACCTTCTTCAACATTGGCACCTTTGCGCACAGTTTTGATCAATTCAAAGACAATCTGGTGCTCGCCAATCCCGACAACAAACAGGCCGCGATTTCCTGGCTCGCGAAATACAACATGCCGAATGGCAGACTCGAAACGTTCAGCCCCAACAACGAATTGCCCGTGGATGTGGACACCTACAAAGTCGGGAAGGGCGACAAGGGCGGCTCCACTCGGCAGGACCTCGCGCTTGCGCACGCGATGAATCAGGGCGCCGATGCGGTCTTCATGATGACCGACGGTCAGCCGCGCCTCATGCGCCATCTCACTGATGAGGAGTGGGAGGAGTGGAAGAAGAAATACTGGACGGACGCCGAGAAGAATCGGGTCGCTGCCGCGCGCGAGCGCGAAAAGAAGGCCTTGGAAGAGGAGAACAAGCGGCGCGCCAAACGCGGCTTGCCGCCCAAGGTCGAAAGCGAGTATGGCATTGCCGAGTTGAAATGGCCCGAAATGCCGCGCGAGAGCATGATTGACTACATCGCCGCCCTGCAGAAGAAGCTCTATGTGGACGCCCAGAAGCGCCCGGCCCGCATATATGTCATCGGCTACGAAACGCTGCCCGAAGACGAAGAGTTCTTGCGCCAGATCGCCCGCAAGAACGGCGGCACCTTCCGCCATCTCAAGAACCTCGTTAAAGACAACCGCTACGCGCAGTGAGGCGCAGCGCGCCTGAAGGAGCGCGTGCCCGCTGCCCCTGAATTTCCATGCCCACCCCTGTCTTGCGGATTGATTCCGGGCGGTGTGGATGCTATCAACGGAACGCTCTCGTCGAATGCGGCCGCGCGGTTGCGGCCCGGGGCGCTGTGTCCGCGGCGAGGAACGCTGGGAGATCAACAATGGCCAAGGTCGTATTGGAGAATGTCTGGAAGATTTATCCGGGAAACGTCACCGCAGTTCACGATGCAAATCTGGTCATTGAAGATCAGGAATTTGTCGTGCTTGTCGGGCCGTCAGGCTGCGGCAAGTCCACCACGCTCCGCATGGTGGCGGGCCTCGAAGAAATCTCGAAAGGCAGCATCTTTATTGACGGAAAGAAGGTCAACGATGTGCCGCCCAAAAATCGCGACATCGCGATGGTCTTCCAGAACTACGCGCTCTATCCGCACATGAGCGTGTATAAGAACATGGCGTTTGGCCTCAAGCTCCGCCGCTATCCCAAGACGGAAATTGATGCCCGCGTTCGCGAGGCGGCCGACATTCTCGGTATTCAGCAATTGCTCGAGCGCAAACCGAAGGAGCTCTCCGGCGGCCAGCGCCAACGCGTCGCTGTGGGTCGCGCAATCGTTCGGAAACCCAAGGCGTTTCTCTTTGATGAGCCGCTCTCCAACCTCGATGCGAAAATGCGCGTGCAGATGCGCACCGAAATCAGCAAGCTGCACGCGCGACTCTCCTCCACCATGATTTATGTCACGCACGATCAGATGGAAGCTATGACCATGGGCGACCGGATTGTCGTGATGAAGGACGGCTTCATTCAGCAGGTCGCGCCGCCGCTGGAGTTGTATAACCAGCCCGCGAATCAGTTTGTCGCAGGTTTCATTGGCAGTCCGCCCATGAACTTTTTCAAAGGGACGCTGGAGCAGCGCGGAGGCGGCATTTGGTTCAACGAAGGGGCATCTGCGCTTCGCCTCGAAGATTTTCAGGCGAAGAAGCTCACCGCCTATGTCGGAAAAGAAATTGTGTTTGGGATTCGCCCGGAAGATGTCGCGCTCTCGCACAATGCGGTGGACACGAATCCCGAGCATCAACTGAAGGCGCGCGTTGAAGTTGTGGAGCCGATTGGCGCGGAGACCTATCTCTATATGGCGACTGGACGAGCCTCGTTCATCGCGCGCGTCACCGGGGGAGAGCGGGCCGATGTCAATCAAGAGCTGCAACTCTCCTTCACGATGGCGAAGAGCCACCTCTTTGACGCGCAGACCGGAGTGACGCTGGTCTGACCCGTGTCCTCGCACTCCAAAGGAATGGGCGATGCCTGAATGGCTGATCATTCTCGGCCAGACGCTGCTGGTGGCCGCCGTGAGTTGCGCGGTGCTCGCTGTTCTGGTGAGCCATTTGCGGTTTCAGGCCATGACCTATCGCGCGCGCGCGGTCAAAAGTCCCGGGCCTGCCGCGCGCTCTGCATTTGAGTTGCGAATCACGCAGCAACTCGCGACGGCGCACCGCGATCCCGCGCCGTTCCTCATCGCGCGCGTCGCGCTGATAAATTGGACGCAATTGGGAGAACTGCACGGCGCACAAGCGCTTGCGGAACTCATGGCGGCGGTCGAAAAGCGCTTGAAGGAAAATATCCGCGCGTCCGATGTCGCGCTGCGCTTGACGGATGATGAAGTGGGTCTTCTTCTGCGCGCAGGCCGCGCCGCGGGGGAGAAAGCGCTCAAACGTCTCTTGGAGTCGCTATCGGCCACGCCCATCACACTCGCCTCCGGGCTCTCGATTCGTGTGGATGCGCTCGCCGGCGTTGCGTCCCATCCTGAAGATGGCGATCGCGCGACTTCGCTCTGTGAAAAGGCGGAGATCGCCTTGCGGAATGCGCGGGAGAAGGGGCGCGGGTGGGCGTGGGCCAATGACGCCGTTGTGCCGCGGGAAGCGGCGGCTGTGAGCGATGGCGACGCGGAGGAGGGCGCGCCCCTGTTGGATGAGTTGACCGGTGTGCTGCGGGCGGATCGGGTCGAAATGGCGCTGCAACGGTTTGTCGCCACGCGGCGGCGCGCCGACTTGCCCGTGGCTGTGTTGGTGTTCGATATTGATGCCCTCCGCCGCTACAATCAACAATACGGTCGTGGCACGGGCGACGCCTTGCTGCGCGGCGTTGCGCAGTTTCTGCAGAGTCAGTCGCGTCAACGCGATCTGATTGGGCGCTTGGGGGAGGACCAATTCGTCCTCGTGCTCGACTGCGGGGCCGACGCGGCGCTGGCGGTCGCGCAGCGCTTGTGGTCTGCCATCCGCAAAGTTCCCTTGGGCCCATCCGCCTTGCGGATCACGATCACTATCGGCGTCGCTGCATGGCCGGAGCATAGTGGGCACGCGCGCGGCCTACTGGAAGAAGCTCAACTTGCACTTCGCGTGGGCAAGGATAAGGGGCGCAACCAGTGCGTGCTTTTCGACGAGTCCATGCGGCAATTGAAGGCGGCATCAGCTCCCACGGAATCCTTTTGAAGGAAGTGCCATGAAACTCGGAGTGAACATTGATCACGTTGCCACCTTGCGCCAGGCGCGCGGAACCGTCTATCCGGACCCGTTCGATGCGGGGCGCGTTTGTGCGGAAGCGGGGGCGCACGGGATCACTGTGCATCTGCGCGAAGATCGCCGCCACATTCAAGATCGCGATGTCGAGCGCCTGATTGCGGCTCGTCCGCTCCCGATCAATTTGGAGATGGCCAATGCGGCAGAGATTGTCGCGATTGCGCTTCGCTTGCGTCCCGAAGAAGTCTGTCTTGTTCCCGAGCGACGCCAGGAGTTGACGACCGAGGGCGGATTGGATGTGGTGGGTCAGGAGGGCGCGCTTCGCCCCACGGTCGCCGTGCTGCGCGATGCCGGAATTGCCGTCAGCCTTTTCATCGCACCCGAGCCGCGCCAGATCGAAAAAGCCGCTGCGCTCGGCGCTCCATTCATCGAGCTGCATACAGGCACTTTCTGCGATGCTTCCGGTGCAGCGGCGGAGGAGGAGCTGAGGCGACTGATCGAAGGCGCGCAGTTGGCTCACCGCCTCGGGTTGAAGGTCAATGCGGGGCATGGCATCAATCTCGATAACCTTCCGGGCATCTTGCGGATTCCGCATCTCGATACGCTCAATATCGGGCACAGCATCATCGCGCGTTCCGTGTTTGTGGGCTTGCGTGAGGCGATTGCCGAAATGTTGCGCGGGATGGCGCAGGCACCTTCGTGATCCATTGACCGGCAGGATGATGGTCAAGGCTCGCTGCCTGCCATCGGGGGCCAGGCTTGAGAAGTGGCGCTGAGTGGAGTAGATTGTCTGCCCCTCGAAAGGAGCTTGCGATGAAGAAGAAAAAAGAAATTGTCCGTGCGTTGAAGGATGCCTATTGGAAGGAACTCGAGACGGTGCAGAACTATCTCGCGAACTCGGTCAATCTGGATGGCGTTCGCGCAGAGGAAATCAAAGCGGCGTTGGCGGCCGATGTGGCGGAAGAGTTGGGTCATGCGCAGCAGTTGGCCAAGCGCATCAAAGTGTTGGGCGGTTCGGTGCCCGGTTCCCTTGAGTTCAAGGCTCGTCAGAAAGAGTTGCAGCCACCGGAAGATTCGACCGATGTGGTCGCTGTGATCCGGGGTGTGATTGCAGCAGAAGAAGACGCTATTTCTGGCTATAACAAGCTGATCAAACTCTGCGATGGCGAGGATTACGTCACGCAGGACCTGGCGATCACACTTCTGGCCGATGAAGAAAATCATCGCGTTCAGTTCCAGGGCTTCTTGAAAGAATATGAGCGGGAATAGCGGAGAGAACGAAGCTCCGCAGTCCGCCGTTCTGCTCATCAGTTGCCCCGATAGATCGGGGCTTGTGGCGGCCGTCACGACGTTTATGGCGGAGCGCGGCGGAAATATTCTCGATCTGGAGCAGCATGCAGAAGAGTCCTCGAACTCGTTCTTCATGCGGCTGGAGTGGGATCTCCGTGGATTTGCTCCTTCGCTCGAAGACATCGCGCGCGAGTTTGAGCCTGTTGCTGAGCGCTTTTCCATGAAGTGGGAACTGCGCCGCCGCGATCAGCTCGCACGGATTGCGCTCTTCGTTACCAAGGCGCCGCACTGCCTTGTCGAATTGCTTGCGCGCCATCAGGCGGGGGAGTGGGCTGCCGATATTCCGCTAATCGTGAGCAATCGCGAAGATTTGCGCGGCGTTGCGGAGCGTTTCCGCATTCCGTTTCACCATCTGCCGGTTGTCGCAGGAAATAAGCCTGCGCAAGAGGAGGCCGCGCGAGCCCTGATGGAATCGCATCGGATTGATCTGATCGTCTTTGCGCGCTATATGCAGATTGTGACGGGCGGGTTCATCCGCCATTTCCCCAATCGCATCATCAATATCCACCACTCCTTCTTGCCCGCCTTTCCCGGTGCGCGGCCCTATCACCAGGCGCACGAGCGCGGTGTGAAGGTGATCGGCGCGACTTCGCATTATGTCACGGAAGACCTCGATGCCGGGCCGATCATTGTGCAGGACGTGGCGCGCATCTCGCACCGCGATTCGGTGGAGGATTTGATTCGCAAGGGGCGCGATATCGAAAAGTTGGTTCTCGCGCGCGCGGTCACGGCCCACCTGGAACACCGCGTGCTTGTGTACGGCAATCGAACGATTGTTTTTCAGTGAGCGACTGCAGTGCAGCTCGGTGGTCGGAGGCTGCGTCAATCCATCGGGGTGAAGTGACGCCGCGAGGTGTCGAGCCCTGTCAGGCGTTCGAATATTTGCATGATCCGGTTCTTGCGCTCGCGGCGAGTCAACCGGTGCGCAGGATTTGCGGCGAATAGTCCTTCGGCCGGCGGAAGCCAGTCGAGGATGGCGCGCGGATGTGTTCCCGTGAAGGGCTTGAGCACCTGCGGATCTATTTCGGCATAGTCCACTTTGGGGAAGGGCTTGTCGCTCCAGTGGTGGATGGTGCCCTGCCACTTCTCGTTGAACTTTTCTTCCGGGCGCACCCAGCCGTAGTGATAGATCGTGGCGTCTGCGCTTGCTGCGCGCGGATAGCGCATGCGCTTATAGTTCGTCACGACGGAGAAGAATAGGCCCTTCGGCCCCCAGACGGGGATATTGTTGCGCACGGCGCGCACTTCGCGGCGATACCAGCGCGGCGATTGAGCGATTGTGTTTCGGTTTCCGTAGAAGTGGTGATAGTGAAAATAGAGCGCTTCGACGCGGCGGTTGCTCAAGTGGCGCTCCATGGCCGCGCGAATCCGAGGCAGATCGTCTTCGTGGAGTATCTCGTCGCCCTCCAAATAGAGCGCCCAGTCGCCGGTGCAGTTGAACAGCGCGATCGTCTTTTGTTGGCCGTAAATGAAGCCCTTGACCTTCCAACTCCCGTCCAGATTTTCGTTCCAGGCGGTGGGGATGATGCGGATTCTGGGATCGCCAATGGCACGGATTTGCGCCTCGGTGTCGTCGTCGCTGGGGCCCAGCGCAATCACGAATTCGTCCACCAGTGGGAGGGCCGATCGGATGGATTCCACAAAGGGAAATTGCAGGCGGTGAGCGTTGCGAAGGAAAGTGAAGGCGCTAATTTTCATTCGATAGATAGTGATTCGATGAGGATTATTCCTCCCGCTGCAAATAAATGCGAATTGGTTCTGGAGACGACTCTAGCCATGTACGCGCTGCGCGGCAATGGAAACGGAGCCGGAAATGCGCGCTCTGGAGCGGGAGAGGGCTACGGCGCGTGCGCGAAAATGTCAATGGGGCTGGCTCGGCCGTGCCGGTTTGACCAGTGTTCACATTTTTGCCAAGCGTACATCTTGGGGTAGGGGTAGCGGCGACAGTTTCCGACCACGTGATAGTGCGTGCGCTCCCAGAACAGGCACTGCTCGCAGCATGAGAGCCAGAGGATTTGCTTGTCGGCAGGAACGGGGCCAATGCCCTCGACTTTTCGCAACGTCAGCGGCATGGCGAAAGGATCGGACAGAGGACGACAATTTGCAATGCGTCAGATGGGCGAGCCTCGCCGTCGCCGCGCGCACGGAAGGCGCGCGCGGCGGGGGGCGAAGCGTTCCTCAAGGTAAGACGGCGCGGAAGAATTGGATGGCATTGGTGCCGACGGGGAGGTTGCCGATGTAGCTGCCTGCATTGTCGGTGATGCCCGTGCCGATGACCGACCATTCGCTGTCGTTTAGATCTGTCTTGCCCTCGATTATGTAGGTCTGATCCGCGACGCCGCTGATCCCGATATCATTTTCATCATCGTCGAGCGCGGTGATGGCGAGGACGGTGGGGGGCGCCTCGGAGAGATAGCGGATGGTTCCGTTGGTTAGCGTTTCCATCGAGAGGAAAGACGGGCCGGTTGCGGAACGGCCGCTGATTGCGCCGCTGGTCACGTTGGAAGGAACAAGCGTCATAAAGATGCCATGCCCGCCAAGTACAGAAACCGTTTCTGGGCCGCTCCCGCCGAAAAGCGGATTGCGCGATGATCCCCGCTTCTTGAGTGAAGCGGGTGCATTTGTCGCGCCGAGAATGAGGGAAGGATAGCCGATAGGCTCGTGAGTGAGGTTGATGTAGAGCAGCGCGTCAAAGCCCGCGTAGTGATCGTTGAATCCCGGCGGCCCGAGGTGCGTGCGGTAGAGCGCGGCAATCGCATTGCTCGGCGCATTGTCGAGCACGTCAGCGATATTGGCTCGCACGGCGTCGGAGGTCGCATTCAGGCCGGTGATCCCGTAGGTCTCCGGGCCGTCCACGAGGCCGGGAATGAAGGGCGTCTCAGGTTGGGCTGCGATGAACGGATTTGCGTCGCGTGGTCCGGTGAAGGTTTCGCGAGTCGCGCCCATTTGAGAGAGATTTGTTGAGCCGGCATTGAGCCCGAGGAGGAATCGTCCATTTCCGCCGACAGCGGCGCCCGCGCCGCCGGAGGTGTCAACGCTCAGGCCGATGGGTTGAAAAACGGATGTGAAAAGTTTAATCGTTCCGCCCGCGCCGCCGCCGCCGCTTCCTCCCATGGCAGGCATGCCTCCCGTGCCGCCGAAGGCGGAAGAGCCAGCGTTTCCGCCTTGGCCGCCCATTCCGCCATAGCCGCCAAATCCGCCACTACCGCCAGCCGAGCCATATTCGGCAACTCCATCACTGCCCATTTCCCCATCGGAACCCAGGTCTCCGTCGAGCCCACTTCCACCCGAAGAACCGTCAGCTGCCGATCCCGATTGACCCATTCCCCCAGAGCCGCCCATTCCGCCCGCTCCACCAAGACCGCCAGAGCCACCGCTGCCGAAAATGCCGCCCATCCCACCCGAGCCACCGCTGCCGGGGTATCCATCTACACCATCTATCGCGCCGGCACCACCATCGCCGAACACGCCGTCAGCGCCCACAGGTCCATCATTTGCGTCCAAGCCCGCGTCTGCGACAAGTGAATTGGCATCTCCTCCACGCGCGTAAAATTCACCACCTGCATTCATGCGGCCGAGGGCGATGATTTCAAGTGCGCCACCGCCGCCACCGCCCGCTCCACCACCCATACCTCCGCGTCCTCCCATTCCTCCTCCCGCGCCTAGCGCTGCGACGCCGCCACCGCCACCGGTTCCAGGCATGCCGGCGAATCCGCCAGCCCCGGGCATTCCTCCATTCCCTCCATCACCGCCCCTGCCGCCGGCTCCGCCATGGCCGCCGTTGCCTCCATCGCCGCCATTTCCACCATCGCCACCATCGAACTCGCCCGCGTCACCACCGGGATCGCCGGCCATTCCGTCTTCACCATCTGACCCCATTTCGCCGTCCTGTCCGGCATATCCACCGTCTCCACCCGCGCCACCGCCGCCATTGCCGCCCGCACCGCCACCGCCACCGCTACCACCCGCGCCACCACCGGCGGCGCCGCCGCCACCGCCTCCACCCGAGCCGCTCCCGCCGGAGCCGCCTCCACCGCCACCACCACCGCTGATCAGGGACCCCGTGGCTGTGTTTTGACCCGCAGCACCGACGATCCCAATTTCTGCATCTTCGCCGGAGCTGCCGACGGTTCCATCGCTGCCCGCTTCGCCCATCGGCCCATCCTCGCCGGAGTCCCCATCGCCTCCATCGCTGCCTACGTCGCCGGAACTCGCCTCATAGCCGCCGCCACCACCGATGCCAACACTGGCACCAACGCTTCCACCGTTCCCTCCGCTCTGAGCGGCTAAGCCACCGTAGCCACCCGCGCCGCCCATGCCTCCAGCGCCTCCGTTCACGGATGCGCCGCCCACGCCGCCGAGACCGCCGTTCACCCCTGCTTCGCCCGTGCCGCCGCTTGCGGATGCCGATCCGCTCTGCCCGTCCTCTCCTGCGGTGCCGTCGAATCCGTCTTGCCCAGGTGAACCCGGCTCGCCGCTTGTTCCTGTGTCGCCATCAAGGCCCGATTCGCCGCTATCGCCCGGACCACCGGCAGACCCAGGAAGACCTGAAGATCCGGGGCCTCCCATATCGCCCATCAAGCCGCCCCCGAAGGGAGCATCGCCGCCGTTTCCGCCTGTTCCTCCTTCACCACCGTCCGCGCCATCGCCGCCCATGCCACCGTCACCGCCGCTACCGCCCGAACCCCCCATTCCGCCATTGCCGCCATTCCCGCCGTTGCCAGCCAGTCCGCCCGCACCTCCATCGCCGCCGTTTCCGCCCGCGCCGCCCGCGCCCCCATCGCCGCCCCTTCCGCCTTCAGCGCCCAAGCCGCCTCCGGGGCCGGGCGACCTATTCAAGGCAGAGACATCCACCTCTACAGTTGGCGCGATGTTCGCGTTGCCCGCCACGAGCAGCGAAATGCCGTTTGCGCCGACTGCGGTCACCGTGTCTGTGCCCATCAAATTCAAGTCGCCGTGAATGAGCCACTGGGCGACGGAATTGGTCGTGCTGGCGAACGTCGTCGAAACGCCGTGGATCTCGTTGGTCACCACGCCATTCTCGGTGAACGTGCCGGTGTCGGTGTTGAAGACAAACTCACTCGCGTGAAGGGATAGAGCGAGAAAGCAAGTCAAGATGAGCGACAATGCGATGCGGCGCATGGGAACCTCCTGAGTGTGACAGCGACTGATGGTCTAGATAGCGGCAATCAAGACTGCGTTGTTCAGCGATTCTCTCGCTGTCGAGGAGGAGCACGCGCTCCTTCTTGCGCGCACATTAGTTTCAAGCGACGCACGCAGCAAGAAAAATATAACAGTATCCGAAATAGGTGATTGTGAACTATGGCGTTCGAATGGTGAGAAGATGGGTGCGCCCTTTCGGCGATGCTGCAGGTCGCGGTATTCTAGGAAGCTGGTTCGCGACTGACGCCGGAGAGTTGCGCCGCAGCGAGTTCATCGAGAAGGATCGTCGCATTCGTGTGCCGCTGCAAAATGGAAGCCGGACACTCCTCCGAAACCGGTCCTTCAATCATCCGCGCCACAACCTCCGCCTTGGCGCTTCCCGTTGCGAGAAGCAGGCACGCCCGGCTCTCCATAATCGTGCCGATGCCCATGGTGATGGCGCGGCGCGGAACTTCACCGACGGAGGCAAAAAAGCGCGCGTTGTCGAGAATCGTGCGCTCTGTCAATGGCTGCACTCGCGTGCGCGAATCGAAATCGGAGTGCGGCTCGTTGAAGCCGATGTGGCCATTGGCCCCAAGTCCGAGCACCTGAATGTCAATCCCGCCCGCCGCAGCAATCGCCGCCTCATACGCCGCGCATGCAACCTCCACATCCACAGCCAAGCCATCGGGCACGTGAGTTCGTTCGGGGCGAATGTTCAGGTGATCGAAAAGTTCAGTCTGCATAAAGTGGCGAAACGACTGCGGGTGATCCGGAGCGAGGCCGATATATTCATCGAGGTTGAACGATGACGCCTCGCTGAAGTCGAGCCCCTCCGCGCGGTGCATGCGGATGAGCTCCCTATACATTGGAAGTGGCGTCGCACCCGTCGCGAGACCGAGAACGCTCTTGGGGTTGCTCCGAATCTGCCGAGCGAACATCTGTGCCGCGTGTTGACCAACTTCACCAGGATCGCGGAAAACAACAATCTCCATTACGAGCGGCCCATCCGTTTGGCTAGCCGCGAGCGAATATCGCTCGCGAATCGCTCCATATACTGATCCACATAGCGAATCAAGTCCAGTTGATCGTCGCGGAGCAGGGGAGACAAATCCATCGCGAACCAGAGCAAGTCCGAGGTATCCACGCGGTGGGACTGGTAATACGTCGCATTTGCCCGCGCCCGCCCGATCGTCGCGAGGTCGTAGCGTTTTCCGCCCGCGATTTGGGAGTCAAAAATGCCGACCAGCGAGTGAAAGAGATGGTCGCGCCCGCCGACATCCAGCGCGACCTTGTCCGTATCCAACATCCAGTCGAGCCCTCGCCACACCTCACAGCCGAACAGCTTCGCCGGACGCCTTTCCATCGGCAGCGCGCGCAGGCTTTCGAGAACCGAAAGGAGAACGCCGATGTGCGTGTCGTGCTTGTCGGCCGGGTTGTGTGTATAGACAATGCGCGGCTGCGCGACTTGCAGAATCGAATCGAGATCGCTGCGCAAGGACGAATCGGTGGGCGACTTCACTACCTGACTCGGGTGGTTGAGTTGAATCATCGCGCTATAATCGCCAACCGCCGCCGCCTTCTCCTGCTCCTTGTGACGCACGCGCTTCATGTCGTCGTCGCTGTGACCTGCATAGACTCCGACACGCGCGCTCCCTGCGCCATCCGTGCATGTGACGCCGCCAAACCACAAATCCTTGCGCCCGTAACATTCGCGGATCCCGTGGAACGCCATGATCTCCAAATCGTCCTGATGCGCGCCAATGCCGAGATGCGTGATGCGCGCCAAGGCCTCTGCGGTGGACGTTCCGTCGGGCACAAAAACAGTCGCATTCGGTTGCACAAACTTCACGGCGCTTCTCCTTTCGATCGCTTCAGCGGCGGCAAGCTCGCGGCGGCAACCGCCTGACCCACGCGGCGCGACTGCTCATCCGGCACGCGCACCGCAAACGGCGCTCCCGCCTCGCCATACAAATGTTGCAGAACACAGTGAGCCGCTGCGATAAGAATCTCGCCCCCGCGCCCCGATGTCACGCGACCGAGCACCAGCACATCGCCAAACGAATAGAAGCGGCGATAGAGCGGCAACGTGTGGCCGAGATAGGTTCCGATCGTCTCAAAGATTTGCTCCGCGCGGCGGTCTCCTTCTTCTGCCAATCGTTGGACCAGCAGCAAACGCTCCGGCAGCGGCATGGAGCGCGGCGCTTCAATCCCCGCCGCGGGCAAGAGTCGGCTCACGGCCTGTTGGGAGAAATATTGCGCGCCCACACCGGGCGCACCGGACCACTCATCCTTCGGCGCGTCAGGACGCGCATCGAGCGGCGCAAACGCCAACTCATTGAGCCACCCGAGGATGTGCCCCTGCGGATCGAGATAGCCAACCGCCTCGCTCGAACCCATCGCAATGCCGAGGATGCCGTTGCGCTTGAGCGACATTGCCCCCGCGAGGGCCGTGACATCTCCGTCATTAGCCACCGCCAGTGGAACTTGCCACTCCGACTGTATCCGGAGAAACAGCGGCTTCACGCGCTGCTCAAAAACCGCTGCCGGCACCGCGCGAAAGAGCGAGGCCACCATAATTTTGTTATTCACAATGATTCCAGCCGAACTGCCGCCAATCGCATCCACGCGCGGAAGGTGCGCAGCGGCCTGTTTCAATCCCTCTGTCAGCCTGCGATGGTGATAGGCTGGATCCGGCTCTGACACGGGATCCCATGGAAACTCGGCGCTGAACAGCGACACCCCATCCTGAACCGCTGCAATTTTGTAATCGCTCGCGCCGAGATCGAAGCCGATCCGGCATCCCTCCACGTGCCCGCCGAGCGCCTGCCCGGTTGCTGTGGCAGAGGGGAGCGCCTCCGATGCGCACGATCGAACCTCGAACGGTCGCTCGAATGCGCGCGCCATCAAGCCTGCTTCGAACGCCAGCGCACCCTCCGGCGACAAGAGCGAGCGGATATAGCGGATGGCAACGTCCGGCGCCGCGATGTGCAGCGTCGCGCCTCCGCGCGCCCAAAGAAGAAATTTGATTGTGTGTCGCAGAAACGCCAGCGTATCCGCGCTGGGCTCGGACTCCGGAAGCAAGCGACCCTCCCAGCGCGACA
Organism: Kiritimatiellia bacterium; assembly: GCA_023953695.1. GTDB lineage: Bacteria > Verrucomicrobiota > Kiritimatiellia > CAIVKH01 > CAIVKH01 > JAMLJG01. The sequence continues at coordinate 47,120 of JAMLJG010000006.1, forward strand.
CAGAGCCCGGCACACCCTCCAGCGCCACCTCGCAGCGCAGTGCGGAAGGCGTTTCATTCGCGCGCCGCTCATAATCGTTCAAAAAGAGACCGAGCGGCACGAACCCCGGGTCCAGCACAGGCCCGCTCAAATCGCCCTGCGCCCCGCCAGATAGCCTGTCGAATTCTGAGTTCATGCCCACAGTCTCTCTCAAGAGGCGAAATGGCGCAAGCATATATTTGAGGAATCAAATAAATAAGAGCGGGATACTCCTGCGCCTCGCTCGATACACCTCGCGCCTCGGTGTGGGCAGGGCGCGTTGAGCCAAACCGCCCTGCTTTTTGTGGGTGAATGCTGAGCCGGTGAGTTTGGCTGGTGCGTTGCGGCGGCATGAGCGGGGCTGTCTGATCGGAGCGAGGCTATAGATTTCCTTCCAAGGGTGGGAAAATGCGCTGGATCGGGATTCCAACATCTGTTAATTGCGTAGTCTGGAAAAAGAGGAGGGGTATGAAGTTGCGATGGATGGCGTTTTGTATTGGTGGGCTGCTTGCGGCGGCTGGGTGTTCGACTGTCACGCCGATTCCAGGCGATGCGGCTATGCGCAGCCCGCGTTTCGGGCAGATGACGAAGGCCGATGCGGTGGGCGTTATGCGCGCCCAGGCCAGGCCCGCGAGCGGCATGACCGACTATGGCAGTTTTGCGATGGATGAGGAGGGATTTTCGTTCAAGCGGACGACCCAGAATACACGGTCGGAATATCGCGATGGCCGCAATGTGACGGTCACGCAGACGGTGTGGATCACGCGCAACGTACCGTGGAACTCGATCAGCCGCACGACCGCGTATTTCCGCGACTACGAATTTTTGTTCACAGACGAGTACCGCGTCAACCTGACCTACGAGATGACCGATTTCGACGGGAAGCGGCGGGTGAAGGCGGACGAGGAATTCGATTTCGTGTGCCGAACCGAGCCGGATGTGATTGACGTGCTCGCGGCGATCAAGGCCCTGCAGGGCGAGTAGCCGACTCGCGCCACGCTCACGGCGCGTTCTCCTACAGGGGTTGTTTGTCGCATACTGGCTGTTCACCGGGTATTTAATCCCTGATGGATATTGCTGTGCGCGAGACGCGGCGGCTGTTGGAGTGAAATGACGGTATGACGCGGTTGGAGCGACGGATTTTTGTGGTGATCAATCTGCTGGTGGCCGGGAGTGGCGCGGCGTTTGGTTTGATTGATTGGCTGGGCAAGCCGTCCGACGGCGTGTCGCTTTCGCATCCGTGGGTGCAGCCCGCTTTGTTCCTGCATGTCTTTTTCGCCCCGATGCTGGTGTTTGCGATTGGCCATTTGTTCTATCGCCACGGCGTGGCGATGTTGAGCGCGGGGATGGCGGAGGGGAGGCGCAGTGGCGCAGCTCTCTTGGCGTTGGCGCTTCCGATGATTTTTTCGGGCTATCTATTTCAGCTTGTGATGAACGAGGGATGGCGCACGGTTTGGCTCACGGTCCATATTTCCTCCGCCATTCTGTGGATTGCCAGTGTATCGGTTCACGTCATGGTGCATGTGCGTGCGCGACGTTGCCGTTCTGGGCAGGCTCGACGCTGAAGGGCGATCTGCTAGACTGTGGGCATGATCGCGGTGGATCACAGACAGGTTGCGGCGTTTGCGGACTTTTTTTGCGCTGCATCGGATGTGAAGGCCTTTGATTTCTGTCACACGCCGCCTCCGGCCATTTTCCCGCCCGCGCACGGGGCCGGCGTCCTCGAGTATGTCTTTTTCAATGCGGGCCATCAGTTCGGGTTCTGGCGGTTGGAGAACGATCGCTATGCGGGGCCTATGCTTGCGGTGGTTGATGGCCATCAGCGGAAGGGCTCGGATTATGTGTCCTATTGCCTCACGCGCGCGTGGCGCGAGAACGCCGATGTATTCATGCCGGCCTCCGTGTCGGCGGTGGACTGGAATAAAGTTTTTCGAGATGACGAAGGGCGGAATCCTCTGCCGATGTGGGAGGAGCATGTTGCGATTATTTCGCGCTATGCGAACTGGTTCGCGGAGCGGGCGACCACTCCGGCGGAGTTGGTCGCGCGATCGAATGCGGCGGAGCGCCCGCTCGCAACGCTTCTGGCTGAGGCGGGGACGATCCCGGGCTATGTGGAGGATCCGCTGCACAAGAAGTTGTTCCTTCTCGCGATCATGTTGGAGAATCGGCCTGAGAAATTTTTGCGCGTGACGGATCCGGAGTCCTACGAGCCGATCATTGATTATCATCTTCAGCGCAGCGCGCTGCGCGCGGGGTTGGTGCGCGTTGAGGATGCGTCGGTTCGGGCCGCACTGGTGGAGCGCCGCGTGGTGCCGGCAGAGGTTGAGGGGCGCATTCGTCAGGCGGTTTTTGATGCGCTCTGCGAGGTCGTGCGTCTTTCGGGCCGTTCGGTTGCCGCGGTGGACTATTTCTTCTTCATGAATCGCCGCCGCTGCCCCGAGATGTCGCAGCCCGAGTGCGAGCGCTGTCCGGTGCAGTCTATCTGCACGCAAGAGGTTGATCTATTTCAGCCGGTTTTCCGAACCACGTTCTATTGAGCGGCGGGAAGGTGGCGCGGCGTTTCGCTCGCGCGCGGAGGGGGTTCGGGCGCGGCGTTCTTGCGCATTTGCATGAGGTGGTCGGCCAGAAGCGTTTTGCCGTTGAACTCGAACAGTTCGGCGTGGCCGCGGGTGATGGTCACGGTGTCATCGAGCAGGATGTGTTCGGTGTTGTCGGTGTCCATGAGGAGGCGGATGGCGACGCGATGGGAGCCGGGATCGAGTTCGAGTTCTTGCGCGATGCGGATGTCGCGACCATCGCGACGGGTGTGCATGGAGCGCGAGTAGCGCTCGTGTCCATCCACGAGGATCGAGAGCGTGTAGTTGACGTGGCGGCGGACGGTCTTCTTGGGCAGGCGCATGTGGGCGGGCGTACTGGCCAGTTCTTCGGGGGTCCAATCCTGTTGTTCTTCGACGACGAGGCCGGGCAGGGTGAGGAAGGCGCGAAAGACTCCGTGTTCGGGGGGCGTACCCGTCTTCCACGCGCTGAAGACGGCGATGACAGCGACGAAGAGGGTGTGGGCGAGGGCCGTTCGGAGCCAGGCGCGTTTTTTGTTGGGAGGCGTGCGCGGTTGAGTGGTGTCGGTTTCCAATTCGCGCGCGATGGCGTGAAAGGCGTGTCCCGATTCGGGCAGCACGCGGACTCGACTCACGAAGTCGGGATCGAGCGAGGGGCGGCGTCGGTTGAGGAGGCGCGCGGATGCGAGGTCATATCCCCAGCGATTGCTGCAGTTTTCGCCGGGGCAGGTGAGCAAGAGGGCAGAAGGCGCGCGTTCGAGGAGGTGATACATCGTGTCCGCGTGCAGTTTTCCTGCGCAGCGCACGCCGAGGGTGATGAGGTCGGGATAGTGCGAGCGGAGTCGGGCGAGCGTGCGAGCGATGCCTTGATTGGTTTCGCAATAGACCAGGGCGGGGCGTGTTGAGGTGAAGCTCCCGGCGGGTATGGAGTGGTTGAGCCATTCGAGTTGTGTGGCGGACGTTTCATCGGGCAAGCCGATTGCGACATCGAGGCAACTGGCGATGCAGAGTCCGCATTCCGTGCATTTGTCCGGCGCAACGACCGCGAGCAGGCGGCGATTGCCATCGGTGCGAGCTTGCATGGAAATGGCTTCGAATGGGCAATCGCGCGAGCATTGCGAGCAGCCGGTGCACTTGTCGTAGGAGACGACGGCGGGGCCGGATGCGCGATTACCTTGCCACCACCAGGGCATGGTTGCGAAGGCGAGGGTGAGAAGGAGAAAGAGGGCGAAGAGGATGACGGGGCCGGGGTGTTCGACGAAGGGGAGCCAGAATCCGGTGAAGAGGTCGGTCGGCATGCGTCCGGTGAGGATACGCGGATCGGCGCTTTCGAGGAGAGGGGCGGGCATGAGGATGGAGACGAGGAAGAGCGCGCTGATGAGCGCGGTGAAGGTGGCGACGTGGGGGAACCATCCGGGTTTGGCCAGGTGCGCGGTGTGGATCCAGATCATGATGGTCATGACGAGGGGCACGGCGACGTGCAGGAAGAGGTTCATGAAGAAGAAGGAGCCGGTGAGCGGTACCGCGCCGCCGAAGGTTCGCAGGAGTGTGTCGCGGAGAAAGGGAGCGACCGTGGCGAGGCGCGCGCCGGATTCTGCGACCCATTGTCCGTGTTGGTCCCAGACCATGACGTAGCCGGTCCACGCGGAGGCCAGCAGGGCGCCGGTGAGCGCGACGCCGCTGATCCAGGCGAGCACGCGCGGGCCCCAGCTTCGCCCCTGGATGACGACTTGGAGGATGTGAAAAACGGTGGCGACGATGGCAATGTCGGTTGCGTAGCGATGCATGGAGCGCATCCATCGGCCCAGCCACCACTGTTCCTGGATTCGCTCGAGGGACGCGTGAGGCGATCCGATTCGGTAGAAGAGGAGCAGGTAGAGTCCGGTGATTAGGAGGAGAAGCAGCATGCCGATGGCGAGGGTTCCGCTGCGATAGAGCGGGTTGAACTCGGATCGGTAGAGCTTGTCGAACAGGCGGGTGATGGGGCTGAGGGCCGCGGCGAGGGATCGCCGTGGAACGTTAATCTTTTGTGCGCTCACTTTTCGATCCGTGCAATTGCGTCGGTGATCCAGGAGGCCGATGGGCGGTTGAAGAGATAGGCCAATCGCCCGTCGGCATCCAGGATATAGACCATGGGCGGGTGTGTGATGTCGCCGTTTTGTTCGTCGCGAATTGTTGGCACGCGATATTCTTTCAACACGCGCTGAATTTCCTCCAGCGAGCCGGTGTACATCCGCGATTGCGGGCCGAAATCCCAGCTTTTTGCCATCGCGGCGATTTGACCTTCTCGGTCGCGCCACGGGTCGAGGGTGATGACGAGGATCGGAATGCGCTGCCCCAAAGTTTCCGACGCTTCCTTGAGTTCGCTGAGGATGGCGGGGCAGATGGTCTTGCAGTGGGAGAAGGCGAAGGTGAGGATGAGCGGCGCGCCGCGAAAGTCGGCGGGTCCGCTGCGCTGCCCGAATTGGTCGGTGAGTTGAAAGGCATGGGCCGGATCGGAGAGTCGAGGATAGCCCTCGGGCAGTTCGCCATCCGTTTCATCGAGGTAGATGGCGGCGGCGAGTGCGCGTCCATCGCGGATCCGGCTGGTGACCCAGGCGGCCTCGGAGGAGACGCCGAAGGTCGCGAGCAGAATGATGATTTTGCCGAGAGGGGCGCGATAGAGGAAGGCGAGTGCGTCGAAGGCTTCGCGGCGATAGGAGACGATGACTGCGGCGAGGAGGAGCAGGGGGCTCAGCGTCAGCATGATCCACCCACGCGCATCGGGCATGCCGGTTTCGGTGGTGCCGAAACAGACTGCCTGCGCGCGGAGGAACCAATCGGGTGTTGTCGCTGGAACCTGCCAGAAGCCGAAGAGCCAGAACCCCATTGTGGCGAGCAGCCAGAGGAAGAGGATCCCGAGTATCGTCAAGCGCCCGCGCACGGCCTCAACCAATCTTCCAGATGAATGCCAGGGACTTCCAGTTCACGAAGTAGTAGAGGACGAAGCAAACGAAGAAGATGATGACCAGCACCACGGTTCCCGGGGTGCCCGTCTTGTGCAGCTTCGCCACGCGCTCGCCCCCTTCGTGCGCCTGTTTGGGGAGTTTGATCACGCCCGGTGGGACGTGGCCCGCCGAAGCCTCTGGGTTTGCCGGATCGAAGCGGCGTCCAAAGAAGACGCTGGCCACGGCGATCAGGACATAGATGAGCAGGCCGAGGAACGCGAGGATGCCGCCGATGCCGAAAATGGCCTGCAGCACATAGACCACGGGATTGAAGTCCGCCGTGAAGAGCGCGTTGGAGAAGCTGCTGTCGTAGTGGCGGCGCGGCACACCGAAGACGCCCATGAACGTCATGGCGACAGACATGACTGTGATGCCGATACCGAAGATGTAGGGCTGCGCTTTGGCGAGCGGATACATGCGGATTTGTTTGCGGAAGATGAGCGGCAGGAGGTAGTAGGTCACCGCCATGAAGGACAGCGCAGTTCCCCCGACCACCGTTGTGTGGAAGTGGCCCGGCACGCGCAGCGTGTTGTGGACGATGATGTTGATTTGCTCCGTGCCGATGACGACGCCCGTGATGCCGCCGAGGAACCCGAAGATCACGAGCGAGATCATCAAGCCGGAGAAGCCGGGGTCGCTCCACGGGGCTTTGCGGAGCCATTCGAAGATGCCGTTGGTATAGCCGCGGAGCCGCTGCCCCATCTCAATGCCCGCCGGGACCGTGAAGCCGTGAATCATGCTCGCGAGCACGGCGAGATACATGGCGTAGCTGGTGTTCCACACCTTCCATGCGGGGCCCATGCCGGGGTCCACCAGAAGATGGTGCGCGGAGGCCATGGAAATGAAGAGAATATAGAGGAAGAAGGCTGTGCGGCTGACCTTCTCATTGAGCACGACGCCGCCGACCGTGAGGCCCGCCAGCAGGTACCAGATGGAGACCATGGCCGCCACGTTGATTTGCTGGCTGGAGTGGCCGAGGCCCCAGAACAGCAGGCGGTAGATTTGCGGGTCCACGTTCATCAATCCGAGCGACCACAGATAGGTCGGGATGTAGATCAGCGCGCCGTGGAGCAGCGTGATGACCGCGATAATCGCGGCCGTCAGGCCACCGAACGTGACCAGTGGCATACTGCCGGTGTATGCGCCCTCTTTCTTCGCAATCACCAAGGTCGCCACGAATTGCAGCGAGACAATCAACGCGCCGACAGCGAAGAAGATGATGCCGAGGTAGTAGTTGGGCGCCGCTTTGAGCGGGGGATAGGAGGAGAACGTCACATCCGCTTTGCCCGCGAAGACGTAGTACTCCACGATCAGTGTGCCCACGACCATCAGCACGAACGCGAGCCAGCCGAGTTTGGGCGCTGGCAAACGCGAACTCAGCACAATGGGGCCGGCGAAATAGAGAACGGCCATTTCAAAGAATATGATGAAGAAGATCAGCATATTCAGGCCGTGCGCCGTCAGGAGCCGGTAATACCACGTTGCATCCAGCAGGTGGACAGCCTCCCAGCGCGTGAGGACGAGCAGAAGCGCCGCGATACCGCCGATGAGGAGGCAGACGACCGAGACCACTGCGTGCAATCGAAGAAGGATGCTGGCGGTGGGGTCAATCTTGAGGCCCGTGATCGGGCAGGAGCGGCAACGCGCCGCGAATTGTGAAATAGCGTCTTTCATGGATTAGTCCTCTACGATGATTTTGCCGATCATCAAGTGATGACCGATGCCGCAGAACTCGTTGCAAATGATTTTGAACTCGCCGGCCTCGGTGGGCGTCATTTTCAGCGCATAGTCATAGCCCGGCACGACTTGGATATTGATGTTCACGGGGAAGAGGCCAAACCCGTGATTCAGGTCGAGGCTGGAGAGGTGAATGGTGTATTCGACGCCCTTCTTCAGCTTCAACACAGGCGACCACATCCACATTTGCCCGAGCAGATAGACCTCGCTGCCCGCCGGAGGCTCGACGACGGGGATTCCCTGGTCCGTGCCAACGCTGTAATCCTCGATGAACTTTTGCGTGCGCGCATAGAACGCCATCGGGTCCACCTTGCCGCGCGTTCCGGAAGGGTTTTGTCCCCCCTTGAAGTGCCAGAACGGCATCGCGGCGAACATGAAAATGCACCAGATGAAGGAGACGGTGACCCATATTTTTTCCTGGCGCCCTGCGGGCTTCCACCAGTCCGAGCCGGGGCCGACCAGCGCGGAGTGCATGCTTTCGTCAGACATAGGTGCCGCCTTTCTTTAGGGAAGAGGTGAGGGAGGAAGGGTGACGACTTCGTAGATGCCCCAGAGCGTGTAGAACACGAACATCGTCACGATCCCGAGCACGAGCAGGAGAATCGGACGATCCATCAAGCGCTGACCCAAGGGCTTTTTGGGCTTCATTTCCATGGCCGCCTCCAATTAGGACTTTCATATCCTTTATTGATGGGCAGGCGTCGAATTGCAAGCACAATTTGCACTCTATACTCCGAAATGTTTTCGGCGGCCTTGCCCTCGCGGCCGCCATGGCGTAGGGTCAATCCTCATGAATTGCCTCAAGGGAGAACGCGCATGCGAACGTTGAAGAAAATTGTGTTGGTGTTGGTCTTGTTGTTGGTGGGCTTGGTGCTCTTTCTGAAATTCCTCGGTGGGGCGACCATCAAACAGGCAGTGAACACGGGCGGGCCGCTCGTGTTGGGCGTGCCGGTCACGCTGGAACACGCGACGTTGGATCCGATTTTGGGTCGCGTTCGTCTCAAGGGACTGCACGTTGGCAATCCGGAAGGCTTCAAGACGGATGGCCTTTTCGATCTGGGCTCGCTCGATATCAAACTCAACATGCGTTCGCTCGCGAGCGACACGATTCAGATCCAGAAAATTGAGATCAAAGCTCCGAAAATCACGATGGAGCGCGGGCTGACGCAGAGCAATTTGGGCGCGTTGATCGAGAGCCTTGAGAAGAAGGATGGTGGCGAGGCGAAGGAAGGGGAAGAACCGGCGGCCGAGTCGGCGGCGAAAGAGGGCGGCAAGAAAGTGGTCATTGATGAGATCAGCATTGCCGGAGCGCAACTAAACCTGAGCGTGACCGCGATGGGCGGACTCGCGGCGCCTCTGCCCTTGCCCCCGGTGACGCTTCGCGATGTCGGCAAGGAGAGCGATGGCGATTCGTTTGTTGATGTCATTTCGCGCATTTTGAAGGCGATCCTCGGCGCTGCGACCGATGTTATTGCGGGCGCAGGGAAGCTGGTCATCGGCGGAGCCGCGGCGGCCGGTGGCGCTGCGATAGATGGCGCCGCATTTGTCGGCGGCGCGGCCCTTGACGGAGTGACGGCCGTGGGCGGTGCTGCAGTGGATGGTGCAATGGTAGTTGGCGGTGCGGCTGTGGATGGCGCAAAGGCGGTTGGTGGCGCAGCGGCTGCGGCTGGCGGCGCGGTTCTCGATGGCGCGGGCAGCGCTGTTAAAGGTGTGGGTAGCCTGCTCGGACTCGGCGGGGATAAGGACAATAAGGAGTCGAGCGAGAAGAAGGGCGAGTAGCGCTCGTTTCTGATGTGTTTGCAAGGGCCGCATTCGGTGAATGCGGCCCTTCGCTTTTACGGCTCGGTTAGGCGCGCTTTGCGAGGCGGCGCTCTTCACGCCAGCAGAAGAGAACGGGCGCGACGAGGGTGGTCATCACTTGGAGGGTCATTCCACCGAAGGAGGGGATGGCCATGGGAATCATGATGTCGGCCCCGCGCCCGGAGGAAGTGAGGACGGGGATGAGGGCGAGGATGGTGGTGGCGGTGGTCATCATGCAGGGGCGCACGCGGCGCAGTCCGGCTTCGATGGTCGCCTCGCGGATTTCGCGGGCAGTGCGAGGGGCCAATCCTTCGAAGCGTTGGGTTAGATAGGTGCACATGATCACGCCGTCATCGGTTGCGACGCCGAAGAGGGCGAGAAAGCCGACCCAGATGGCGACACTGAGGTTGATGGTGTTCACTTGGAAGAGGTCGCGCATGTTCACGCCGAAGAGATGGAAATTGAGGAACCAGTCTTGCGCGTAGAGCCAGATCAGGAGGAATCCACCTGACCAGGCGATGAAGATTCCGGTGAAGACGAAGAAGGAGAGGGCCGTGTCGCGGAACTGGAAGTAGAGAATCATGAAGATGATGAAGAGCGTCAGTGGAATCACGGTGGCAAGGCGCTGTGATGCTCGGATTTGATTCTCGTAGCTTCCGGCAAAGGTGTAGCTGACGCCGGGGGGCAGGACGAGTTGCCCTGAGGTGAGCTGTTGCTCGAGGTGCTGACGCGCTTGTTGAACGACATCCACTTCGGCGAACTGGGGCTTTTTGTCGAAGATGACAAAGCCGGTGAGGAATGTGTCTTCGCTGCGGATCATTTCGGGACCGCGCGCGTAGCGGATATCCGCGAGCTGTTCGAGCGGGATTTGCGCGCCGTTCATCGCGGGCACGAGGATTCGGCGGAGCGCCTCGGGTGAATCGCGCAGCTCGCGCGCATAGCGCACGCGGACGGGGTAGCGCTCGCGGCCCTCGATGGTTCGCGTGGCGCGTTGTCCGCCGATGGCGACTTCGAGAACGTCTTGAAAATCTTCGATTCGGATTCCGTAGCGCGCGAGGGCGATGCGGTCGGGAACCACTTCGAGATAGGGCTTGCCGACGATGCGATCCGCAATGACGGTACTGGGCTCGACCATGGGGACCTCGCGCAGCGCCTTCTCGAGGGCGATACCGGCCTTTTCAATAGCCTCCAGATTGGGGCCGTGCACTTTGAGTCCCATTGGCGAGCGCATTCCGCTTTGCAGCATCACGACGCGTGTTGCGATGGGTTGGAGACGCGGCGCGGCCGTGGTGCCGGGGATTTCAGCCGCGCGAACGATTTCATCCCAAATGTTGTCGGGCTTGCGAATACCGGCCCAGGCTTCGCGGCCGGGGTTCAGCTCGGGATCGAGCGGCGGTCGCCATTGGCGGAACGGTTTGCCGTGCGGATCAGGGATCAATTCGCCATGGGCATCGCGCAAAAAGGCGCCTCGAATGAAATAGGGTTTTCCATCCGGCGCGAGGACGGGGGCGCCGTCGAACGAGCGCGCCAGATCGTTGGTTGTCGCGTCATACTTAAAGGAAAGGCGATGGCCGTTGCGATCGGTTGCATATTCCGAGCGGTAGTTGATGACCGTTTCGATCATTTGCACGGGGGCGGGGTCGAGCGGGCTCTCAGCGCGCCCGAGCTTGCCGACGGCGGTTTCGACTTCCGGGATCGCGTAGAACGCCATGTCCTGTTTCTGGAGCACATCGAGCGTTTCATCCAGCGACGCGTGCGGAAGCGTGGATGGCATGTAGAGATAGGAGCCTTCGTCCAAAGGCGGCATGAACTCTTTGCCTAGGCCGGGGAAAGCGTGCGCGACGGTGGAGACAGGGCCCCATGTGCGCAGCGCTCTGGGCATCCAAGCGAAGAGCCGATCGAACCCCAGCCAAACCATCAATCCCAGCAGGACGAGCGCGGTCGGAATGAGCAGGAAGGCGCGCTTGTGATTGAGGCACCAGCGGAGGATGCGCTCATAGATGCGTTGGTAGTAGAGGAGCGCCCCGAGCGTTGCGCCGAGGATGAGGGCGACGAGAAGAAAGTTGCGAAAGAGACCGCGGTCGGGGCCGAGCGGCATCCAGTGCGCGGAAATGAGCCCGACAATGAAAACGGCGGCCGCCCACGAGAGGGGCGACTGGTTCGGCTTGGGCGCTTCGGGTTTGGCGGCGCGTTTGCGGTGGCGGAAGAATGCGTGCGCGGCGGCGGGGAGAATCGTCAGCGCGATGATGACCGATGCGAGGAGCGCAAACGTCTTGGTGAACGCGAGAGGCTTGAAGAGCTTGCCTTCCGCCCCCTCCATCGCGAAGACGGGAAGAAAGCTGATGATGGTGGTCGAGATCGCGGTGACGACGGCGCTGCCGACCTCGCAGGTCGCCTTGTAGATCACGGGGAGCGTTCTGCGGCGATCGCCGCGCTCGTCCGCAGGCATCGCATCGAGGTGCTTGAGGATGTTTTCACACACGATGATGCCCATATCCACCACGGTGCCGATCGCAATGGCGATGCCGGAGAGCGAGACGATGTTGGCATCCACCTTGAAGAATCGCATGGCGATGAAACAGCCCAGCACTGCCAGTGGCATGACGCCGGAAATGAGCAAGGAGCTGGCGAAGTGGCGCACCATCACGAGGACGACGATTGTGGTGACGAGGATTTCGAGATAGAGCGCGTCGTTGAGGGTGCCGAGGGTTTCGTAGATCAATTCGCTGCGATCGTAGAAAGGGATGAGCGTGACCTGGCTCGTTGTGCCATCGGCAAGTGTCTTTTTGGGGAGCGAAGGCGCGAGTTCGGCAATCTTCTTTTTGACATTTCCAATGGCTTCGAGCGGGTTCTCGCCGTGTCGCACGACGACCACGCCGCCGACCACTTCCGCGCCTTCCTTGTCCAACGCGCCGCGCCGCAACTCGGGGCCCAGGCTCACGTGGGCGACGTTCTTGACGTAGATTGGCACGTTATCGGCAACTTTGATCACGGTATTCTCGAGGTCGCTCACGCTCTTCAAGAAGCCAATGCCGCGCACGGTGTATTCGACCTGATTCACCTCGAACACGCTGGCGCCGACATCGAGGTTCGACATGCGGACCGCGTTGACGATTTCGGGCAGAGTGACGCCGTGCGCGCGCATGGCGTCGGGGTCAACATCCACCTGATACTCTTTGACGTATCCGCCGATCGAGGCGACCTCGCTCACGCCTTCGGCCGATTGGAGTGCATAGCGAACGGTGAAATCCTGGATCGAGCGCAGTTCGGAGAGATCCCAGCCGCCGGTGGGCTTGCCTTGCGGATCGCGCCCTTCGAGGGTGTACCAGAATACCTGACCGAGCGCGGTCGCGTCGGGGCCCAGCATCGGCTGTACACCTTCGGGCAACGTGTCGGGCGGCAGGCTGTTCAATTTTTCGAGAATGCGGGATCGGGCCCAGTAGAACTCCGCGTCCTCGTTGAAGATCACGAAGATCATGGAGAAGCCGAAGGCCGACTCGCTGCGGATCGTCTTGACCTCGGGTACGCCGAGAAGCGCGACGGTGAGCGGATAGGTGACTTGGTCCTCCATGTCCTGAGGCGATCGGCCCATCCACTCGGCGAACACGATCTGTTGATTTTCGCCGATGTCGGGAATGGCATCCACCGGCACGGGCGCGCGATGTAGGAATGGAATCTTCCAATCGAACGGCGCGTGAATGATGCCCCAGAAGATGAAGAAGATGGTGAGGAGCGAGACGACCAGTTTGTTGGTCATGCAGAATCCGATCACGCGCTCCACAAGTGTGCGCGGCTTCGGCAGGTCGCCGGGCGACGGGGCGGAAGGGGTGGTGGACATGGCTAGTTCTCCGCTCCCACGTGGCCGCGGATAACGCCACACGTCAGCATCTCATCGCCAAAGTAGGGGTTGAGAATGGCCTCTGTGCGCTGTAGCCACTCGGCCCCTTTGTCGTCGTTGGCCATTGGGCAAAAGGCGATGAACGCGCGCTCGCGCAAATCGGCTGCATGTTCTCTTGCGATGGCAACCACGGGTTGGCTGATGAGGCCGAACGCGATTCGCGCCGTATCCAACGATTTCGCGGCGACGAGCGTGGCAGCGTGCGCGGCGATGCGGGGGAAGTCGGCCTTCGCGGCGTCTTGAAGCTGCGCGGCGTTGGCGTGCGCGCCATCGAGATCATCGTTTGCCAACGCGCCCGCGAGGTCGAGGTAGGCGTGGAGGAGCGCGTTGAACGATTCGGCATAAGGCTCAAGTTTCGCGGCGTTCTCCTCTGCGGTTTCGACCGGACTCATCATGCTCGGCTTGGCGAGGAGCTGGGCGGCGCTATCAATTTTCATATTTCCCCGCACGACGACCTGTTCGCCCTCGCGCAGTCCTGCCTTCACGATGTAGAAGTTGCCCGCGCGCGGACCGAGTTCGACCTCGCGCCCTTCGTAGAGGCCCGGCGAATGTGGATCGGCCACATAGACGATGGCGCGGCGTCCTGTGAGGAGCGGAGCGGTGGCGGGAATCACCAACGGCGGAATCGAAGTGAGCGCGTCAGCGGAGACAAAGCCCAGTTCCAGCGTGGGCACGAGCGCCATGTCGCAGATATCGCACGTTCCCGGCGCGGCTTTGATGACCTCCGGGTGCATTGGGCAAATCCACTTATCGGCCAATTCGGGCGAGACTTCTTTGCCGCTCACGGACTGGCGGGCCAGCAGCGTTGCGCGAACAAACATGCCCGGCTTGAGCGAGCCGTCTGGATTCGGCACGTTCAGTCGAATCTTGGCGGAGCGCGTTTGGTCGTTGAGTTCGGGAGGGATAAACGCGACATGGCCGGTGAACGTGCGGCCGGGGAGCGCCTCGACTGTGAGCTCCACAAGTTGACCATAGTGAATGGAGCCGAGATCGCTTTCATACGCATCGAGAAGCGCCCAGACTGCCGTGTTGTCTGTGATGGTTGCGAGTGTATCGCCGCGATTGAGCCAGTGCCCTTCGTTGCCACTCTTGCTCACCAGCACACCGTCCACGGGACTCCGCACCGTGAACGCGCGGCTGGCAGTGCCGCGCTGTAGTGTGGCGTCAATCTCCTCGTCGAGCACGCCGAGCAGACTCAGTTTCTGCCGCGCTCCTTCCGCGTTGCCGCTGCGCTGCGCTGCCAGCAATTCTTTTTGCGCGGCGAGCACCTCCGGGCTGTAAATCTCCGCGAGGTGATCGCCCTTGCGGAGCGGCACACCCTCATAATTGACGAAGAGCCGCTCAATCACGCCATCGGCCAGCACGGTGACATCGCGCGCGCGCGTGCTATCGAACGCGATCTTGCCCACCATCCGGATCTCCGATTCGACAAAGCGGCGCTCGACGGGCGCGGTTTCAATTTGCGCGATCGCGCGCGCAGCGGGGGAGAGTTCAATTTGGCGCGGGCCGAGCTGCTTGTTGCTTCCGCTGTGCAGCGGTGTCAGATCCATACCGCAGAGCGGACACTTGCCCGGATGGGGTTGACGAATTTGCGGGTGCATGGAGCAGGTCCAAATCGTGTCCTCCGCGACGACATGCGCAGCCGCGTCAGTGGGCGCAGTTTTGGGCGCGGACGAAAAGCAGCCGCGCAGGAACAAGCCTGCGAGAAAGGCAATCAGCAGCAGGGCGACTAGATGGGAGCGTTTCATGCGGGAGCTACCTGTTGTCTGTTGAGGTGAGGACGCCGGTTGACTGTTCCCAGTCGCGAAGGGGTCCGGCGAGTTGGTCCAGCCGCGCGCGAGCGCGCGCCTGGGTTGCGATGGCCGTGTGCAAATCGAACTCTGATTCCAACAGTGTGCGCTGTGCCTCGATGCGGTCCAAGAGGCTGCCGGTGCCCGCGGTGTAGGCCGCTTGTGTCTGCTCCACAGCCTGGCGGGCCAGCGGCACGACGGTCTCGCGCAGCAGCGCGGCCGTGCGAGACGCGTTCTCCGCTTGGGCGTGCCATTCGGTGACTTCCTGTTCAATCGCGCGCAATTCTTCCTGTCGCTCCGCCTCTGCCCACTGGCGCTCGGCCTCGGCGCTGGCAATGGAGCCTTTGTATTTGCCGCCCCAGATCCACGGGAGGTTCATTGCGATGCCGGTATCAATCGCTTCAATCTCGCTGCGGCCCTCGAGTTGGCGCGCGGCAACGCTCAACTCAATCATCGGCGCGCGATCCCGCCGCGCGGCGCGAGTGGCCGCCGCGCGCGCTTGGATTTCGCGGTCGCGCGCGAGCAGTCTGCAGTTTTGCTCGCGCGCGTTGGCGAGCAACTGCGCGAGATCGGTGAGCGGTTCGGTTGGCAGCGCGAGGTCGCTCACCTCGCGCTGCGCATCGGGACTCGCGTTGAGCTGCGCGTTGAGTGTGGCGAGGGCAACCGATTGCTCGCGCTCGAGCGTTGCCACCTCGTTGCTTTGTTTGGCTCGCTCTATTTGCGAGCGCGTTAAGTCCGCAGACATCGCCTGGCCCGATTCGTATCGCGCGCGGACGCTATCGGCGAGATCGGCGGACAATTGCGCCATTTCCCGAAGCGTGGCGACGCGCTGATCGGCCAGCCAGAGATTCCACGCCGCTTCCGTCAGCGCGGTGCGGAGTTCTCGGCCCGCCTCCAGATAGCGATACGCGGCGGCCTCGGCGTCGAGCTGAGCCGCCTTCAGCCGCGCGCTGCGTTGGCCCCACGCGGGGAGGCGCTGACTCACCATGTATTCGATGTCCATGTAGTCACTCATCCGCGTATCCGCGCGCTCGAACGTTGCGCCGATCATCGGGTCCTCGAGGCCTCCTGCGCTCCGAATGCGCTGCTGGGCCGCGTGCCATTGGCGCTCG
This sequence comes from Kiritimatiellia bacterium, assembly GCA_023953695.1. GTDB lineage: Bacteria > Verrucomicrobiota > Kiritimatiellia > CAIVKH01 > CAIVKH01 > JAMLJG01. The sequence continues at coordinate 63,017 of JAMLJG010000006.1, forward strand.
GCCGCTTGCAGGCGCGGGTTTGCGTGCATCGCTTCGTCGAGGAGCGACGGGAGCGAGTCGGCGAACCCAATGGAGCTGACCCACGAGAGGGCGAGCGCGAGTGCTGTCGCGCGAGAGACGCGGTGAGTGTACATGGTGGGAGTGGTGTGATTTAAGGGTTGTCGCTGGCAGCCTTGGCCTTCGCTTCGTCCGCCATCTTCTTTAGATATTTCTCCGGGTCGGCGTTGAACTTCTTCAGGCAGCGTTTGCAACAGAGTTTGATTTCCTGGTTGCCGTGCTTGAATACATAGGCGTCGCCCATCGAGCCGAGGTCTTCATCCGACACGATGCACGTCGTCAGCGGGTAGGGCGTGGTGGCCTCTTCTTCCGCGAGGACCGCGGGGGCGACGCCGATCAACGCGAGCGCTGCGAGGGCGAGGAGTAGTTTCTTCTTCATGTTCCGTCTTCCTTTTCTTTGTGGGTGGTGATGATGCAACACGAACCTTGTCCCTCGGCGCACTCTTCGCAGAGGCATTTGCCGACGCGCGCCATCAAGCGCGCTCGCTGTTCCGGGGTCAGAATCGAACGCACGCGCTCCAGGTAATGCAGAGTGGCTTGCTCATTCGCGACGTGCGCCTCGCACATCGCGTCCACGGCCGCGCGCGCGGTTTCGCCGTCCCACTCGTCGGCCGTCAGCGCGTGGACGAGTTGGCAGCGGGCCTGAACCTGCTGGTCGTTCATGGCGCGGAGACTTTCTTCATACGCCGGTTGGAGTTGGCGCACCTCGTCTGCCTGGGCGGAGGTGAGGCCGAGCCAATCGAGATTGGCGACGGATAGATCGCGAAGAACGTCGGAGGCCGAATCGGGCGAAGCGCTGAAGCGACCCACCGCGAACGCGATCGCCGCCGCCGCGACGATGGCGAGAATCCAGAAGCGGGAGGCGCTCATCGCGATTCACTCGCTTGTGCCACAGCCAATGTCAGGCTGGACAGCGCAGCCGGCCGGTTCGCGCGGGCCGGTGTGAACGCGGCAGCGATCCAGAGCAGCACTGTCAGCGACAGCGCAACGCGGAAGGCCCACGCGCGTTGAAACCAATGTGGCACAGCGGTGGCCGCATCCACGCGCGCCCACACGCCCGCCACCAGATTTGCCGGTGGCTGCGGCGCCTGCCAGTGTTGGCAGAGATCGCTCAATTGTTTGTCCGATAGCGGTGTCATACTCGGTTCAACGCGCGAGACGCAGAAACTACGCAGAAAAGAAGAATTATTTTTCTTATTCGGGCTCATGGAGGTCTCCCGAGGGCGCGGATTACTGGGAGTGGAGATCGGTCCAGCAATCTGCCAGCGCGCTGCGGAGCGCCTGCTTGCCGCGATAGAGGTGCGACTCGGCGGAGCGAGTTGAGCAGTGGAGCACGACGGCAATTTCGCGCGCGCTCATGCCGTGGAACTCCGAGAGCGTTGTCGCCGTGCGCTGCGCCTCAGGCAGAGCGGCGAACGCCGCCGCGATACGCGCGCCCAGCTCTTTGTCCTGCGCCACGCCCGCGGCGTCGAGGGCGGGGCTGATGGGCTCGTGCGAGACGGCGTCGAGTGAAAGTTCGCGTCGCCGACGGATCAGATCAATCGCTGCATTCCGCGCCAGTTGGAAAAGCCAGGTGGAAAAGCGAGCGTTGTGTTGCCATCGGAAAGACGCGCGCTTCAGCCATCCGCGGGCGAGCGCCTCCTGCGCGACGTCTTGCGCGAGCGCGGCGTCATTCAGCAGACGAAACGCGAATTGATAGAGAGGGGTCTGGTAGCGTTCGACCAACTTTGTATAGGCCGCGCGGTCGCCTTGTTGCGAGCGCACCACCCAAACGCGATCCGGATCATTGCCGTCCTCCATTGGCCTAGAGTAGCGCATTGCACGCCAAAAAGAATCTGCGAAAGCACATTTCTTGAGCGCTCGGCGATGGATGACCTCATCGGGCGATGGCGAGGGGAAGGGGATCAGGGATTCACTGATTTCAGCGCGAGAACGCTTTTCGCGCGGTATGGCGTTGCTTGTCAGCGGTGTTCTCGGGTAGCGTAGTCCTTGAAACTTGAATCGAACCGATACAGGAGAATTGCCATGTCGTCCGATGGATCCACTCCGACTAAACCCGCCTCGTTTTTGACGCTGCCGAAACTCATCGCGCTACTCGCGTTGACGATTGTTGCGACAGGCGCTGTGGTGTTCTTTGCGTTGCGCTCGAAGAACACTTCCAACGAAGCGGTCGTTTCCGTGCTGGATGAGCGTTCCGCGCCAGCGGCAAAGGTGAACACGGGCGAAGTGCTCGATGCGACCGTCCCGAACCAGCTCACGCCCGAGCTGGGGCGCCGCTATCGCGTTCGCGTTGACAGCGAATCGCGGGATCGCGCGTCAATGATTGCGCGGATCGGCCGGACGGTTACCTTTATTAAAGGAGTGAACCCCGGCGACATCGTCGTGGTCGAAGTCACGCGCCTGAACCGTTCGACGGCTGAAGCGGTTGTCCACGAGCTTATCAGCTCGGGCCCACCGCCTGCCCCGCGGCCTGCGCGCGCAGCGGCCGATTTGCCCTCGCGCGCTGCGGGGAGCGATCCCGCTGGCGGCACCTACACGGGCACGGTTGTTCATGTGGGCAAGTTTGGCGATGGCCTCATCAAGCGAGGGCAGCAACAGATTTATGTTCCCGGCGTCGAGAAGGGCGATCGCGTGGTGTATGAAGTGACCGACACGAGCGGACGCGCGTGGAAAGCGCAATTGATCCGGAAGTTGGAGAAATCGGAATCGTCTTCGGCTGAGCGCGCCGAGAACGCGGATAAGCCGGAGCGCCCCCTGCGCGCCCCGCAAATCCAGCCGGGCCAGGAATATGACGTGGCCATTGTCGAGAAAGAGCGCAGCAATCCGGACGTGGATGGTGTTGCGCGCATTGATGGATTGGCCGTCCTGATTCCCGGGTGCCAACCGGGCGACCGCGTAAAGATTCGGATAACGGAGCGGCTTCCCACGCTGGCAAAAGCGGAGATTGTGGAGCGCCTGCCCGCTGCTCCTTAATTATGGCGCGTGTCCTATCCAACGAAACCTCGCTATCCCGCCAGCAAAAGCGGATGCGCTCCGAGACGAAAGCGCTTCGCTATGTGATGTGGGGCGAGGCGGGGTTGGCGGCGCTGTTGGCGATGGTGGGGGTTGCCTCTGTGTTGCGCGGGGCAGGGACCGGTTGGTTTTGGGCCGCAGCGGTGGCGGGTTTCTTTGCCTACTCGCACTTCATGAAATTGCGCCAAAACGCGCGCGATGAAAAATATATGGCTGCCGGGCTTCGCGGGGAGAGCGAAGTGGCCAAAATCCTCACCGAGAACCTCGACAATTCCCACTATCTCTACAACGACATCACCGTGCGCAGCGGTTTTGCTCGAGCGCAAATTGACCACATTGTCGTTTCGAAGAAGGGCATCTTTGTGCTCGAAACCAAGAATTGGCGCGGGCGTTTAGTGGGTGACGAGGGCGACCGAAAATGGTTCCAGCACGTTCACGCGGACCAGCCGCCGCGCGCGCTCTCCAATCCGATTCTGCAAAATCAGCGGCACGTGGTCGTGCTCGAAAAATATCTGAGATCCAGCGGTGCGCCGCCGATGCCGATCGTTCCAATCCTCGTATTCACGGGGCGGAATACGACACTCGATATCCGAAACCAGAAATCGCTGCTGCTGTGGCCGCGCGAAACCGTGGATGCCATCCTGCGGCATCGTGTCGAGAACGACGCGACGGAGGCCGATGTGGACGCCGTGCTGAACCGAATGCAGAGGTTTGTGTGAATCCACATCCGCGCATCACGGCCACGGTTTGGGCGCTCAACGCGGTGGGCTTCATCCTCTATCTCGTTTGGCTTGCGAGCAGCCACGAGCGCATTTTGACGGAGCGGGAAGGCGTGCTGTTTCTTCTGCCCTGCGTCGTGTTCCTGTTTATTTTTGTTTTCCTTCGCGGCGCGCATCGCCACGATGTGGAAGCGGCCGAAGATGCGGCGGCCGAGGAAAAGGAAGCCAAGGAGAAATCATGGAACGCGGCGCACAAGCCTTAGTCAAAGTACTCGGGGCGGCTCTCTTATTTGGCGGGTTGGTGCTCGCCTTCCATCCGGGTTATCGCGCCGCACTGCTGGCGGTGTGGCGCGGGGAGCCCGCTGCCTCACCGGTGTGGGATTCCAATAGGGCATATTATCCCATGATCGGGCTTCCAGACGGGACGAGCCATGCAGACGCAAACTAGAATCATCCTTTTCTGCTATTGCTTCATCATCGGCCTCGTCCTTGCGATGGTGTGGCCGCTCAATCCTTCTGCCTTGCCCGCGCTGCGCATTGCCACCGCGCTGCTGATGGGCGGCGCGGCCCTTTTGCTCTTTCAGGCGCATCGCGCGGCGCGCGACAACGCGCCCGTTTCGGGTGTGCGCTGGCTCGCGTGGATGCTCGTTGCATCGGCCGTCACCTTGGGCTATTCGCGCCACATCAGCGCGAACACGGTGCCGGACACGCGCGTGGGAGAAATTGTGCTCAGTGGCAGTGGCGTCGCGAACTATCGCGCGCACAGCGCGCTGCCCGACACCTGCCGTCTCCGCGTTCGCAAAGAGAGCGCGATTGATAGCGATTTGAGGATTCGCCTCGCGGGTGAGCTCGATGCGCGCATTGCCGCGCGCGATGAGAACGGTCGCGCGCAAATTGACAAGCGCGGACGCTGGCAGTTTCAGATTGCGCCCATGCAGTTGACGACGGATGTCATTGTCGTTCGCGCGAACGATCCGGTGGGCACGGATTATCCACTTGATCAGCCCCTCACGCGCATCACCGGAGTCGAAGTATTGGACGGCCCTTCACACGGCGCCGTGACGCTCTATCGCATTTCCAATCACATTGGTTCCTTTGTCCGCCCCGGTCGCGCGCAGTCGCCCGTGACCATCCTCGGGCGCATCTCCGCCGATCCGCTCGTGTACGATTTCAAGACCGTCCTGCCCGTCACGCCGGAGTTCATTCAGTATCCTGCGGGCGGCCCGTTCTACCGCGTGGAGGGCGGCGACATTCAAGTCACGGTTCGCCCTGAAATGGAAGGCTACGACGTCTTCTCTCACACGTCCGCGTATGGTTACGATGTGGAGTTTCGCGGGGAGCTGACCGTTGCGCGGGGCGCTGCCAATCCCGGCGGTTTCGACGCGCGGCGCTTCCAGCAGAACTACAACATCTACGGCCTCGTTTCGCTCTTCGCGCCGCGCAGCGGGCCGCCGCCCATCCACGCCATTAAGCCGATGGATGGACCGATGCGCGAGGGCAATGCGCTCGTCGCCTTTTCGCTGCGCCTGCGCGACAATGTGTTGCGCGTGATCAAGCAGACGATGATTTATCCGCAGTCTGCCTTTGTCGGCGGCGTCACGCTCGGCTTGCGCTATGGCTTGCAGGGCGTCGAGTGTATGTTCAGCGATCGCTATGCCCACGCATGGCATCCCGCCGATGCGCCGACGATGATTGGCCGCAATTGCGAGGAGACCATTGCCGACGAATTTAAGGAGGCGGGCGTGAATCACGTGCTGGCCGTTTCGGGGCTTCACGTGACCATCATTACTGTGATGTTGGTGGGGATTTTTTCGCTCATGCGCGTGCCGCGGCAGGCATATGTGCCGCTGATCATTTTGGCGCTGGTCATTTTTTCCATCATCACTGGCGCGCGCCCTTCGACCTTGCGCGCGGTGATCATGAACAGTCTCTTTCTCATGACGTGGGCCTATCTCGATCAAAGTCTGCGATCATCCGTGCTGCTGGGCGTGCCCGTCGCGGCATTTCTGATCCTGCTGCACAACCCGCTCGTGGTGGTGGATCCATCGTTCACGCTATCATTCGGCGCGATTCTTTCGCTCGGTCTGATGACCACGCCGAGTTTGGATTTGCTGCAGCGATTGAAGGGCAATCAGTTCATCCTTTTCCTGGCGGTGGGGGTGGGGTGGACGTTGCTGGCCGTGCGACAGTGGGCGCTTGTCGTCACGCCACAATTCATCTTTCCAGCGATTGCGGTTCTCGCGATGCTCTTTGTGGTGGCCGGCGCGTTGCAGCGAAAGGGCATCGGCTTTTCCGAGCGCATCAACTATACCGTCATTCCCGAGGGCATTGGCGCATTTCTGGCCGCGCAGTTTGCCATTCAGCTCGGCATGATGATTCCGCTTTCCGCGGGCTATTTTGCGCGCTGGCCATTTGCTGGCGCCTACGCAAACCTGATCGCAATTCCGCTCATCGGCGTGGTGGTGCAGCTCGGCGCCATCGGCGGGTTGCTGGGATTGATTCCGGGTGTGGGCATCTACATTGCGCTGTTGCTCGGTGCGGCGAACTGGGTGTTTTCCTCGATCTTCCTCTGGATCGCGCACGCGAGTTCCGAATGGTTTCCCTATCCCGTCATTCGCCGCCCCGGCCTGCTTGCGCTCAGCGCGTATTATGTCGCCTGCGCGTGGTTCATATGGAACAAGCCGATATGGGCGTGGCTCGTGCGCAGTGCGGAGCGGTTCAAGCTGAAGACGCCGCTGTGGCCGCGCGTCGCGGCGGGCGTTGCGGCGATCGTGCTGGCGAGTCTCGTGGTGGCGGATATGCGCGCCGCGCCCTTGCGCGAGTTGCGCATGACGGTGTTGTCGGTGGGCTATGGCAGCTCGATCCTGATCGAGAGCCCGTCGGGCCGCCGCATTCTCGTGGACGCGGGATTTGTGGAGCACGAGCGCGGTCGCCGCAACGAGGCGACGCGCACCGTGGTGCCTGTTCTCGCGAATCAAAAAATCCGCCACCTCGACGCCGTCATCTTGACCTCGCCGCGCCCCGAGCGCGCGGCGGGAATCAGCCACGTTCTTTCCTCCGTGTGGGTGGACCGCCTCTTCCTTCCTCCCTCCCTGGCCGATCTCGCGCCGGGCGAATCGTTCGAGGACTTTTCGCACCGCTTCAATCCTGGCGCGGGCGGCGTCGAGGCAGACGTGCTCGCGACCAGCTATGACGAGCTGATTGGCAACCCCGAATGGCCCATGCGCCTCGCGTTGGCTCCGGAGCTGGCGCGGCGCGGCCCCGGCTTCTTGAATCGGTGGGCCGGTTGGACTGTTCAAAACGAGACGCTGGCTGCCGGGCAAGCGCTCTTCGAAGAGCCGGGGCCCAACGGCACCTTCCGCATCGAAGTCTTGAACCCCACTCGCGATTCCATTGCCGCGCGCGAGGTGGACAACGGAGCCCTCGTGCTTCGCGTGGTCTATGGCAACTTCGCCGCGCTCCTCACCAGCGATCTCCACTATGACGGCGTCGCGCAACTCGCGCAGCGCTATTCCCCGGAGCAGTTGCGCAGCCAGGTGCTGTTCCTGCCGCACCACGGCGCGCCGCTCGGACAGATACGAGGCGAGTTCAAGCCTGTTCTGCAAAACCGGCTGAGCGACGAGCTTGCTGCGCTGTTGTCGAGTGTGCGCCCCGAGCGCGTCATTGCCGAGTGGGGGAGCCCGCGCCCCGTGCTCGGGCTGCAATCGCGCGATGCGGTGACCGCGTTCGAGCTCACGCAACAATATATCGTGAACACACTCGGCGAGCTCGCGTGGCTTTCCACGGATCGCGACCTCGCGATCACGCTGACCTCCGACGGCCGCAGCTATTCTGTCGCCACGCAAGCGGAAGCCAATCGAGCCACGGGTGGCGAAGACGATGCCGTGTCCGACATCGCCGTTGGATTTTGAAGCAAGCCCCGCAAACTTCCAACGCTTGGAAGTCAGGTGTGCTACACTTTCCAACGGTGGGAAATTTGTGCGCGAAAAGTTCCAATCGTTGGAAGTCGCTCACGCGCGGATTTCCAAGCGTTGGAAGGCGGAATGTGGTGTGAGAGGAGAGGAGCAGAGGCGATGAAGAAGATACTGGTTCCGTTGGCGGAGGGGTGTGAAGAAATTGAGGCGGTGACGGTGGTGGACGTGTTGCGTCGGGCGGAGTTCGAGGTGGTGACGGCGGGGTTGCGCGAGGGCGCGCTGGTGGCGTCGCGCGGGGTGACGCTGGTGCCCGATGTGGAGATGACTGCGATTCAGCCGCTGGATTTCGATGCGATTGTGGTGCCGGGCGGTTATGGCGGGGTGATGAACTTGATGAAGGATGAGCGCGTGTTGGGTGCGATTCGCGCGCTGGACCAGGCGGGGCGATGGGTGTGCGCGGTGTGCGCGGGACCGCTGGTATTGCAGGCGGCGGGCATTTTGGAGGGGCGCCGCGTGACGTGCTATCCGAGCGCTGCGGGGCAGCTCACGGCGACGCCGCGCGTGAATGAGCGCGTGGTGGTGGAGGGTCGGCTCATCACGAGCCAGGGACCGGGAACGAGCATGGCGTTTGCGCTGGAAATTGTGAAGCAGATGGGCAGTGCGTCGCTCGCGCAGCGCGTGGCGTCGGAGCTGTTGGCGTGAGCGGCGGCGAAAAACAGGCCCGTAGAAACTTCGAAAAAACGCTTGTTTTAGAGGGGCGCGCGCGCATTATGGGCAAGAGTTTAGACGCAAGAACGCGATCTAACGCAAACAGGAGACGAGTACACATGGCACTGACCAAGTCGCAGACAGCGGCCAAATTGGCCGAAGCGGTTGGAATCACCAAGAAGCAAGCTGGCCAATTCTTTGAATCGCTGGCAGCGCTGGCATACAAGGAAGCGAAGAACAGCTTCGTGGTTCCGGGCCTGGGCAAGCTGGTGTTGGTCCAGCGCAAGGCGCGCATGGGACGCAATCCGGCAACGGGCGAAGCGATCAAGATTCCGGCCAAGAAGGTCGTCAAGTTCCGCGTGGCGAAGGCTGCGAAGGACGCGATCCTCGGAAGCAAGAAGTAATAGATCGCAAGGTTAAGTGCGCAAGGGACGGCGGAAACGCTGTCCCTTTCGCATTTTAAGCGGACGCGATTTTGGGGTGAGTGTGTTTAGCGAACGGGGTTCTTGAGGGAGCCGATGGATTCGATCTCTATCTCAATGGTGTCGCCCGCGCGGAGCAGGACGGGCGGCGTGCGGGCGAAGCCGACGCCGGAGGGTGTTCCCGTGGCGATGATGTCGCCGGGCTGAAGGGTGAGAGTGGAGGAGCTGTAGGCGAGGATGCGCGCGAGGGGGAAGAGCATGTTTCGCGTGTTGCCGTCTTGCAGGAGGGTTCCGTTCACGCGAGAGCGGATGTGCAAATTTTGTGGATTGGGGATTTCGTCCGGTGTGACGAGGTAGGGGCCGATGGGCGCGAAGGTGTCGAAACTTTTCCCGCGGAACCACTGGCCTGCCTCGCGCTGTGCGCGGCGTTCGGTGACATCGTTGATGAGGGTGTAGCCGGCGATGTGTTCGAGTGCGTTTGCTTCGGACAGGTTTCGCGATGGGGCGCCGATGACGATGGCCAGTTCGGCTTCAGCATCCACTTCGGAAAAAGTCGGCGGAATGTGAATGGGGTCTTCTGCGCCGATGAGCGCGGAGGGCGACTTCGCGAAGAGGACGGGTTCGGCGGGAATCTTCGAGTCGAACTCAGTGGCGTGGTCGGCGTAGTTCTTGCCGACGCAGATCAGGTTGGTGGGCGTCGCGATGGGAGGGCCGAGTCGGACGCCGGCAGCGGGGAATCGCTTTTGATTCTTTTCGAGCAGCAAGCCGCGCAGCCGCTCGATTCCCCAGTGTGTGAAAAAGTGCGCGTCGTAGTCTGCGATATCGAAGGCCGTTCCTCGCACGTCGAGGATCTCCGGCGCGCCGCGGTCCGTGAGCCAGAGGCCGGGGCGTTCGCGGCCGGGTTCGCCGTATCGGACGAGTTTCACGATTTCTCCGCCTGTTGTTTTTTGCGGATGGATTTCCAATCCGCTTTGGCCTGTGAAGTTGCGGCGCCCTCGGGGCCGAGCGCGGCGCGGGATTGGCCGACGGCCGTGAGCACATCGTCTGCGGTCTTGAAGTGGCACTTGGCGATATCGAGCAGGGCTTTGGGGCCCGCCTTTTCGATTATGGACTGGGCCGCCTGCCGCACTTGAGGCGATGCGCCTTTGGGGATGGCGATGCCGAACTTCTTCTGGATGTCGCGCAGGGCGCGGAGGAATCCTGCGCGCGCGAGGATGGAGGCCGCTGCGACGGCGGGATCGGATTCAGCGCGCGGGCGCTGCTCCAACTTGATGGAGCGGCCCTTCTGCATCAGTGCGCGTTCAATTTGGGCGGTGGGGCCGAATTGGTCGGAGACCGCACGGGTGACATGTGGGACTTTGGCGAGCAGGTCTTCGATCGCGCGCGCGTGGCCCCAGGCGAGCATGCGGTTGACGCTGCGCATTTTGGCATAGAGTCGGTTGTAGGCGCGGGGGCCGATGGTGACCAGTGCGAAGCGATTGCCGAGCGCATCGGCAATTTGGTCTGCCAGCTCCTCTGCTTTTTTGTCGCTGGTGATTTGCTTGCTGTCGCGCACGTTGAGTTCTTTGAACACCGGGACGATCTTTTCATCCACGTAGGCCGCAGCGATCACGAGCGGTCCGAAAAAGTCGCCCTTTCCGCTTTCGTCCACACCGAGGTGCGGTTGAAGCATTTCGGGTGTATGAACGGATTCGTAGCCCAGGCGCGCTTCGAGCAGGACTTGTGGTTCGAGCGTATAGGCGACCCAATCCTCGGCGCCTTGGCCCTGGACAACGCATTTTCCGCTCGTATAGAGGGCAATGTTGCAGTCCGGACCCTCAACCGAGATAATCGTATAGGGCGTTTCGCGGGGGCGGTAGTTACCCGTCCGCAGGAGGGTGGCGAGCTGTTCCTGCTGGTCGGGCGTCAGGGGGATGGTGTAGGATGTCTTCTTGGCCATTTGCGGGACGCTATCAAATCGGCTTCGCGCTGACAACTTGCACGGAGCAAGCAAATTAGGGACAAGATCGGCTCAAACATTTGCTCCGAACCTCCTCTTTTCCGTTTGACCAGAGGCTCAAAGGCTGGGTAAAGTTCAAAGCATCGTACCAGAGCCAATATCGGCTGCTTCGGTGTCGGCTCTGAAAAGCGATGGGAGGAATTGCGTTATGAAGCGACTTTCGATGTTTATGATGATACTGGGCGCGGTGGCCATGCTTTCTGCCGGTCCTGCGAGCGTTTTTGCTGCAGATGCCAAACCCAAAGCTAAGGCTTCGCCTATTTCGGAGGAATCCGGGCCTATTACGGAAGGCGAGCTCGCGCAGTGGTTGGTTAAGGTCTTGGGTCTATCCCGCTTCCTGCCCGCCGCTCCGACTGACTTTGAGTGCATTCAGATATTGATGCAGAACAATATCTCGCCCAAGGACGGCTGGAATCAGGACCGGACGGTCACATTGGGCAACTTGGCTCGCGTCGTGGTCTTGGCGCTCGGCCGCCAGGGCGAAGTGGAGAATCCGGACAGCGATGAGTCCTGGGTCAACTACCTCAAGAGCGAGGGGATTGACTTTGGTAGCGCGGGTGAAGCCATAGAGAACCTCGAGCCTCTTCCGCAGCCGGTCGGCCCGGAAGCCATTGTCACCGCGACAGATCCTTTGAGCAAACTTTCGCGCATCAATCCACCGGACAACCAACAGGGCGGCGCGGACCTCTCGACGTTGGGTCATGTCACGACGCGCATCATTCAGCGCCAGGAGATGCCCGCCATTCAGCAGCAAATCAGCCGACGCCCCGGTCAGACGCCTCGGCCTCCGCCGATGACCCCGACCGCTCCGGTTCCGAGCACTGGCGCAGGCTCTGGCCTTCCCATTATGATTCCGATGAACCCTCCCGGTTAGTCGTGTGATGTTATCGGTTATGGAATATCTGAACGGATACATTTAGAGTCAGGAGAAAACGCCTTATGAAATTACTCACTTCGATTGGAGCTGGTGTGTTGACCAGCGCACTGCTGGTCGGCTCTGCCTTTTCAGCTTCTGAGACGGCGCAAAACTTCCAAATCAAAAACCGTTTCCGCGTCGGCTGGGACAGCAATGTCTATGAGGCGGAACAGGATGAGCAGGACAGCTTCAAGATTATTGAAGAGTTGGAATTTCTCCTGAACATGGACATGGAGCAGACCTTCTTTGGGCTGCGTTATCGCCCCACGTTCGTCTATTGGAGCGATCGCGATCCGGATGACACCGATTTCCATCACGAGGCAGACGTTGTTTTCGCGCACAACTTTTCCCCGCGCCTTTCGTTGAACATCAAAGAAACGCTTCGCATCGCTGAGTTGCCGGAGTTGATTGACCGGGGCTCAATTGCGCGCGAGAAGGATGACTACACCTACAATCTCTTGGACGGCGTGTTGGGTTATCGCCTGAGCGATCCGACCCGCGTCGAACTGGGCGCGCGCTATACCGTCCTGCGCTACGACAACTCGGAAGTTGCCGATACGGATGACTACGACATTATCGCGGCGGGCGTGACGCTTCGTCACCAGTTGAATCCGGATACCGCGCTTTCGGGCGATGTTCGACTCGAGCAGACGGAGTACAAGGATCTCGACACCCGCAGTTCGGAGAGCCTCTTCGCGGGTGTGGGCCTTGAGCAGATATTCTCACCCAATTTGGTGGGGACTCTGCGCGGTGGCGTCCAGAACAAGACCTTCGACGACAGCCACATCGGCGACGAGACTTCGCCGTTCGGCGACATCAGCCTCACCTATTTGCCTTCGCCGAAGACGCGCATCACTGGTGGTGTGGGCTATTCGCTCTTCGAGGCGGATGTCTATCCCTTTGCGAGCCAGGACCGCCTGTTGAGCTATGTCACGCTCTCGCACGATTTGACTGCACGCATCCAGCTATTCCTCGCGGGCAGCTATCAAAACAGCAAATATCACGCCAAGCAGGCGCTGGATGATAGCAACTACGCCAAGATGGACGGTGATGAGGATGTGCTGCAGGGCAGTGCGCGTCTGAGCTACATGCTCAATCGCAAGAACTACCTCGAAGCTTCGGTTCAGTATATGGATTTTGCCTCCGACCTGCGCAGCGACTTCGATCGCACGCGTGTCGAACTGGGTTGGAGAACGCAGCTATAATTTTGCCCGGTTGAACAAAATCCGGGTTCGCTCCTCTAATTCTTGCGGGGCGGGCCCGGTTTTGCTTTATTCCTCCGGTTCGCGCATCGAGCGCCGGGTGACACATGGCCATAGACGACTCAAACGAATCCAAACTGCATTTCCTCGACTATTGGCGAGTGATTAAATCTCGCAAAGAGATCATTCTTGCCGTCATTCTCTTGGTGGTGCTCACCGGCATGGCATACACCTTCACCATGCCGAAGATTTACATGGCGAATGCCCGCATTTCCGTGCGCGAAGATTCGCTGGACGTCGCCGTTTTCGAGCGCCAATTCATGTCGGCGTTCAATCCGTTCTTCCTCAAGACGCAGTATGAAATTATCCAATCGCGCCCCATTCTCACCCAGGTGATCCAGAACCTGGATTTGCAGAAGAAATGGGCCGACAAGTATGGCGCGGAAGGCGGCGCCCTTCGCATGGAGGACACCCTTCTCATTTTGCTCAAGTCCATCCGCGTCAATCAGTATCGCGACACCAGTCTAATTGATATTCAGGTGTATAACGAAGACCGCAGTCAAGCGACTCGTATTGCAAATGAAATCGCAAATGTCTATCGGGAGCAGCGCCTTTCCCTAAAGCGCACGCAGGTCAAGGGCGGCGTGGATGCGTTGGAGAACGAGTTGCAGAAGCAGCAGGAGCGCGTGGACGCGGCCGAGGTGGAATTGGAAGAACTTCGCAAAAGCGGTGGCGTCAACTTGCTGCAACGAGGGTATCGCATTGACAAAGTTCGGTTGCAGGCCCTCGAAGCAGACCGCATTTCTGCCCGTGTGGATATGCTCGTTCGCCAGGCTCGTCTGGACCAACTGGAATCCTTGAGCGGCGAAGAGCTGATGAACGCCTCTGCGTACATCGTGAACGATCAGTCGCTGCTGCTGCTCCGAAAGCAAGTGGTTGATACCGAGGTGCAGCTCAAGCTTCTCTTGGAAAATTATGGCGTCAATCACCCCGAGGTGCGGCGGATGCGCGCCGCCCTCGATGAGCTGAGAATCAAGCTAACCAACGCGCTGGATGGCTTGAAAAAGGGAATTCGCGCCGATTATGAAGTCGCAAAGGCGAAGTACAGCGCGCTGGACTCTGAGCTGGAGACCGCGCGCGCAGCCGATATTCAGTCTGAAGGGGAGAACTACCTTCCGTTCCAGCGTGCCGAGCGGAATGTTGAAGTGCAGCGCCAATTGCTCGATGCGCTCCGCGCTCGCGTCACGCAGGAGGGCATTGAGCTCGAAGTGCCACGGACACCTGTCGAAATTGTCGAGCCGGCCGTGGAACCTTCCGAGCGTCGGTTTGTGAGTCCGCGAATTGCGCTGAATATCGTCTTGAGTCTTCTGATCGGCTGTGTGGCGGGCGTCGGGTTGGCATTCTTCATCGAATACCTCGACACCTCGGTCAAGACGGTGGATGACGTGGAGCGGAACCTTGGCTTGCCCGTGCTCGGCGTGATCCCACAGAAGGTGCGTTCGCTGATGGAAGAGGGGCCGGATAGCGCCCACGCTGAGGCCTACCGCGTGCTCCGCACCAATATCCATTTTGCGCGCAAAGGCCATGAGACCAGCGGAGCGTATGCTGTGGTCAGCGGAGGCGCTGGGGAGGGCAAATCCACCACGCTCTTCAATCTCGCCTATATTTGCGCGCAACTCGGCGATAAAGTGCTCGTTGTGGATTCGGATTTGCGCCGACCCGTGCAACACACGTTCTTGGGCATCTCCAATCGCTTTGGGCTGACGAATGTTCTGATGCAGGAAACCTCGGTTGAGGAGGCGATCAAGTCCACCTCTGTTCCGAATTTGCATTTCCTTCCGAGCGGCAAGTTGCCGCGCACCTCGCTGGGCTTGCTCGATTCGCAGCGCATGCGCGATTTGCTGAAGGCGCTGAAAGCTCGCTACGACGTGATCTTCTTTGATTCGCCGCCGATCGTCGGCGTGAGCGATGCCTCCATTCTTGCGAGCGAGGTGGACGGCGTGCTCTTGGTGGTTCAATATCGAAAGTATCCGCGCGATATTTCCGCGCGCGCGCGCCGCATGCTCGACAACGTCGGGGCGAACGTGCTCGGCGTCGTGCTGAACAACATCAATATTCTTCGCGATGATAATTACTACTATTATCACTCGTACTACTCGCACTATGACCAGTCGCCTGATTCAAAGCCATCTGGCGAACTTGTCTCGACGGCTCAAGCCGGAAAGGATGGCCTTTGAGATGATCGCGCGTACCGTTCAGAGTCTTCTTCTTTGCGTGTTGAGCAGCGCGCTGATCTCGTCATCAATCGGATGCAGGACAAAGTCACCCTCGCCGCTCGCGCCTGATGTTGCACGGCCGCAGATGCAGGCGTCACCCGCAGGGCTTCACACAGATCGCGGGGCGGCTGCTCGATCCAATGCTGCGGCCGACGTTCCGGTTAGAAAGGAAGTCGAGTTTCGCACAACATCGGCGGCGGGCGCTCAGACGCCCTATCGCTTGCGACAGGGCGACCCGGTGCTGATCTATCTTCGCGGCATCATTCCGCAGGAAGCCGAGGTTCAGGATATTGTGGACGAGAAGGGCCTCGTCACGCTGCCCTACATTAATGATGTGCCTGCGATTGGAAAGACCGCGTCCGAGTTGGAGCGCGATATCCAGCGCACCTATATTGAGCGCGGTATCTATCGCTCGGTGACGGTCAACGTCATTCTCCCGTCGCAAAGTTTCTTTGTGCAAGGGGAAGTGAAGGCGCCACAGCGCTACGCCATGATCACGGGGATGACCGTTTTGCAGGCGATTGCCGCGGCGGGAGGCTACACGGACTTTGCAAACCCGAAGCGCGTGACGATTTCGCGAGGGAACGCCGTTCGAACGGTCAATATGCGCGATATTGAGCGCAATCCGAAACTCGACATCATCATAGAGTCGGGCGATGTTATCCGGGTCCCACGAAGCGCATTCTGATCCGCGATTCAGCGGAACGCCCGCGGCGCCCATGCGCCGCTCTTCACCTGTTTCCTTGTCGCGGCGAATCTATGACGGGGCCGCGCTCCTTCTCTTGTTGGCCAGTTCGGTGGCGGGCATCTGGCTGTATGGCGCGGTGCGCTTTTGGTCCATCGGCCCTCTCATGCTGTCCGTTTGTCTTGCGGGCATTCTCTATTTTGCGCGCCCCCTCATTTTTCGTTCTGTCCCTCCGCTTGGATGGCCTCCCGCTATCCTCGGGCTCTGTGCGTTTCTCTTATATGGATTCATTCGAATTCCCTCGGCCGCCGTTCCCCATGCGGCGCAAGGCGCAATGTTGGTGATCGCCAGCGCGGTGCTTGCATACGTCGTGTGGTCGGGTCTCGCATGCGAAGAGCGGCGCTGGCGCTGGCTACTCGCGCTGCTCTTTCTCTCCATTACGGTCATGGCGTGGTATGCGATCATTCAGAATGCGCACGATTCGAACATTGTCTTGGGGTATCCGCGCCCGGATCAGTATGGAATGCGGGCGAGTGGCGCCTATTTTTGCCCGAATCACTTTGCCAATGTCTTGGCGGCAACGCTTCCGATGGCGGTGGCCATTGCGGCGATGCCCGCCGCGCGCGCACCGCTGCGGCTTCTGGCCGGCTATAGCGTCTTGGTCATCTTGCCGCCGCTCTATTTGTCCGGATCGAGGAGCGCCTGGCTGGGTGTGCTTGCGGGCCTGCTCGTTGTGCTCACGTTGCTGGGCTTGCGCCGCAGCTTCCGTCGCGCGCTGTTCATGCTGCTCATCGCCGCGCTCAGTGTCGCGGTGGTGGGCCTGTTGGCGTGGTTCTTACTTCCTCTGGTGCAGACGCGCGTCGCGGATGCGCTGAAGGGGAATGTGCGTCTTTTTTTGTGGCGCGACACGCTTGATATCATCCGGGCGCAGCCTTGGTTTGGTTTTGGTCCGGGCAGTTATCGTTGGGTGTATCCGAAGTATTGGCACCATCTGACCCACTACATTGATCCCGAGTTTGCCCATAACGACTACCTGCAGTTGCTCGCCGAGTTTGGCATCGTTGGGGCGCTTGTGCTTGTGGGTTCGGTGGGTTGGCTGGTCGTGCGCCTTGTTCGCTCCTTGCGGAATGGCGACACGGATCGCTCGAGTTTCATGATCGCCGGCTTTGTCGGCGCGCTGACGGCGTATGGGGTGCATGCGGCGTTCGACTACAATTTTCACATCTACAGCAATGTCCATGTGTTGATTGCGTTTGCCGGGATCACGGCTGCGCTCTTGCGTGGAAACGGCGGAACCGGAGCCGCGCCGCGCGTGGGCCTGCAGGGGGGCGGGCGCTGGAGGGCCGCTTGGGCGCTGTTGCCGCTATTGCTTGCGCTATTCACGGCGCGGGCACTGGCGGGCTATACTCTTGTGCAGCGGGGCGATGTAGAGCGCGAGGCGTCGAATTTTGACGAGGCGGTGGCGGCCTATCGGCGTGCCCTGCGTCTGGAACCGGGCAATGGAGATGCGCATCGCGGGATTGCCCAGTGTTTAACCGTTCAGGCATTTTGGAATTTGGACCCGGAGACCAAGCGCGTTCAAGCAGAGGAAGCTCGCGCAGAGTATTGGCGGGCGCTGGCCTGCAATTCATGGGATGTCTCATCCCGGCTTGGACTGAGCCGGGCGTATAGCGCGCTCGATCAGCCCGAGGAGGCGTTGGATTCTCTCCGAGCGCTTGTAGAAATGATTCCCCACGAGCCCGGATATAAGATTGAGCTGGGACTTCAACTCCGCGCCATGCAGCGATATGGCGAGGCCCTCGAGGTTTTCGAGGCGCTACAAAAGACAAAGAACACCGAGCAGGTTCGCCTGAATATCGCGTTTCTCCGCCGCAAGCTGGCCGAATAGTCCTTTCGTGCGCGCGTAGGGGCGAAGGGCGAACGGCACCGGTGGTGGCGCTTAGATGTGCAGAGGGCGACCGTCCACCGCGAGGGCCGCTTCGTGAAGGGCCTCGGCGATGGAGGGGTGCGCATGCACGACTCGCTGCAGATCCTCTGCACTGGCGGCGAACTCCATCGAAACGACGGCTTCCATGATGAGTTCGGAGGCGGCGGGCGAGAACATGTGAACGCCGAGGATGCGGTCGGTTTTCGCGTCGGCGATGACCTTCACGAGGCCGACCGTTGCTTCCATGGCCTTGGCGCGTCCGCTCGCGGAGAGGGGAAACACGCCGGTTTTGTATTCGCGCGCGGCCTGCTTGAGCTGTCGTTCGGTCTTGCCGACCCAGGCGATTTCGGGCGAGGTATAAATGACCCACGGAATGGCATCGT
Source organism: Kiritimatiellia bacterium (assembly GCA_023953695.1). GTDB lineage: Bacteria > Verrucomicrobiota > Kiritimatiellia > CAIVKH01 > CAIVKH01 > JAMLJG01. The sequence continues at coordinate 81,237 of JAMLJG010000006.1, forward strand.
AGTTGATCTTGGTTTCTTCGCCTGCGAGGCGCTCCGCGACCATAACGCCTTCTTCCTGACCTTTGTGCGCGAGCATGGGGCCACGCACGACATCGCCGATTGCGTAGACATTGGGCAGATTGGTTCTGCAGAAATCGTCCACGTGAACATAGCCGCGTTCGTCGAGAAGAAGCCCTGCGCCCTGCGCGTTGATGTGATCGCTGCAGGGTTTGCGGCCAACGGCAACGATGACTTTGTCGCATTCGAACGAATGCGTTCCGCCGTTGGCGTCTTGATATTGCACGGAAACCTTCTTCTTTCCGAGTTTTCCAGAGAGCACGCGGGTGCCGAGTCGGATGTCGAGGCCCTGGCGATCGAACTCCTTCAATGCCGCTTGCGCGACTTGCTCATCCACGGCGGGGAGGAACGTGTCCATGGCTTCGAGCAAGACCACTTTGGAACCGAGGCGTTTCCAGACGGAGCCCAATTCCAAGCCGATGACACCGGCGCCGATAACGACGAGATTTTCAGGAACCGATTGGAAGTCCAGCGCGCCTGCGGCATCCACAATCGTGTCGCCATTGATTTCGACGTTGGGCACGTCGCGCGGAGCAGAGCCGGTGGCGATGATGATGTGCTTTGCGCCGACGAGTTCAGTCTTGCCGTCGTGAGCGGTCACCGCGACTTGCTGATTGCTTTCCAATCGCGCCGCGCCGGGTATCCAGGTGATTTTGTTTTTCTTGAAGAGGAATTGAACGCCCTGCGTCAGCGTTTGGACGATCTTGTCCTTGCGTTCGATCATGGAGGGAACATCAAAGCTGAGGTTCTTGAATCGAACGCCATGTTTCTCGAGCTTGTGAATCGCCTGATCGTAGTGTTCGGACGACTCCAGCAGCGCCTTGGAGGGGATGCACCCTACGTTCAGGCAGGTGCCGCCGAGCGCAGGCTTGCCATCTTTCCCAATCCATTTGTCCACGACGGCTGTGGCGAAGCCCAGTTGTGCACAGCGAATAGCGGCTACATAGCCGGCGGGGCCCGCTCCGATTACAACGACATCAAATGTTTTCATCGCATTCCTTTGTTGGGTCGGCGCCGATGCGATTCGGCGCCGCCCGGGTTTCAAATCTGCAGCAACAGGCGCGCGGGATCTTCAATGGCCTCTTTGAGGGCCACGAGGAACTGAACCGCCTCGCGCCCGTCAATGATGCGGTGGTCATAGGAGAGCGCCACATACATCATCGGGCGAATGACAATGGCGCCATTTTCCACCACGGGGCGCTCTTGAATGCGGTGCATTCCGAGGATGCCGCTTTGGGGTGGGTTCAGAATGGGTGTGCTCAGGAGCGATCCGAAGACGCCGCCATTCGAGATGGTGAACGTGCCGCCAGAGAGGTCCTCAAGCGCGAGTTTGTTCTCCTGCGCGCGCTTCCCGAAGTCGGCGATTGCGGTTTCGATTTCGGCCAGCGAGAGCTGTTCGGCATCGCGCAGGACGGGGACCACGAGCCCGCGTGGCGCGCTGACCGCGATGCCGAGGTCGAAGTATTGGTGGTAGACGATTTCGTCGCCCTCGATGGACGCATTGACGATGGGGTATCGAGCCAGCGCCTCGATCGTGGCCTTCACAAAGAAGGACATGAAACCGAGTTTGATTCCGTGCTCGCGCTCGAAGCGTTCCTTGTGACGCGCGCGCAATTCCATAACGGCCTGCATGTTGATTTCGTTGAACGTGGTCAAGATTGCGGCTGTCTGTTGCGCCTGAACGAGTCGTTCGGCAACGCGCGCGCGCAAGCGCGTCATTTTCACGCGCGTGACGGGGCGATTGTCGGCGGCTGCTGCGGGTTGCGGTGCGGCTGCGCTGGCAGCGGCTTCCGGCTCCGGAACAGCGGGTGTATCGCTGCCGAATTGGCGGGAGAGATGGGGCGAGTGTTCGAGGTGGCGGAGGACATCGGCTTTGGTGATGCGCCCTTCCTTTCCGTGCCCCGTGATTTCTTTGGGATTCAGGTTGTGCTCTTTGATGAGTCGCCGCACGGCAGGGCTGTATTCATCCTCCGGGAACGAGACCGCCGGTTTTGCGGGTGTCGGTGGCGGGGCCGCGGGTGCGGGCGGGGTCCTTGACGGCGCGCTCTTCGGCTCTGTCTTCTTCGCCGCCGGGGCTGGCGCAGGCGCTGGAGCCGGGGGCGGGGGGTCGGGGACGACGGGTGTTGCGGCGGGTTTTGCCGCAGGGTCGAGAAGCCCCAAGACTTGCTCGCGCGTTACGGTTGCGCCTTCTTGCACGCGAATCTCCGTGAGCACGCCTGCGGTGGGGGCGGTGACATCGAGCACGATTTTATCGGTCTCAATATCCGCGATTTTCTCGTTCGCTTCCACCCGTTGTCCGGCCTTTTTGTGCCAGGCGGAGAGGGTACCTTCTTGGATGGACTCCGGGAATACAGGGACCTTGATCTCGATTGCGGACATCAGGTTTTTCCTCCAGTGGACTCGGCGGGTGTGGTGGCGATCAGTTGTGGCCGGGCCGAAAGTATTTCAGTTTCTTCGCCAGCTTTGCGAGCCAGCGCGCTGTCAACGAGGTGTTTTTGGCGCTCGATGTGCTTGTGGTAGTCGCCACCCGAGGGGGCGGCCATCGGGAGCCGCCCGGCGTAACTCAAGGTTTGTCCCGGCAGCAAGACGAGGCGAAGCGTGTCCTGAATGGAATACCACGCGCCCTGGTTTTGCGGCTCTTCTTGCACCCAATAGACTTCGCGCGCGCGCATGTAGCGGTTGAGTTCGCGCGCGAGGTCTTCGGCGGGGAAGGGATAGAGCTGCTCCATGCGAACGATGGCGATGTCGTTGATCTTGCGCGCGCGTCGCGCTTCGAGCAGGTCGTAGAAGACTTTGCCGGAGCAAAGGCAGACGCGCCGCACATCGGATTGCTTGAGGGGATCCACTTCGCCGATGACGGGGTCGAAGCGGTCGTTGGAGAGGTCTTCGAGCGTGGAGAAGGATTCTTTGAGGCGCAGCATGCTCTTGGGTGTCATGATGATGAGCGGCTTGCGGTAGGGGCGGATCATCTGGCGGCGCAGGAGGTGGAACATTTGTTCGGGCGTGCTGGGATAGCAGACCTGAATGTTGTCCTGAGCGGCGAGTTGAAGGAAGCGTTCCAGGCGCGCGGAGGTATGCTCGGGCCCTTGGCCCTCCCATCCGTGCGGCAGCATCATGACGAGGCCGCAGAGCAGTCCCCATTTCTGTTCGGCGGCGACGATAAACTGATCAATGACCACCTGCGCATTGTTGGCGAAGTCGCCGAATTGCGCTTCCCAAATCACGAGCGCGTTTGGCGTGGCGGCGCTATAACCATATTCAAAGCCAAGCACGGCCGCCTCGGAGAGGATGGAGTCAATCACGCGGAAATTGGCCTGGTTCTGCGAGAGGTGTTGGAGCGGGATATATTCGTCGCCGGTTCGCTGGTTGTGCAGGACCGAGTGGCGGTGGAAGAACGTCCCGCGCCCGCTGTCCTGGCCGGAGATGCGAACGGGGTAGCCCTCTTCGACGAGGGTTGCATAGGCCATATTTTCAGCGAAGCCCCAATCAATCGGGAGCGCGCCGGACGCCATCTTGATTCGATCGTCAATGATTTTGGCGACGCGCGGGTGCAATTCGAAATCTTCAGGGAGTTCGTTGAGCTTGGCGCCCAATTGCCGGATTCGCGCAACGGGAACGGCGGTTTGATAGGGGTCCGTCCAGTTTGTTTCGCGGAACTTGCTCCAATTGATGCGGTAGGGATTCTTTTGTCCCGTGACGATATCCGGGACGACCTGTTTGCCCGCCGCGAGGGCATCGCGATATTCCTGCGCCATGCGGTCTGCCTCGCCGGGTTGAATGACCCCGCTCGCTTCGAGTTGATCGGCGTAGAGCTTTCGCGTGGTGGGGTGGTTCCGGATCTTCTTATACATCATCGGCTGCGTGGCGGCGGGCTCGTCCGCCTCGTTGTGGCCGTGGCGGCGATAGCAGACCAGGTCAATCACCACGTCTCGTTTGAAGGCTTGCCGGAAGTTGACGGCCAGTTGCACGATGAAGGCGACCGCTTCCGGGTCGTCTCCGTTGACGTGGAAGATCGGAGCCTGAATCACCTTGCCGACGTCGGTGCAGTAGAGCGCCGAGCGCGCGTCGAGCGGGTGGCTCGTGGTGAAGCCGATCCGGTTGTTCACCACGATGTGCAGCGTTCCGCCCGTTCCGTAGCCGCGCGTTTGCGCGAGGTTGAGCGTTTCGTAGACGACGCCTTGCCCTGCGAATGCGGCGTCGCCGTGGATCAAAATACCCAGCACCTTTTCGCGCGCTTCGTCGTGGCGCTGTTCCTGGCGCGCGCGCACGGAGCCGCAGGTGACGGGGTTCACAATTTCCAGGTGTGAGGGATTGAAGCCGAGCGCGAGGTGCACGATGCCGCCCGGGGTCTGAACGTCGGATGAAAAGCCGGAGTGATATTTTACATCGCCGGTGTATTCGCCCTTCCAGCGGTGTTTACCTTCGAACTCTTCAAAGAGTTCCTGCGGCGATTTGCCCATGATGTTGATGAGCACGTTGAGGCGGCCGCGATGGGCCATGCCGATTACAATTTCTTCCATGCCCTGCGTGCCCGAGCGCATGATGATTTCGTCGAGGGCGGTGATGAGCGTTTCGCCGCCTTCGAGCGAGAAGCGCTTTTGCCCTGAGTATTTTGCGTGGAGGAATTGTTCCATACCCTCCGCCGCGGTCAGGCGCTCCAGGAGGCGGAGTTTGAAGTCGTTTGGATAATCGGGATTTGTGCGGGTGGACTCGAGTCGCGTTTGCAGCCAGCGCTTTTCGTTCACATCGGCGATGTGCATGAACTCTGCGCCGATGTGCTCGGTATAAGTCTCTTTGAGCATTTCGATGATGTCGCGCAGCTTCATCTCGGCATAGCCTGCGAGGTTGCCCGTGTTGAACACGAGGTCATAATCGGATTCGCGCAGGCCGTGATAGGAGGGGTCGAGATCCGGAATGATAGGCAGGCCGCGAAGGTTGATGGGGTCCACTTGCGCGCGGTGATGGCCCAGGAGGCGATAGGCGTGGATGAGGCGCAGCACGGCCGCCTGTTTGCGAACCATGTCCGAGCCGGCCGGCGCTGCGGCCTGAGCGGGCGCGGCGGCGCGATGGTGCGCGCGCTGCCGCATGGCGCGGCTGATTTCGTCTGCGTCTGGAGAGTTGAGATATTCGGCGTCGTGCGCGTTCAGCGCGTCGAAATACGTGCGCCACGATTCGGATACATGAGCCGGATTGGCTAGATATTGGCGATAGAGTTGCTCGACGAAATCTGCGTTGTCGGCATACAGATTGACCGATTCATTACCAGACATAAGACCCAGCACCCGAGGTTAGAGTTCCATTGCAGGAATCCCGGTAGTATGCCGACTTTCGCGCAATCTTCAAGCAACTTCGGCGAGCGGTGAAGCGATCAGGCGAGCGTGGCCGCGTGGAGATAGAGCGGTTCCGGGGGTTCGCTGGGCAGCGACGCATCGAAGCGCATTTGCGCAAGGTGTGCGAGGGCTGTCGCGGCCGGAAACACTTCTTCGATCGGTTCGAGCGTGGAGGCGGCATCGCCCAGGGCGGCGAGCAAGCGCGCGCGATCGCTTGTTGCGAGGGTGGCGTTTGCGGGCAGACGAGCGGAAAACTCGGTTGCAGGCGCGAGGGTCCAGTCTGTGGAGGGCCGCATGCCGGGGGTGTTGGGGCAGAAGATGGCGTACCAGATTGCACCGCGCCGCGCGTCGCCCGCCACCACGAGCGGCGCGGGGTTTGTGGGTTGGCGAGAGAACCAGTCGTGTGCCAACGCCGCGCCGCTGCTCAACGCCATGACGGGAATGGCGCTCGGCGCAGCCAGGACGCGGGCTGTGGTGATTGCCGCTCGCAGACCGGAGAACGAGCCGGGGCCGCGGCCCACGGCAATGGCTGTGAGAGCATCCCACTGGAGGTTGGATTCTTTCAGCAGCTCTTGAAGCGCGGGCCCCATGCGCGTATGCCGTGCGAGGGGATCATCCCATTCGCGGTGGGCGAGAGTTTCGCTTGCGCGGCAGAGTGCGATGCTGCCACGGCGGGAGGATTGTTCAAAAGCGAGGATCATTGTGGGTTCAGCTCTTCGATTTCGATGAAACGCGTGTTGGGTTCGTCGCCTGTAGAGATGCGCACGTGAATCGTGGCGGCCGGTAGGAGAGCGGCGGCCCGATCGGCCCATTCAATCGCGAGGACCCCGCCGGCATCGAGGTATTCGAGAATCCCCGCCCGCTGCACTTCGTCGGCGCTATCCATGCGGTAGAGGTCCGCGTGAAAGAGCGGGAGGTCGCCGGGATATTCGTGGAGCAGCGTGAAGGTGGGGCTGGTGACGGGTTCTGCGCAGCCGAGCGCATCGGCGAGGCCCTGCACGAAACAGGTCTTGCCCGCGCCGAGGTCGCCGTGAAGCGCGAGGACAGCGCCGGGCTTGAGGCGCGGCTTGAGCGCTGTGGCTGCGCTGCGCGTTTCTTGCGGGCTCTTGGATGTGATGCGAGTGATGGACATTCGGGTCCAGGCTAGAATGGGCGCGCGTTGAGGACAACTGATAATGCTGCCCAACGCGCGCCATTTGCTTGGCAGCTTTCTGGTCAGCCGGTAGGGTGTGTGGAATGAAGTTGCGCTATTTTCTGTTTGTTCTTTCTTTCTGTCTCACTCTTGCCGCCCGGGCGCAGGATGTGTCGTTTGAGTATCTGACGGACCTTTCTGTGCCGGCGGCCAATGCGGAGCGCATTGCCATGTCGTCTGACTTTCGATGGCTTTTGACGACCGATCCGGAGCAGCAGGAGATCCATTTGCACAGGGCCAATTGGGCAAAACCGTCGCTGACTGTTGTGGACGCCTTTCCGCCAACGGATTCGCTCATGGCCATTCCGACGCCGGGTCGGCCGATGGCCATTGCGGTGCATCCCTCGCAGCCGCTCGCCATTGCCTTGTCGCGCCCGCTCGACCTTCGCGCTCGCGGGGAGGTGTTGTTCCTGGACCTTCGCGAAAAATCGCCCGGCCGCCTGTTGCGCTCGCAACTGGTCGGGTTCCGCCCCGAGAGCGTGGCGATTTCGCCCGATGGCCGCTGGGCGTTGGTCGCCAACGGCGGTCGCGGCAAGCGAAGTGCGCCGGGCTCGGTCGGTTTCCTGGATCTTCAGAATCTCTCGGGTTGGGAAGACAACCGTCTGCAGGAAGTTCCCTATCGCGAGTTCTCGGGATTGCCCGCATTGCTCGGCAAATCGGCGACGAGTCTGAACCCCACGGCAGTTGCGATCAGCGCGGATGGGCGTCTTGCGGCGGTTCTCTGTCGCAAGAACAACGCGATTGTGTGGATTGATTTGCGCGGCGCGGAGCCGGTGTTGGCGGGGGTGACCGAGCTCCCGCGCGGCAGTCGGCCGACGAGCCTCTCGCTGCTGGACGAGGCGGATGGGAGCGTTTTGGCGGGTGTGGCCGAGCGTGGCGACCAGCGCGTGAGTTTCTTTCGTGTGACTTATTCCGATGCCGCAGTGAAGGCCGATCTGCTGTCGCGCGAGGATATCCGTCCGCTCGTGGATGAAGGGCGGCCCCGGGAGGAGCGCGATCCGCGAGAAATTGTGTTAGGCCGTGTGGCGGGTCGCCCCTTTGCGTGGATTGCCAGCAAGCATGCCCAGCGTGTGGTGATGCTTGATCTCGCGGATCCAGCGCATCCGCAGCTCGCGCGTCGCGCGGCTTCCACAGCGCCCGCTCGCTCGCTTCTTTTGGTGGAAGTGAAGAATGCCGTGCTCGTTGTCACGGCGAATGAGCGAGATGCGATCAGCGTCCTGCGCGCTCGCGCGACTCCCTAGCTGGCGCTGCGGCGCTAGGGTGAGTTGCAAAGCTGCGCCAGCTCGCGCGCGAGGGACTGTGCGGGCTCGGAGAGAGGCCGGAGCTTCGCGGCTTGGGCGAGCGCATCGCGGGCGGCGCAATAATCGCCTGTGCGAGCGAGGCTGAGTCCCCAGTTGTAGAACGCTTGCGGATGTGCGGGATCGAGCGCAGCGCAGCGGGCAAAGGCTTCGGCGGCGTCCGCATAGTTCTTTTCTTTGAACAATGCGCTTCCGAGCGTGTGATAGAGATTGGCCGAGTGCGGGTCAATTTCGAGGCCCTTGCGCGCAAGATTCAGGGCTTCGGCCGTTTTGTCGGCGTGGAGGAGTTGGGTGGCTGCGTTGTAGTGATCCACGGCCCGCAGGTCGGGAAGCGGCAGCGGCCACGCCACGGCGGCGGCGCAGGCGAGGGCCAGTGCGGAGGTGAGGGCGATCTTCCCGCGTGTTCGGATGGATTGAAGAATGGCTTCTGCGCCCGCCGCGCCTATGCCCAGCAGGAGCGGGGCGAGTGCGAGGCGATAGCGGGCCGTGATGAAATAGAGCGCGATGCTGAAGGCGCCCGCGAGGATGGCGATGCGCAGCGGCGCAGCGCGTGGCGCGAGGAAGAAGCCGAGTAGGCCGAAGAAGGCAATGGCGGTGAACCATCGGCCCGCCGCGGGCCATGCATAGTGGGGCATCAGCAACTGCGCTTGCTCGACCATGCGCAGGTCGTCCACATCTCGACCATTCCACACATAGAGGAGTTTGCGCGCGGTGAGGCTCACTGCTTGAGCGGGGTGGGCTCGCCAGAATGCGCGGGCCTGTCGGCTCCACCATGCCGAGCTTTCGGCGCGGGTGAGCGCATGGCCGACATCTTTTTCAGCGGCGTGGTGCGCGTCTTCGAGCATGGCGCGCGCGGTCATCCGAAACTCGCGGATGCGCAAGGGAAAGCCGGTCGCGCGCTCGTGATTGCCCATGTAGAAGTTGAGGCCGCCGTGCGTGGTCAGCAGGACGAATGATCCCTCTGCGCGAGAATTGTGAATGGCGATGGGCGCGAGCGGGAGGGCAAATGCGAGCGCGAAGAGCGCGGCGTTGCGCGGGGAAGGGCCTGCTGCAGGTCGGATCGCGAGCCAGTAGAGGAGCAGGGTGGCGACGATCAGCAACCACGCCGCCCAGCCGAGCGCCGCGAGGCCCGCGAGCAGGCCGAGGCCGACCCATGCGCTTCCATTGTCGCGTGGCGCGCGCAGCAGGCCATAGCCGAGCGCCGCGGCGACGAGTGCATTGAGCGTGTTCGGCATCGTGAGACAAGAGTAGAGGACCGCGAGCGGATACAGTGCGTAGAGCAGCGCGGCGGCGCATGCAAAGCTGCGCCGCGCACCGAGGCGCAGCGCGATGGCGCCGATGAAGAAGACGGTCAGCGCGTCGCACACAATTCCCAGCGTGGCGGCAGCGAAGAGCGATGGGCCGAAGAGCGCATAGACTGCGTGCAGCGCCATCGGATAGAGCGGCAGGTAAGCGAACGCGCCGTCGGGGATGAGCGGGGCCTGCGCGGCGAGGTGATAGAGCGTGCGGTCGTGGCCGCCTTCGATGGGAGCGAAGAGGGGCGAGTGCGCGAAACAAATGAGGAAGACGAAGCGAATTGCCAGCGCGAGTACGGCGAGCCCGATGAGTGGGGCGAATGGCGTGGAGAAGAATCGGCGCAGGGTGGACATCGGCTTCAGTCGGTGGGGAATTGGAGGCGGGCCCAAACGGGATAGTGATCGGAGGGGAGTTGCGCGCGCGTCGCTCCGGTCGAGTTGTTCGTTGCTTCGGCGATGTCGTAGAGGATTTTCGCGTCGCGGGCGGCAAAGCCGCCGCGATGTAGAATCCAGTCAATGCGCCGGCGGGAGGGAGGGTGGCCGCCGTGGAAGTCGTGGTAGGTGCCCGCATCTGCTGATGGTTCGCGCGAATCGGTCCAGCTATCGCGAAAATCGCCGCGCGCGCCGTCGCGGGAAAGAGAGCCGGTGAAAAGTTTCCAGGCATCGTCGGTCGGGGCGCTGTTGAAATCGCCGCACACGATAGCGAGAGGAGCGCCATCGGGGCGGGAGGCGCGCCGTTGGGCGTCGCGGACAATCAGCGTAGCGCTGCGCGTTTGGGGGTCTTCGTTGAGGTCGAAGTGGGTGGAATAGAAGTAGAAGCGTTGCCCGGTGCTGCGCCAGCGGAAGCGGGCCCGAATCGCGATGCGTGGAAAGGGATATTTGAGGCCGGGAAAAAAGGCGTAGGGATCGAACGGCTCGCCTGCGGAGTCGGCAAAATCCGGGCCGGGCTTTTCGCTCAGCGCAAAGACCCCGCTGTCGAGGAAGTCCATCTTCTCGGGGTTCCAGGCGACGGCGGCATTTTCGTTCCCGCGCCCGCCACTGGGCTTGGCGCGGATGAAGTGGAGATGCGGGAGCAACGCGGCCAGTTCATCGAGCTGTTCGTCCTCGCCCTCCTGCAGGCCGAGAACATCGGGCTGATGCGCTGTGATGACATCACGTGCGACGAGTTTGCGATTGGGCGTTTGGTTCGGGTTGCGCCAGGCATTCTCGCCATCGGGGCCGGAGGCGTAGCGCAGATTGAACGTCATGATGTGGATCGTTTCGGGCATGGCTGGAATACGCGCTACTGTACGGCCTGTAGCGGCTCCGTCGCAATCCCAAGCCATTGCGCATTGGCGCCTGGTGAGGGCGCAGTGTGAGGCTTCACACTTGAAGAGTGCGGTTGCAGCGGGATAGACTGCAGCTTTTATGGCGAAACCGGGAGTTGAACATGGCGAGTATTTTTAAAGCATACGACATTCGCGGCATTTATGGCGAAACACTGACGGAAGATTTGGCGTACAAGATCGGCCGCGCGTTCGTCGCGTTCCTCGGCTGCAAGAAGGTGATTGTGGGGCGCGATATGCGGCCGCATTCCGCGCCGTTGTTCGAGGCGTTGTCGAATGGGCTGACGGAGCAGGGCGCGGATGTGATTGATTTGGGGTTGGTTTCCACCCCGATGAGCTATTATGCCAACGGATCGCTCGGCGCGGATGCGAGCATCATGATCACGGCCTCGCACAATCCGGGCGAGTGGAACGGATTCAAGTTGTGCCGCGAGCAGGCGATTCCAATCAGCGGCGCCACGGGGATCAAAGACATCGAAAAGCTCGTCTTGGCCAACGCATTCACACCCGCTGCGCGGCGCGGGACCGTTACGCAACACAACATCGTGCCCGCCTACGTGGAGCGGATTCGATCCTTCGCCGCGATCACTCGGCCGCTGCGCGTGGCGATTGATTACAGCAATGGAATGGGGATTCTCGAGGGCGAGGTTTTGCGCGGGCTCAAGAATTTCGAAATTGATCCGCTGTTCGATACGCTCGATGGAACGTTTCCCAACCATGAAGCCAATCCGCTCCACGAGGAGACCTGGGCGGCGCTGCGCGCGAAGATTCAGTCGGGATCCTACGATCTCGGGCTGTATTTCGATGGCGATGCGGATCGCGTGGGATTTATGGATGAGAAGGGCGCGATTGTGACGAGCGACATGATCACGGCGCTGGTTGCGCAGGTGATGTTGGCGCGGAATCCCGGGACAGCCATTTTCTACGATTTGCGTTCGAGTTGGGCGGTCAAAGAGGTGATTGCCGAGCACAACGGGCGTCCCATGATGTCGCGCGTGGGCCACGCGTTTATCAAACAGCAGATGCGGGAGGCGGATGCCGCGTTCGCGGGCGAGCTTTCGGGGCACTATTACTTTAAGGATAACTTTTTCACGGAGAGCGCCGCGCTCGCGGCGCTGTATGTGGCGAACTTGCTCGCGGAGACCGGCAAGTCGCTTTCGGAGTTGATTCGCCCGATTCACCGCTACGTCGCCAGCGGCGAGATCAATTCCGAGGTGAAAGATTCGGCGGCTGTGTTCAAGCGGCTGCGCGACACGTATGGTTCGAAGGGGAACGCATTCGAGTTGGATGGGTTGTCCGTCGAGTTTTCCGATTGGTGGTTCAATGTTCGCGCGTCGAACACCGAGCCGCTGATTCGCTTGAATCTCGAAGCGAAGACGGCTGAAGGAATGCGGGCGCATCGAGACGAACTCCTCGCGCTGATTCGCAGTTAGTTCGCTCTCTTGCTGACCCGGCTGTCTCTGGCCGTGTGTTTTTGCCATATTTCTTGGCGTGAGGCTTGCATTTGTTTGCGCAGGACGGTATGCCGATAGTGTCACCGATGCTGCAATGTGGGGCAGATCGGATAGCGTGAAGTGAATAAAGGAGTGAGAGAATGAAAATAAGAAGATTCATTTTGGGGGCCATGGCGTGGGCGGCACTGGGGTTGCCCGGGGCGTGGGCTCAGGAAACGGAGGGGGTTTCCCCGGTTCAAACCGGCAAAGAAGTCGTTCAGAGCGTTGTCAGCGCCAGCAGCGAAGTCGTGGACTCCGTGCGCGGCGGAACGGGCGACGTGGTGGCGCAGGCGAAGTCGCTGTGGCAGGAGGCGGTGCTTCCGATGGTGCAGCGGACGCTTTCGGCGATTCCGGTTTTGGTCAAGGCGCTGGTTCTGTTGCTGGCGTTCTGGATTGTGGCCCGCTTGGTTGGGGCTGCGGTGCGGAAGCTGTTCAATCTGACGAAGATTGACGAGCGCGCGGCGACGGATTGGGGCTTGGGCGATTTGCTGAAGCGCGCGGATGGTTCGCGCGGCTCCATCGGCGATATTGTGGGCAGTGTGGTCAAGTGGGTGATTCTGTTGGCCGGCTTTGTTGCGTTTTTCAACGCGCTCCATCTGGACATGGTGGCGGGCCCGCTGCAGGGGATTGTTGACAGCATTGTCAAGATTGTGCCGAGCCTGTTGAAGGCGGCGGTTATTCTCTTTGCGTATTGGGCGGTTGCGAGTGTCGCTCGCTTTGGGCTCAAGAAGTTGCTCGGAGCGCTGAAGTTCGATGCGCGCGCGGGTCGCTTTTTCCCGACGCGCGAAGTGGACGGCAAGACCGTTGGCCCGACGGAGACGGTGGGGCGCTTGCTGTTCTATGTGGTGCTGCTGTTCGGCGTTCCGCCGTTCTTGCAGGCGCTGGGGCAGGATGCGATTGTTGCGCCGCTGCAGGACATGCTCTCAAAGGCGCTGGCGTTCATTCCGAATATCATTGCCGCGGGCATTTTGTTGCTGATCGGCAACGTTGTTGCGGTGATTGTGCGCGAGGTGGTTTCGAGTTTCCTGAGCGCGGCGGGCGCTGACAGTTTGGCGGATCGGCTCGGCATCAGCGCGATATTCGGCAAGCAGAAGCTTTCGGGATTGGTGGCGATCATCGCCTATGTGTTTGTTCTCGTGCCGATCGTGATTTCGGCGCTCGATGCGCTGAAGATTCAGGCGATCGCAGATCCGGTTCGCAACACGCTGGAGCAGGTGCTCACGGCGATTCCGGCGATTTTGGTGGCGTCGGTTGTGATCTTCATCGGCTATGCCGTGGCGAAGTTTGTGCGCAGCTTGGTTCAGAACCTGCTCGCTGGAATCGGGTTCGACACGCTGCCTTCGCGGATTGGGTTGGATTTCCTCGCGCCGAAGGGCGGCCGCACGCTTTCCTCCATTGTGGGGACGGTGGTGTTGGTGGTGATCCTGCTCTTGACGGCGTCGCAGGCGTTGTCGTCGCTGGGCTTTGGGCAGTTGTCGCAGTTGACGGATCGGTTCGTGAATTATCTGCCGAACGTGTTCTTCGGCATTGTGATTCTGCTGGCGGCGCTGAGCCTCGCTCGGTTCGTCGGCTCGATTGTTACACAGGCGGCGGGTCAATCGCCATATGCGAAGACACTGGGCAATGTTGCGCGCTATGCGCTAGTGTTCCTGGGCGCGGGTATGGCGCTGGACGAGCTGGGCGTGAGCGAGCAGATTGTGACGGTTGCGGTCACGGCGGTGCTCGGCGGCGCGGCGTTGGCGATTGGGTTGGCGTTTGGCCTCGGCGGCAAAGATCGCGCGAAGAGTGTGATCGAGAAGCACTGATCTGCGCGCTTTTTGTGGGAGAGACACAAGGCCCCCGACTTCGGTCGGGGGCTTTTTTTGTGGCTGCGCGGCAAAAGTTCCAAGGGTTGGAAGTGCGCGCTTAATCTTTTTCCAAGGATTGGAAGTTTGCGTGGGGGATGGCGCGCTTGATTAGAAGCGTATGCCCATTTTTGCGCCGAACAGTCCGATCAGGATGAGGTTTCCTATTGTGGCGGCCGCGGAAAGCATGAGCCACTTTTGCTCGTGTTTGATGCGCCGGGCGCGGGCGAGGGCCTCGCGTTGCAGTTGTTCTTGGGATGGTGGGTGTCGTTTCATGGGTTTGGCTATTGGGTGGTGCGCCAGCGGGTTTCGTTGTGGCGGCGTTCGTTGGCGGTGAAGGGGTTGCCGGGGTGGCGGATTTGGATGACGTAGCCGGTTGTGGAGCTGCGGTAGGTTTCGGGTTCGCGCAGGAGCCAGGGGAGTGGGGTGGGGCCGGCGATGGGGTCGAGGGTGGGGGGATAGGCGTTGTGGGTTTGGTGGTAGGTGGCGAGGGTGGCGATGAGTTCGTCGGCGCGGGTTTGGGCTGCGGCGAGGTCGGCGCGTTGTTGGGCGTGGAGGAGGGGGACGGTGGGGAGGAGGGCGAAGCAGACGAGGGCGGAGGCGACGCTCATGCGGATGGTGAGGCGGGCGGCGGGGTCGGGTCGGCTTTTGTTGAAGGCGTTGAGGATGGCGGCGAGGACGAGGAGGAGGAGGCCGAGGAGGGCGGCGCTGACCCAGATGAGGCCGAGGGGCATGAAGGTGTGGCGGCCCCAGAGGTAGAAGATGGTGTTGGCGGCGATGGCGGCGAGGAGGGAGGTGAGGGTGATGCGGAGGTTTTTCATTTTGGGGTGGCCTTGATGAGCTTGAGGAGTTCGTCGAGTTTCCCCGATGCGGTCCTGGCGCGCAAGCGTGGGAATTTGCCGTGGGGCATGTAGTAGCGGTCTTTGCCGTAGGTGAGGACGACTTTGTCGCCTTCGACTTCGAGGGTTTTGAAGCGGTGGAGGGAGGCGGCGACGCGGAGGCGGGCGAGGGTGATGAGGCGGGCGACGGCGGGGGGGAGTTTGCCGAAGCGGTCGGCGATGTCGCTTTGGGCGCGGTCGAGGTCTTCGTGGGAGGAGGCGGAGGCGATTTCGCGGTAGAGGCGGAGGCGGAGGGTTTCGTCTTCGACGAAGTTGGCGGGGAGCACTGCGGCGGTTTCGGGGTCGGGTGCGAGGGGGGAGAGGTCAATGAAGTCGAGGCGGAGTTCGCAGTCTATGATGGCGGGCAATTTTTCGCCTTTGAGGGCGGCGACGGTGCGTTTGAGGAGTTGGCAGTAGAGGTCGAAGCCGACGGCGGCGATGTGGCCGCTTTGTTGTGCGCCGAGGAGGTTTCCGGCGCCGCGTATTTCGAGGTCGCGCATGGCGAGGCGGAAGCCTGCGCCGAGCTGGGAGTAGCGGCGGATGGCGCCGAGTCGTTTGCGGGCGTCGTCGAGGAGGCGGCCGTGGCGGGGGAGGAGGAAGTAGGCGTAGGCTTTGCGTTTGTAGCGGCCGACGCGGCCGCGGAGCTGGTAGAGGGCGGCGAGGCCGAAGCGGTCGGAGCGTTCGATGAGGATGGTGTTGACGTTGGGGATGTCGAGGCCGCTTTCGATGATGGTGGTGCAGAGGAGGACATCGAATTCGCCGTGGACGAAGGCGCGCATGACGGCGGCTAGTTCGTCTTCGCGCATGCGGCCGTGGGCGATTTGGATGCGCGCTTCGGGGACGAGGCGGGTGAGCCAGTCGTGGACTTTGCGCATGGAGTGGACGCGGTTGTGGAGGTAGAAGGCTTGGCCGCCGCGGGAGAGTTCGCGGAGGATGGCTTCGCGGACGGTTTCATCGCTGAGTTCGACGACGAGGGTTTCGACGGGGAGTCGCTCTTGTGGAGGGGTTTCGATGGTGCTGAGGTCTTTGGCGCCGGTGAGGCTGAGGTAGAGGGTGCGGGGGATGGGGGTGGCGGTGAGGGTGAGCATGTCCACCATGGTGTGGCCGTGTTTGAAGTGCTCTTTGTGGGCGACGCCGAAGCGCTGTTCTTCGTCAATGATGACGAGGCCGAGGTCGTGGAAGGTGAGGTCGCCTTGGAGGAGGCGGTGGGTTCCGATGACGATGTCCACGCCGCCTGCGTTTGCGCGTTTGACGACGGCGTTTTGCTCTTTTCGGGTTTGGAAGCGGGAGAGCATTTCGATGCGGATGGGATAGGCCGCCATGCGTTCGCTGAAGGTGTCGTAGTGCTGTTGGGCAAGAATGGTGGTGGGCACGACGATGGCGACCTGTTTGCCGCCCATGACGGTTTTGAAGGCGGCGCGCATGGCGACTTCGGTTTTGCCATAGCCGACGTCGCCGCAGACGAGGCGGTCCATGGGGCGCGCGGCGGCGAGGTCGTTTTTCACTTCGGCGATGGCGCGCTCCTGGTCTTCGGTTTCCTGATAAGGGAAGGAGGCTTCGAATTCGAGTTGCCAGGGGGTGTCGTCGCCGAAGGCGTGGCCGGGGAGAGCGTCGCGGCGAGCTTGGGTTTCGAGGAGTTGCGCGGCGAGGTCTTGAACGGCTTGCTGCGCGGCGGCCTTTTCGCGAGTCCAGCGTTTGCTGCCGAGGGTGTGGAGTTCGGGTCGGGATTTGCCTGCGCCGGCGTAGCGGCTGAGGAGGTGGGAGTGCGCGACGGGGAGGTAGAGCTTGGCTTTGTCGGCGTATTCGATGGTGAGGACTTCTTGCCGTTGCCGGTTGAGTTCGATTTCGTAGAGGCCGAGGTATTTGCCGATGCCGTGGTCAATGTGGACGACGTAGTCGCCGGGCTGGAGGTCGGTCCAGTTGGCGACGCGGGCGCCTGCGTGTTGGCGGGGGCCGCGTCGGCGGGCGTGGGGATCATAGCGGCCGCGGGTTTCCTTGTGGGTGCCGTAGAAGTCTTCTTCGCTGAGGACGAGGAGGTGCGCGGATGGGATGGAGAAGCCTTCGGAGAGTCCGCCGTCGAGGAGAGAGAAGGCTTCGAAGGGCTGAAGGAGAGGCGCGAAGATCTCCGCGAAGCGCTCGCGCGCGCCGCGGGTGCTGAAGTGGATGTGGACGCGGCCGCCTTGCTGCGCGTGGGTGTTGAGGGTTTCTACGATGCGTTGGCGTTCGCGCTCAATGCGGTCGGGTGGCAGGGTTCCGCTGACGATTGTTGCGGCTCCATCGAATGGGGCAAAGCCGAGGTGGTGTGCTTCGCCGGGTGTTGCTTCAGCGGAGACCAGTTCAATTGCGGCGTGCGCGGCTGCGCGTTGGCGGAGGGCATCGAGGGAGAGGGTGGCGGCTCCGGCTTTGGCTTCGTGGATGAGTTCTTCGTAGAGCGCGGCGTGGTGGGCGAGGCTTTCGCGGTCGTGCCAGACGAGGATGGCGTTGGCGGGGAGGTGGTCAAGAAGCGTGGCGGTGAGGCTCTCGACGTTTTCGCGCGAGGGAGCGAGTTCGACGCGCTCGATGCGGTGGCGCGATTTCTGGTCGGCGGGATCGAAGGTGCGCAGCGAATCAATCGTGGAACCAAAGAACTCGATGCGCACGGGCCAGTCGCTCGTGGCGGGCCAGATGTCGAGGATGCCGCCGCGGAGAGAGGCTTGGTTTTTCTGGGTTACTTCGATGTCGAACGAAAGACCATCGCGTTCGAGTTGCGCGAGGAGTGCGTCGAGGGCGACTTCTTGGCCGAGCTGGAGTGTGGTGTGTTGCGCTTTGAGGTCGGTTGGGGCGAGGGTGCGCTGCATGAGGGCTTGAATGCAGGTGACGGTGATGGGCGGTGGCGTTTGGCTGCCGAGTGCGCGAAGCGTGGAGAATCGGTCGCCGAGCAGGTCGGCATGCGGGGGCGCGCCGTGACCGGGGAGCGCTTCCCACGCGGGATAGTAGGCGATGCGGCGCGCGTTCTCGCCGCCGAGCGTTTGGAGGTCGCGGTGGAAGCGATCGAGCATGTGCGGGCCGTTGACGATCCAGAGGAGCGGGCGTTCGGCGAGTTGGGTGAGATACCACGCGAGTTGTGCGGGGGCGGAGCCGGGCGGGAGCCAGGCACAAAACGTCCCCCCGCGACGGAAAAAATCCGCCCAGTTCGCCAACTCGATTTCGGGGAGAGGGATGTTCATTCCTCTCGCGGTCCATCGGTTTTCCGATCAAAACGTGAATCATCCCCTGCGGGATTCTTGCCGTTTATCGTCCTCTTGTGCCCCGTGTGAGACATTTCTTCTATCTGCAACAAAACCTCCGCAGCGCGGCCAATTCGCGCTGAAGGGGGGCGCGTTGGAAAGGTATCTCGCGCCGGTCGCAATGCAAACGGTATGTTTTTGCGCGCGCGGGGATTTGTGCGGAACCATGCCAAGGAGGGGACGCAGCGGAGCGCTCCCCTGCGCGCATCCGCTGCGATTTATCGCTTCAGGACATCATAAAGTCCGTTTCGGCGCTTATTCCCGTGACAATGTGGGGTCAAATGGATTATGAAAACTCCGACTACTGTGCACGAGAATACTTTTGGGGAGCGTATATGAAGTCCACACTGCCGGATGGTGCCGTCAAAGCGATTGTCTATGGAATGCATGGAGCGCCATTCGACGTCTTGGGCTTGCACAAACTCGAGGGCCAGCAGGTCCTTCGCACCTTTCAGCCGTTCGCCGCGACGGTCGAGATGATTCACAGCGGGCACCTGCACCGATTGGAGCGGACGCATAAAGACGGGCTCTTCGAACTCGTCGTTGGGGCGGACATTCAGAAGGGTTCCTATCGCCTGCGCATGACAGGGCTCGATGGGCATGTGTGGGAGCTGCATGATCCCTATTGTTTCCCGCTGCAGATTTCGGACTTCGATCGCTACCTCTTTGGAGAGGGCACTCACTATCGCACCTACGAGAAGATGGGCGCTCACCCGATGACGGTGGAAGGGGTGGCGGGCGTGCACTTTGCCGTGTGGGCGCCGAATGCGATTCGCGTGAGCGTGATCGGCAACTTCAACCGGTGGGATGGTCGTCATCATCCGATGCAGAATCGCGGGGGCTCCGGGCTCTGGGAGTTGTTCATTCCCGAAATGCGGCCGGGCGATCTCTACAAGTTCGAGGTGAAGGGACACAACGACTTTCTCGCGCAGAAAGCGGACCCCTATGCGTTTTGCTCGGAGCTGCGTCCGCGCACCGCGTCGGTGGTTTGGGACTACACGGCGTATCAGTGGAATGACCAGAGTTGGATGGAGACGCGCAAGAAGACGGATTGGATGAAGAAACCGGTGAGCATTTATGAGGTGCATCTCGGCTCGTGGCGCCGCGTGCCGGGCGAGGGGAATCGTTGGCTGACCTATCGCGAGTTGGCGGACACCCTGTTGACGCACGTGAAGAATCTCGGTTTCACGCACATTGAGATTTTGCCGCTGTCGGAGCACCCCTTTGACGGGTCGTGGGGCTATCAGACGATCGGCTACTATTCGATCACCTCGCGCTATGGCACGCCGGACGATTTCAAGTATTTCGTTGATCGCTGCCACCAGGAAGGGATCGGTGTCATTCTCGATTGGGTGCCGGCGCACTTTCCGAAGGATGGCCACGGGCTGGCCTATTTCGACGGGTCCCATTTGTATGAGCATGCGGATCCGCGCAAGGGTGAGCACCGCGACTGGGGCACGCTGATTTTCAACTACGGGCGCAACGAGGTGCGCTCGTTCCTGCTTTCGAATGCGATTTTCCTGATGGAGGTCTATCACATTGACGGGTTGCGCGTGGACGCCGTGGCGAGCATGTTGTATCTCGACTACTCGCGCAATCCGGGCGAGTGGATTCCGAATCAATACGGCGGCCGCGAGAATCTGGAGGCGGTGGAGTTTCTCAAGAAGTTCAACGAGCTGATGTACGGCAATTATCCCGGAACGCTGACCTTTGCGGAGGAGTCCACGGCATGGCCCAAGGTTTCGCGCCCTGTGTATGACGGGGGCTTGGGCTTCGGTCTCAAGTGGAACATGGGGTGGATGCACGACACGCTTCAGTATATTGAGCACGATCCGATACACCGGCGCTATCACCACAACAGCCTGACCTTCTCGATGATCTATGCCTTCAACGAGAATTTCATCCTGCCGTTTTCGCACGATGAGGTGGTGCACGGAAAGGGCGCGATGCTGAACAAGATGCCGGGCGATCTCTGGCAGAAGTTCGCCAACCTGCGCCTCTTGCTTTCCTATATGTATGCGCATCCCGGCAAGAAGCTGCTCTTTATGGGGGTCGAACTCGGGCAGTGGAACGAGTGGAATTTTGCCGAGAGCATGGACTGGCACCTGCTGCAGTATGACTCGCACAAGAAATTGCAGGACTTCATGGGCGCGCTCAACCGCGCCTATTCTTCCCATCTTCCGCTTCACGAGATTGATTTCAGTTGGGAGGGGTTTGAGTGGATTGATCTGCACGATCACGACAACAGCATTCTCTCCTTCATGCGGAAAGATTCGAAAGGCGAGTCGGTTCTCTGTGTCTTCAACTTCACTCCGGTCGTGCGCAATGGCTATCGCCTCGGCGTTCCGGCGGCGGGCGAATATGAAGTGATTCTGAACAGCGATGGCGTCGAGTTTGGCGGCGGCGATGCGGGCCGCATCGAGAAGGTCGCGAGCGAGCGCAAGAATTGGCACAACCGGGACGACTCGGTGGCCTTCACGTTGCCCCCGCTGAGCGCTGTGTTCCTGCGCCGTCGCGCTGCTGCGCCGAAGGTGAAGGTGGAAACAGCCACGGCGGCAGTGGCCGCCATCCCGCCGACAGCCCCGACGACGCCTGCGGAGGCCGCCGACTGAGGCGGGGGAAAGAGGATGGTTTCGATGGTCATGCCGCCGCGATTCCCTCCACCGCTCGTCCATGAACTGCGGGCGCGCTCCTTTGCGCGCCTGTATAAAATGACCGGCAGCCCCGGCAATCGCGGGTTTGGCCGCGTGCTGCGCTCGCGCATTCAGCACATTGCCAAGCGAGAACACTACGCGGTAGAACGGGCGATCACGATTTCCTACCTCGGCTCCTATCTCGCGGATCACATTGTTTTTGCGGAGAAGGAGGCCTTGCGCCTGATCGAGGGGCGCGAAATGACGGAGCGCGAGGGGCGCGAGATCTGGGAGCGGAACTATCCGAACATTATCGCGCGCTTGCTGGCGGAACTTCCCGATGGCGAGCGCGTGGGCGAAGAGTTGGCTCTCCTCGATCGCTACACGAAATTGCCCTCCAATCTATACGCCTTTCGGAGTCGGCACTGGCATGCGCTCTCGCGCATCATGCGGAATGCACTCGATGAAGCAGTCGGAGCGGTTTCGGAGATTCCTGCGGTCACCCGCGTTCACGAGGTGCTGACGAGTGGGCGGCCATCGGATCGAAAGGCCCGGAATATCTGCCTCGCCGCTTCGCTGCTGGCCGACGTCGAGAGCCGGACTGCTCAGGTGCCGTGGACGGAGGCCTATCAAAAAGTAATGACAGAGCTGTATCCTTTGTTGCAGCGGTACCCCGAAGTGCTGGAAGCTATTGTCCACATGGAGTAGGTCGCCGATTTTTCAAGGAGTGTTATGTACATCGTTCAAATCGCATCCGAGTTTGCGGGCGTCGCCAAAGTGGGAGGCTTGGCGGATGTCGTGCAGGGACTGAGCCGAGAGCTCTCCATTCGTGGACATCACGTCGAGGTGATCCTGCCCAAATACGATGTGATGAAGAAGGATCGCGTGTGGGGCATGACCAAGTGCTACAGCGATCTGTGGGTTCCTTATCACCACTTCTGGGTGCACTGCGATGTGTATTTCGGCTTTGTGGACGGCGTGAAGTGCTTTTTCATCGAGCCGCACTTCTTCAAGAACTTCTTCTCGCGCGGATTGGTCTATGGGCACAAGGACGATCCCGAGCGCTTCGCGTTCTTTAGCAAAGCGGCGCTGGAGTTCATGCTGAAAACGGGCAAGCACCCCGACATCATTCACGTGCACGACTGGCAGACGGGGCTCGTGCCCGTGATGCTGAGCGAGACGTATCGCGGATTCGGGATGACGCATCCGCGCGTGTGCTACACCATCCACAACATTCATCACCAGGGCGTCACCGGCGAGTTTGTGCTCCGCCAGATTGGGATGAACCCCGCGCACTTCATGACCATGGAGCGGCTGCTCGATCCGAAATATCCCAACGCCGTGAACATCATGAAGGGTGGCATTGTGTTTTCCAATTTTGTCACGACGGTTTCACCCACCTACATGAACGAGATCACGCATACCGATCTGGGGCATGGATTGCAGGGCGTGCTCCAATACTATCGGGGGAAATGTGGTGGCGTGCTGAACGGGCTGGACTATGGCGAGTGGAATCCCGAAGTGGATCGCTTCATTCCGCACAAGTATTCGCTGGGCGACATTGAGGGCAAATATCGCAACAAGGAAGCGCTGCGCAACCGCTTCTGGCTGCGGCAGGAGTACAAACCCATTGTTGCTGTCGTTAGTCGTCTCGACCAACAAAAGGGCGTCAGCCTAATTCGACACGGGATATTCTATGCGCTGGCGAACGGGTGCCAATTCGTCCTCCTTGGCACCAGTCCGGAGGCGGGCATCAACAATGATTTTTGGAGTCTCAAGCGGCAACTCAACGACAACCCCGACTGCCATCTCGAGTTGAGTTTCGACGACTACCTCGCGCACTTGATTTTTGCCGGCGCCGATATGGTGCTTGTGCCCAGCGCGTTCGAGCCCTGCGGGTTGACGCAACTGATTGGGTTGAAATATGGCACCGTGCCGATCGTGCGCAACACCGGCGGCTTGGCCGACACGGTCTTCGACGCCAACTATGCGCATCGACCCTACCACGATCGAAACGGCTATGTCTTCAACGACTTTAACAATGAAGGGCTTGAATCCGCTCTCCGCCGAGCCATTGGCATGTGGTTCCACTATCCGAACTATTGGCGCGAGCTCATGCTGAATGGTATGCGACAGGATCACTCTTGGAACCACCCGGCGCAGGACTACGTCAATATCTACGAGCACATTCGGGAAAAATAGGACGTGCGCGCGCGGCGAGCAAAATCGCGCTTCCATCGGGAATGGCGTTCGGCGGTTTGCCAGTCGGGTTGCAGAGCTGCAGTCCCGTTTCCTCCTTGCCGGAGCGCGCGCAGAACGTCATGCTGAACGCTCGTTTTTAACATCGCAAATCTCACTGGAGGATCTATGTCGCAACCGGTTGAAACCCTGAACGGACTCCCCCCCATCTGCGGGCAGGAAAAGCAAGCGCTCAAGCACGCGGGCATCGCCAAAGACGCCTATCGCACGGCGGGTGGCGTGGATTTCAGCCGCATCAAGAGCGCTGCCGCCATTGCGCTGCACATGCAGCAGCCGCTGATTCCTGCGGGCGGGCCCGAGCTCTCTACGGCCGCGCTGATCAGCAACCTGAAATACATGATGGACAACCAGCACGTTGGGGATAACCACAATGCGCCGGTCTTTCAGTGGTGCTACAAGCGAATTGGCGAGTTTGTTCCACAACTGGTCGGCGAGGGGAAGGAGCCGCGCGCCATGCTCGAATACACCGGCTGTCTCCTGCACGGCCTCGTGGATATGGGGGCGCACGATGTGATTGATGCGTTGCGCCGCATCACGGTTGACCCCGCGTACAATCGCTGTGTGGAGTGGCTGGGTTGCCCGTGGAGCCATGCCGTGGCGCCGTCCACGCCGCCGCAGGACTACAAACTGCACGTGCTCGCGTGGCAGCAACATTTCGCCGAGTTGTTTGGCTGGGAGTCGCTGGAACGCGTGAAAGGATTCTCGCCCTCCGAAATGGCGCTGCCGAATCAGCCCGATGTGGCGTATGAGTTCGTCAAAACCCTCCGCGACTGCGGGTTCACGTGGGTGATTGTGCAAGAGCACACGGTTGAGCAACTCGATGGGCGTGGGATCGAACAGCGCCATTTGCCGCATCGCCTGGTCGTGCGCAATTCGAAAGGCGAGGAAGCCTCCATCATCGCGATCATCAAGACGCAGGGCAGCGACACCAAGCTCGTCGCCCAGATGCAGCCGTGGTATGAGGCGAAGAGCCTCAATCGTTGGGAATTGGCGGGGAAATCCGTTCCGCCGCTCGTCACGCAAATTGCCGATGGCGAGAATGGCGGCGTGATGATGAACGAGTTTCCACAGAAGTTCATGGAAGTGGTGCGCGAATCCTCGCATTCGGAGACGCCGCTGCTCAATGGGTCGGAATATCTGGAGCACCTCTTTGCGCTCGGCATCAAGGAGCGCGATCTGCCGACCTGTCAGCCTCTTTTTCAGCACCGCATCTGGAACAAGATTCAGCCTGGCGCCGGGCCGGAGAAATTGGCCAAGTCGATTGAAGAGTGCAAAAAGGAGGATCACCGCTTCCACATGGAGGGCGGCAGTTGGACGAGCAGCATCTCGTGGGTTCAGGGCTACGACAACGTCATCGGGCCGATGGAGCAAGCCAGCGCGCTCTTCAACGAGAAGGTGCTGAAGAGGAAGGTGCCGACGACCGATCCGCGCTTTCGCAATGCGCTATTCTATCTGCTGACCAGCCAGACCAGTTGCTATCGCTATTGGGGGCAGGGGGTGTGGACGGACTATGCGCGCGAGATTTGTCGGCGCGTGACGGAAATCGTAAAACACGACTTCTGAGGTCGCCATGCCCAGCACCATTCATCATGCGCTAGTCTTGAATCTCCACCAACCGTGGGGGAACTTGGATGCGATGCTGAACGATCCTGTTGAACAGGAACGTTGGCACGCGAAGGAATGTCTATTTGCATATGATCGGATTCCCCGCGCTGTTTGGGGCTGGGAAGACGTCGCGCGCGTGCACCTCTCCGCATCTGGATCGCTCCTTGAGGCGCTGGCGAATCCGGATTTTCAGTCGCGTGTTTATGGCATCGTCAAATGCGGCGACGTGTTGTGGAACTGGCGCAACCCCGCGCTCGACGTCATCGGCACCGGCTACTATCACCCCGTGATGCCGCTGATCCCTGCCGCCGACCGCAAGGAGCAAATTCAGCGTTGGCTCGGCGTCGCCCGACACCTGTTTGATCGCGGAACCTTTCACGGATTCTGGCCGCCGG
Source organism: Kiritimatiellia bacterium (assembly GCA_023953695.1). Lineage (GTDB taxonomy): Bacteria > Verrucomicrobiota > Kiritimatiellia > CAIVKH01 > CAIVKH01 > JAMLJG01. The sequence continues at coordinate 106,107 of JAMLJG010000006.1, forward strand.
AATGCGGATTCAGTATGGAGATGATTCCGCTTCTTCAAGAGGCGGGCTATCGCTATGTGATTGTGGATAGCGAGCACATTGTGCCCATGACGCCGATGCGTTGGGAGGAGCTGCGCTATCGTCCGCACATCGCGAAGTTTGGCGATGCGGAAATTGTGGTCATTCCTCGTGATCGCGACCTGTCCATTGCGCAAGAAGGCGGAATGGAAGTGGGGTGGTTCCTGCACGAATTGAACGAGCGCTGCAAGTGGTGCGATTTTGAACCCCTTGTCTGCACGGTCACCGATGGCGAGAACGGCGGGTGGTTCCGCAATGTGCGCTGGGAATCGAACTTCTGGGGCGCGTTCTACCATCCGTATCTGCATCAGGTTCGACACGGTGAAACGAATGTGCGACCCACGTTTATTCACGACTATCTCGACAAGCACGGCGCGCATGGACAGGTCATTGTCCGAACCGGCGCGTGGAACACCGGTTTTCATCACGGCATCGGCTTTGTCCAGTGGACCGGATCGCAACTCCAGCGCGATGCCTGGGCGCGCCTGAGCGAGGTGAGTAAAGCGGTGCATGATGCGCGCTGGCGCGCGGGCGAACGCGGCGCAAATCCCGAAACCTGGAGAGCGCTTGATGAGGCCCTCTGGCGTTTGCTGCGCGCGGAAACAAGCTGCCACTTTTTCTGGGGCGAAGCGTGGGTCAATCGCGCACACGCAGGCTTGGATGATGCCCTCTCGTGGTTGGCGAAGGCGGAGGCTGCCTCGCAATGAAGAAGACCTCCTCGCCCTCGCGGCGGGAGAGCGCTGCTTCTACACGTGTGGAGGAAGCCGCCCCCGCGCGACCCCGCATCGCTCTATTCGCATTCGAATTGTTCGGCGAGCCGCGTTCCCCTCTCGCCTTTGCCACCCTGTTGGCTGCGGCCTTGGAGCGAAGTGGACTCGTCGTTCATCTCTTTAGCAACAAGCCTGCCTCCTATCCCCGCACCCACGTTATCGCTTCCAGCGAACCCTCCTCTGCGCCTGTTGCTCAGGCGCGCGCCCTGTGCGCCGCCGCAGCCGAGCATGTGGGCCATGTCGCGCAGCAAGATGGCCCATTCGTCGCGTGTCATGCGTTCCAGTGGAGCAGCGTCCCCGCCGTTCTGAGCGCGGCTCGCCACGGTGGCGCTCGGTCGCTCGTCACATTTCTCGACACCGTCTTTTCTCGACATGGCCAGGTGAACGGCGAGCCGGACGTCGCGCAGGTTCGCCGCCTGGAGCAGGTTGCCGTGGAGCGCTGCGATGAGGTGCTCGCGAGTTCCGAACCGATCCGCCAAGAGCTGGCATGGCTCTACAGTTTGGAGTCGGCTCGCGTGGTCGCGGCAGAACCCATGGAGCCGTTCCCGACAGGGGATGATATTATTCCGGCTTCGGCGCATCGCCTTGCCTTCTTGGGATCGTGGGATGCAGCCGGCGGATCCGATTTGTTCTTGGAAACCCTGCGAATCCTTGCTGCCGATAACCCGGCCTGGCGCTTTGCTGTCAGCGGCGACTCCGTGCCACGCGCTCGACTGGAAGCCGATTTGCGCCGCCGTGGACAGAGCGAACTGATCGAGCGGATTGAGTCCGGCCCCAACGCGGCGGCCATCCTGGTTCCCGGCACCATCGCCCTGGTTCCCTCCCGCCAAGCCCTATCGCTCGCCCCTGTTCTCACGGCCTGGCGCTCCGGATGCCCCGCCATTGTGTCGCGGACAGGGCCCTATCACGCGATAGACGAAGACGTGAACGGCTTCTGTACGCTGCCCAGCGCCACCGCCATGGCCGAAGTGGCGCGAAAAATAGCCCTCAACCCAGAACTCGTACACGCGAGAGGCGCTGCCGGTCGGCGCAAATTTGAAAAACAATTTACTTGGTCTTCCGTAGTGCATACGATGAATGGCTTGTACCGCGAATTACCCCGCGCTGAGACAAACGTGCATGACTGATCCCAAGGCAGACCCGGATTTTCGGGATGAAATAGACGAAGCGCTTCTTGGCGAACCCACAGCCGAAGAGCTGCGCTCCGTTGCCGAAGAAATATCCGCGCTCTATCCGCCTCCGCGACTCGGCACGGAATTGGTCCTGCTCGAGGTCAGTCCCAATCGCGCACACGCCTATTGGAATGTGGAAGTGGACGACTTCGAGGCGGCCGTTGCCGCGAGCGGGCAGGAATCTCCCGCCATGTTGCTGCGTCTGCACGACGTCACCGGACTCGATTTTGATGGAAGCAATGCGCACTCCTACTTCGATGTGCAGGTACAGGGTTTGCAAGGTCATTGGTATGTGGACTTGTGGCACGATGGTCGTTCCTATATCGCGGAAATCGGCCTGCGTCGCGCCGGCGGTGGGTTTGTCTCCATGTCGCGCTCCAACCGCATTGCAACGCCTTCCGCCAGCGAATCGGCGCTCTATAACACCGAGGCGCTCGACATTCTGCACATCGGCGATGCGGTGCAGCGGCTGACCGATCTCATTTCCGATCCGCAACTCTCGTCCGAAAACATGGATGTCGAAACCGGCGCACCCATTGAACGGAATCCGCCGCCCGTCGCGCCCGTTCAACGGACCGATCCCACAGCATACCGCGCACCCGACGCCGGAGCACACGAATCGCGCCCCGAAGCGGCGCCCATTCAGCCGGCAGCAACACACCCGGCGGAGCCGAAAGTGTTTCCACTGAGCCTACCGCCGAGCACCACGCCGCGCGAACAGGTCGAAGACCTCTTCCACGCCGTGCATAAAGCCGTGGCCGGGGAACCACCATCGCCCAACACCGCGCCGCCGAAAATCGAACCCGCCTCGGCGCCTGTCAGCGCAGCAGAGGCTAGCGCGAAGCCCGACGCTGCGCCGTGCGCCACCCCGTCCGATTGGCCCTCTGCAGAAGAACTGGCTCGCCACGTGCCCGACACTTCGGCAACCGCTCCAGTGGACGTTGCTCCGGTCGCTCGCGAGACACATACCCCTCCACCAGCGCCAGCAGAGGCCCAGAAGCCCGAACAATCGCCATCCACCTCCGCGTCGAGCCCCCTCCCGCTCGACAATTACGTATCGCTTTCCAGCTTCGAACACGGCCGCCCGCAAGTGGACCTCGAAGTCAATGTGGAGCTGCATATCTACGGTCGCGCCAAACCGGGCGCCAGGCTCTCCTTCTATGGACAGCCCGTGAAACTGCAACCCGACGGCACCTTTTCCATCCGCAAACCACTGCCGCAAGGCGCGGTCGTTCTTCCGCTATTAGCCGTTGAGCCGCCCGCCGAGCCGCCGCGCGAATAGGAAGTCTCATGTCACGCGGTTACCTGAGCCTGGTCCTCCACGGACACTTGCCCTATGTGCGGCACCCCGAGCACGAAGAGTTCTTCGAAGAGCGCTGGCTCTTTGAAGCCATCACTGAGAGCTACGTGCCGCTCATCAGAATCTGCGACGGCCTGCTGGCCGACGGAATCCCATTTCGCTTCGCCCTCTCGCTCTCGCCAACCCTCTGCGCGATGCTGCAGGATGATCTGCTACAGCGCCGCTATATTCGCCACCTCGAGAGACTCATCGAATTGGCACACAAAGAAGTCGCGCGCACTGCGGCGGAACCCCAACTCAATCGGCTCGCCAAGTTTTATCGCGACTGGTTCATCGAAACCGCGCACATCTATGACGCGCGCTACGGGCGCGACCTCGTCAAAGCCTTCCGCCGCTTTCAGGAAGCGGGCGTCGTCGAATTGTTCACCACCTGCGCGACACACGGCTACTTGCCGCTGATAAAAACCCATCCGCGCGCCGTAGAAGTGCAAGTCAAGCTGGGCGCTGAGAGCTATCGCCGTTGCTTTGGACGCTCCGCTCGCGGCATCTGGGTGCCCGAGTGCGCATACTATCCCGGTCTCGAGACCGTGCTCGCCGACTCCGGACTCGCCTATTTTCTTGTTGATGCCCATGGCATTCAGAACGCATCCGTGCGGCCCCACTACGGACTCTTTGCCCCCATCGCTTGCGACAACGGCGTCGCCGCCTACGGGCGCGACCCCGAATCCTCCCGCCAAGTGTGGAGTTCGCACGGCGGCTATCCCGGCGACTACGATTATCGCGACTTCTACCGCGACCTCGGCTATGACGCCGAGCTCGACTACATCGCGCCCTACATCCTCGACAACACCACGCGCATTCCCACCGGGATCAAATACCACCGCGTCACCGGCCCCGACGCGAACAAAGAACTCTATGACCCCGACCGCGCGCGGAACAAAGCCGAGCAGCACGCTGAACACTTTTTGCGCAGCCGCCAGCAGCAACTCGCCGCGCAAGCCTCGCGCATGGACCGGCCGCCCATCGTTGTTTCACCCTATGATGCCGAACTCTTTGGCCACTGGTGGTTTGAAGGCCCGCAATTCATTGATTTCTTGATGCGCAAAGCCGCCACCGCTTCCGAAGAAATTGAACTCATCACCCCCGGCGACTACCTCGCGCGCCACCACATCCTGCAGAAATCAACCCCCTCCGCCTCCAGTTGGGGATGGCAAGGCTACAACGACTGCTGGTTGAGCGGTGTCAACGAATGGATCTATCCCGAGTTACACCGCGCAGCCAGCTCCCTGAGCAAGCTCGCCACCGCCTTCCAGAACGAACCTGCGGGCTCACTGCGCGAGCGCCTCCTCAATCAAGCCGCGCGCTCCCTGCTTCTGGCACAATCCTCCGACTGGCCCTTCATCATGAAATGCGGAACTGCCGTCGAATACGCCAACCGCCGCGTCCGCGACCAAATCGCCCGCGTTCACTTCCTTTGCGACGCCGCCGAGAAGAACGACGTCGAGCCCCGGAAACTCATGGCCCTGGAGCATTTGGACAAACTCTTTCCCTTCATGGATTTCCGGCTATACGCCGACCCCGCGCCCGCCAGCGCCGCGCTGGACTCGACCGCCGCTGCGACCTAACCGCACTTTCTGCTTCCGTTTTGCCGCGCAACTTCCGATATTCTCGCCCATCCACGCCGCGCATAGATTTTCAGAGGAGAGGTGGCCGAGTGGTTTAAGGCGCACGCTTGGAAAGCGTGTGTACTGTTAAAGGTACCGTGGGTTCGAATCCCACCCTCTCCGCCACTTCATACCCGATCCGCCAATGGCGAATATTTATGTGCTATACAGCTCAA
>JAMLJG010000007.1 GCA_023953695.1 Kiritimatiellia bacterium
TCAACTAGCCCCGCTTCCGCAGTTGGACGATTACTTTTCTGGTTTTGCTCGTGTATTCGGGTGTCGGGGGTGCTTTTCTCCACTACAGCCACTGGCGGCGGTTTGAGCCAAACCGCCCTACCTTCTGAGAACGATTTTGCAGCGCGGTGTGGGTAGGGCGCGTTGGCCCAACGCGCCGGATGGGTTGAGACGGGAATGGGTCGGTTGGGCGGATATCCTCACGGCGGTTTGAGCCAAACCGCCCTACCTTTTGTGGGTGAAGAATCGAGTGGGTGAGTTTGGCTGAGGCGTTGCGGCGGGCTGGTGCGGGCGACAGCGTTGTGCGGTTTGGAGGCCACGAAATTGGGGATGGGCTATCAACTAGTGATGTGGAAGAACGAGGGGCCGGTGAGCGCGACTGACGAGACTGTGATTCGCCGCCGACTCATTTGATCACTCTCGATTACCTGATTCTATCCAGTTTGGCTCGTATTCTGAAGAGATGGAGAACCCAATTCGACGCTGGCGCAAGTACAAGGATTTGGGTAGATTTTCCGATATGCGAGAAATGACATGATTACGCCCGCTGAAATCATACATGAAGCAGAATCTTTGCCCGTGGAACAGCGAGTCTTGGTTGTAGATGCTTTGTTGCGTACACTCAATCCCCCCGACCCTGAAATTGACCGGAAATGGATCGCGGTTGCCAAACGCCGCATCGAAGAACTTCGCGCCGGAAAAGTGAAAACAGTTCCCGGTGAAGAGGTCTTTGAAAAGATCCGCAACCGATTCCTCTAATGTCTTTCAAGTTTCACCCGGAGGCCGAGGAGGAACTCATTTCCGCAGTCGCCTACTATGAAGGCGTTGAGCGGGGTCTTGGATTGGATTTCTCTCGTGAAGTTTATGCTTCGGTTCAAAATGCCGCAGATTACCCTACAATATGGCCTACAATTGATCCGGAGATTAGGCGTTGCTTGGTACATCGGTTTCCTTACGGCGTGCTGTACAGCATTGAACCAACGGGGATTTTCATCATTGCTGTGATGCATTTGCACCGTGATCCGGGTTACTGGAAACAGAGGAATCAAAGAGGTGGAACGTAGGACTCGTGGGGACGCCTGAAAGCTCGCGCCTCACAGCCTTGTCGTTGGCCATAGAGGTGAAGTTGACGCGAGCCTGGGTGGCTGAAGAGCGGCCCCGAGCGGTTCTATTCCGCGGGGGTCGGTGTAGACGAGGGGACGGTGTCCGTTGGTTGGGGCGGGTAGCGATCCTCGCGCGATTCGTGTTCGGAGAACTTGACCGAAACGATTTTCGAGACGCCTTGCTTCTCCATCGTGACGCCGTAGAGCATTTGCGCGGCGGCGATGGTTTGCCGGTTGTGCGTGATGACGACAAATTGCGATTTTTCCAGGAATCCCTGAACGGTCTTCACGAAGCGGTTGATATTCGATTCATCGAGCGCCGCGTCCAACTCGTCGAGTAGGCAGAAGGGGCTCGGCTTGACGAGATAGAGCGAGAACAGGAGCGCGACAGCGGTCATTGTGCGCTCGCCACCAGAGAGTAGCGAAACGGTTTGCAGTTTCTTGCCGGGGGGGCGGGCGATGATCTCGATGCCAGATTCCAGTACGTCGCCATCGTCCACCAAGACGAGTTTGGCGGAGCCGCCGCCGAAGAGTTGGGTGAACATGGTTTGGAAGTTCGCGTTCACCTTCTCAAACGTTTCCGCAAACATTTCGGTGGTCGTCTTGTTGATCTGACGAATCATCTCCAACAGTTGCTCTTTGGAGTTGGTGAGATCGGTCTGCTGCTGGGTGAGGAACTGGAAGCGTTCCTCCAGCTCGCGGTGTTCATCAATGGCGACAAGGTTCACGGGGCCCATGGCTTCGAGCTTGGCGCGAAGTTCCGCGATTTGGGTGTCGAGCGCTTCGCGCTCCGGGCGCACGCCGTTTTCCCATTCGGGCTCGGGCGTGGTGGCAATTTCGTCGAGTGTGATGCGATAGTCGCCGGTCACGCGCTCGATCTGATTTTGGCGACGGACGCGATGCTGTGCGAGCTCGATGTCGAGGGAGGATTTCTGCTGGCGAATGCCATCGAGGCGGCTCCGTTTTTCGCGGGTCGTGGCGTCGAATTGTGCGAGGGCGCGAGAGGTTTCGTCGCGTTTGATTTTGTGTTGTTCGAGCGCTTCGGTGTGCCGCGCATAGTCGCTTTCGAGGGGGGCCACGCGCTGCTCCGCTTCGGTGCGAGCGCGGGTGATTTCCGCGAGGCGATTTTGATAGGAGCTGATGCCCTGCGAGCGCTCATTGATCAGCGCGCTCAATTCCTGAACGCGCGAGGCCAGTTGGCTGGTCGAGTCGGATAGGCTTTGGACAATCTGTTTTGCTTCCGAAAAGCGCACCCGCCGCTCGGTCGCCTCAGACGCGACCTGGTTGCGGGCCTGCTCGGCGGTGTGGAGTTCCTCGGTCTTGCCCGAGACGTCGTCGCGTATTGCCGCCTGTCGAGCCCGAACGGTCTCCGCCGACTGCTGAATCGTCGCGCGCTTTTCGTCGCTCGACTTGTGTTGCGTCTCGATATTCTGCAGCTCCCACGCGACGGTCTCCGCGCGCTCGCGCGCCTGCTTTGTTTCTTGTTCGAGAAAGCGATTTTCGCCCTCGGCGGTATTGAGCTGGCGGCGGTTCTCATCCAGCGCCTGCCGCGCGCTGCGCATGGCGTCGGTCAGGCTTTGTTCTTCTCCGGCGATTCCGGCGAGGGTGGACTCATGGTTGCGCAGATCGGCCTGCAGTTTTTCCAATTCCTTGCGCCATCCGTTCAATAACTGCTGACGTGTGAGCGGATTGCTGCCCGCCTCTTCTCGGCGCCAGAGCTCTGCCATTCCGTTGGGGCTGATCAGGAGTCCGCTCGGTGTGACCCATGCGAGGCCGGCCGGGCGCGGGTCGGGAATCTCCGCCGCGCTATTCGCGGTGCAAACGTGGCCCAAGATGCATTCGAGCGCCGGTCGTATTGTGTCGGGCGCGCGGACGAGGTCCAACAAGCGCGTTACGCCGCTCGGGGGAGGGAAGGCGGGGCGCGCGGAGGTTGAGAGCAGTCGTACCGCGCCGCCGGATTGGTCTTCCATCGCGCGCAGGATCTGCAGCGCGGCGGAGTCGCCATCCACCACGACCGCATCCAGCCAGGGGCGCAGAGCCGCTTCGAGCGCGTGTTGCCAGTGCCCGTCAATTTGAATCATTTCTGCGAGGGGCCCGAGCACCTTGCTGCGGTCCACTTGAATTGAATCCTTCGCGTTGAGCAGTTGGCGCGCGCCGAGGGCGAAGCCCTCGTGCTGCTGGCCACTGGCCTCGAGCAATTCGATTTGCGCTTGGCGCGCGGCGAGTTGGGAGCGGAGCGCGCTGACGGTTTTTTGCAGCGTGCTCGCGGCAGTTGCCTTGTCGCGCGTTTCGGTTTCGAGATTGGCGACATGGCGTTGGGCCGACTCCACATTGTCGCGCAATTCTTCGAGTCGCGCCGTCATGGTTTGTTTGCGGCCCTCAAAGGCTTCCAGTGCGCGCGCCGTTTCCGCGTGTTCGGCGGCCAGGCGCTCGCGGCGGATGATCCCGGAGCGCTCCTCGGCATCGAGTTGGGTCAATTGGTTCTGCAGGTGCGCGGAACGCGAGTCGAGGTCCACTTGTTCGCGGCGCAGATTGTGCAGGAGGCGGCTCAACTCTTCGACGCGGCGCTCTGCGGTGTTGAGTTGTTGAGCGTGTTCGCTCAGTTCGCGTTCGGCGGTGTCGCGCTCCGACTGTGCGCGCGTGAAGCGCTCCCGCTGTTCGCTCAGCGTTTGCTCGTGCTGCGTGCGGCGCAGTTGTGCTTCTTCCGCATCGCGCGAATCGCGCTCGGAAAGCTGTTGGAGCTCCACGCGCCGCTCTTCGCTGTGTCGAATGGCCTCGCGCACGCGGTCCAGCTCGGTGCGCGATGTCATGGCGGCCTCCATCGCATCGGCTATGGTGGATTCGAGAGCGTCGAGCGTCTGGCGCAGTTGCGCCGTTTCCGCTTCGACCTGTTCGATATCCGCACGGGCCGCATCGTCCTGCTCGCTGATGGAGGTCAGGCGCGCTTCGATCGCTTGAATCTGCTCATCCATCGCCTGCAGGCGCTCGCGGGTTGCGAAGAGATCGAGCCCGCGCAGTTGCACTTGCAATTCCTGGAAGCGGCGCGCTTTCCCCGCTTGCCGCTGCAGCGAGATGATCTGCCGTTTGACCTCGCGAATGATATCGTCGAGGCGCAAGAGGTTGGCCTCCGTTTGGTCCAGCTTTCGCAGGGCTTCGCGTTTGTCCGCCTTGAACTTGGTGATCCCGCTGGCCTCTTCGAAGACCGCGCGACGATCTTCGGGATGGGAGCTCAGAATGCGGTCAATTTTTCCCTGCTCCATTAAAGAATAGGAATTGGTCCCGATTCCGGTGTCCATGAACAGGCGCTGCACATCCTTCAGGCGACACGGCGCCTTATTGATGAAATACTGCCCTTCGCCCGATCGGAATACGCGGCGGGTGATGGTCACTTCGTTGAATTCTGTGCCCAGCGCTGCCTCGCATTCGGCGAGCGTGAGGCTGACCTCCGCCATGCCCAGCGGTTTGTGCGAATCGGTGCCGTTGAAGATCACGTCTTCCATCTTCGCGCCGCGCAACGCCTTCGCGCTCTGCTCGCCAAGGACCCATCGAACCGCGTCGGAGACATTGCTCTTTCCGCAGCCATTCGGGCCGACGATCGCCGTCATTCCCGGCTCGAATTCGAGTCGCGTTTTCTCGGCAAAGCTTTTGAAACCTATAATTTCGAGCGTCTTAAGATACACCTGCGGAATCCTCCACCAGACCCGTCCGGCAGCATCGGGCGATGCTGGCCCTCATCGGCTGCCGAACGCACAAGGCACAAGCGGTAACCTATAACAAGTGGACGCTCGCAATTTCAATCCTCATGTTCGCTTTGTCGGGGCCCATTCCCGCGACAATTGTTGCTTTCGGGCGCGAGCAAGATCCGGGAGGCCGGGGCCTCGCTGGGGTGGGGCGCTCGCTTTTGTTGTCAAAGAGGTGTCTGTTTGCGTATGCTGTCTGCTCTCGCGGTGCAATTTTCTTATGGCGGACGAGCAGCTTATTCAATTACTGCGCCAGTTGGTGGCGATCCCCAGCGTCAATCCGGCGTTGGCGGACGATCCGGCGATCGGGTCGGAGGCGCCGTTGGCCCGATTTCTTGCGGACTATCTCGCAGGAAAGGGCTTTTCCATCGAGCGGCATGAAATCGTGCCGGGTCGCCCGAATGTGGTGGCGCGACGCGGCCCCGCTGCGCCGAAGCGCACCCTTCTCGTCGAGGCGCACCTCGACACGCAGGGTATTCACGGAATGACGGTCCCGCCGTTCGGCGGCGAGTTGCGCGACGGCCGCATATATGGCCGAGGCGCGTGCGACATGAAAGGGCCGATGGCGGCCGCCCTCCACGCCTTGACGCCCGATATTCTCGATGCGCTCGCCGCGGCGGGCGTCCAACTCATCTTCGTCGGCGCGGTGGGTGAGGAAAAAGGCAATGTCGGCGCGCGGCAACTCGTCGAGCTGGGGCTCGGGGCGGACGAGGCGTTGATCCTCGAACCGACAGAGCTGGCGATTGTGCACGCACACAAAGGAACCCTTTGGTATGAGGTGGAGTTGAAAGGCCAGGCGGCTCACGGCTCCAATCCGCAGCATGGTCTCAGCGCCGTACGCGCGATGGTGGAGGTGATCGGGGACATTGAGCGCGAAGCGGAGCGCGCGCGCGAACAGCGCGATCACCCGCTGCTCGGCCCGCCGACGGTGAACATCGGTGTCATTCGCGGCGGCTCCTCTATCAACATTGTTCCCGATCGCTGCGTCATTGAAGTGGATCGCCGAACCGTTCCCGGAGAAGATCACCGCGATATTCTCGATCGGATTCGCGTGGGGCTGATGCGCCTGCAATCGCTGAAGAAGATTGCAGGCTACGAAGTCAAGAAGCTCCACGATGGCACTCCCTTCGCCACACCCGCAGACACGCGGCTCGTGCAGCGACTCGTCGGCGCCTGCCGTTCGCAGGGCGTTCCGGCGAAGACAGAAGGGGCCGGTTGGTTTAGCGATGCAGGGCCGTTTTCACAGACCTGCCGCGAAGTCGCCGTATTCGGGCCCGGCAGCATCCGCCAAGCGCACACAGCGGACGAATATATCGAGGTCGCCAGCCTTCAGAAAGGTTCTGAACTCTTGCATCAATTCTTCCGCGACCTTGCGGACGAAGTGAAGGGGATCGCTTGAGTCGTCGCGCCTCAATTCTGCTCCTCGTCCTCGCTGTCGCCGGGTGGTTCGCGCTCGCAGTGGCCAACCTTTTCATGGGCGAACTCAATCAGGACGAGGGGTGGTATCTCTATGCCGCGCGCCTCGTCAGCGAAGGGCAGTTGCCCTTTCGCGATTTTGCCTTCACGCAAGGCCCGATGCTGCCGCTCGTCTATGGACTGGGCCACGCGTGGACTGCCGCGTGGGGCCTCGCGGGCGGGCGGGCGCTGACGGCGCTGTTGGGATTCGTCGCCGCGCTGGCCGCGGCGGCCTTTGCCGCGCGCATTTCGGCGCCGCAAGACAAAGGATCCGCCGCCATCCTCGCGTTCATCCTCATCGCGCTGAATGTCTATCACAGCTACTTCACGACGGTGGTGAAGACCTACTCGCTCTGCGCACTGTTCCTCACGACCGGTTTTGTGTTCGCCGCGCGCGCGCGCCATCGCAAATCGGCGCTGCTCTTCGCGATGGCGGGCGTCGCCTTTGCCGCCGCCGCCGCCACGCGCATCACGGCGGGCATTTCGCTCGCCGCTGTCGGCGTGTGGCTGTTGCTCGCGCGGAAGCAACTGGGGGATCGCGCGTGGATTGCCTTCGGCCTCGGCGGTGGGTTCGGGTTGGCGCTCTTCCTGGGAAGTTTTTATGCGCTGGCGCCGGAGGCCTTCCACTTCTTCATGCTGGACTATCACGCACACCGCGAGGCCGGCAGCGCCTTGGCCACGGTGGCGTTCAAGGTCGGCCTCGTCTCGCGGGTGACGCAGGGCTACTTCGTCGCCATCGCCGTGGGCCTTGCGCTGGTCCTTGCGCGAATCTGCGGATTGGCGCGCGGCGCGGGCGAGCGCGATGGCTTGGTGCTGGCGGGCTGGGCGACACTGGCGGGTATCGCGCTGGTTCAGGCCTCGGCTCCCGTGCCCTACGACGATTATCAAGTGCCGCTCTTCCCGCTCTTTGCCGCGCTGCTGGCCGCAGCGGTGTTTCGACTGCCCGCGCTCCGCGCGCCGCGCGCGACGGCTGTGGCGCTGTGGGTCGCGCTGGCGCTCAACGGCGCGGCGGCGATGTCTTCGCCGGTGAATCAGGCGTGGATGGTGATCGGGCGCGACCGCATTTGGTGGCGATTGCGCGAGAAGCCTGCGCTCCTGCAACTGCGCGAGGCTGCCGCGCAGATACGGACGCTCTCGGGCGATGCCCACGAGCTGCTCACGCAAGACACTTATCTCGCCGTCGAAACCGGCCTGCGTGTCCCGCGCGGTTGGGAGATGGGCATTTTCAGCTACTATCCCGATTGGTCCCGCGACCGCGCCGAAAAGCTGCACGTCCTCAACCGCGAGCTATTGGAAGAAACACTCGCCGCTACCCCCGCGCGTGCCGCAGCGCTAAGCGACTATTCCTTCAGCGTTGCCGCGCCCGCCGTTGCGCCGTTGCCATCGGAAGAGAGCCGCGCACTTTGGAATTTGATCGAAGCCCACTATACGCCGGTGGGCGAGATTCCGTATTTTGGGCAAGGCAACACCACGCTACGACTCTACTCGCGCGCGCCGTGAAGCTCTCTATTGTCATTCCCGCCTACAACGAAGAACAGCGTCTCCCGCCGACGCTGCAGGCCTACGTGGACTACTACGACGCGCGATTGGGCGCCGACTACGAAATCCTCGTGGCGGTGAATGGTTCCAAGGATGGCACCGAGCGAATCGCGCGCGAGTTTGCCGCGCGCTATCCCGCGGTGAAGGTACTCGTTGAACCGCGCGCCATCGGGAAGGGCGGCGCGGTGATGATGGGGTTTGCCGCCGCGCGAGGCGAACGGATCGGCTTTGTGGATGCGGATGGCGCCACGCAGCCGCCCGCGTTTGACGATCTCGCGAAGCACATTGGCGATGCGGGCGCCATCATCGCCTCGCGCTGGTTCAAGGAATCCGTGGTGCTTCCGCCGCAGCCGCTCAAGCGCCGCATCGCTTCGCGCATTTTCAATTTCTTTGTGCGCTGGTTTTTCAAGGTGAACATTCACGATACGCAGTGCGGCGCGAAAGTGCTCACCCGCGAGGCGGTGCAGACCATTCTCCCGCGCATCGGCATCACCCGCTGGGCGTTCGATGTGGACCTCTTGTTCAAGTTGCGCCGCGCGCATTTCCGGATCATTGAGCACCCGACCGTTTGGCACGACATCGGCGGCTCGCAATTGAAGGTGGGCCGCGCCTCCCTCGAGATGTTTGTTGCAATTTGTCGCCTGCGCCTGCTCTACTCGCCCTTCAAGTGGGTGGTGTATCTCTACGACTGGACGCTTGGCCGCGTCACACATCGCCCGCCGGGATAATGGGCGAGAACGAATCACAATTTGAAGGCAAGCTCCTGAGCCACAGCCTCCTGCTGGTGGTGACCACGGGCATCGCCAGCGCGGCCGCCGTGGTCTTTCACATGATCATGGGGCGGCGTCTGGAAGAATCCGAATATGGCATTCTCGCGGCGCTGCTGAACATGATGCTCGTGCTCTCCACTCCGCTCGATGCGCTGCGCAACGCCATGGCGCAATTTGCCGCGCGCGCGCACCGCGCGAATGACCCGGCGCTCGTCCGCGCCATCGCGTGGCGTTGGTGTTTGCGGATCGGGCTGCTCTCGCTCCCGCTGAGTCTGGCGCTGTGGCTGCTGCACGGGCCCATTGCTGGGTTCTTCCACCTCCAGTCGCCCGGTCCCGTGCTCATCGTGGCGCTGTGCCTGCCTCCGTTCATGCTTCTGCCCGTGGCGGCGGGTATTCTGCAGGGCATCCAGCGGTTCTGGATCTTCAGCGCGTCCATGCATGGCATGGCGCTCATCCGCCTGGCCCTCGGCTACGGATTCGTTGCGCTCCTCGGCGCGACCGCGTTCTACGCCGTTCTCGCGCACGGCCTCGCGACGTTGTATGGCGCGTTGGCGGCCATCCTCAGCGTGTGGTGGATCACGCGCGGCGCGGGGCCCGCCGTCAAGGCCACGCGCGGAATCGGTCCCTATTTCCTCGGCGCGATGTTCATGCTCGGCGCCTATGGCATCCTGATGAATTGCGATGTGATGATCGTGCGACACTTCTATCCGAACGAGGCAGACGCCTATGCGTGGGCCGCGACCATCGGCCGCTCGGTCGTCTTCTTGCCCATGCCGATCGCGATGGCGATGTTTCCCAAAGTCATTTCCTCCGGCGCCAGCTCGCGCAGCAGCCGCTTGATTCTTCTGAAGGCGCTCGGAATGGTCTCCGCAATGATTGGCGCAGGTGTGGCGGTCTGCCTCTTGTGGCCCAAGCTGCCGCTGCTGATTCTCTACGGCATTCGCGACCCCGCGCCCGAGTTGCTGCACCTGGTGCGCATGACCATGCTGGCCATGTGTCCGCTGGGCATCACCTATCTGCTGCTGAACTTTGAAATGGCGCAACACCGCTTCGGCACCGTGCCGTGGTTGGCGCTGCTCGCGGTGGCCTATGTGGTGGGCGTCTGGCGTTGGCACGGGAGCGTGCTGGCGATTGTGGGCGTGCTCGGCGCAGTGGCCACGGCCTCCGCCGTGTTGTATCTTTGGGCGTTGCTCCGGCCGGGCCGACCGGCGGCAGCGGCGGCGCCCGCGCACTAACAAAGTTCCAATCGTTGGAAACGGCGCGCAGCGAAACTTCCAATCCTTGGAATAAAAGGAGCGAAAAGTTCCAATCCTTGGAAGGTTCGGGCGGGGCGATTTCCAACCCTTGGAAGGGGTGGGTTTTGTACGATGTCGAAAGTCAATTTTGAGAGCGATTTGAATGCGGAGCAACTGGCGGCTGTCCGGGCGCCGGATGGGCCGGTTCTGATCATTGCCGCAGCGGGGACGGGCAAGACGCGGACGCTGACCTATCGGGTGGCGTGGCTGGTGGAGCGCGGGATTGATCCGGAGCGGATTCTGCTGCTGACGTTCACGAACAAGGCCGCGCGCGAGATGTTGGAGCGCGCGCGAGGGTTGGTGGGCGAGGGCGTGGGCGGGCTGTGGGGCGGCACGTTCCACCACATGGCCAATCGCATGTTGCGGCGCTACGCGAGTGCGTTGGGCTATGGTTCGGACTACACGATTCTGGATCAAGACGACTCGCGTACGCTTGTGAAGCAGGCCGCGGACAGCTTGAATTTGCTCGGCAAACATTTTCCGAAGCCGGATGTGTTGCTGTCTGTCTATGGACTGGCGACGAGTCGCGAGGCGCCCGTGCTCTCGATTGCGGAGCAGCGGCTGGGCGCGCACGATATTGATTTGCAGGATGTGGTGCGCGTGCGCGAGCTCTATGAGCAGAAGAAGCGCGAGGCCAACGCGATGGATTTCGACGATCTGCTCGTCAACGGGCTGCGCCTTTTCCGCGAGCATCCGGCAATTCTCGCGAACTATCGCGAACGCTTTTTGCACATCCTTGTGGATGAATATCAGGATACCAATGTGATTCAGGCCGCATGGGTGGATGCGCTTGCGGCGGAGCGTCGCAATCTCTTGGTGGTGGGCGATGACTTTCAGGGCATCTATTCCTGGCGCGGGGCGGATTTCCGAAACATTCTTTCGTTTCCCAGCCGCTATCCGGGCACCTCTGTGTTCAAGCTCGAAACGAACTATCGCAGCGTGCCCGGCATTTTGGATGTGGCGAATGCGTGCATCGCAGGCAATCCGGAGCAGTTCCAGAAGACGCTGCGCGCCACGCGCCCGCCCACGAAGCCGCCGATGGTGGTGCGGCTGCGCGATGGCGATCAGCAGGCGCTCTATATCGCCGATCGCATTCGCCGCCTGCGGATGGCGGGGCGCAGCCTGAACGATATCGTGATTTTATATCGCGCGCACTACCACGCGTTGGAATTGCAGTTGCTTCTCGCGCGGGAGCGGATTCCGTTTCAGATCACATCCGGCATGCGATTCTTTGAGCAGGCGCACATCAAGGATGCGTGCGCGTTGCTGCGCCTCCTGGCGAATCCGGGCGACGCGCTTTCCTTCCACCGCTTGCTCCAACTGTTTCCGAAGGTGGGGAAGAAGACGTGCGACAAGATGTGGTCGGCACTGGGCGGTCGGCTTGACCTGCGCGACGCGGCGGCGCGGCAGAAACTGGCCTCGCTCCTGCCTGTGGCCGCGCGCGCGTCGTGGCAGGATTTGGAGGAAGTGTTTGGCATCCTCGATGCGGCGCCGGGCAAGGTGATCGAGCGATTCGTCGCCGCGTTTTATGATCAGTATGCGGTTGAGACGTTCGACAACTATGAGCGGCGCTCCGAGGATCTCGAAGAGTTGGTGCTCTTCACCGAGCGCTTTGAGAGCACGGCGGACTTCCTGAGTGAAATGGCGTTGCTCACCAATCTCGATGCGGAGCTTGAAGAGCCGAGCGAGGATCGCACCGAGGCGGTTCGATTGAGCACGATTCATCAGGCCAAAGGGTTGGAGTGGCCCGTGGTGTTTATCCTGTGGCTCTCCGATGGCATGTTTCCATCCTCGCGCTCGCTCAACGACGATGGGGACGACTCCGAGGAGCGACGCCTGTTCTACGTCGCCACGACGCGGGCGAAGGATGAGCTGTTTCTCTGTGTACCCGCGCTTCGCCGCGCGCGCGATGGCGATGCCCAGTTCTATCCGCCTTCTCGCTTTGTCACCGAGATGCCGCCGGCTTTGGTGCGCGAACAAAACTATTACGATTGAGTGCCGTCCCACGCCTGGAGCGGGAGGCCGCCGCGATGATAGGGGGAAGTCGCGACGAACGCGAGATGGTCGAAGTCGCGCGCGGTGTCGCGCGACCACGGGAAATACGTCGGGTTCAGCGCGCTGCCACTGCGCGTGGGGAGCGCATCGAACTCCGCTGAAGGCGCGCTTGAAAGGGATAGGAGCGCGTCGCCCGTGAAAAGGGATTCGAGTGAGCCGGGATCGGGTGGGGCGATTCCGTTTTCTGCCGATTCGCCAATGCCAGTTCCGATGATCGCGTAGCGGGGGCCGAGTGTTGCGCTGAGGCGCGCGCCTGCGGGCCACCACGAATGCGTGATGGCGCCCATGGACCATTGCGCCTGTGAGCGCTTGAGGTGGCTGTTGTGGGCGAAGGCAAAAACGCGGCCGCGCGATCGCTCGCGATTCAGGATGAACTCGAGGTTGTCGGCCATCATTGCGTCGCGGATGCCGAGTGTTTGCGAATAGCTGGCGCCGCTCGCCATCATCGCGTGTGCCGCGAGGAGCTGCCGGCAGAGCGCGGCATCGTGTTGGGCGGCAGTGCGGCCGGGCTGCGCATTCCGAAGTTCCGCGATGAGATTCTCGATTTCGACGCGCAGCTCGTTCGCGCGCGGCGTTGCGCCGATGCCCTTGGAGGGGTCTTGAATGACCGCCATGTTTTCCCAGTCGCTATCGGAACCGATGAGGTCCGCAATGCGCTGTTTTCGCGCCGGGTCATCCACGGCATCGAGGACAAAACTCGGGCTGGCGAAGGATGCTTTTCCGAGCGGCATGTCGAAGCCGTAGAAGTGAATCGCCTCGGGGTACGTTTCGTTGTAGGCGCGCATCCACTCAATGAGTTCGCGGTTGGCTTCGAGAATCCCCATGCCGTGGCCGAGCCAATCATCGAATTGCGCGCGGTCGCCGCGACCGAGGATGTAGTCATTGACGCAGCGCGCCTGGGGAAAGCTGCACTCCAGAGCGAGGGCTCGAAATTGGTGTTGTTCAACAAGGCGTTGGAAGAGGCGATTGCGCAGGATCAGGATCGCCTCGGCGCCGTGCAGCGCCTCCCCGAGCGCGAGCAATTCGACCTGTGGCAGTTCTGCGAGAATTGCGTCGAATCCCGCCGCTGTGGTGGGAAGCGCGTGTTTTTGAATCCAGTCAGAGAGTGTCATTTAGGAACTCGCTTGTTGACCGAGGTTTTTGTTTTTTGCTCGAGACTCTTTCGCCATGCGTTGGCGGAACGCGGCGAGGCGTTTGGCGAGGTTTGCATCGGAGGTGGCGAGGATGGAAGCGGCGAGGAGCCCCGCATTGCGCCCGTTTCCGATCGAAACCGTGGCGACGGGGATGCCTGCGGGCATTTGTACGATCGAAAGGAGCGAGTCCATTCCCTTGAGCGCCTTGGACTCGATCGGCACACCGATCACGGGAAGCGTCGTATGACTTGCCGTCATGCCGGGAAGGTGCGCTGCGCCGCCTGCGCCGGCAATGATGACCTTCAGACCTCGGCGCGCGGCCGATTTGGCGTAGCGCGCCATGTCGTCTGGTGTGCGGTGAGCCGAGACGACCTTCATTTCGAAAGGAATTAAAAATTCGGTCAGCGCATCGGCTGCCTTCTGCATTGTCGGCAGATCGGAATCGCTGCCCATGATGATGCCCACGAGAGATTTCATGGCGCGCATCATAACGGAATCGTCGCGACGCTGCGAAATGTTTTGCGGAATACCTTTGCGCGATTTTCAGCAACACTGCGCTGTCCTTGCGATAGCGCGACGCTCCGCTTCGTCGCGAAATTTTTTTGCGCGCGATTTCTTGTTTGCGCGCGATGTGGATTCTGATAGAGTGTTCTCTGCATGGCAGACACACAATCATCAGTATCTTCATCCGACCGCATCCGCTATCCTGCGGGTTTCAGGCGTCGGCGCGGGCTCAACTGGTTCTCTCTCGGATTGCTATATGGCGCATATTATATGTGCCGTTACAACTTCCGATTCGCGACGCCGGGGATGATGGAGGAGTTCAGCTTCACGAAGAGCCAGATCGCGGACATGCTCGCGATTTGGAACCTCGCCTATGGCACGGGTCAGTTGATCAACGGGCTCTTGTGCGATCGTATTGGCGGAAAGCGCTCCATGTTGATTGGCGCGATTGGCACAGTCATCATCAATCTCGTCTTTGGCTTTGCTTCATTTGTGGGCACCTTTGCGACGTTTTCGCTGATTTGGCTGATTAACGGCTATATGCAGGCATTTGGCGCGCCGGGCATGGTCAAGATTAACGCTGCGTGGTTCCAGCGCCGAGAGCGGGGCACCTTTGCTGGAATCTTCGGGTTCATGATTCAGCTCGGACAGGTCAGCATCAGCAAACTTGCGCCGATGATCTTGGCGGGCATCACGTTTGGCACCATGGTGATTGCGGAACCGGGCGACTGGCGATGGCTCTTTCGCATCCCGCCGCTGATTACTGCGGCCTGTGCGATCTTTATGTGGCTCGCGGCCAAGCAGACGCCGGAAGAGGCGGGCTATCCCGGCGCGGTTCCCGACGAAATAGACAATTCGGCCGGTGTCACGGTTTCGCTGAAGGAGTCGTTCAAGACGATCTTCACACATCCGCTCGTCTGGTTCTATGCGGCCGCCTATGGCTGCACGGGCGCGGTTCGACAGAGCAGCGATCAATTGGCGATCCTCTACTTTGAAGAGGCGCTCGGCTTCGACATGAAGGTGAACATTCCGGTTGCCGCCGTCCTGACTTTGACCGCCATGCCCATGATGGCTGTGTTCGGCTCGTTTGTTTCCGGGTGGGTATCGGACCGCTTTTTCAAGGGACACCGTTCGCCTGTTGCGATGACACTCTATTTCTTCGAGGCCTTTGTGATCTCGTGCGCGGCGGTGATTCTGCTCTTTGGACTTGTTGGTCCGACGAGCCGTGGCATCTTCTTGGGCTGCCTCATCCTCATTCTGATCGCTTTGACGGCGAACTCGACCCACTCGATCGTCGGCGCGGCTGCGCCGATGGATATTGGCGGGAAGAAGATGGCTGGTTTTGCGGCGGGCGTGATTGACTCTTTCCAATACTACGGTGGAGCCATCTCGCTCTTTATCACCGGGCGCGTCCTCGAGGCCACGCAGGAGACCTATGGATGGACGTTCTGGTATGTCATTATGTCCGGCTTCGGCGTTCTCGGCGGAATCGCCATGCTGCTTGTTATGCGCAAGCAGAAACGCCTCGCAGCCGCGAGTGCACTCGCTGAACAGAGTGCCTGAGCCCATCTGAGGCCCTTCGAGCCTTGGCCGCTCTGAAGTTCCGAAAGGCGTCCGGCGCTAGCCGAAGCGGAGGCGCTGCGCTGCGCGCTGCGCAATCGCAAGCGCCTTTTCGGGCGTCGGGCCGAGCGCGGTGACGTGGCCCATCTTCCGGCCCTTCATGCTGCGGTCCTTGCCATAAATGTGAATCTGTGCACCCTCGACGGCGAGTGCATCGCGGAGGCCCATAGGCATTGCGGGCCCATCGCCGGCGCCTATGAGGTTCACCATCGCCGCAGCCGGAGCGCGCAGGGTGGGGGAGCCGAGCGGCCAGCCGAGGATCGCCCGGATATGATTTTCAAATTGTGAGCAATCGCACCCCTCGATCGAATAGTGACCGGAGTTGTGCACGCGCGGCGCCATTTCATTGATTAGAATCTGGCCATCGGACATCAGAAAAAGCTCCACACCCACGCTGCCTACGCCCCCAATGGCCTCCACTGCGCGTTTTGCCGTGAGCGATGCAGCCGCCATCCATTCGGGCGGTAGCCGCGCCGGCGCGGTGACGGTGTGGCAGATGTGGTCGCGCTGAAGTGTGTCCACAACGGGGTATACGACCACCTCGTCAGAAACATCGGGTCGCGCACGGGTGACCATCACTGCGAGTTCGCGATCGAACGGGCAAAATTGTTCGACATAGAGCGCTGCCGCGCCGCCCTCCAGTTTTTGCCATGCCGCCGCGACCTCGGCTGCCGAACGAATCGTGGCATTGCCCTTGCCATCGTAGCCCAGCTTTCGGCGCTTCAAGACGAGCGGCCAACCCCAGCGCTCGGCCGCCTCAACGACCTCGTCGGGAGAGGAGACCGGTCGAAACGGTGCCAGCGGCAGATTGGCAGCCGCGAGAGCCTCCTTTTGGAGCAATTTGTCTTGGACCTGCGCCAGGCAGGCAGCGGGGGGGAAGAGGAGGCGCCCCGAAACCTCCAGTTCGGCCAAAGCATCGGACTCGATAAACTCATTTTCCAGCGTAACGACATCCGCACCCTCTGCAAAGGGGATCAAGACAGCCGGATCATTCCAATCGCCCAGCGTCACCTCCCAATCCGCAAGCGGGGCAGGATTAGGCCTGTTTTCGAGGACTTTGACGCGACACCCGAGTTGGGTCGCGGCCTGAGCCATCATTTTGGCCAGTTGCCCGCTGCCTAGGATTGCAATGGTTGGGCGATTATGGGAATGTGCAGGGGTCGACATGGCCGCGCATTCTGACGGCCCATTGGGCGCGGTCAATTTTTTTCGCATTTTGGCCGATTGTCTGTTGACAGAGGCTAGACGGATCGGGCATATATCTCCCACTTAGCGCTTCCACAGATGAAAGTTTTGTGGAAGTGGCGGTTAAATAACATCGAATCAAGCACCTCTCTGCATCGCGGATTTAGGCGATTTGTGGAGGAAAGGTGTGTTGTCTGGTGTTATTTGGTCGTTGCCGGGATGCCCACGTAGCTCAGTCGGTAGAGCACGTCCTTGGTAAGGACGAGGTCGGCCGTTCGATCCGGCTCGTGGGCTCCACTCTCGCTGGGGGTGTCGCGAGGCGAGTGTAGAGGCGAAGAGTGAGTGCGGTGGCGTGGGCCATCGCGGGCGACGGTGAGGAATTTATATAAGGCAACTGATAACGCAGTAAAACGCGAGGAGAGAAGGAAAATGGCAAAGGAAACATTCCAGCGCACAAAGCCGCACGTGAACGTTGGCACGATTGGTCACGTTGACCATGGCAAGACCACGTTGACGGCGTCTATCACCCACGTGCAGTCCTTGAAGGGACTTGCCCAGCCCATTAGCTATGACCAGGTCGCCAAGGCTTCCGAGTCGCAGGGTCGCCGCGATCCTACCAAGATCCTGACGATTGCGATTTCCCACGTGGAATACGAGTCCAACACGCGCCACTATGCGCACGTTGACTGTCCCGGTCACGCGGACTACGTCAAGAACATGATCACCGGCGCCGCCCAGATGGACGGTGCGATCCTCGTGGTCAGCGCGGTGGATGGGCCGATGCCGCAGACAAAGGAGCACATCCTGCTCGCTCGCCAAGTCGGCGTGCCGGCGATTGTGGTGTTCCTCAACAAGGTTGACCTCGTTGACGATCCGGAGCTGCTCGAACTCGTCGAGTTGGAAATCCGCGAGCTGTTGAACAAGTATGAGTTCCCTGGCGATGACACCCCGATCGTTCGCGGTTCCGCGTTGGGCGCGCTGCATGCCAAGACGCCGGATGAGCCGGCCACCAAGTGCATTCAGGATTTGATGGACGCGATTGATGCGCACGTTCCGGAGCCGGTCCGCGCGGTTGATCAGCCGTTCTTGATGCCGATCGAAGACGTGTTCTCGATTGAAGGACGCGGCACAGTCGTCACGGGTCGTGTTGAGCGTGGCATTGTGAAGGTCGGCGAAGAAATCGAAATCATCGGTCTCCGTCCCACGCAGAAGACCACGATCACGGGCGTTGAAATGTTCCGCAAGCTTCTCGACCAGGGTCAAGCGGGCGACAACATTGGCGCGCTGCTCCGCGGTCTAAAGAAAGAGGACGTCGAGCGCGGTCAGGTTCTCGCGAAGCCGGGCTCTGTGACGCCGCACACGCAGTTCAAGGCGGAAGTCTATGTCCTGAGCAAGGACGAAGGCGGGCGCCACACGCCTTTTTTCAAGGGTTATCGTCCCCAGTTCTACTTCCGCACAACGGACGTGACGGGCGACATCACCTTGCCGGAAGGCGTGGAAATGGTTATGCCGGGCGACAACATCAGTTTCGATGTGAGCTTGATCACGCCGATCGCGATGGAGAAGGCCATGCGCTTCGCCATTCGTGAAGGCGGGCGCACAGTCGGTGCGGGTCGTGTAGTGGAAATCATCAAGTAAATTGAGTTTCGGATGTCCGGCCGACCGCGGCGATGGCCGCGGTCGGCGCGGCATCGAGGCAAAGAGTCAATATGCCACGGGAAATCATTTCACTTGCCTGTACGGATTGTAAGCGCCGGTCCTATACGACCACGCGAAACAAGCGGAAAGGCGGAGAGCGTCTTGAGCTGAAGAAGTACTGCAAGTTCGAGCGCAAACATACGCTGCATCGCGAGGTCAAGTAGTACAGTAAAGACCAACAGGGCAGTAGCTCAATTGGCAGAGCACCGGTCTCCAAAACCGGGTGTTGGGGGTTCAAGTCCCTCCTGCCCTGCCAGTTTCGCTTACCGATCAAATTGTGAATAAACTAGGACAAGCTATATCCGGCACACGCTCATTTGTCGGCGAAGTGCAAGTGGAACTCAAGAAGTGCACATGGCCCACTCGAACCGAATTGATGGAGTCCACGGTCGTCGTGATTGTGTCCATCGCGATTCTCGGGGTTGTCGTCAGTTTGAGTGACGTCATTTTGAATGTCCTGCTCCGCGCGGTAATGCGCTAGGGGAGCATAGGTAGGGACTATGGAAAAGCAGTGGTTTGTATTGCATACGCTTTCCGGCAAGGAGGGCAAGGTCCGCGAAAATATTGCGCGACGCGCCAAGCTGGAGGAGGTAGAGGAGTACGTCGGCGAGATATTGATTCCGACGGAAAAGATCTCCGAGGTGAAGCACGGCAAGAAGACCACGACAACGCGCAAGTTTTATCCGGGCTATGTTCTCCTCAACATTCATCTCTACGATGAAAATCGGCAGTTGGTGGAGAAGAGCTGGTATTTCATTCAGGACACGCCTGGTGTGATTGGGTTTGTCGGGGGCGATCGTCCCGTTCCTCTTCGCGAAGAGGAAGTCAACAACATCATGGCTCAAATCGAAGAGAAGAAAGAAAAGGTCAAGCTCAAGGTCAATTTTGAAGTCGGCGAGACCGTCAAGATCAACGACGGCCCGTTCCTGAGCTTCAGCGGTGTTATTGAAGAAATTGATCCCGAGCGCGGGAAACTGCGAGTTTCCGTATCCATTTTTGGACGTTCGGCCCCGGTCGAACTCGAGTATTGGCAGGTAGAAAAAGACGACGCAAAAAAATAGGAGAGTGGTTTGGTGGCGGCGTTGAGTCCCGGAAATCCGGCGAGCGGCGCGAGTAGCCAAACTCCTGATACCCCGTTATGGCAAAGAAAGTAGTAGCGATTGTTAAGTTGCAAATTCCCGCCGGCCAGGCCAATCCTGCGCCTCCGGTTGGTCCTGCGTTGGGTCAGCAAGGCGTGAACATCATGGCATTTTGCAAAGAGTTCAACGCGGCCACCCAGAAAGACACCGGGTTGATTATTCCGGTGGTGATTTCGGTTTATCAGGACAAGTCGTTTAGCTTTATTACGAAGAGCCCGCCGGCGGCGACGCTGTTGAAGCGTGCGGCAGGCATTGCGAAGGGCTCGGGCGTGCCGAACCGCGATAAGGTCGGGAAGGTCACGCGCAAGCAGATTCAAGAGATCGCGAAAATCAAAGAAAAAGACATTAATGCACGAGACGTTGACCACGCATGCCGCCTCATTGAGGGCACGGCGCGCAGTATGGGAGTCGAGGTAGAATAAAATGGCGCAACACGGAAAGAAACATCGGGCCGTGATCGCAAAGGTGGATCGGACCAAGCTCTATGAGCTGGCCGACGCCATTGCGTTCCTGAAGGCCAACAAGTATTCCAAGTTCGATGAGACGGCGGAAATCGCTTTTCGCTTGGGCGTCGATCCCACGCAATCGGACCAGAACGTCCGCGGAACCGTTGCCCTGCCTCACGGCACGGGAAAGAACGTTCGCGTCCTCGTTTTTGCAACGGGTCCGCAGGCTGATGCGGCGCGCGCCGCTGGCGCCGATCATGTGGGCTACGAAGATCTGCTGGCGAAAGTGGCTGGCGGATGGACGGATATTGACGTGATTGTTTCAACCGCTGAGTGCATGAAGGAAGTGCGCAAGCTCGGAAAAGTGTTGGGTCCTCGCGGATTGATGCCGAACCCGAAGTCGGGAACGGTGACGGAGGACACAGCCAGCGCGGTCAAGCAATTCAAGGCGGGCCGCGTCGAGTTCCGGATGGACAAAAACGGCAACGTGCAAGTTCCGTTTGGAAAACTTTCCTTCGCGCCTGAGGCACTACTGGAAAACTGCCAGGCTGTTGTCGGTGCGGTACAACATGCGCGCCCCGCGGCGGCCAAGGGGATTTACATCAGGCGGTGCACCCTGAGCTCCACGATGGGAGCAGGTTTGCACGTTAACGTCCGCGACGCCGTCACGGCGGCTTGAGGGGTGACCGATGAGAGCTGAAAAAGTTTCAATGTTGCAAGAGGTGCGGGCCAAATTGTCGGGCTCGTCGTTCTTCATTCTGACGAACTACAACGGACTGACTGTCACCAAGACGGATGATTTGCGCAAGCGTCTCTCCGGGGCGAAGGCCAGCTTCCAAGTTGTCGGAAACAAGCAGTTCGGGATGGCGGCGAAAGAGTGCGGGTTGCCGACGATTGATTCCGCGACGCTGAGCGGCCCCTCTGCGGTGGTCTACGGAACGGGCGATGTGGTCGCTGCAGCCAAGATCCTGAAGGATTTTATCAAAGAAAATGAGAAGCCGGCCATCAAAGCGGGCGGGCTTCAGGGTCAGCTTCTTTCTCCGGCGGACGTGGAGAGCCTCGCTGCGTTGCCGTCGCGGGAAGTCCTACTGGGTCAGGTGGTCGGCACCATTGCCGCGCCGATGTCTCAGTTGGTCGGTGTGCTGCAGCAGAAAGTCGCGAGCATGCTGTATGTCCTGCAGGCGTACGCGGAGAAAAAGGGGCAGTCGGCCTGAACCGAATAACAAACTATCGAACGAAGTGAAGGAGTAACTGAAATGGCAGAAGCAACGCAAAAGATGGAAGAAATTGTCTCCGCAATCGAGCAGATGACGGTTTTGGATTTGTCCAAGCTGGTCAAACTGCTGGAAGAGCGGCTGGGTGTGTCGGCGGCCGCTCCGGTGGCTGTCGCGGCAGCGCCCGCAGGGGCCGCAGCTGCGGCACCGGCGGAAGAGCAGACCGAATTCACGGTGGTGCTGGCCAATGGTGGCGCCAACAAGATTCAGGTTATTAAAGAGCTGCGCGCTTTGACCAACCTCGGCTTGAAAGAAGCCAAGGACCTGGTGGAAGGCGCTCCCAAAACCATCAAGGAAGGCGCAAGCAAGGACGAGGCCGCGAGCATCAAGGCCAAGTTGGAAGCTGCAGGCGCCAAGGTCGAAGTCAAGTAAGGCTTCGCACGCGAGATTTCCAGCGGTTGGAAGGCGGACGAGGCCGCTTTTCCAGCCGTTGGATTTTCGTGTTCTTTTGATGGCCCGTTTTGACGGGGTGTGCGCGACGGTTGAACCTCGAGGGCGATAGGGTTGCCCGAAGGTGACAGATGGCAGAACGAATTAATTACGGCAAGCTGACTGACATTATTGAAGCTCCGAATCTCATCGAGATTCAGACGAACTCGTACAAAGACTTCCTGCAACTGGGCGTGCCGCCGGCGAAGCGAAAGCGCGTCGGGTTGCAGGCTGTATTTCGGGAGGCGTTTCCGGTTGTCAGCAACGACGGCAACATCACGCTCGATTTTGTAAAGTTCGAGGTCAGCGAGCCGAAACTCGGGCCGGTGGAGTGCATTCGCGAAGGTCAGTCCTATGCGGCTGCCCTTTACGTTACGTTCCGCATCAAAGACGGGAACGACGCGCGCGATGAAGATGTCTACATGGGTGAAGTGCCGCTCATGACGGAGCAGGGTAGTTTCATCATCAACGGCGCCGAGCGCGTGGTGGTGAGTCAGTTGCATCGCTCTCCGGGCATTTGTTTTGAACAGAATTTGCATCCCAATGGAACGGTGCTGTTCTCCTTCCGCATCATTCCGGATCGCGGTTCGTGGGTTGAGGTGCAGTTCGATGCTTCGGACAATTTGCACATTTATCTCGATCGCACGCGTCGCCGCCGCAAGTTTCTAGCTTCGACATTCCTCCGCGCTCTGGGCTATGACAACAACGACGATTTGCTCGCGATCTTCTACGAGTTGGAAGAGATTGATCTGGGCGGGAATCCCTCGGAAGCCGCCCTCTCGCACCGCGTGTTGCGCGAAGATGCGATTGATGTGAACTCGAACATCGTCTTGGCTCGCTGCTATGAGCCGTTGACGCGCGACCTCGTGAAGCAGATGAAGGCGGCGGGCCTTTCCAGTATTCGCGTGGTGAATGTGGAGTGGGATGAAGGGCTGTTGCTCAAGTCCATCCAAAAGGATGGCACGCGCAGCACGGAAGAAGCGCTGAAGGATATTTACACCAAGTTGCGCCCCGGCGATCCGCCGACGACATCCAATGCGAAGCAATTGCTGAAGCGCATTTTCTTCGATCCGCGCCGCTACGATTTGGGCCGCGTGGGACGCTACAAGATTCAGCAGAAATTGGGATTGCCGGATCTGGAAGATGAAGAGAAGGGCCGCGTTCTTCAGAAGGAAGATCTTATCGCGGCGATCAAATATCTCGTGGGTTTGCGGAAGGGCGAGGGCATGGTGGACGACATTGACCACCTCGGCAGTCGCCGCGTGCGCACCGTGGGCGAGCTGCTGGAAAACCAGTGCCGTGCCGCAATGGCGCGCGCTGAGCGCATCGTGAAAGACCGCATCCAGATGTTCGACTCGCAAACGGAAAAACTTTCACCCCAGAAATTGGTGAATCCGAAGGCGCTGTCGGCAACGATTCGCGACTTCTTTGGCCGAAGCCAGCTTTCGCAGTTCATGGATCAGACGAATCCATTGGCCGAGCTCACGCACAAGCGCCGCTTGAGCGCGTTGGGCCCCGGCGGCTTGTCTCGCGAGCGAGCGGGTTTCGAAGTGCGCGACGTGCATTCCAGCCACTATGGGCGCATTTGTCCCATTGAGACGCCGGAAGGTCCGAACATCGGACTCATTTCCTCGCTTTCCACGTTTGCCCGTGTGAACGATTTCGGATTCATTGAGAGTCCGTATCGCAAGGTGATCTCGGGGAAGGTGACCACGGATATTGATTTCCTCACGGCGGACCAGGAGGAAAACTATGTGATCGCACAGGCCAATGCTCCGGTGGATGCGCAGGGCGCGTTCACGGGCAAGTTGGTTCCGGTTCGCTATCGGGGCGATTTCATTGAGGTGGAGCCGGATCGTGTGGACTACATGGACACGTCGCCGAAGCAGCTTGTTTCGGTTGCGGCCGGTTTGATTCCATTCTTGGAGCATGACGACGCGAACCGCGCATTGATGGGTTCGAACATGCAGCGCCAGGGCGTGCCTTTGCTTCAGTCCGAGCGTCCGTATGTGGCGACGGGGATGGAGGGCAAGGTGGCACGCGACTCCGGAGTGCTTGCGCTTGCGCTGGCGCCGGGCAAGGTCGCCTATGTATCCAGTTCGAAGATCATCGTTTCGACGGATGGCGAGGCGCCGACAAAGAAGACGCCCAAGAGCGACTATCAGGTGTATGAATTGCGCAAGTTCATGCGCTCGAACGGCGGCACCTGCGTCAACCAAAAGCCGATTGTGAAGGTCGGCCAGAAGGTCAAGAAGGGCGATGTTCTGGCGGATGGTCCTTCCACGGACAAGGGCGAGTTGGCGCTGGGGCGCAACGTGATGGTCGCGTTCATGCCCTGGTGCGGCTACAACTTCGAAGACGCCATTTTGATCAGTGAAAAGCTGGCGCGCGAGGATGTGTATACGTCCATCCACATCGAGGAGTTCGAGTGTGGCGCTCGCGATACGAAGTTGGGTCCGGAAGAAATTACGCGGGACATTCCCAACGTGGGCGAGGAGGCTCTGAAGAACCTCGGTCACGACGGTGTGGTGCGCATTGGCGCGGAAGTGAAGCCGGGCGATATTCTCGTGGGCAAAATCACCCCGAAAAGCGAGACGGAGCTGGCGCCGGAAGAACGCCTGCTGCGCGCGATTTTCGGAGAGAAGGCCGCGGACGTTCGCGACACTTCACTGACGGTTCCCTCGGGCACCTATGGCATTGTGATGGCCGTCAAACTTTCGGCGCGCCAGGACAGCAAGGACAGCAAGTTGACTCCAGCCGAGCGCAGGAAGCAGTCCAAACAAATTGAGGAAGATTTCACAGCGAAGCACGAGCGGCTGACGGAAGATTTGACAGAGGCCCTGAGCAACATTCTGTTGGGTGAAAAGATCCCGCTGGATGTGGTCAACATGGAGACCGGCGAAGTCATCATTCCGGCGAACCGGAAGATTACGAAAATGCTGCTCCGCAAATTGGCGGCTTCTTACAATCATATCGAAATTGATCCGAGTCCCATTCAGATCAAGATTCAGGCCATCATTGGCGAGTTCACGCACAAGTTTGCGGAGTTGGAGCTGGAAAAGGATCGCTCCCTGGACCGTGTGGAGAGTGGAGATGACATTGAGCCGGGTCTGGTCAAGCAGGTGAAGGTCTATGTCGCCAGCAAGAAGAAGCTTTCGGTCGGCGACAAGATGGCGGGTCGTCACGGTAACAAGGGCGTTGTTGCCCGCGTGGTTCCCGACGAGGATATGCCGTTTCTCCCGGATGGAACGCCGGTTGATATTGTGCTGAATCCGCTGGGTGTGCCGAGCCGAATGAACGTCGGTCAGGTGCTCGAGACGCACTTGGGCATTGCCTGCCACCGACTGGGCTTGCATGCCGCAACGCCGGTGTTCGACGGTATTTCCGAGAAGGCTGTGCGCGAGATGATGGTCAAGGCGGGCCTCGATGAGGATGGCAAGACGGTCTTGTATGATGGCCGCACGGGCGATGCGTTTGATCAGCGCGTGATGGTGGGCATGATTTACATGCTCAAGCTGCATCACTTGGTTAGCGACAAGATCCATGCCCGCGCCGTTGGTCCCTACTCGTTGGTTACGCAGCAGCCGCTCGGCGGCAAGGCGCAATCAGGCGGTCAGCGCTTCGGCGAAATGGAAGTATGGGCGATGGAAGCCTATGGTGCGGCGTATGCGCTGCAAGAACTGCTCACCGTCAAGAGCGACGATGTGCAGGGAAGGACCCGTATTTACGAGTCCATCGTGAAGGGGGAAAACGTGTTGGATGCCGGCATGCCGGAATCGTTCAACGTGTTGATGAAGGAAATGCAGAGCCTGGTCCTGGATATTCGGGTTCATCGGAAGAAGGAATAATCCGGGCAAGCAACCGTCACTGGCGAAGCAGGAGCACGAAGTTTTATGGTCGAAAATACAAGTACGAACGCAGCACAGCAACTCTTGGGCGATGAGTCCACCCAAAGCGGTGGATTCGATTGGGCGAGCATCACCGTGGCCTCGGCCGAAACGGTTCGGTCGTGGAGTCGCGGCGAAGTCAAGAATCCCGAGACCATCAACTACCGCACATTCAAGCCCGAAAAGGGCGGTTTGTTTTGCGAGCGCATTTTCGGGCCGACCAAGGATTGGGAGTGCTCGTGCGGAAAGTATAAGCGCATCAAGCACAAGGGTGTGGTTTGCGATCGCTGCGGCGTCGAGGTGACGGTTTCCCGCGTGCGCCGCGAGCGCATGGGTCATATTGATCTCGCGGTTCCCGTCTCGCACATCTGGTTCTTCAAGTGCACGCCGAGCCGCATGGGCGCGGTGTTGGATATGACGGCTCGCAACCTCGAGCGCGTGCTCTACTATGAGGACTATGTCGTCATTGATCCGGGCGAGAATACTTCGCTGCAGGAAAAACAGTTGCTCAGCGAGATGGAGTTTCGCGAGGCGCAGGATAAATACGGCGACGGCTTCATTGCGAAGATGGGCGCCGAGGGCGTGCGCGATTTGATGAAGCGCATTGAGCTCGAGAAGACCATTCAGGAACTCGACCGCGAAATGGCCGAGACGCGCAGCAAGCAGACGAAGAAGAAGTTGATGAAGCGCATCAAGATTTTGGATGCGTTTCGCCGCACGAATACGCGCCCCGAGTGGATGATTCTCGAGGTGTTGCCGGTGATTCCGCCGGATCTGCGCCCGTTGGTTCCGCTCGAGGGCGGTCGCTTTGCGACGTCGGATCTCAACGATCTGTATCGCCGGGTGATCAACCGCAACAATCGTTTACGCAATCTTCTCCAGCTCAAAACGCCGGATGTGATCATTCGCAATGAAAAGCGCATGCTGCAAGAAGCCGTGGATGCCTTGTTTGACAACGGTCGCCACGGTCGCGCGGTGACGGGGGCGGGCAGCCGCCCGCTCAAGTCGCTCAGCGATATGCTTCGCGGCAAGCAAGGCCGATTCCGCCAGAACTTGCTTGGAAAGCGCGTGGATTATTCCGGCCGTTCGGTCATTGTCATTGGTCCCGAGTTGAAACTCAATCAGTGCGGACTGCCGAAGAAGATGGCCCTGGTTCTTTTCGAGCCGTTCATCATTCGCCGTCTGAAAGAATTGGGGGTGGTCCACACCGTTCGCAGCGCGAAGAAGATGATCGAGAAGGAGGCCAACGAGGTTTGGGATATTCTCGATGAGGTGACGCGCGGCCACACGGTCATGCTCAACCGCGCTCCGACGCTGCACCGTCTTTCGATTCAGTCCTTCGAGCCCGTTCTGATTGAGGGCGAAGCAATTCGCATTCACCCCTTGGTCTGCACGGCGTACAACGCAGACTTCGACGGCGACCAGATGGCGGTGCATGTTCCGCTATCCATCGAAGCGCAAATGGAATCGCGCCTTCTGATGTTGGCGCCAAACAACATTTTTTCGCCTTCGAGCGGCAAGCCGATCATGACGCCGACGCAGGACATTGCGCTCGGTTGCTACTACATGACCATTGAGTCGCAGAAGGATCGCATTCGCCGGCGCCAAACTGCGGCGAAGAACGAGGTGGAAGTCGAGCATTTGCCTTTGGTTGGAGATGCAGACGAAGTTCACACTGCATTCGATGACGGGGCCTTCCGCGTGCACGATCGCATTCGGTATCGCAATCCGGATTTTGGACGCGACACCTACTATGGCGACAAGACCAAGTCGGTCATCGAGACGACGGTTGGACGCGTGTTCTTCAATGAAATCTGGCCGGCTTCTCTCGGATTCTATAATGGGTCGGTGCCGAAGAAGAAGCTCGAGGAGCTGATTTATCGCTGCTATCAAATCGCCGGGCACGAGGAAACGGTTCGCTGCTTGGATCGCCTGAAGGCATTGGGCTTTGAGTTCGCGACGATGGCCGGCGTTTCGATCGGTTTGGCGGACATGATTGTTCCGGCGGACAAAAAGGAAATCGTGGCCGATGCCAACAAGCAAATTGCGGATGTTGAGTCCCAGTATCGCAAGGGCATCATCACGGACGGCGAGCGCTACAACAAGATCATTGACATCTGGACACATGCGACCGACCGCATTTCCGGTGTGATGTTTGGCGCATTGGAATTCAATGAGGGTCGCCATGATGTCAACCCTCTCTACATGATGGTGGACTCGGGCGCGCGCGGTAATCGTCAGCAGATTCGCCAGCTCGCGGGTATGCGCGGTTTGATGGCCAAACCCTCGGGCGAGATTATCGAGAAGCCCATTCTGTCCAACTTCCGCGAGGGGTTGAGCGTGCTGGAGTATTTCATCTCTACACACGGCGCTCGAAAGGGGTTGGCGGATACGGCGCTCAAGACGGCCGATGCCGGTTATTTGACACGCAAGCTGGTTGATGTTGCGCAGGACGTGATCATTGTCGAGCAAGACTGCAATACGCTCAATGGCATTGAGATCAAGCCCATTCTGGAAGGCGACGACGAGCTCGTTCCTCTCGCCTCCCGTATTCTGGGCCGCACGGCGGCGGATGATATTCGCGATCCGCTGACGAAGGATGTGATTGTGGCCGCTGATCAAGAAATTGATGAGAAGGCGCGCGATCGCATTGACAAACTCGGTTTGGATTCCATTCGCATCCGCAGCGTGTTGACGTGCGAATCGCGCGGCGGATGCTGCGCGCGTTGCTATGGTCGAAACCTGGCGACGAGCCGACCGGTTGCGTTGGG
Organism: Kiritimatiellia bacterium; assembly: GCA_023953695.1. Classification (GTDB taxonomy): domain Bacteria; phylum Verrucomicrobiota; class Kiritimatiellia; order CAIVKH01; family CAIVKH01; genus JAMLJG01. The sequence continues at coordinate 28,062 of JAMLJG010000007.1, forward strand.
CGAATCCACGGGCATCATCGCCGCGCAGTCCATCGGCGAGCCGGGCACTCAGCTCACGATGCGTACGTTCCACATTGGTGGTACGGCCGCTGCCGTGTTCAAGCAGCCGCAAATCATCGCTCGCAATGACGGAATCATTCACTATCAAGACCTGCGCACAGTCAAAACGCAGGAAGGCACGTTTGTGGTGCTCAACAAGAATGGCGTCATCGGAATTTATGACAACGAGGGGCGCGAGCTTGAGAAGCACACGTTGGTGATTGGCGCTACAATTGCCGTGGAGGACAACGGCTCGGTCAAGAAGGGCCAGTCGTTCGTCAAGTGGGATCCGTACAACGTGCCGATTCTCTCCGAATCACGCGGCACAATCGAGCTGCGCGACTTCATCGAAGGCGTGACGGTCAAAAAAGAGGTTGACGAGGCGACCGGTATTGAAGGCCTCGTCATCTTGGAGCACAAGGAAGGTCTGCATCCGCAGATCGTGCTGCGCTCGCTTGACACCCAGGAAATCACGCACTCCTACTCAATTCCAGCCGATGCACACGTTATCGCGCGAAATGGGGAGCGGGTGGAGGCAGGCGCAATGCTCGCGAAGACGCCGCGCAAGATGACGAGCACCAAGGATATCACCGGTGGTCTGCCTCGCGTGGCAGAGCTGTTTGAAGCGCGCCGTCCGAAGGATGCTGCGGAAATTTCTCGAATCGACGGTGTGGTGGAGTTTGCGGGCACAGCGCGTGGCCGCCGCAAGCTGTTGGTGAAGGATCCGATGACGGGCGCCGAGGAAGAGCACTTGATTCCGATGGATACGCACATCGTCGTCTTCCAGGGCGACCGCGTGAAGAAGGGGCAACAATTGACGGAAGGTCCTGTGGTTCCCCAGGAAGTTCTCGAAATTTGCGGTCCTCAGGAATTGCAGGAATACCTGGTCAACGAGGTGCAGACTGTGTACCGCCTGCAGGGTGTGGATATCAACGACAAGCACATCGAGATCATTGTTCGCTCAATGCTCAAGAAGGTCCGCATCACCGAGCCCGGCGATACCGAATTTTTGTGGGGCGAGCAGGTTGAGAAGCAAGCGTTCTTGGATGTCAACCAGCGCGCGATGGCAGAGGGCAAGCGCCCTGCGCAAGCGTCGCCAGTGTTGCTCGGCATCACAAAAGCATCCCTGGAGACCGAGAGCTTTATTTCGGCTGCTTCGTTCCAGGACACGACACGTGTGCTGACCGATGCCGCCACCTTGGGCCGCATTGACCATCTGCGCGGATTCAAGGAAAACGTGATTATGGGGCACCTGATTCCGGCGGGTACTGGATTCGGGATGTACAAGAACATCAAACTGGTGCCGCTGGCGGAACCGATCTCGGCAGAAGAGCTGCTGGGCGACCGTTTTGGCGATGCCGCGAACACGGAAACAGAGGAATAGTTGCCAAAGCGGCAGGAGGCTGGTATTCTTGCCGCCCTTTTGAGAATGTAGGAAGAGATATGCCAACAATTAATCAACTGGTACGTAAAGGACGATATGCGTCCAAATACAAGAGCAAGTCGCCGGCGCTGGAAAAGTGCCCGCAGCGTCGAGGCGTTTGCCTTCTCGTCAAGACGATGACGCCGAAGAAGCCGAACTCTGCGCTTCGCAAGATCGCGCGTGTTCGCCTGACCAATGGCGTCGAAGTAACGGCGTACATTCCTGGCGTCGGGCACAACCTGCAAGAGCACAGCATGGTGCTCGTTCGCGGCGGCCGTGTGAAGGATCTCTCCGGCGTTCGCTATCACATTGTGCGTGGCAGCCTCGACTGCTCGGGTGTCAATGAGCAACCGGGTTGGGGACAGCGCCGCCGTGGCCGTTCCAAATACGGCACGAAACGCCCCAAAAAAGAAGCCAGCAAGTAGTAGGATTATCCCATGAGACGTCGTCGTGCAGAAAAACGCGAAAAGGCCCCGGAACTTCGATTCAGTAGCCCCGAGGTGGGGGTGTTGATTACGAAGGTGATGCAGCGCGGCAAGCGCTCGGTGGCCGAATCTATTGTGTATGGAGCTTTGGACACCATTGCCGAGCAGACCAAGCAGGATCCGATTGAGGTTCTTCGCACGGGTTTGGACAATGTGAAGCCTCGTGTTGAGGTCAAGTCGCGCCGCGTGGGAGGCGCAACCTATCAGGTTCCGGTGGAAGTGGACGCTGATCGGCAGAACGCTTTGGCGATGCGCTGGTTGGTTTCGTATGCCCAGGGTCGCAAGGGTGTGTCCATGCGCCGCGCACTTGCGAACGAGATTTTGGATGCCTCCAAGAACCAGGGTAATGCCGTCAAGAAGCGTGAAGATACGCATAAGATGGCACAAGCGAATAAAGCATTTGCCCATTATCGCTGGTAGGCGTGATCCGCTGCTGCCATGACCTCTTCCGCCGAGAAAGCGCAGCAGCCATCTGTTCCGTCCGCTCGGCGTGAAGCGGCGGATCGCACGCAGCCTCTTTCTCGCATTCGCAACATCGGCGTCATCGCGCACATTGATGCCGGGAAAACGACTACGACCGAGCGAATGCTCTTTTATACCGGTCGGGTGCATCGTATCGGCGAAGTGGACGCCGGGACCGCGACGATGGACTGGATGGAGCAGGAGCGCGAGCGCGGCATCACCATCACCAGCGCCGCGACGACGTGCAGTTGGCGCGACTGCCAGATCAACATCATTGATACGCCTGGGCATGTGGATTTCACTGCGGAGGTCGAGCGGTCGCTGCGCGTTCTCGATGGAGCGATTGGCGTGTTCTGCGCAGTCGCGGGGGTTCAACCGCAGTCCGAGACCGTTTGGCGTCAGGCTCGACGCTACAAAGTTCCGTGCATTGCGTTCGTCAATAAGATGGATCGCACAGGCGCGCGCTTCGCGTGGGTCGTTGAACAGATGCGATCGCGGCTCGGCGCTGGAGCGTGGCCCATTCAGCTTCCGGTGGGCAGTGAAGCCAGTTTCAGCGGAGCGCTCGATCTGGTTTCTCGAAAATTGTTGACCTTCAGCACAAGCGGGGAGGCGACAACGATTGTCGAGAGTGAATGGCCGGAGGAACATCGCGAGGAGGCCGAGTCGGCCCGCGCCGCTTTGGTGGAAGCGGTCGCCGAGCGCGACGACGAGTTGATGCATTCTTTTCTCGAAGATGTGAATATCGAGGCCGATGCGCTGTGTGCCGCCATTCGCCGTGTGACGATCGCCGGCGTATTTGTTCCCGTCCTCTGCGGAACCTCTCTGCGAAACAAGGGCATCCAGCCCCTGCTCGATGCCGTGGTGAACTATTTGCCTTCGCCATTGGATGTTCCGGATGTGGTCGGGCATCACCTTAAGACAAACGAAGCGGAGTCGCGTCCTGCCGACGATCATGCTCCATTGAGCTGTTTGGTCTTCAAAATTGCCAATGACTCGTATGTCGGCAAGTTGTTGTACATCCGCGTGTATTCCGGCGTCTTGAAAAAGGGCGCATCCGTCTACAATCCCCGCACGCGCAAGCGCGAGCGGGTGATGCGCTTGTTGCGGACGCACGCGAATCAGCGCGAGGATGTTGAGCAGTTGTACAGCGGCGAGATCGGCGCGCTGGTCGGACTCAAACAGATCACCACGGGCGATACACTTTGCGCGGAGAATCAGCCGATCCTGCTCGAGCGCATCGCGTTTCCAGAGCCGGTCATTGCCATGGCCGTTGAGCCGAAGACGCAGGGCGATCGCGACAAATTGCGCGATGCGCTTCAGGCGCTGTCGGATGAAGATCCGACCTTCTTGGTGAAGACGGATGCCGATACGGGGCAGACCTTGATCAGCGGCATGGGCGAGTTGCATTTGGAGATCATTCGCGATCGGCTTCTGCGCGAGTTCAAAGTGCAGGCGAACGCGGGGCGACCGACTGTTGCTTATAGAGAAACGATTCTCAATAGCGCGACGGCGTCCAATACATTCGAGCGCGAGATTGCGGGGCGCTCTCACTTCGCTGCCGTGACCTTTGAGGTCTCTCCGCGCGAGCGCGGGCAAGGGAATCAGATTGAATTCGATGTCCCAGAATCGCAGATTCCGGCCCAATTTCACGAATTTATTGAGCAGGGCATACACGACGGATTAATTACCGGGATTTTAGCAAATTATCCCTTGATTGACGTTCAGGTACGCACTATAAAAGGCGCCTTTCATCCGGTGGATTCCTCGGAAGTTGCGTTCCGTTCCGCAGCCATAATGGCGCTTCGCGAAGCGGTCCGCGCGGCTCAGCCCGCGCTCCTGGAGCCCGTCATGAAAGTGGAGATTGTGACGCCGGATGAGAATCTGGGAGATGTGATTGGCGATGTCAATGGGCGTCGCGGCCGCATCAAAGAAGTGGTGGCTCAGGAGGGAGTGCAGGTTGTGCAGGCGGAGATTCCGCTTGCGGAGCTTTTTGGGTACTCGACGGGGCTGCGTTCGCTCACGCGTGGGCGAGCTAGTTATAGTGTGGAGCCGGCGCGGTTTGAAATCGTGCCGCAGAATTTACAAGAAAGTATAGTAAACAGGTAGAACATGACCGGGCAAAGAATTCGCATCAGGCTCAAGGCATACGACCATCGAGTGCTGGACCAGTCGGCGGGTGACATCGTCGAGACCGCCAAGCGCACGGGTGCGCGTGTCGCGGGTCCCATTCCGCTTCCGACGAAGATCGAGCGATACACTGTTAATCGCAGTCCGCACGTGGACAAGAAGTCCATGGAGCAATTCGAGATTCGGACGCACAAGCGCATGCTCGATATCATCGAGCCGACGATCAAGACGGTTGACGAGTTGAAGAAGTTGAATCTGCCCGCAGGTGTAGATATTACGATTAAGATATAGGAGCGGCGCCGGACTTCGACGTCAGCGCGCTGGCGAGGAGAGTCGGGTGCAGGAAGTAGCATGAACGGTATTATCGGGAAGAAGCTGGGTATGACCCAGGTGTATGACGACGCTGGCCGCTATGTGCCGGTGACTGTCCTCGCGGCTGGTCCGTGTGTCGTGGTGCAGCGCAAGACGGCGGCGCGCGATGGATATGATGCCGCACAGTTGGGTTTTGCTGCCCAGAAGGCGACGCGCGTGAACAAGTCGGGTCTCGCACGCTTCAAAAAGGCTGGCGTGGAACCGCAGCGGTTGTTGCGCGAGATTGAGGTCGAGGGCAATGAGGATGTCAAAGAAGGCGCGCAGATTACGGCAGCCATTTTTGATGGTGTTTCTCATGTGGATGTGAGTGGTGTGACCAAGGGGCAGGGCTTTCAGGGCGTTGTGAAGCGGTATCGCTTCGGCGGCGGCCCTCAATCGCACGGGCATATGTCGCATCGTCGCGTGGGTTCCATTGGTATGCGTACGTGGCCATCGCGCGTTTTGAAGAACAAGCGCATGCCGGGCCACATGGGCAATGTTCATGTGACGACGCAGAACTTGCGGGTTGTGCAAGTTCGCGCGGCCGACAACGTTATCTTGGTGGAAGGCTCCGTGCCGGGACCGGCGGGCGCCTTTGTTGTTATTAAGAAGGCTCTGAAGAAGGCGGCGAAGTAAGATGAGTGCGCTTCCGGTACATAATCAACAGGGCAAGGCTGTCGGCGAGGTTCAAATTCCCGCAGCGTTGCTGGCGCCTGCGACAGCGAGCCAGTCTTTGGTGCAGGCCGTAGTGACCCTTCGTGCGAATGCGCGAGCGGGCACGCACAGCACGAAGACGAAGGGCGATGTTGCGGGTAGTGGAAAGAAGCCTTGGCGGCAAAAGGGCACGGGTCGCGCTCGTGCGGGTTACCGTCAATCCCCTGTTTGGACGGGTGGTGGCGTAGTATTTGGTCCGAAGCCGCGCAGCTACGCTAAGGCGATGCCGCGTCAGAAGGCTGGTTTGGCGCTTCGCAAGGCGCTTACCGACAAGTTGGCATCGGATGGGGTTCGGGTGATTGACTCCCTCGCCATGGCTCAGCCCAAGACCAAGGATCTGGTCGCGATTTTGAAGGGTTTGAAGGTGGAGAGCGGTGCACTTTTGGTGACCGATGTGACGTCGCGCGAGTTGTTATTGGCCTCGCGCAATTTGGAGCGCGTGGCTGTGGTTCGCGCGTCGGACGTCAATCCGCTGCACGTTTTGAAGTATCCGTTCTTGGTGATTACGCGCGAGGGGTTGACCCGACTGCAGGATCGCCTAGGTGGTGGACAGGAGGCGGCCAAGTGAAATCTCCGGAACTGATTATTCGTCGCTTGAAGTTGACGGAAAAGGGCGCTGGCCTCACCGAGAGGCAGAATCAGTATCTCTTCGAAGTGAGCCGCGACGCCAACAAGATTGAGATAAAGAGCGCAGTCGAAAAGTTGTTCAAAGTGGGTGTAACCAAAGTGAACACGATGACGCGCGCGGGCAAGCCGAAGCGCAATCGGCGCGGTGGTGTGGGTTTTCGCCCGGACCGCAAGCGCGCGATTGTTACGCTAAAAGACGGCGACAAAATTGATTTGACCTAGGAAATACGCCATGCCGTTGAAATCACATCGTCCTCTTACGCCGTCGAGCCGTTATACGGAGCTGGCCGATTTTTCCGAATTGACGCGTGGAAAGCGCCCGGAAAAGAAGCTGGTTGTTGCGCAGAAATCGAAGGCTGGTCGCAATATGTATGGTCGTGTCACGGTTCGCCACCGCGGGGGAGGGCACAAGCGCTTTCTCCGGCTTATTGATTTCAAGCGCGACAAGCGCGATATTCCGGCGACTGTCACAGCGATTGAGTATGATCCGAATCGTTCGGCTCGCTTGGCGCTGCTCACCTACAAGGATGGCGAGAAGCGATACATCCTTGCGACGTTGAACATGAAGGTGGGGCAAGTTCTCGTGGCGGGTGCTTCTGTAGAGCCGACTGAAGGCAATGCGCTTCCATTGAATCGGATTCCCGCGGGCATGCCGGTTCACAATATTGAGCTTTATCCGGGCAAGGGCGCGCAATTGGTTCGCGGCGCTGGTGGCTCTGCGGAGATTATGGCGATTGAGGCTGGTTTTGCTCAGATTCGGTTGCCCTCTGGTGAGATCCGGCTTGTGCGCGAAAATTGCTTCGCGACTGTCGGTCAGGTTGGCAATTTGGAACATCAGAATATTTCGTTGGGCAAGGCCGGTCGCAAGCGCTGGCTGGGCATTCGCCCGACAGTCCGCGGTGTTGCGATGAATCCGATTGACCACGTCATGGGAGGCGGCGAAGGTCGCAGCTCGGGTGGTGGTCATCCGCGTTCGCCGTGGGGCAAATTGGCCAAGGGCAAAAAGACGCGCGATCCACGCAAGACGAGTGATCGCTTTATTGTGCAGCGGAGGAAGTAAGTCATGGGTCGTTCCATACGCAAGGGTCCTTATGTTGACGCCAAGCTGATGAAGAAGGTCGAACTGCTTGATCGCAGCGGCCAGAAGCGGCCCATTAAGACGTGGGCGCGTCGGTCGATGATTATTCCGGAGTTCATTGGGCACACATTTTCGGTGCACAACGGGAAAGTTTTCAATTCGGTTTTTGTGACGGAAAACATGGTGGGTCATCGGCTGGGCGAGTTTTCGCCGACGCGGACCTTCCGCAAACATGGAGCGACTACGGACAAGACGGTTGCCCTCAAGTAGAGAGGCGGCGTCCTGAACCGGGCGGGCCATGATCCGGGGCTGGCAGCGTGCGATGGGGTTGGCTGCGATGCTGATTGGCAGCGCGCATTACCTATCGTATGGTGCGGATCCGGTGCCAGCAGCTGAGGAGGCGGAGTTGCTTGCTCGGAGGTTGGTGGAAGAGAATTTAGAGCTGCAGGCAGATATCGCGCAACTGCGCGCGGAGCGGGATGGGCTGTTGGCCCGTTTGGCCGATGAGCAGTATGCGAGTGATCGCTTGCAGGTGGTGCCTGAGCGGCTGTCCGAAGTAGGGCAGGCGCAAGGGAGTGTTTCGTTGGCTGGCTGGAGCGTCCTCGAAGCAAATCGGGAATTGGGCCTGGTTGCAGTGAGGGCGGGGGCCCGTGACGGATTGCGGAGCGGCTTGATGCTCGCGGTGATTCGTGATGGAGGACTAGTCGCCCGCGTGAAGATTGTTGAGGTGCGCGAGCGGATCGCGGCTGGGCATATTGAAGCCTTGGCTGAGGGTCGGTTCCCGCAGGAAGGTGACCGGGTCGTCGTTTGGCGATCGCGGAGAGAATGAGGCGGATTATGGAAGTTGAAGCAGTAAGTAAATATGTGCGGATGTCGCCCTCGAAGGCGCACGATTTAGCGCGTGCCATTCAGGGGCGACCGGCTGCAGAGGCATTGCGAATTGCTGATTTCAATGCGCGCAAGGCGGGCGTTTTGTTGGGGAAGACGCTGCGTTCGGCCATTGCGAATGCGGAAAATAATGAAGGACTCTCCGTGGATCGTTTGATCGTCAAGCGAGCCGTCGTCGAGAAGGGGCCTCATATCAAGCGTTTTTGGCCGCGCGCCAGGGGTAGCGCCAGCCCAATTCTTCGCCGCACAAGCCATATTCGGATTGTGTTGACGGAGTCGAAAACAACTGGAAAATAGAACAATTTCTTCGGGAAATAAGGAGCACTCGCTTGGGACAGAAAGTAAATCCGACGGGCTTTCGAGTATCCGTCACTAAGAATTGGCGTTCGCGCTGGTTCGCCGACAAGAAGAGCTTCGGCACGCTGTTGCATGAAGACAACAAAATTCGCGACCTGGTCAAAGAGCGCCTGAAGGACGCCGCCGTGTCAGAAATTCTGATTGAGCGCTATGCCAATCGCGCGCGCGTTTCGGTTTTCACCGCGCGTCCGGGCATTGTCATTGGCCGCAAGGGTGCGGAGCTGGAGAAGCTGCGCGCAGATCTCGCCAAGACCACCGGCAAAGAGATCTATGTGGAAATCAAGGAAATCAAGGACCCGGACTGCAATGCGCAGTTGGTGGCTGAGAATATTGCGCTTCAGCTCGAGCGCCGCGTTTCCTTCCGTCGCGCATTGAAGCGCTCTGTTCAGATGGCGATGGAATTGGGTGCGCAGGGTATCCGCGTGCACTCCTCGGGCCGCTTGGGCGGTTCTGAGTTGGCTCGTCGCGAAGGGTATCGCGAGGGTAAAGTTCCTCTACACACGTTGCGCGCGAATGTGCAGTACGGCTTTGCCGAGGCCAATACGATGGCGGGCAAGATCGGAATCAAGGTGTGGATTTGCAAGGCGCCGGAAGCACCGGTAAAGGAGGCCAGCCGTGCCGCTTATGCCTAAACGCGTTAAGTTCCGCAAGCAACAGCGCGGAAATCGCAAGGGATTCGCTCAGTCTGGCAATTCGCTGGCGTTTGGTGAGTACGGTTTGCAGTCCATGGGGCGCGCATGGATTACGAACATTCAATTAGAAGCTTGCCGTGTGGCGGTCAGTCGCTCCATGAAGCGCAAAGGGAAGCTTTGGCTCCGTGTATTCCCGGACAAGCCGTATACCAAGAAGCCCCTTGAGGTGCGTCAGGGAAAAGGTAAGGGACCAGTCGAGGGTTGGGTGGCTGTTGTTCGACCAGGGCGAATGCTGTTTGAGATGGATGGCGTTCCCGAGGCGGTGGCCCGCGAGGCGTTGCGTTTGGCGGCGAGCAAGTTGCCGATTCGCACGAAGTTCGTTCAGCGCCACACCTCGTAGGAAGGCGGGATTTTTATGAAGGTATCGGAAATTAGAGAACTTACGGAAGCCGAGTTGCGGCAGAAGTTGAGCGATGCGCGCCAAGAGTTGTTTAACCTGCGGGTTCAACAATCCTCCGGTCGGCTGGAAAAGCCTTCTCGCGTTGGCGCGCTCAAGCGCGATATTGCTCGCATCAATACGGTCATCCGGCAACAGGCCCTGGCCAAGAGGACGGCATGAGCGAGCAGGTTAAACATCACAAGCGCAAGGGGCGCAAGGGGACGGTTGTCAGCGACAAGGCGGACAAGACGATTGTCGTGAGTGTTTCCCGGCGCATTCGGCATGCGGTGTATGGAAAAGAGATCACGGTGAGCCGAAAATATCATGCTCACGATGAAAACGGGGAAGCGAAGCTGGGCGATACCGTTCGAATTGAGGAGTGCCGCCCGATGAGTCGGCTGAAGCGCTGGCGCCTGGTCGAGGTGATTGCGCGAGCCAGCAAGTAGTCGCGAGGTAAACGGATATGATTACGCAAGAAACACGGCTAGATGCTGCGGACAACAGTGGGGCGAAATCTCTACAGTGTATCCACATCCTCGGGCAACATCGCAGTTTTGCCCACATTGGGGACGTGATTAAGGTCTCTGTGAAGGATGCTATCCCGACCGGAATGGTCAAAAAGGGAGAGGTGCATGATGCCGTCATTGTGCGGACGAAGCAGGTGATTCGCCGCGCAGATGGGTCGCAGATTCGCTTTGATCGCAACGCAGCGGTCATTGTGGATGCAGATCGCAATCCGAAGGGGACCCGTATCTTCGGTCCTGTTGCGCGTGAGTTGCGCGAGCGCAACTATATGAAAATAATTTCGCTTGCACCGGAGGTGGTCTGATGAGCCGGGTTAAACACATCAAGCGCGATGACATTGTCTATGTTCGTTCGGGTGAGCACAAGGGGCGGACAGGAAAGGTTCTCCGCGTGAATGCGGCGGATCGAGTGGCCTTGGTTGAGGGGATCAACCATGTGAAGCGCCACATGCGCAAGACGCAGGATAATCCGCAGGGTGGGATTTTGGAACGCGAGGCCGCGCTTCCGATCTCGAAGCTGGTCCGATTTGAAGAGGGCCGCGCCAAGAAGACGGGCAAGAAGTCGGCGGCGAAGGCCTAACCGATTGGGAACAAGAATTATGTCAATGTTGCAGGATAAATATCGCAAAGAGATAGCGCCGCAGCTCCAGAAGAGCCGGGGCTATGAGAATGTGCTTCAGATTCCACGCCTGACGAAGGTGGTCGTGAATATGGGGATCAATTCGCAGGTGGACAAAGACACCTTCAAGGTACTCGTTGAGGATCTCGGTCGCATCACGGGGCAGCGCGCCCAGGTTACGCGATCCACCAAGAGCGTCGCCAACTTCAAGTTGCGCGAAGGGCAGCCGGTCGGTGCGCGGGTTACCCTGCGCGGCGCACGAATGTATGAGTTCTTGGAGCGCATGATCAACGCGGCCTTACCCCGCATTCGCGACTTTCGCGGAATTTCGCCGCGCGGGTTCGATGGGCGGGGATCCTATTCGATGGGTTTGAAAGAACAGACAATTTTTCCCGAAATTGACCCCGATCAGGTCAAAAAAGTGCAGGGGATGGACATTACATTGGTGACCACGGCCAAGACCAATGAGGAAGCGCGCGAACTGCTCAAAGCACTGGGCATGCCGTTCGCCGCAAACTAGGCCGCGTAGAAGGTTGGAGGAACGTCCTTGGCTAAAATTTCCTGGATGGTGAAAGCGTCGCGCACGCCGAAATACTCGGCGCGGGCATACCACCGCTGCAAAAACTGCGGCCGTCGGCGTGGCTATATGCGCAAGTTTCAAATGTGCCGAATCTGCTTCCGCGAGATGGCTTCGCAGGGGAAGATTCCGGGTGTGGTCAAGGCGAGTTGGTAGGACGGTAATTCATGAGCTTGAGCGATCCTGTTTCCGATATGTTGACCCGCATCCGCAATGCAACCCGCGCTGGCGCACGTGACGTCGCCATGCCGCATTCCCGCCTGAAGGGCGAGATTGCGCGCATCTTGAAGAGCGAGGGTTACATCACAGACTTCGAGTCTGATAAAGAGGGTGTGCGCAAGACCTTGCGCCTGCACCTTCGCTATCGCGGCGCGGATTTCTCTGTGATTCGCGGGCTGCGTCGTGTGAGCAAGCCTGGTCTCCGCCGCTATGTGCCGCTGGAGGAGATGCCCCGCGTTGTCGGCGGCACGGGTATTGCGATTCTCAGCACGTCCCGCGGTGTTCTCACGGACCGCGAAGCTCGCAAGGCGGGCGTGGGCGGCGAAGTTCTCTGTTACGTTTGGTGAATCTATGTCACGAATTGGCAAAAAACCTGTAGAAGTTTTGAAGGGGGTCACCCTCTCGATTGAGGGGGCTCTGATCAAGGGCAAGAGTGCGGCTGGCGAACTGGCAGTTCGAATACCGGCGGGCATCGCGGTGAAGATTGAGGGCAACGAAATTCTCATCTCGGCGACGCGCGAAGACAAGGTGGTCAACGCGATGCACGGCACGACGCGCAGCTTGATTGCAAATATGGTCAAGGGATTGGCGACTCCGTATGTCAAGGAGTTGGAGATTCAGGGCGTCGGCTTCCGCGCGCAGCAGCAGGGTCAGAAGCTCGTTCTTGCATTGGGCTTCTCGCATCCGATCAATTTTGAGGTTCCGGCAGGCGTTGTGGCCAAGGTTTCCGACGGCACTACAATTACACTGACGAGTGTGGACAAGCATTTGGTTGGCGAAACAGCGGCGCGGATTCGCTCGTACTTCCCGGCGGAGCCCTACAAGGGCAAGGGTGTCCGATACAAGGGTGAGCATGTGCGGCGCAAAGCGGGTAAGGCGGTGGCTTAATCATGAGAGTTGTAACCAAGAAAGACTATCGGAAGCGGCGACATGTGCGCCTGCGCCAGCGCATGGCTGGAACGGCGACTCGTCCGCGGATGAGTGTGTTTGTTTCGAACAAGCACTTCTACATCCAGTTCATAGATGACGCGGCGTCTTCAACGCTGGCGCAGGTTTCGACGCAGAACGAAGCGTTCGGAGATTCCGTGCGAAACAATCTGGAAACGGCGCGAAAGTTGGGCGAGTTGGCTGCCCGCGTCGCCGCGGACAAAGGGATAACAGAAGTGGTGTTCGACCGCGGCGGGTTTGCCTACGGCGGACGAGTCAAGGTTTTGGCGGAGGCGGCGCGCGAGGCCGGCCTTAAGTTTTAGCGGAGGCACATGAGAGATAAAGATTCAAACAGTGCGGGAAAGAGCGGCTTTGACGAGCGCGTTGTTCACATTAACCGCAGCTCAAAAGTTGTCAAAGGCGGTCGCCGCTTTAGCTTCAGCGCATTGGTGGTCGTAGGGGATCGCGAAGGGCGTGTCGGTTTTGCGTTAGGCAAGGCCAATGAGGTTTCGGATGCGATTCGCAAAGGCACGGAACTGGCTCGGCGCGGTATGTTTAAGGTCACCATGAAAGATCGCACCATTCCGCACGAGGCGATTTCTCGCTTCAGTGGTGCGAAGGTGTTTATGCGCCCCGCATCGCCTGGTACGGGCGTGATCGCCGGTGGCGGCATGCGCGCGGTATTGGAACTGGCGGGCATTCGCGACGTTTTGGCGAAATCCATGGGCAGCACGAATCCGTTGAATGTGGTGCGCGCCACAGTCAAGGCGCTGCAAAGTCTGCAATCGCGCGAAGAAATTCTAGCGCTGCGCCGCGATGGCTCGGCTGCCTGATAGGTGAATCTATGAATCTTCACACTCTCAAGAATCGTCCCGGCGCCATTCGCTCGAAGAAGCGAGTGGGCGCGGGTGAATCGTCGGGTCACGGCAAAACGTCGGGACGCGGGCATAAGGGTCAATACGGCCGCTCGGGTCACAAGTTCAAGGCCGTTTTCGAGGGCGGCCAGATGCAACTCATTCGCCGCATTCCAAAGCGTGGTTTCACGCAGGCGATGAAGGTGATCTATACGGCGGTCAATTTGGATCAGTTGCAGCGCTTTGAGGCTGGCTCCACGGTGACGCCGGACACCTTTGCTCAGGCGGGTTTGGCGTCGGGTAAGAAGGCGCGCATTAAAGTTTTGGGTGGCGGCCAAATTGACCGCGCACTCCAGGTCAAGGCGCATGCGTTCAGCGCGTCCGCGATGTCCAAGATTGAAGCGGCGGGCGGCTCCTGCGAAGTGCTCGCCTAGAGCGGAAGTTACAGATGCTTTCAGCTTTCTCCAATAGTATGCGCATCCCGGAGCTTCGGGTGCGCATCTTGTTCACCTTTGGCATCATTTTCATCTGCCGACTCCTTGCATCGGTTCCGACTCCGGGTGTGGATGCTGCGGCGCTGCATCAGTTCATGCAGCAGATTCACCAGATGGCGGGTGGCAGCTTCGTGGGGATGTTTGACCTGTTCAGTGGCGGTGCGCTTCAGAACTGCGCGGTGGGGGCACTCGGCGTGATGCCGTATATTAGTGCGTCCATTATTCTGCAACTGATGACGGCTGTGGTTCCCACGCTCGAGCGACTCGCTCGCGAGGGCGACACGGGTCGCCAGAAGATTACGCAGTACACCCGATATTTGACGGTCTTGCTGTGTATCGTGCAGGGATATGCGATGGCGTTGACTCTGGAGAATCCGCAGGCGTTGGGGATCACGCAGGACATCGTGATTGCGCCGGGGTGGGGTTTCCGGTTGATGTCGGTGTTGACGATGACGACGGCGACCTTGCTCTTGATGTGGCTCGGCGAACAGATTACGGAGCGCGGCATTGGCAATGGTATGTCGCTGATCATCACCATTGGCATTATCAGCCAGTTGCCGGGTGCGATCCAGGCGACGATCAACATGTTCAAGCCGGTGGATGGCGTTGCGCAGTTTGGCGCGTTTCACTTGGTCGGTTTGCTGATTTTGGTGTTCATGGTTGTGGCGGGAACGGTTGCGGTCACGCAGGCGCAGCGGAAGATTCCGGTTCAGTACGCGAAGCGCGTAGTCGGGCGCAAGGTGTATGGCGGGCAGAGCACCTACATGCCTCTTCGTGTGAACTATTCGGGCGTTATGCCTATCATTTTCGCGCAGGCGATACTGATGTTCCCTTCAAAGATATTCAGCATGATTCCGGGCGCATTTTCCCAGCGAGTGGCCGCGGCGCTACAGTATGGAACGTTCACGCATAACACGATTTATGCCCTGATGATTTTGTTTTTCTCCTATTTCTGGGTTGCGACGCAGTTCAATCCGATCCAGATTGCGGACGATTTGAAGAAGTATGGTGGTTATGTGCCGGGTATTCGTCCGGGCAAGCCGACGGCAGATTTTCTTGATCGAACGATGACCCGCATCACGCTGGCTGGCGCGATCTTCCTGTCTGTGATCGCTGTGTTCCCGTCCGTGTTGGCTCAGCAGTTTCGGATTCCGTGGATTGTGGCGCACTTCTTCGGTGGAACGAGCTTGTTGATTATCGTCGGCGTTATGCTGGATACGATGCGCCAGATTGAGTCGCACCTGGTCATGCGCTATTACGACGGCTTTCTGAAGAAGGGACGCCTGCGCAGTCGCGCAAAATAGGGAGCCGATGATGCACGCGATTATTCTGCTTGGCGCGCCGGGAGCTGGCAAAGGAACGGTTGCAGAAGACCTCAAGCAGCAAGTCGGTATTGTGCATGTTTCGACGGGCGACATGCTGCGCGAGGCGATCCGCGCGGGGCGCCCGGTTGGGCTTGAGGCCAAAGCCTATATGGACAAGGGCGAGCTTGTTCCCGACAACGTCATCATTCGGATGGTGCAGGAGCGCCTGGAGGCGGGGAAGCCGGAAGATCGCTTCATGTTCGATGGATTTCCCAGGAATGTTCGACAGGCGGAGTTGCTGGACGATTTGATGCCGAAGTGCGGGGGGCGGATCACGCATGTATTCATGCTGGAGGTTCCCCGTGAGATTGTGATTCGCCGCATTTCGAATCGGCGGGTGTGCCGCCAGTGTGGCGCTGTCTACAATTTGATCGGGAGCATGCGCCCCAAGGTGGAGGGCAAGTGCGATGTGTGCGGCGGCGAGGTCTATCAGCGAGCCGATGACAACGAGGTGACGGTTGCGAATCGCCTGGATGTGTTCCACCGCGAGACCGCTCCGTTGGTGGAATATTATCAGGCTAAGGGTGTGTTTGTGCGTGTGGATGCGCGCGATCGGCGTGAGACGGAGCTGCAGATTTTGCAGCAACTGGGCCTTTCGTCGCAATGATCATCATCAAGACGCCTGAAGAGCTGGAGCGGATGCGCGCCAGCGGTCGGATTGCCGCGCGTGTTCGCGACGAGTTGGCAAAGAAGATTGCGCCGGGTGTGACCACGGGTGAGCTGGATGAGTATGCGCGTGAACTGATAGCGGCGGCGGGGGCGCGAAGCGCGTTTTTGGGCTATCGCGGCTTTCCGGGTGCGATTTGTGCATCGCTGAACAATGTGGTGGTTCACGGCATTCCGGGGCGTCAGCGGATTGCGTTGGGCGATGTGGTAAGTTTGGATGTGGGCGTGGTGCATGAGGGTTTTGTCGGCGACACGGCGACGACGGTGTTGGTTGGCGTGACAGATCCGAATGTGGTGCGCTTGGTGAGCGTGGCGGAGCAAGCGTTGGAGCAGGGGATTGCGGAAGCGGTTGCTGGCGCGCGCTTGTCAGATATTTCGCACGCGATTGAGCGGGTTGTGGTGCAGGCTGGATTTTCGGTGGTGCGCGAATTTGTGGGGCACGGAGTTGGGCGGAGTATGCATGAGGATCCGCAGATTCCGAACTATGGACCTCCGGGTCGTGGGCCTAAGCTGAAGGTGGGCATGACGCTCGCGATTGAGCCCATGGTGAACATGGGTGTGGCAGATGTTGAGGTTTTAGCTGACGGTTGGACGGTTACAACGAAGGATCGCCTTCCGTCAGCGCATGTGGAGCATACGGTGGCGGTGTTGGAGGGTCGGGCGGAAATCCTGACGAAGTCTTCCGGCGCTGTTTAGGAAATGTGCTGTTGGTCGCGCCCTCGTGTTTGAGGCATGTGAGGCGAAGCGAGTGGGAGCGAGTGGGCAGCCATTGCGATATGCGAAACGTGGAAATAGAAAAAGAGGAAGCGATTGTTCTGGACGCGCAACTGACCGCTGTGTTACACATGCGGGCTTTTCGCGCCCAGCTAGTCAATGGGCATGAAGTAGTGGCCTATCGGCGCGTTATTGAAAGGGGCGCGTTGGAGCTGGGTCCGGGCAACCGGGTTCGGCTTCGTATGTCTCCTTTTGATATGTCGGTGGGAGAAATCTTGGACAAGGAAACGGAATTTTCCGGTCATGAAAGTAAGATCGTCAGTTCGTAGAGTGTGTGAGCGCTGCAAAGTAATTCGTCGCAAGGGCGTGGTGCGTGTGATTTGCACGAACCCTCGTCACAAACAGCGCCAAGGTTGATTTTTAGGAGAACGATATGCCGCGTATTTTGGGTGTTGATGTTCCGGGCAAGAAGCGAGTGGAGTATGCACTGCGCTATATTCATGGGATCGGCCCGGCCCGCTCTCGCCATGTGGTGGAGTCGCTGAAGATTGAGCCGTCGAAGAAGGCCGACGATTTGACGGGCGAAGAGCTTGCGAAGATTGCGCAGGCGCTGGGTCAGTATCATCTGGAGGGTGATCTTCGTCGCGATGTGGCTGCGAATATTCGTCGCTTGATCGCGATCAACAGCTATCGTGGATCTCGCCACCGCAAGGGGCTGCCGGTTCGCGGGCAGCGCACGCAGACGAATGCGCGCACGCGCAAGGGTCCGCGCAAGACGGTGGGTGCGGTGCGCGGCAAAGAAGCTCGCGCGGCTGCGAAGTAGAATCTAT
Source organism: Kiritimatiellia bacterium (assembly GCA_023953695.1). GTDB lineage: Bacteria > Verrucomicrobiota > Kiritimatiellia > CAIVKH01 > CAIVKH01 > JAMLJG01. The sequence goes on from JAMLJG010000007.1 coordinate 45,472, forward strand.
TTGAGCTGATTGAGGGATTACGATGAGCGAAGAAAAAGCTGAACAGAAGAATGAGACGCCGGCGGCTGCGCCCAGTGGGGTGCCGAGCACGGCGGCCGATGTGATGGCTGGCGACGAGGGAAAGCCGGTCAAAAAAGTTAAGATCAAGGGTGCGAAGCACGTGCCGTTTGGGATCGTGCACATCACGGCGACTTTCAACAACACGATCGTTGCGATTTCCGATATGCGCGGTGCGGTGATTTCTTGGAGCACGTCGGGGCGCAGCGGTTTCAAGGGTTCGCGCAAGAGCACGGCGTTTGCGGCGACGATGGCGTCGCAGGATGCCGCGCGTCAGGCGATCAATCATGGTTTGCAGGAAGTGGAAGTTCGCGTGCAGGGTCCGGGTGCGGGCCGCGAGTCCGCGATTCGCGCTTTGCAGGCGGCGGGTTTGGTCGTGAATTCGATCAAGGACGTGACGCCGATGCCGCACAATGGATGCCGGGCGCGCAAGCGTCGCCGCGTCTAATTCGTTCGGGAGGATAGGGCGGTTCGCGATTGCTAACCTGTATGCCGGCCTGTGTTGAGAGGCTTGTGTGGGGTGGAGCAGATTGCGGAAGAAAAGACGCTCTGTTTTGCGGGTTGCTTCGTTGGGAAGCTGTGTTCGAAGAAGGTTTAACGTAAACAAACACCATACGGTTCGGCTAACTACCGGGCCTGGGAGATCAAAACATGCCAAGAAGACTCGGTCGCTTCGAAATGCCGAAGCGCATTGTTAAGGACGATGCGAGCGCAACGTCCACCTACGCAAAGTTCATTGCAGAGCCGTTTGAGGCGGGCTATGGCCGGACGATCGGCAACTCGCTGCGTCGCGTTTTGCTGTCCTCGCTCGAGGGTGCGGCGATTTCGTCTGTTCGCATTGAGGGTGCGCTGCATGAGTTCGGCACGCTTCCGGGGGTTGTGGAGGATGTCACGGACATCATTCTGAACCTCAAGAAGGTGCTCTTCAAATCGTTTTCTCGTGATCCGCGTCGCGTGAGCATCAAGGTCAAGGGGCCGGGCGATGTGACGGCGAAGGATATTCAGACGGACGGGATGCTGGAGGTCTTGAACCCGGATCACCGCATTTGCACGCTGGACAAGGATGGCGTGTTTGAGGCGGAGTTCGAGGTTCGCATTGGCCGTGGGTATTGCCCTGCGGATTGGAACAAGAAGGAGGAGCAGGAGATCGGGTTGATTCCGGTTGATTCTCTTTTCTCGCCGGTTCGCCGCGTGGCGTATGCGGTTGAAAATACGCGCGTGGGTCGCCGCACGGATTATGACAAACTAATCCTCGAGGTGTGGACGGATGGTCGTGTTGCGCCGGATGAGGCGTTGACGATGTCGGTTGCGATTTTGCGCCATCACTTGGATGTCTTTGTCAGCTATGACAAGGATTTGATCGAGTTTGAGGAGAGCGAGAAGCAGATTGATGCGGAGCGCGATGATCTGCGGAAGAAGCTCGGGATGAGTGTCAATGAAATCGAGTTGAGTGTTCGCGCGGCGAACTGCTTGAACAACGCGAACATCACGACGGTGGGCGAGTTGGCGCAGAAGTCTGAAGCGGAGATGCTCAAGTATCGCAACTTCGGCAAGAAGTCGCTCAATGAAATCAAAGCTAAGCTCGAAGAGTTGGGTCTTTCGCTCGGGATGTCGTTTGATCCCGAGATGCTCAAGCCGCTCTCCAGCGAAGGCGTGCGCTAACAGGCTGTATTTGGAGATTGTGTCATGAGACATCGGAAGAAGACGATCAAATTGGGCCGCACCTCGGAGCACCGAGAGGCGTTGCTTTCCGGTTTGGTCTGCAACTTGGTGAAGGCGCGCCGCATTACGACGACGCTGCCGAAGGCGAAGGCGGCTCGCAGTCTTGCTGAGCGCATGGTGACGCTGGCTAAGCGCAACACGCTGCATAGCCGTCGTCGTGCGGTGGCGACGTTGCGGCAGGTCGAGGCGGTGGACACGTTGTTCACTTCGATCGGTCCGGCGATGCAGGCCCGCGCGGGTGGCTATACTCGAATTATGAAGTTGGGCAAGCGCGCCAGCGATAGTTCGGAGATGGCGATTTTGGAGTGGGTTGACTTTGTTCCGGAGCCGCCGAAGAAGAAGGCGGCTGCGGGTGACAAGTCGAAGGCCGGCGAGAAGGAAGCGGCTGCTTCCAAGTAATCGGCGATTGGCGTTTGGAAAAGCCCCCGGTTCAGGCCGGGGGCTTTTTCTGTTTTGTGCGGGTGGGGGTGGCGGAGAACTTCCAAGGATTGGAAGTGGCGAGGTGGAGGTTTTCCAAGGGTTGGAAGTTGGTGTGGGGTTGGCTTCCAAGGGTTGGAATGTTGTGTGTGGCGGGTGGGATTGTGTGTAGGATGGCGGGATGGTGAGTGTGGTTTCGCGTGCGCTTCTTGAGGTTCGTGATTTGACCGTGCAGTTTGGCTCGGGGGGGCGTGCTGTGCGCGTGGTGGATGGGGTGTCGTTTCGGGTGGAGGCGGGTGAGGTGGTGGCGCTGGTTGGGGAGAGTGGGAGTGGGAAGAGTGTGACGGCGCTGGCGTTGGCGCGGTTGTTGCCGGAGGTGTCGGGGCGGATTGGGGGGGGGGAGATTCTTTTTGAGGGGGCGGATGTGTGCGGCTTCTCGCCGGGGGCGTTGCGGCGGTTGCGTGGTGGGCGGATTGCGTATGTGTTTCAGGAGCCGATGGCGGCGCTGAATCCGGTGTTCACGATTGGTTTTCAGATTCGCGAGGTGTTGCGGTTGCATGGGGGGAGTGGCGATCGTGAGGCGGAGTTGCTGCGTTTGTTGTTGGCGGTGGGGCTTTCGGATGCGGAGCGGGTGGCGAGGTCGTTTCCGCACGAGTTGAGTGGTGGGATGCAGCAGCGCGCGGTGATTGCGATGGCGTTGGCGGGGCGTCCTCGGTTGTTGGTTGCGGATGAGCCGACGACGGCGCTGGATGTGACGGTGCAGGCGCAGGTGTTGGAGGTGTTGTTGGGGGTGCAGCGGGCCGAGGGGATGGGGATGTTGTTCATCACGCACAATTTGGGGCTTGTGGCGAGGGTGGCGCAGCGGGTTTTGGTGATGTATGCGGGGCAGATTGTGGAGGCGGGGCCGACGGGGTCTGTTTTGCGGAGTCCTCGTCATCCTTATACGAAGGCGCTTTTGCGGGCGGTGCCGCGGTTGCGGGGCGGGGGGGAGCGGCTGGAAGGTATTCCTGGGGTGGTTCCTGCGGCTTCGAGCTATCCGATGGGTTGTCGCTTTCATCCGCGGTGTGCTTTTGCGCGCGAGCGGTGTGCGGTTGATGTGCCGCAGTGGGAGGAGTTGGAGGGGGGTGGCGGTGTGCGCTGCCATTATTGGAGAGCGTGTTCGGGTTCTGGCGGAGGTGTGGCGAGATGAGTGTGGCGCTGCTTGAGGCGCGGGGGTTGGGGGTGACGTTTCGTCGCGGGCGGCGTCGTGTTGAGGCGTTGTCTGAAGTGGGGATTGCGATTGGGCGGGGTGAGTCCGTTGGGATTGTGGGGGAGAGTGGGAGCGGGAAGACGACGTTGGCGCGTGTTTTGCTGGGTTTGCAGGAGGCGACGGCGGGGGATGTTCTGTTGGAGGGGCGTTCGATTGGCGATTGGTTGCGGCGCGATCGCGCGGCGTTTCGGCGGCGGGTGCAGATGGTGTTTCAGGATCCATACGGTTCGCTGAATCCGCGCCTTTCGATTGGCTCTGCGTTGGCGGAGGTTTTGCGCGTGCATCGGCTGGTTCATCGCGGGGAAGAGGCGGCGGCGGTGGCGGAGTTGTTGCGTTCGGTGGGGTTGGATTCGAGGTATGCGGATCGGTTTCCGCATGAATTTAGCGGGGGGCAGCGTCAGCGCGTTGGTATTGCGCGCGCGTTGGCGACGAGGCCGGAGGTTTTGATTGCGGATGAGCCGGTGTCTGCGTTGGATGTTTCGGTGCAGGCGCAGGTGTTGAATTTGCTTCGGGATTTGCAGCGCGAGCGCGGTTTGACGCTGCTGCTGATTGCGCACGATTTGGCGGCGGTTCGGTATGTGTGCGATCGGGTGGTGGTGATGCACGAGGGGCGGGTGGTGGAGGCGGGGGAATCGGCTCAGGTTTTGGATCGGCCGGTGCACCCGTACACGAAGGGGCTATTGGCGGCGGTTCCGGAGCTGGGCGAATTCGCGTAGCGCATCGCGGGCGATCCAGCGGGCGGTGGGGTCGTCCATTTCGAGGAGTTCGCGCGCGAGTTGGGTGGCGCGCTGCTGGAGGGCTGGGTTTCGTTTTCCGATTTGGCGCAGGGCCCAATTGACGGCTTTTTTCACAAAGTTTCGGCTGTCTGTCGCGCCGTGTCGGATGGCTTCCAAGAAGGGGGAAAAGTCGTCGTCTGCGGCGCTTTTGTCGTGAACCGCCAAGGCGGCCATGAGCACGAAGCCGGCGCGTCGGATGTATTCGGGTTTGCGAAGGCGCCAGGCGAGGGCTTTGGCGTGGGCGTGGGGCGTGCGAGAGAAGAGGTTGATGCAGAGTTGGTCGCAGAGGTCCCACGAGTGGAGGGTGCAGACCCAGTCTTCCATTTGCCGGGGGGTGACGAGAGCGGGGTCGTCCATCATGGAGGCGAGGATTCGCGCTTCGTGGATTTCGGTTTGCCAGAGGGCGTTTGCGGTGTCGTGCTGGTGGCGATAGTGGCGGGCGAGTTTGCGAAGCGTGGGGATTGAGACGCCGAGGGCGGTTTGGGTATTGATTCCAAAGCGGGCCATGCCATTGCGGCGGGCGGGGTCTGCATGGCGATTGAGTTCCTGGAGAATCGCGGGAATCGGGTTCATTGGAGAGCCGCGAGGGTAGCATAAAATCGGACGCGTTCTACTCCGTTCAGCGTTGCGGTGCGGGTGTTGCTGCTCTATGGTAGGCGCTCTTTTATCCATGGAGAAGCCCGGAACATTTGAACTGTTGGCGACGGATTCTTCGTCGCAGGCGCGGCGTGGTCGGCTGCATACGGCGCATGGGGTGGTGGACACGCCGGTTTTTATGCCGGTTGGCACGCAGGGCACCGTGAAGGCGATGTCGCCGGCGGAATTGAGGGGGATGGATTGCCAGATTCTGTTGGGCAACACCTATCATTTGAACGATCGCCCGGGGATGGAGATCATCGAGAACGCGGGGGGGTTGCATCGCTTCATGGGGTGGGACCGCGCGATTCTGACGGATAGTGGCGGGTTTCAGGTTTTTAGCCTCACGCGGTTGCGAAAAGTGACCGAGCGCGGGGTTGAGTTTCGCTCGCACAACGATGGGGCCAAACACTTTTTGGGGCCTGTGGAGGCGATGGGGATTCAGCGGACGCTGGGGTCCGACATTGCGATGGTCTTTGACGAGTGTCCGCCCTATCCGTGCGACCGCGAATACGCTTGTCAAGCGGTGGAGCGGACCCTAACGTGGGCGGCTTCTTGTGCACAGCAGCCGCGAGCCGATGGACAGTTGGTTTTCGGGATTGTGCAAGGCGGCGTGTATCCGGAATTGCGGGAACGCTGCGCGCGCGAACTCGTTGCCATGGGATTCGATGGCTACGCCATCGGCGGGGTCAGCGTGGGTGAGCCGAATGAGTTGATCATTCCCGGCGTGGAGATGGGCATCATCGGGTTGCCTGCGGAGAAGCCGCGCTACTTGATGGGGGTGGGCGGCCTCGGGCAGATGGTGGAGTCCATTGCGCGGGGCGTGGACATGTTCGATTGTGTGTTGCCGACGCGGGTGGCGCGGAACGGGACCGCGGTTACGCGACGCGGTCGCTATTCGCTGCGCAATGCGGAGCACAAGAAGGCGTTGGGGCCGGTTGAAGACGGGTGCGGGTGTTATGCCTGCGAGAACTTCAGTCGCTCCTACATTCGGCATTTGTTGAACGTGGATGAGATTTTGGGGGTTCGGTTGTTGACGATTCACAATCTGTATCGCCATTTGGAGTTGTTGAAAGAAATACGAGAGGCCATCGCGTCGGGAACGTTTGCAGAATTGCGAGCGGAGTTTCATGCGCGCGAGGCCGAGTCGGCCCTGCGGGGCCCTTGAGGAGAAAAGAGAATGCATTCATTGATGACGATTATCGGGATGGCAGCGCCTGCGGGTGGCGATGCGGCCAATCAGCAGTCGCCGCTGTTCATGTTCGGTTGGCTGGCGATCATGTTGGTGTTGTTTTACATGATGTTGATTCGCCCGCAGCGCAAGCGCGAGAAAGAGCGTCAGGAGTTGCTCGCCAAGATTAAGACGGGTGATCGCGTGCTCTTTTGCGGGGGGATGATTGGCATTGTCGCGAACGCGAAAGAGAAAACATGCGTCGTCAAGGTCGCGGACAAAGTAAAAATCGAAGTCGTGCGCGGCGCGATCAATCAGGTTTTGGACAAGGGCGAACTGCCGGCGGATGTGGACCAGGCCTCGGCGCCCTAAGGCCGACCCGGAATCGAATGAATTAGACCGTTAGGAAAACACGCGTAGACAGGACTGAGCATGGACAAGAAATCCCTCTGGAAATGGTTGATCTTCATCGGACTCACGGCGTGGTCGCTCGCGATCGTGCTGCCGTTGAAGGAGAAGGTAAAACTGGGCCTTGATTTGCAGGGCGGCACGCGCTTCGTGCTTCAGGTGGACTTGTCGGAGATGGATTCCGATGCGGCGCGCGATGCGCAATCGCGCGCGATGGAAGTCATTCGCAATCGCGTTGATGCGATGGGGGTGGCTGAGCCGGTGATTTATGGCGAGCCGGGCAATCGTATTATTGTTGAAATTCCGGGATTGAAAACAGAGGACCGCGAGCGCGCGATCAAGAATATTCAGAGCGCGGCCTATCTCGAGTTCCGCATGGTGCATCCGGACAACGACCGCTTGGTAGACGAATTGCTCAGCAAGGGTCTTGCCCCTGAGGGCTATCGGATTGTTTCGCTCAATGAGGGTGGAAATTCGCAGTATTACAAGCGCGACAAATCCCGCGATCCGGCTGGTGTTTCGGAAGAAGACATTCGCAAGCGCGCTGCGGCATTTCATGCGCCCGCGGGCTATGAGTTGCTCATGGAGCGCGTGCGTCGAAGCGAGCAGGACTTCTTTCGCCCGGCGTTCGTGAACCGTCGCGCAGATCTCAAGGGGGAGAGCATTTCGAGCGCGGGCGTGGACTACGATATGGTGCAGCGCCCCGTGGTTACGATGCGCTTTGACAGCAAGGGGGCGAAGCGTTTTGCGACGCTGACGGGTGACTATGCGCCGGGCGGAGCCAAGAATCCGGGGAATCGTCGCCGTCAGTTGGGCATTGTGTTGGATGGCGTGCTGTATTCTGCGCCGAACATCAACAGCGCGATTCTCGGAGGATCGGCGCAGATCGAGGGCAATTTCTCGTTGCGCGAGGCGCAGGATTTGGCGCTGGTGTTGCGCGCGGGCGCGCTCCCGGCCCCTGTGAAGTTGTTGGAGGAGCGCACGGTTGATCCGACGCTCGGTCAGGATTCTGTCAATTCCGGAAAGAAGGCTGTGTTCGTCGGCTGCGGAGTCGTGATGGCCTTCATGTTGGTGTACTACATGTTGGCAGGTGTGGTGGCGAGTGCTGCGCTAATCACAAATATCGTGCTGCTGCCCGTCGGCCTCATCATCACGGGCGGCTTCTTGAGCCTGTTGGCCAATACGGGGGCGGCCAGCGGCATTTCGCTTCCGACGCTCACGCTGCCGGGAATTGCAGGTATTGCACTGACCATCGGTATGGCGGTGGATGCGAACGTGCTGATTTTTGAGCGCATGCGTGAGGAACAGAAGGCGGGCAAGCGATTCAAGTTCATTGTGGATGCGGGATACAACAAGGCGTTCAGCGCTATTTTCGACTCGAACATCACGACGCTCCTGGCGGCGGTGATTCTGTTCTGGCAGGGCACGGGGCCGATCCGCGGATTTGCCGTGATGCTGAGCGCAGGCTTGATCGTCAGCATGTACACAGCGCTGGTGGTCACGCGCATGGTTTTTGACCAACTGGTTGCGCGGACGAACATTCAGCAGCTCAAGATGCTGCAGTTCTTTGGCGATACGAAAATTGATTTCGTGAAGATTTCGAAATTCTGCATCGCTCTATCGCTGGTGGTGATTGTTGCGTCGTGGGCGATGTTTGTGAAGAACGGGCGCTCCAATTTTGGAGTGGACTTCCTGGGTGGAGCTTCGATCACCTTCCAGTTCAACGAAAAGGCTCCCATGGAGGACCTGCGGGCCGCTTTGTCTGCTGAGGGAATCAATGCGAGCCTGCAGTATCAGAAGGCGAGCGGAGCCGAGGGGTCGGAAGTGGTGCATGAATACCTCGAGATCAAGACCGACTACGATTCGGGCAAACCCGCTGCAGACCTGATCGCAAAACAGTTTGCAGGCAAGGGGTATCGCGTTCTCAAGGAAGACAGCGTCGGCCCGCAGATTGGAAAAGAGCTGCAGCGCAAGGCGATCATTGCGACCTTGCTGGCATTGGTCGGAATGATTGTCTACGTCTCGATTCGCTTCGAGTTCCCCTATGCGGTTGGAGCGGTCGCGGCCTTGCTGCACGACGTTTTGATTGCGGTGGGTCTATTCTGCGCCTTGGGCGGTCAGCTCGATTTGACCAAGGTGGCGGCCGTCCTTACGATCATTGGTTACTCTGTGAATGACACGATTGTCGTCTTTGATCGCATTCGCGAGAATCTGAAATTGGAACCCGGCAAGTCCTTTGCGGACATTGCCAACGCCGCGATCAATCAGACGCTGTCTCGTACCGTGTTGACCGCCGCGACAACGCTCTTCACCGTGGTGGTGCTGTTGGTGTTCGGTGGCGGCGCGATCTACGAACTCTCCATGCTTCTCTTCATCGGAATGGTGGCGGGCGTTTATTCTAGCGTGGTCATTGCGACGCCCATTGCCATGATTTGGTCAGGCAAGTTGAAGGCGAAAGCCAGCGCGAAGTAGAATCAAGTGCCTGTGGCCTCCAACAAACTCTGGCGGTTTGAGGCCACAGAGAATGCCGCCGCCGCGCAAGAGCTGGCCAACGTTCTCAGCCTGCCGCTGCCTATTGCCCGTGTGCTTATTGCGCGCGGGCATACGGACCTTGATTCGGCAGACCTCTTTCTCCAGCCGCGCTTGAGCAGGATTGGCGCACCCGAAGAGTTGCCGGATATGGCGGAAGCCGCGAAGCGGATTTGGGACGCAGTGGACGCGCGGGAGCGGGTTGTTGTCTTTGGCGATTACGATGTAGATGGCATCACCAGCACGGCGTTGATGGTGCAGGTGTTGCGGAAGCTCGGCGCCGACGTGGTTCCTTTCCTCCCGCACCGCATTGAGGAAGGATATGGGCTAAGCCTTGAGGCTTTGCGCCGCTGCATCGAGGATCACAACCCACGGTTGATTGTGACGGTGGATTGTGGGACGGGCTCCGTTGCGGCGGTTGAGGAAGCGGCGAAGCGCGGCGTGGATGTGATCATAACGGATCATCATCAGCTTGGGGATGCGCTTGCGCTGGCGCGCGCAGTGGTGAACCCGAAACGAGGAGAGAACGAGGATCTCAAGCAACTGGCTGGAGTGGGGGTCGCCTTTAAGCTTTGCCACGGGCTTGTGAAATATGGTCGCGACCAACGGCGCGCGATTGATGTGGATCTGAAGCCATTTCTCGAATGGGTCGCCCTCGGGACAATTGCCGATGTGGTGCCGCTCGTGGGTGAGAACAGGATATTGAGTGCACATGGCCTTCAGCGACTCCGCGAGACGGCCAGTCCAGGACTGAACGCCCTATTCGAAGTTGCGGGGATCCGGAAGAAAGAGATTGGTGCCTATCACGTTGGATTCCAAATAGGGCCGCGATTGAACGCTGCGGGGCGGTTGGGAGGCGCCGAGGCCGCCTTGGAGTTGCTCTTATGCTCGGAAATCGGAAGGGCGCGCGTTTTGGCCCAGACACTGGATCAGGCCAATCGCGAGCGGCAGGATGCGGAGACTGAAATCGTGGCCGCAGCGCTGGGCGAGTTGGAGTCGCGATTTGATCCGGCGCGCGATTTTGGATTGGTGGTTGCGGGGGAGGGCTGGAGCCCGGGGGTCATTGGGATTGTCGCCTCGCGGTTGGTGCAGCGATTTCATCGTCCGGTGGTTGTCATTTCGATGCTGGAAAATGGAGTCGGGCGCGGGTCGTGTCGAAGCATTGAGGGGTTCGATGTAGTGGCCGGATTGAAGGCTTGTTCGGAGCACCTATCCAAGTTTGGCGGGCACGCCATGGCGGCTGGATTGGAGCTGAAAGAGGGGCATTGCGACGCCTTTGCGGAGGCTTTCAATCGGGCGGCGGAATCTGTGCTAGGCGGTAAAGATTTGCGGCCAATTTTGCGGATTGATGGCCGGATTTCTTTGGACGAGGTGGACCGCGCATTCTTTGAGGCCCAGGAGCGGATGCGCCCCTTCGGGATGGGCAATCCGGGGCCCATTTGGGCTGCCTCAGGTGTGCGCATTGTGAGTGAGCCGCGGATTCTCAAAGAAGAGCACCTGAAATTGGTTGTGGCATCGGGTGCGCGCCAATTTGACGCGATGGGCTGGGGGATGGCGGAGCGTGGCATTCCGCGCGGGCCGCTGGATATCGCATTTCGGATCAAGGAGGATCACTTCGGTGGGCAGAGCCGCCTGATGTTGGAAATGCAGGATTTTCGATCTGCGGAAAAATGCGACTAATCAAGGGATTGGGCTTGCGATGCGCCATTTGCTTCCGTACTTTCACTCACCTGTTCTAGGGAGATTTGAGATGGCGAAGGTATGTTCAGTTTGCAGCAAGGGTTCAGTGACCGGTAACCGCATTATTCGGCATGGTTTGCCGAAGAAAAAGGGCGGAATCGGCTTGCATACGACTGGTGTGACGCGCCGCCGTTTTCTGCCGAACTTGCAGCGGTTGCGGGTGCGCATTGATGGCGCAACGCGCACGGTGCAGGTGTGCACATCGTGCATCAAGGCGGGCAAGATTCAGAAGGCGTAGACACGGCGAGAAGTCCGGATGCTTGAAAACAATAAGGTCGCGACAGCCGATTTGGTAATCGGGGATAAGAAGTTTTCTTATCCGATTTACGAAGGAACCGAGAAAGAGCGCGCGCTTGATATTCGCAAGCTGCGCGCCGAGACTGGCCTGATCACGTATGATCCTGGTTTCGTCAACACGGGTTCCTGCGAAAGCGCGATCACGTTCTTGGATGGCGAGCAGGGGATTCTTCGCTATCGAGGCTATGACATTTTGGACCTCGCAGAGAATTGCGAGTTCATTGAAGTCGCCTATTTGTTGATTCAGGGGCGCCTTCCGACGAAGGCCGAGCGTCAGCGCTATGCGCGACTGCTCAATCAGCACTCCATGTTGCATGAAGACATGCAGGGCTTCTTCCGCAATTATCCGGAGGGCGCACATCCTATGGCGATTGCCTCGGCGATGGTGGTGTCGCTTTCGAGCTTCTATCCCGAGATTGCGGATCGCGAGGAAGAAAAGAGCCTCGCGGCCACACGATTGATATCCAAGATTCGGACCATGGCGGCGTTTTCCTACAAGAAGTCGGTGGGAGAGCCCTTCGTCTATCCGAGCAGCAAGCTGACGTATTGCGAAAATCTGCTCAATATGGTGTTTGCCTCGCCGGTCGCGGACTACAAGTTGGATCCGGTGTTGGTGAAGGCGATGAATCAGTTGCTGATTCTGCACGCGGATCATGAGCAAAATGCTTCCACGTCTGTAGTGCGCATGGTCGGCAGCACGGGTGCGAATTTATATGCTTCAATTTCGGCGGGCATCAGCGCGCTATCGGGCCCGCTGCACGGGGGCGCCAATCAAGAAGTGATGGAGATGCTTGAGGAGATTCGTGCGCACGGTGGGGATGTGGACAAGATGGTGGAGCGAGCGAAAGATCCGAACGACTCGTTCCGTCTCTTCGGGTTCGGCCACCGGGTGTACAAGAGTTACGATCCGCGCGCGAAAATTGCGAAGAAGGTCTGCACCGGCGTGCTGGAGAAATTGGGGATCAACGATCCGCTGCTCGACATCGCCATGAAGTTGGAAGAGCGCGCGCTTAACGACGAGTACTTCATCAAGCGCAAGTTGTATCCGAATGTGGATTTCTACACCGGGATCACGTATCGCGCGATGGGGTTCCCGACCAACATGTTCACGATGCTGTTTGCCATCGGACGCTTGCCGGGCTGGATCGCCCAGTGGTACGAAATGCACAACGATCCGAATCAAAAGATCGGGCGGCCACGCCAAGCCTATTGTGGGCCCACACAATTGCGCTATGTGCCGATTGAGCAGCGAACCTGAGTTCGCGCCATGAGTCAGCGACAGGCCAAGCCGCTTCCGCGTGCGCAGCGAATTGAGTTGGAGTTCCTCGAGGGTGTTTATCGGCGGATTCCGACATACGAGCCGCTCCTTGATTTTCTTGGGTTTCTTTACACGAAGCTGGGGCGGTATGAGGATGGCTTGCGCATTGATCTCGAGTTGACTCGCCTGCGCCCGGGCGTGCCCTATCACTGGTACAATCTCGGCTGCAGCCATGCGCTGCTGGGGGATCGCACGGCGGCGTTGACGGCGCTGAAACGTGCCGTCGAGACTGGATTTGGCAATAGCGATTTGATGAAGAAGGATGCCGACTTGGCGTCGCTCCGGGGGGACCCTGAATTCCAGGAGTTGTTGGCACGCGTCGAATCGGCTCATTTGTAGGGCCGGTTCATTCCGATGCATTTTGCGTCTGTGACTTGACTCAGCCTCTGCTTTCTCTATTGTCTTGGGTGCTGCTAGGGCGGGCGTAGCTTAGTGGTAAAGTTCCAGCCTTCCAAGCTGGCCATGCGGGTTCGATTCCCGCCGCCCGCTCCATCTTTCAAGGGGTTTTCGGCAACGGAAACCCCTTTATTTATTGGCTATCTTGTGCGTCTGCCGATCCTGGGCCTTTTCCCGTGACTACATGCAACGGCGAGAAACAGGCGTGAGAAATAGGACACACGTTAGGACACAAGGGCGCGTGGCGGCATTCGAGATCAGTTTCAATGTATATGTTCCGAGGTTTGCCCGAAGGGGTGCGCTCGCGATTGGCTCTGGAAGGGCCGAAGCTGGGGGGGGATGTCCGGGCTTCCGGGTTCGTTCGGATGCAGCGGGTGTTGGGCGACGCGCCTGTTTCGGATTCTCAGGAGGAGCGTTTCTTCTTTTCGTTGTCTGCCGGGGAGTTGCGCGCGCGATTTCTGAATTGGAGCGGAGGCGCGATTAGGGTGCGAGGCGGCGCAGGCCCCATTCGGAGGAGGGGGTGCGGGTGTAGAGAAGGCGATCGTGTAGGCGGTTGGGTCGGCCTTGCCAGAACTCGATGGCCGAGGGGATGATGCGGTAGCCGCCCCAGTTTGCGGGGCGGGGAATATCGTTTTGTGGGTATTGATCGTGGAGTTGGCGAAACGAGTTTTCGAGTGTTTCGCGGTTGGGGATGGTTTGGCTCTGGGGTGAAGCGGCCGCGCCGATGCGCGCGTCGAAGGGGCGGGAGTGAAAGTAGAGGTCTGATTCGGCGGGGGTGGTCTTTTGCACGATTCCATCAATGCGGATTTGGCGTTCCAGTTCTTTCCAGAGGAGGAGCGCGGAGGCGCGCGGGTTGGTCTCGATTTCGCGGCCCTTTCGGCTGTGGTAGTTGGTGAAAAAGACGAGTCCGTTCTCGTCAAAGTTTTTCAGGAGCACTGTGCGGACGCTGGGTTGTGCGTCGGCAGTGGCGGTGGCGACGATGAGGGCGTTTGGCTCGAGGATGTGGGAGTCAATGGCTTCGAAGAGCCATTTGGAGAAGAGGTCCCAGGGATTGGTGGGTACGTCGGATTCGAGGATTCCGTGTTGCGTATATTCGCGGCGCATCCGCGCGAGGAGGGCGGAGGGCGACGGTTGGTTCTGTCTGGTCATGGAGGTTTTTCAAGCCGAGCGCGCGTCGGAATAGCGCAGGCTGACAGCGGGCCAGTCCACGATATTCCAGATTGCCGCGATATAGTCGGCGCGACGGTTCTGGTAGTGGAGATAGTAGGCATGTTCCCAGACGTCTATGCCGAATATGGGTTTGCGTCCGTGCATGAGGGGGCTGTCTTGGTTGGGTAGCGATTCGACGATGAGTTTGCCGTCTGCATTGAGGGAGAGCCATGCCCAACCGCTGCCAAAGGCTGCCATGGCGGCTTGGGAGAGGGCGTTCATGAAGTCTTTGATGCCGCCGAGGTCGGCGCGGATTGCCTTGTCGAAGTCGCCTTCGGGTTGGCCGTTGTTTTGCGGTTGCAGGCTGTTCCAGAAGAGGGTGTGGTTGAAGTGCCCCCCGCCATTATTGCGAATGGCGGTGCGGATTGCTTCGGGGATTTCATCGAGGTTGCTGATGAGGTCTTGAAGAGTGCGGCGGGCGAGATCGGGATGATTTTCGACGGCTTTGTTGAGGTTGTTGACGTACGCAGCGTGGTGTTTGTCGTGGTGGATTTCCATGGTGCGCGCGTCAATGTGGGGTTCGAGCGCGTCGAATGCGAATGGCAGAGGGGGGAGTGAGAATGGCGCGTTGACTGAGGGGCCGGTGGGCGGTGGCGGGACGAGTTGCGAGCCGTCGGGAGTTTGAGCGCGCGCGGAGGATGGGAGCCAGCGGGTCGTGACTGCGGCAAGGGAGGTGAGGGTGATGGCGCGCAAGGCGTCTCTTCTGCTGAGCATGGGAGTTCTCCTAATTCGATTTGGAGAAGGATAGCACGAATGGGTCGTTTTTCCAAGGATTGCCATTCCGGGTGGCACCATTTATGCGATTCCTGCTCGTGAGCTTGTCCGGTGCGTTGCGGCGGGTCGAGGCAAGTTGCGCGATCTTTGTGGGTGTGATCGTGGGTGCGGTGTGGGTAGGGCGCGTTGGCCCAACGCGCCGGAGGCAGTTCGGACGTGAGCGAACGGGTTTCGCCGGAACGAGTGGCGGCGGTTTGAGCGAATGAGCTGAGCGGGCGGGGCATGTCCGTGAAAACAATTGTCGAAACCGGCCTTGCAATGTGATGCGATGAACAATGCTTGAAATTCGAGGGATGATCCTGCGCGGCCACTCAACGGCAGCTTGACCAACGATGGCGTCCGGGCCTACAGTTGGGATGAAGCGGATCGCCTGATCGAGGTGAGCGATTTGCAGACCTCGGACGTGCTGGTGCAGAACCGGTATGACGGGTTGAGCCGCCGCCGGGAGCGCATTCAGTTGGAGGACGGTATCTTGGTGACTAACCGATATGTCTACGATGGCTGGCTGGTCGTGGCGGTTCTCGACGGAGACAACGAAGTGCTCGAACAATACGTCTATGGTGTGGATTTGAGCGGCACGCGCGAAGGCGCGGGCGGCATCGGTGGCATTTTGCAGGCCGTCGGTGACGAGGTCGCCTACTACCACTACGACGGCAATGGCAACGTGATCTCCGCAACCGATTCAAACGCCGTGGTCATGACCCGCCTTGAATACGACCCCTTCGGCCGCGTCCTCGTAGCCGACGGCAGTTACACGCCGCGCTATCAGTTCTCAAGCAAGGAATACGACACCGCCACGGGACTGAATTACTACGGCTTCAGATATTACAACCCGCAGACCGGCAGGTGGGTGAATCGGGATCCCATCCAGGAGGTTGGGGGTATTGGCCTCTATGTTTTTGTTGGGAACAGCCCTGTCAGTCTTGTAGATGTCTTGGGTTTGGTTACTTATGACTTGGAACCTTCGACACATGACGGCATGCCTTGGGCCTGGGCAGATCCTCAAGAATGGTGGTCAAGGGCCGGATGCAGAAACACGTGTCAACTTCAGCGTAAGTTGCCAGTGTGATGCCTGTAATGGCAATGATTGCCGCAAGATCGCGTGCACTGTTAGCCTCCATCAAACGGTGTTGATTGATAACACGAGGTACTACAATCCTGGCGGCGCCTACGGACATGAGCAGATGCATGTGCGAAATCTCTTGGAAGCGGCAAGCGCCATTGGCACGATTCTGGAGGGCTATGAAAGGCGAGGCTGTCGCGCAAAAGTCGTCTGCGAAGATGATATCTGGTTTATCAACAGATGGTATAACGGTTACGTTATCCAGAACTACCTAGATGCCGAAGCCAATCACAAACCCAAATGGTCCATCATCTGGAAGAGACTACCCACCCACTCCGTTGCCCCCGCCGTCGAATACAAATCCCCATTTGCCATAAGTGCTGTCATGAACCGCCGGATGCTTCTGTCTGTGTTTCTCTTTTTGGCGCTCTGCGGATTTGCGCAACCAGAAACTGAGAGTGTTTCTCCAGAGAGGTCAAAGAGGTCGGCCATTGTTGGGATGACAATGGTCGAAATGAGTTAGTTGACGCGCTCGGCTCTCTACTGCGGAATGAAGAGCGTATTCTTTCCATTACGTTTCTGAATAGTTCAACGCAACCGTACGAACTGGTAGAATAGATAATCCTCTATCTGGTGGAGGCGACATTAGAGGGCTGAGGGGTCACGTCTAGACATAATACATAACGATTGACGACAGAACGAAATGATTATACACGGGGAGCATGAGCAGGCCCTTGCGGATAGACATTGAAAGCGGGTGGCCTGGCCGGATTTGGTGCGGTGCATGGAGGAGCTGAAAAAAGAGCCGTGGTCCGCGTTCCGGGACCGGCGCGGGGATTGGGGCCGGGACGTGACGCTGTGGGCGGCGCGACGGCTGGGCGGGTATACACTGGCGGAACTGGCGCGGGAGGTGGGCGCGGTTGACTATACGGCGATTTACCAGGGCGTGCGCAGGCTTGAGACCCGCTCGAAAAAAGACGATAAGCTATCAAAAATCATGAGGCAGTATGAACGCAAACTGGCATCAATGTACAATGTCGAGACGTGACCCCACTGCCCTGCCGGGTTTTCCCGTCGACTATTCAATAGCCGACCAGCTTGTTCGAGATTGCAATCCTTCTGGTCGAGGCTTTGATGTAACAGCAAACCAGACCCTCCAGAGATCAGGGAGTTGCCCGTGCAACTAGCTGACTCCTCAAAAGCGGTCTTCAAGCTATGGTGGGGATTGTTCACACTTGTGCTTCTGTTTGTCGTGATTACTGTTTCTGTTTATCGATTTCGGCTCAAGATTTCTGAGCGCCGAATTACAGAGGATTACTATGTGCTAATCAATGATTCCTTGATTACGGCGAAGGAGCACCCAGGCTTTACTCTGAGGAAGCTGACCAGTTCCTGCAAAGCCGTATTTCGGATTACGAGGAGAAGTTGAGTGAAAGATACGTCAGCACTATAAAACTGAGCTTATTTCTTGGCTGCCTTCAAATATCGTGTTTCGTATGACCTATGCAGGGCATGACCGTAAGTTTAACACTCAAGATGATCATGCTAGTATTTGGGACATATCGAGCCGCATCCTGGCATGAGTTACTAGCCGCGTACTGTGGGTGTAGGGGTCGCGTCTAGACATTGTACATAGCGAGTGACGGCGGTGTTGTCGCAGACTGTCCTGGTGGAATGGTGATGATGGGCGCGGAATGGGCTGCGGGGGTTGATTCCAATGATTGGAAATTTGTCGAGGGCTGGCGGTCACGTCTAGACATAATACATAACGATTGACGACAGAGCAGAATGATTATACACGGGGAGCATAGGCAGGCCCTTGCGGATAGACATTGAAAGCGGGTGGCCTGGCCGGATTTGGTGCGGTGCATGGAGGAGCTGAAAAAAGAGCCGTGGTCTGCGTTCCGGGACCGGCGCGGGGATTGGGGCCGGGACGTGACGCTGTGGGCGGCGCGACGGCTGGGCGGGTATACACTGGCGGAACTGGCGCGGGAGGTGGGCGCGATTGACTATACGGCGATTTACCAGGGCGTGCGCAGGGTTGAGACCCGGTCGAAAAAAAGACGATAAGCTATTAAAAATCATGAGGCAGTATGAACGCAAACTGGCATCAATGTACAATGTCGAGACGTGACCCCAAAACCCCAACTGATTCACGAGCACAAGCAGTGTGAAAAAATCATTACAACGTCAGATTCGAGTATCTTTCGGGTGTGTCATCTGTGCTGCGATAACAATATTCGTTTGTACATTGGGATGCTCAACTTCCGGAAATCGTTGTAGCGAGATGTTTTATCTGCGGTGCGTATTAATAATTTGGATGGAGTCAAACGATCTCTATTCAATGGCGTGAATGTGAATTGCCGAGACGATTTAGGGCGAACTCCTCTATACTTGTCGGTTGTATATGAATACACAAATCTATTTGACTACTTACTTGAGAATGAAGCGAGTCCAACATTAGGGGCATCGTGGAAGGGTAATGATACACCATTGAATTTGGCATGTGCGAAGGGTAATGAGTACATGGTAAAGCGACTAATCGACGTGGGCGTATCACCAAATATAGTAAATAACATGGGGCAAACACCTTTGCATTATGCGGCATGGCATGAACAATCCAGAATTGTTGAGTTGCTAGTAGGATATGGTGCAAATATTGATGCGATGAGCAGGCGCAACGAGACTGCTGATACATACACCCAAGAAAATTGCGCGACTTGAAGAGTACAAGATTATCCTGAAATATTTGATTGATAAAGGGCTGATGTTAATGCCTCGGACAATAGCGGAAATACACCGTTGAAATTTGCCGCACGCTACGCGGATGTAAGCGCCGTGGATGTATTGATTCGGCATGGTGCTGATCCATCTGATAGCAATGGGGTAACACTGCCCTGGATTTTGCCATTCGTCTCAATCGGCATTTAATCGCCGATAGATTGAGGGCTGCGCTGGAGAATCAGGACAGGGGGCGTCGAGGACAGCCCTGAATGGCGCTAAGTTAAGATTTTCTGCGGGGCTGAGGGGTCACGTCTAGACATCAGATTCCGCTGAAAAGCCCCACTACTGCGGACTCTACACCTTTTGGTGGCGGGTTTTGGGAGGGCTGCGGGGTCGGGGGGCTGCGGGGTCACGTCTGGGCCTGTACATAACGATTGACGACGAACGAAATGATTATACAGGGAGCATGAGCAGGCTTGCGGATAGACGTTGAAAGCGGGTGGCCCTGGCCGGATTTGGTAGAGATTGCATGGGAGGAGCTGAAAAAAGAGCCGTGGTCCGCGTTCCGGGACCGGCGCGGGGATTGGGGCCGGGACGTGACGCTGTGGGCGGCGCGACGGCTGGGCGGGTATACACTGGCGGAACTGGCGCGGGAGGTGGGCGCGGTTGACTATACGGCGATTTACCAGGCGTGCGCAGGCTTGAGACCCGGTCGAAGAAAGACGATAAGCTATTAAAAAAATCATGAGGCAGTATGAACGCAAACTGGCATCAATGTACAATGTCGAGACGTGACCCCAAAGCCTTACGTCTTGGAAAGATTTCGGGCATCTGTCTTAAGGTGCTTATGGCAGTCATCTTGGCGAGTTGGGTTGTCGTTCTCGCGTTTGGTGCTCATCACGTTATCGCGGGCACGACTCCCTTGAGGACCGGTCATGTTGTCGGTGCCTTGATTCCGCCGCTTGCCTTTACGCTTGCGCTGTTAGCGCTTCTACGTAGGCGAGCGAAAAGCGGCAACTGTACTGGTGGTTCCCCTGCCCACAAGTGCTGACGTACTCCAGTTCTACCCTCCGGCCCTTGCACGGCGTCGGCTTCCGGGGAGCGAGAGGGGTCAGATAGCATGAAAGGCCAAACCGCCCTACCTTCTGAGAAGGGTTTTCTGCCGGCACCGGTGTGGGTAGGGCGCGTTGGCCCAACGCGCCGGATGGAGCGAGGCGTAATGTGTGGGTTGAGCGGAGATCGTCACGGCGGTTTGAGCCAAACCGCCCTACCTTTCCTCGGTGGAGGCTTGAGTGGGTGGGTTTGGCGGCGCCTTGGGGCCGAGATGCCCTACCTTTCCTCGGTGGAGGCTTGAGTGGGTGGGTTTGGCGGCGCCTTGGGGCCAAGACGCCCTACCTTTCCTCGGTGAGGGTCGAGCGGGGTGGGTTGGGCTGGGCTACTCGCGGCGTGGGGCGGGTTTGCGGTGGTGCGTCGCCCCTTTTTTGGGGCAGGGCGCAAATCAGCGTTGATGGAAGGTGGGTCGTGTCTATACTCGCGAGTTCCATGGCTCTGCAATTCTACAACACGATGTCGCGCTCGCTGGAGGAGTTTCGCCCGATGGAGGCGGGGCGGGTGCGGATGTATACGTGCGGGCCGACGGTGTATAACCGGGCGCACATTGGGAACTTTCGAGCGTATGTGTTCGAGGATTTGTTGAGGCGCCATTTGAAGGCGTCGGGGTATGCGCTGACGCATGTGATGAATCTGACGGATGTGGACGACAAGACGATTCGCACTTCGCTGGCGGAGGGGCTGCCGCTGAAGGATTTCACGAAGCGCTACATTGATGGGTTCTTTGAGGATATTGCGGCGCTGAATATCGAGCGGGCGGAGCACTATCCGGCGGCGACGGATTATATCCCGGAGATGATTGAGCTGATTCAGGCGCTGCTGGACAAGGGAGTGGCGTATGCGTCGGAGGACGGCTCGATCTATTTCAGTATAGAAAAGTTTCCGGAGTATGGCCGGTTGGCGCATTTGGATCGGGCGGGGTTGCGGCCGGGGGCGCGCGTTGCGCAGGATGAGTTTGAGAAAGAGGATGCGGCGGATTTCGCGCTGTGGAAGGCGTGGAGCGAAAAGGATGGGGACGTGGCGTGGGATGCGCCGTGGGGCCGAGGGCGGCCGGGCTGGCATATTGAGTGTTCGGCGATGAGTATGAAGTACTTGGGGCCGAGTTTCGACATTCATTGCGGTGGGGTGGACAACATTTTCCCTCATCACGAGTGCGAGATCGCGCAGAGCGAATCGGCGACGGGGAAGCCGTTTGTACGATATTGGCTGCACTGCGCGCACTTGGTGGTGGATGGGAAGAAGATGTCGAAGTCGCTCGGCAATTTCTTCACGTTGGGCGATTTGCTGGGCGAGGGATTTTCGGGGAGAGAGATTCGGTATCAGTTGTTGGCGACGCATTATCGGCAGACGCTGAACTTCACGCGCGAGGGGTTGTTGGCGGCGCGCGCGGCACTGGCGCGGGTGGATGAGTTTTCGGATCGGTTGCGCCAGCGCGCGGGGAGCGTTGTCGCGGGGGAAAGGCCCGAGTGGGCGTCGGCGGGGCTGGCGGCATTTCGCGCCGCGATGGACCACGATTTGAATGTTTCGGAAGGGCTTGCGGCGCTCTTCGATATGTTGCGGGCGGGGAACAAGGGGTTGGATGGCGGGGAGATTTCTCCGGCGGGCGCAGCAGCGGCGCTGAGCGTGTTGGCGGAGTTGGACAACGTTTTGGGTGTGTTGAAGCCCGCGGGTGTGGAAGCGGACGCGGATGTGTTGGCGTTGGTCGAGCAGCGCCAGGCGGCGCGCGCGGCGAAGCAGTGGGCGGAGTCGGATCGGCTTCGGGACGAAATCGCGAGCCGCGGCTGGCTGGTGCAGGACTCGGCGCAGGGACCGAAGTTGAGAAGGAAATAGATTTTCATGCGAGCGGGACGCTTTATTACGTTTGAAGGACCAGAGGGCGGCGGCAAGACGACGCAGGCGAAGCGATTGTTGACCCGTTTGCGCGATGCGGGGCGCGACGTGTTGTACACGCGCGAACCGGGGGGGACGCCGACGGGCGAGGCGATTCGCGAGATTTTGCAGCACGACAAGGCGGGGGAGCCGCTCTGTGATCAGACGGAGGTCTTTCTCTTTGCCGCCAGTCGAGCGCAGTTGGTGCGCCGCGTGATTTTGCCCGCGTTGGAGCGTGGCACGGTGGTGGTGTGCGATCGGTTTGCCGATTCGACGACGGCCTATCAGGGCTATGGTCGAGGGTTTTCGGTGGAGCAGATGTTGGCGATCAATGCGTTCGCGATTGATGGGGCGGAGCCGGATGTAACGCTGTTGCTCGACTTGCCGATCCGCATGGGTTTTGAGCGCGTGGAGGGGCGTCAGCGCCAGTTGTTCGAGGATGTGGACCGAATTGAACGCGAGGCTCGGGAGTTTCACGAGCGCGTGCGGAACGGCTATTTGGAATTGGCCACACGCTGGCCCACCCGGTTTCGCACGATTGATGCGACACGTACGCCGGATGAAGTTGAACAAACGGTCTGGGAGATTGTGCAGGGTGTCCTTGCCTGATCACACGGCGATGTTGGATTCGCTGCGCCGCGCTGTTGATGCGGAGCGATTGGCGCATTCCTTTTTGATACTCGGATCGCCAAGGGGGGGCGCGCGCGATTTGGCGTTGGCACTGGCGCAGATGTTGTACTGCACGGAGGGTGAGAAGCCCTGCGGGATCTGCGCGGGATGTCGGCAGGTGGCGGGCCGCATGCATCCGGATGTGTACTGGTTGGAGCCGGAGAAGAAGAGCCGCATCATTCCGGTCGGCGATGCGAACAATCGGACGAAAGATCCGGGGATTCGATTTCGGCTCCTGGAGCCTCTGTCTCAGACAGCGTATGCGGGGGGATGGAAGGTCGGCATCATTTTGTGGGCAGACCGAATGCGCGAGCAGGCAGCCAATGCGCTGCTCAAAACCCTGGAAGAACCTCCGCGGAAGACGCTGCTGATTTTGGTGACTGACGAGCCGCAGAACTTGCTGCCGACGATTGTATCGCGATGTCAGCGTTTGAACGTGGGCGAGCGAGAGCGTCCGCCGGATACGGCGTGGATGCCGGAATTGGAGACGTGGCTGGCGGAGTCGAGCGCGCGGGGGCCTTTGACATCGCTCGTGCGGGCGGTGCGACTGAAAGAGTTGCTGGAGCGCATCAAGGCCGGTTTAGACGCAGAAGAACTCGAGGATGAAGAGGGGGAGGACTCTGAGGGGAGCGGATCGCGAGCGGCGCCACTGAGCGAAAGCGATGAATGGGTCGAAAAGGAGGTTCGCGAGGCACGGGTTCAGACTCGACTGAACCAAGAGCGTGTGGACGTGTTGCGAGCGATCCAGTATTGGCAGCGCGATTTGCTTGCCTGTCGTTTGGGCGCTGATGCCTCATCGTTCTATTATCCGGCCTCTCATGCGATTTTGACGGCGCAGGCGGCGGGGACGGAGTTGGGCGCATTGCAGGCGCGTATTCGGGCGGTGGAACAGGCGCGTCAACGATTTGACAACAATTTGAACGATCTTTTGGTGCTGGAGTCGCTCGTTCAGTCTGGAATATAGGTGGGAAGCGAGCTGGGCAAAAAATCTGCCTCCTTCGTGGACAAAAAGGGGGGGAGGTTGCTAGAGTGCTGAAGTTCGCGGGACCGAGTTGTCGAAGGAAATGGGTATTCGCGAACGTGGAGGTTGTCCGATGGACATCAAAGAAATTAAGCGCATTGTCGAGCTGATGAAGGAAAACGAACTTTCAGAGTTCGAGATGGCCGACAAAGATTTTCGTATTTCCGTGAAACGGAAAATTGCCGGCGGCGAACCGCAGGTGCTGTTGGCTGCCGCGGCCCCGCAGGCTGCGGCTCCGCAGGTTGCGGCTGCATCGGCCGCCGCACCGGCGGCTGCTCCCGCTCCGGCGCCGAGCAATCTCGTTGAGATCAAATCCCCGATGGTGGGGACGTTCTACCGCGCGGGTTCGCCTGAGGCCGAGCCGTTTGTGGCGCTAGGCAAGGAAATTGATGACGAGTCAGTTGTCTGCATCGTCGAGGCGATGAAGGTGATGAACGAAATCAAAGCCGAGATGAAGGGCGTGATTCGGAAAGTATTGGTGGAGAACGCGACCTCGGTCGAGTTTGGTCAGCCGTTGTTTTTGGTGGAGCCGCGCTAGTCAATCGCTATGTTTGATCGCATCCTTATCGCCAATCGCGGCGAAATTGCCGTCCGCATCATCCGGGCTTGCCGGGAGATGGGTATTAAAGCGGTGGCGGTCTATTCGACGGCCGACGCAAAGTCCATGCATGTTCAGATGGCCGACGAGGCCATTTGCATCGGGCCACCGGCCGCGAAAGACAGCTATCTGAAAATTGCGAACATCATCAGCGCGGCCGAAGTCGCCGATGTGGACGCGATTCATCCGGGCTACGGATTTCTGGCGGAGAACCCGCATTTCGCGGAAATCTGCAAAAACTGCAACATCACCTTCATTGGTCCATCGCCGCAGGCGATACGGATGATGGGTAACAAGTCTATTGCCCGCGAGACCATGAAAAAGGCGGGTGTGCCGATTTCGCCGGGCAGCGAGGGTGTCGTCAAGACCAAGGAAGAGGCCGTCAGAATCGCGCAAAAAATCGGATATCCCGTGCTGATCAAGGCGGTTGCTGGCGGAGGCGGGAAGGGCATGCGCGTTGCGCGCAACGATGTGAGCATGGCGCAGGGCTTCATGATGGCGAGTTCGGAGGCGGAGCGCGCTTTTTCGAATCCCGAAGTCTACATCGAGAAATTTGTGGATCAGGCGCGCCATATTGAGGTGCAGGTGATTGCAGACAGCCACGGCAACGCATGTCATCTGTTAGAGCGCGATTGTTCGATCCAGCGTCGCCACCAGAAGCTGGTGGAAGAAGCGCTCTCGCCGGTCATTGATGACGAGTTGCGGAAGAAGTTGGGCAAGGCCGCGCTCCGCGCTGTTGAGGCTGTTGGCTATCAGAACGCGGGAACCATCGAATTTCTGTATGACCAGCAGGCGCGCGAGTTCTATTTCATGGAAATGAACACTCGCATACAGGTGGAGCATCCCGTGACGGAGCAGGTCACAGGTGTAGACCTGATCAGGGAGCAGCTCCGGGTGGCTGCGGGCGAAAAGCTCTCCTTCTCTCAAAAAGATATTAGAGCGACGGGGCACGCTATCGAGTTCCGTGTCAACGCGGAAAACCCGGCGCGCGACTTTGCTCCTTCGCCGGGCAAGGTGCAGTTTGTGCATATGCCGGGTGGCATTGGCGTGCGAGTGGATTCACATGTGTACAACGGCTATGACATTTCTCCGCACTACGACAGCATGATTGCCAAGCTGATTGTTACCGGGCCGGATCGCCCCACGGCGATCAGTCGCATGAGTCGCGCGCTTTCCGAATTCATGATTGAGGGTGTGTCCACCACGGTGCCCATGGGGCAGGCGCTTATGGCGGATGCCCGCTTTCAGCGCGGTGAATACACAACGACCTTCTTGGAAGGATTTATGAAAGAAGGGATTCTCTACAATCAGTAGAGCGGCAGGAGTGCGCCATGAAAGATTCGAACCCCCGTCAACAGGACAGCGAGGCGGAAGTCCATTTGGAGCATCCGGAGATCTCGGCCGAGTTGGTTGAGAATTCCAATGAGCTTGGCACGGTGCAGATCCACAATGGCGTGATCGCGGCGATTACCCGCGTGGCCGCCCTCAAGGTGCCGGGCGTGGTTGAATTTTCGGGCGGTCTGGTGGATGGCCTCGCCGGGATGATTGGCAAGAAGAGTGGCGATCGCGGGATTCGAGTTGAGTTCGACGACGCGGCGGTTGCGATTGAAGTGAATGTGGTGCTGGCTTTCGGTGTTCGGATTCCGCATGTGGCCTGGCAGATTCAGACGGAAGTTCGCAAGGCGGTTGAGCAAATGACGGGCAAACCTGTGAAGGCCGTCAATGTGATTGTTCAGAGCGTGCGCATTTCATCGGGGACTCCGCCGACGGAAGCGGAGGAGTTGGCACCTTGAAGACGTTTCACTTTTTGATCGGTTTGATATTGGGCGTTGCCATCCTCGCGGGTGTGTTTTTTGTTGTCTCCACAGCCTTTCAGGGCGATGCCGCATGGGCGGCGAGTCTGGAAATGGCGAAGAGTCATAAGATGTATGCGGTGTTTGGCGGGTTGGCGCTGGTCCTCTTGGTGCTGTTGTTTGCGCTGACCAGTTTCCGGCTACCCGAGAAGAGTCAATATATTGCGTATGATATTGAGGGCAGCTCGGTCAGCATCAGTCTGCGGGCCGTGCAGGATTTTGTTGCGCGTCTCTCTGGAGAGTTCGCCGCTGTGCAAGAACTGAAGCCGGTGATTCGCGTTCACAACGGGAGCGCGGATGTTCAGCTCGATGTGAAGATTCGTGCAGGCGCGCAGATTCCTGAGCTTTGTCGAATGCTTCAAGATCGCGCGCGCGCAACGCTGCGCGAGAAGGTGGGTCTTTCCGACGTGCGAGAGGTTCGCGTGCGCGTGCAGGAAATTGTCGGCGCTGCATCTTCGGAGACCTTGGCCGGAGAAAAATCGGACACCTTCATGGCCTAGGCTTCTGCAACGGAAGATGGGACTGCATCACTGAGTTTCGCCGTATGAATTGGGATCAATTTGCCGCTGAACACCTGACCGTGTTGGATCAGGTCATTAATGAATTGCGCCCGCGCGTTGAGGAAACCGCGGAGATTCTCGCGCAGTGTGTGAAGCAGGGCGGAAAGGTTCTCTTTTGCGGGAATGGGGGGAGTGCCGCAGACGCCCAGCACATCGCGGCTGAACTGGTGAACCGCTTTCTAATCAATCGAAAGCCCTATGCCGGGCTCGCATTGACAACGGACACTTCGATCCTCACGGCCGTGGGGAATGATTTCAGTTTTGAGCAAGTCTTTGAAAAGCAGGTGCAGGCGTATGGCCGCGGGGGCGATGTCTTGGTCGCCATTTCGACCAGCGGCAAGGCGCGCAATGTGCTGCGCGCGGTGCAGGCGGCCCGCGAGTTGGGAATTAAGACAATTGGACTGACGGGGGGGGCGGGCGGTGAGTTGCTGCCTCTCGTGGATTTGTGTCTATGCGTTTCTTGCACGCGGCATACGCCGCGAATCCAAGAGGGACACATGATGATTTTTCACGCGTTTTGTGAGTTGTTGGAAGAAAAGTTGGAGTCTGTCGAATGAGTGTGTCGTCGCGATCCTCGAAGCCTGCGGTGGATGTGGTCATCGTGGGGTCTATTGGCATTGATACCGTTGAGACGCCTCATGCGCGGCGAGAGAGCGTTTTGGGTGGTTCGGCGAGCTATGCCTGTGCGGCGGCATCCTTCTTTTCGCGCGTGGGCATGGTGGGCGTGGTGGGGACGGACTTTCCCAAGGCCTACCACAATCTCTACAAGAAGTTTGGGGTCAACACGGAGGGGCTTCAGGTTGTGCCGGGGCAGACCTTCCGGTGGAGCGGTGTCTATGAAGCGAATATGGACAATCGCCGGACGTTGAGCACCGAGCTGAATGTATTTGCGTCGTTTTCGCCGAAGCTGCCGGAGTCATATCGTGCGGCGCCGTATTTGTTTTTAGCGAACATTTCACCTTCGCTGCAGATGCATGTTCTCGATCAGATGAAGCGGCCGCGCTTTGTGTTGCTCGATACGATGGATCTGTGGATCAACACGGCGCGCGATGCGTTGCGCGATGTGATTCGGCGTGTGGACATGGTGACGATGAATGAGTTTGAGGCCCGTCATTTTACAGGTCGGCACAATCTCATCAGCGCGGCGCGCCAGTTGCTCGAGTTAGGGCCGAAGTACGTTTGTATCAAGAAGGGGGAGCACGGGAGTCTTCTCTTCACGCGCGATTCCATTTCGTTGTTGCCTGCATTTCTGATCGAGAATGTTCAGGATCCGACCGGTGCGGGCGACACCTTTGCCGGTGGATTTATCGGTTCGTTGGCGAAGGGCGGCGCGATCAATAGGAAGGCGATTGTTCGCGCGATGCTCTACGGAAGTGTCGCCGCGTCATTCGGCGTCGAGGACTTTAGTCTCGATCGCCTCGCCAAGCTGAAGCGGGCTCAACTGAATCAGCGGGTTCGGCAATTTCAGCGGATGCTTGCCGGTTAGCATTCCAGCTGTTTTCCCGCGTCATTTTTGTGTTCGCGTCCGGAGTCGAGTTCGCTGCAATTTCCACACCCGCGCGAGCGGCGCTGTGTTCGCGAGCGAAACGCCTATTGGCGAAAGCCCTGCGAAGTTGAATAGCGGGCGAGGCGGCGTCCCGTGGCGGTATCCTTGATTTCGATCCACGCGGTGGGAGAACTGCGCATCGCGGCGCTGTGTTCGGCGAGCACACGGCTGAGGCCTTCGCGAACTGCGGGGTGCGTGCCCACCCAAATGCCGCGCGGCAGATGGGCCGTGCTCAACTGAGGGTCGTAGTCTGTGAGCAGGTCGCGATTGAGCAGTTGCTTGATTACCGGGGAGTTGTCCTCCTTCGGTGCATTGGGAATGGGTCGGGTGGCGAGGCCGTTCAACCAGAAGG
Organism: Kiritimatiellia bacterium; assembly: GCA_023953695.1. Taxonomy (GTDB): domain Bacteria; phylum Verrucomicrobiota; class Kiritimatiellia; order CAIVKH01; family CAIVKH01; genus JAMLJG01. The sequence goes on from JAMLJG010000007.1 coordinate 73,536, forward strand.
ATTCCTGGACTCCTTGCGCGGAGACTCTGATCCACGGTCCCTGCTGGTCAGTCACTTCGAGCAGGGTTCCGCGGGTGAGTTCTGGCACATTAGCGCGTTGGAACCGATCACCGGGACCCTTGCGGGGGGTAATCGAGTCCGCGATGCTGTAACGTTTGGAGCCAACCAGCGGGGTCGCGGCATGCTTGTCAACGCGAGGGGTTAGCTCGGCCTCAATCTCCCCGAGCGCCTGGTGGCGGGCAAAAGCATCGGCATAGACGCGATGCAGGGAGTCCTTGTCAATGGAGCTGCGCGCGATGTTGACATCGTTCGTTCCGTCTCGCAGGACGATCTCAGAAGAAGTCCACAGGCGGACCTCCCCGCCCACATACGAGCCATCGGTTAGGTGCACCCAGAGATAGTCGCCCATCTCCGGCGCTTCGAATTGGGCGAGGTAGCGACGCCAGGCTTGTTCATATTCGCGCTGGCGGTCGGGGTTGGAGTATTCTTGCCCAGGTTCAGGGGGCTGCTCCACTGGCGCGGGCGGGAGCGACGGTTCGGGTCTCTTGCATCCCGGAAGGACAGAAAAGGCCAGCAATAGCGCAACAAATGCGGTCACTATGCAGTTCATGGACGACCTCTACCCAAAAAACTGGACGGAGGGAAGATTTTTTGTTGTTAGTGTTCATTAAAGGCCTCGTCCAAAAGGAATAGCTATGAAGAACTCGAAACAGTCAGATTCATGCGGTTCGTGCGGCTGCTCTCGCCAGCATTCGGCCATCATTACCGATGGACCGGAGCGCGCGGCGAGTCGCGCCATGCTGCATGCTGTCGGCTTTACGGACAAGGATTTCAAGAAGCCCCAGATTGGCGTCGCCTCGACGTGGAGCATGGTGACGCCTTGCAACATGCACATTGACAAGCTGGCGCGCTATGCGGCGCAAGGGGTGGATGCTGCGGGCGGCAAGGCAGTGATCTTTGGAACGATCACCATTTCCGACGGCATCTCGATGGGGACGGAGGGCATGAAGTATTCGCTCGTCTCTCGAGAGGTGATTGCCGATTCGATTGAGGCGGTTGTGGGGTGCGAAGGGTTCGACGGATTTGTGGCGATTGGCGGGTGCGACAAGAATATGCCGGGCTGCCTGATGGCGATGGCGCGGCTGAACCGGCCGTCGGTGTTTGTTTATGGCGGCACCATTTTGCCCGGTATTCACAAGGGGAAGAAGGTGGACATTGTGTCGGTGTTTGAAGCCGTTGGCGCTCATGCGCGCGGCGACATTAGCGACCGCGAGTTGAGCGAGATTGAGAAGTGTGCGATTCCGGGACCGGGTTCGTGTGGCGGCATGTACACCGCGAACACGATGGCGTCTGCCATCGAGGCATTGGGGTTGAGTTTGCCGAATAGCTCTGCGCAGGCGGCGATTTCGCCTGCGAAGCGCGAGGATTGTCGCGCAGCGGGTCGGGCCGTTCTGCAGATGATTCAGCGCGGGATCAAACCGCGCGATATTTTGACTCGCGAGGCGTTTGAAAATGCGATCACGCTGGCGATGGCGCTTGGAGGCTCGACCAATGCCGTCCTGCACTTGCTCGCCATTGCGCATTCGGCCGATGTGAAGTTGACGCTCGATGATTTCACACGCATCGGCAAGCGCACGCCGGTTCTGGCCGATTTGAAGCCGAGTGGGCGCTTTGTGATGGCCGAGCTGGTGAAGATCGGGGGAACCGTTCCGCTCATGAAGCTCTTGATTGAGGAGGGGCTGATGCGGGGCGATTGCCTCACGGTGACCGGGAAGACTCTTTGGGAGAACGTGCGGGGGGCCAAGCCCTATCCGAAGAACCAAGAGGTTGTCCGTCCGTTCTCCAATCCCGTCAAGAAGGATGGGCATTTGGTGGTGTTGCGCGGCAATTTGGCTCCGGAGGGAGCGGTTGCCAAGATTTCCGGCAAGGAAGGGCTCCGCTTTGATGGGCACGCGATTGTCTTTGAATCGGAAGAAACCGCGCTCAAAGCCATTCTTGGCGGCAAGGTGAAGAAGGGGCATGTCATTGTGATTCGCTATGAAGGACCTCGCGGGGGCCCGGGGATGCGCGAGATGCTGTCGCCAACCTCTGCGGTGATGGGTGAGGGATTGGGCAATGACGTGGCGCTGATTACCGATGGCCGCTTTTCGGGTGGCAGCCATGGTTTTGTGGTCGGGCACATCACGCCGGAGGCGTATGAAGGAGGCTTGATTGCGATTGTGAAGAATGGCGATCCGATCAGTATTGATGCGGAGAAGCAGACGCTCACCTTGGGGCTTCCCAAGTCTGAGATCAATCGTCGCCTCAAAGCGTGGAAGCGGCCCAAGCCGCGCTATCTTCGCGGCGCACTGGCCAAATATGCTGCGCATGTTTCTTCCGCCTCGCAGGGCGCGGTGACCGACGCGAACCTATCGCTGTAGAGGTGGGGAGGGGTGACTGGAGTTAAGTAGACCCGCCTTTTCAGGCGAGAGAAATACTTAAAAATTGACTCAATTCACCCCTTGATCCCTAGGCGGGTACTGAATATATTTACCAGTAAGTATGGGCAGAGGGACTCGCAATGGTACGTAGAGAAGCATGGCGGCAATCGGATGGCAGGCGGAATATCCGTCATGTATCGGAGATGCCGATTCAGGTTCAGCCGGGCGACTCGACCGGCTCGTTGCTTGATGGTCGCCTTCGCGATATCGGGCAGGGTGGGGTTGGTTTGACCAGTGGAACACCGCTACAGCCAGGCGCGACCTGCACGTTGCAGTTTCCTGTTTTGAACTATCCGAATGCCATTCTCGGACGTGTGGTTTGGTGCAAGCCGGAAGACTCGGGCTATTCGGCGGGCCTTCAATTTATTGAGTCTGCGCCCTATTCCCATGCGCGGCTCGTTGTGGACATTTGCCATATTGAGTTCTATCGGCGGGACCAGCGCGCTCGTTTGGGGCGCGAGCTGAATCACGCCGAGGCGACTCATGAGTGGCGCCAGCGCGCTGCGGCGAGCCCGGCTGCGCGATAGGCAACGACTTTTCTCGAATCTTTCCCTCAGGTCAGGAGGGGGTGTCCTGTTCCAGGACGATCCACGCCTCTTCGAATCCGCCAGTGGGCAGTTGCGCGCGGCGACTATTCGGAGTGTCCGCAAGACGAATCCACGGGCATCCACTGAGGAGCGCCCGAACAGCGGCCGCCAATTGGATGGTGGCCAGTGTGCGGCCGGGACAAATGTGTGGGCCCGCGCCATAGACAATGTTCTTGGGCGCGCTTCGTTCCGGTTCGAATGAGTCGGGGTTTGGAAATACACGCGGATCGCGTCCGGCATCGGCCCAATGCAAGATCACCTTTGCCTTGGCGGGGATTTGTTGGCCGCTCAGTTTGACGGGGCAGGTGGTTATTCGGCGATTGGTGAGAAACGGATCGTCTATGCGAAGCAGCTCATCAATGCCGCGGATCAGGGCGTGGCGATCGCTCAGACGATTCCGCATTTCGCATTGGATTTCCGGACGCGATGCGATTTGGTGGGCGATGACGCCGACGGAGTCAGCGATGGATCCCAAGTCGCCAGCGACCCAATTTCGCAGGATGGAAATGCGCTCTTTGTCTGTGAGGAGCCGCCGTCCCTCTGCGCTGTCTGGGTCCTCGACGCGGACAGCGAGCAGATCGGACATGGCGTCGGTCCATGTGCCGCCTTGTGGTGCGGGGCCCCTGTGTCGTTCGATTTCGTCCTGGACCATGGCGTCGAATCGCGCCGCTCCAAGGGCGAGGCGCTTGAGGTCATTGGTTCGTGCGGCTTCGCGATGGTCCTTCATCCAATCGAGGAGGGGCTGCTCGAGTTCAGGTGCCCAGCCGAGCCATCCACATTGTGCGCGCACGGCAAGACGAGAGCCGAGGCGCGAAATGATTTCAATCGGGCTGGAGCGGGGGAGTCCGCTGACAAGCGTTTCGGCGACATATTCGAAGAGTGGCTGATAGCCATTTACTCGCTGCGGGTTCAGAAACTGCTCAATCAGGTTGCGAAACCGGCGGTGTTCATCGCCGTCTAGTCCATTCGGAATCTGGAGATGTCGAGAGACACGGCTGGAGAATCGCTCGGGATCCGATGCGCATGCGATAACTTCTGCATGTCCGTGGACAACCCAGACATCGCCGGGATCACGCGTCAGAGGTGAAAATGTGCTCGGGTTAGGTGGCGTGTTCTTTCCGGCGTTCATGAGGCAGCCACCGGTTGCCGGGCAGAAAGATGGAGTTCGCGCCGCAATGAAGTTCTCATTCAACTGACGTACTACAAGTGCCCGCAGGCGGCAAGCAAGATAATCTTAACTGATTAAGGTATCTTTCCAGAGGATCGTTTTGGGGCTCGTTTGTGGAGGTCTATCGCGAGGGCTGAATTACGCGAATTTGCCTGCTTCGATGACCTTTTGAAGGAAATTTTTTTCTGAAAGCGTCTTGAAGCTGGTTTTGCTCGGCAACTTCGCAAATTTCAGGGGTTTTGCCTTGGGTAATTTTGCGCCTTTCAGCGGTTTCCCAGTCCACTGTCCGTTCAGTCCGATTGTGGTCTCTTTTTCACCCGCGACGATGGTGAGGTTGTCTCCGTGTTTCATGGATTGGCGAGTGGTGATGAGTTTGCCGAAGGACTCGCTGGTGAATTCGATGGTGAGGGGGACGGTGGGGCCCTCGAGGAGGAGCAAGAACACTTCTTTCCCGTGTTGCCTTGTGAAGGTGACGTGGAGGCGGCCATCGCGGCCGAACGGATAGGTGGCGCTAAAGCGTGTCCAATCGGTGGGAATGCGAGGGTTCAGCCGCAGGGTCTGATCCAAGAGGCGAGGTTGGAATCCGCCGAAATCCTGGTATCCATTGCGAGCGAATTCGGATGTGCTCCAGGCCTGTTGCCAGGTTCCGGAGAGGACGATTTTTCCTTTTGCGTCGGGCAGCGCCTCGACGAGTTCGCTCATGCCGCCGAGGCAGCCGAGGTGCAGTATTTGATTCACAAGGTGTCGCGTGAGTTGCCAGGCGAGCGGCGCTTGGCGGAGCTGGCAAAGTGCGGTGATGGTGAATCCTGCGTTCCAGCCCCAGATGGTGCCATTGTGATAGGCGGCATCGAAGAACCAGTTTTCATCGCGATGGTGATAGGGGTGGAAATAGGGGTGGCGTGGTGTCAGGGAGCAAATCCCGTGTGGGAATAGGAGCTCGCTCACTGCATTTTCGAGGACGCGCGCTTCCATCTTCTTATCCAGCAAATGCTCATCCATTGGGATGGTGAGCACCATCAGTTGATTGGGGCGCGCCTTGAGGTCGCGTTTGCCTTTGGCGTCAATGCGATCTGCCAGCTCTCTCTTCTTGGGGTCCCAGAAGGCCTTGGCGAAACTTTTCTTGAGCTGCGTCGCTAGCGCACGCCATTGTTTTGCGATCGCTTTGCAGCCATTCACCTCAGCGATCTGCGCGCCGACTTGGAGCGCGGTGTGCCAAAGCGCTTGGATATCGTTGGCGCGATTGCCGCGAGCCGACCATGGCCGGTTGCCTTCGATCCGGGCGTCCATCCACGTGTCTGCGTCGTCGTGGGTGAGGAACCCTTTGGGGTCCACATAGTTCTTAATGGCGCCAGCGATGGCGAGTTTGACCATGGGGAAGATTTCGACGGCGAACGGAAGGTCGCCCGTGTAGTGGAGATATTCTCCGATTTCGCGAATGAGCCACGGCGTGCCATCGGTGGTGTTGTAGATGATGTCGGTGGGGCTGGCGACTCGGTTCGGCACGCGGCCATATAGAGGCGATTGGGGGTCGGTATTTTGCCAGCGAGCGAAGTTGCGAATTACTTCTTTGGCATCCTCGAATTGACCGCTGACGAGGAGGGTGCCGGGGAGTGCGATGAAGGTGTCGCGCCCCCAGTTATCTTTGAACCAAGGCAGGCCGGCCCAGATCCCTTTGCCGAACTCATCGGTGACGAGAAACAGGCTGCTGAGTTTGGCCCAGATGAGCGCGCGGTTATAGTCGGGATCATCGGTGAACAGCGCGCTGCGGGTGAGCATCTCAAAGATGGCCTGCTTGTGCTGGCGGACGCCGTCTTCTTCGCGCAAGCGGCGCGCTTGATTGAGCGCGAGTTCTGCATCGCGGCCGAAGGCGAGGTAGAGAGTGAAATCACTCTCGCTCTGTGCTGATCGGAAGATTGGAGCGAAGAGGCCGTCGCGGTCTGTGGTTCCGCTGTGTTTGAAGGGTTTGCTGGAACTGACGGCGACATGGAGGGATCGCTCGGGGTTGCTGATGAGCATCGCGCCCTCGGCGGGATAGACGGAGACAGATTCTCGATCCAGCGCGAGCAGGGGGGCCACGGCGAGCGATTGCGGTTTGCGGCTGTAGACGCGCAGCGCAACAGCTTTTCGCTTGCGCAACAACATGAATTCTTCGCCCCAGCTCGGGCCGTGTTGGTGGCGAATGCCGTAGGGGTATAACGTTGCGCCTTCCGCGTTTGCCCGATCGTTGAATCGCTCGCCCGTCCAACTCATAAAATCGCGATAGAGCGCGCGTCGCTTGAGAATGTAGCCTGCGCCCTTTGCGTAGGCGTGCGTGTGGCCCTCAAAGTAGCCGGTGAGATTATCGCCGAAAAAATACTGAGCCACGCGTCCACGTTTGACGGCGATGGCGGCCTGTTCGAAGAAGGGGTCGCGATCGAGTTTCATGAGCGCATGATAGCGAGTGAGCCGTGTGAATTGAACTGCAAAGGAGCGCGATCCGAGCGCGGGTGGGCAGTGCGGCTTCAACCGGAAGGAGAGGATGTGGGATTCTCGTAGGCGCCTGAATCGCTGCTGATTTGCGAGATGCGCTGTTTGACATTGGCAATGTGTTTCAGCGCTTCGTCATGTTTCGCGCGCGCGTTGTCGAGATGCGTGCCTACAAGGCGAAAGCTCTCATCAAACTTTTCGAAATCGAGCTGGGTCTGATGCAGTTGCTGGACGATGGCGCGTGCGTTTTCTTCGATGCGCAGACCTTTGAGGCCGAGCAGAATTGTTTGCAGGTAGGCGAAGAAGCTGCTGGGCGACACGGGGATTACGCGCTTCCGGATTGCGTATTCCAAGAGTGCGTTTTCGGCGTCGGAGTCATCGCCCTTGACGATGGCCTCGTAGTACACGTTTTCCGCTGGAATATACATCATCGCAAAATCGAAAGTGCCTTCGTCCGGGCGAATGTATTTTTCCGCGATCGCATCCACATGGCGTTTCACATCTTGAATGAATCTGCGGCGCGCCGCCTTTTTTTCGGGGGCCGTCTCCGCGCTCAGGGCGCGCCGAAAGTTCTCCAGTGGGAACTTCGCGTCCACGGGAACGAGGCCCGCATGGAGCTTGACGACTGCATCAACGATTTCTCCGCTGCGGAAGCGATGTTGGAGGGTGAAGCGCGGCGCGGGGAGGACCTGCGCGAGCAAATTGCTCAAGAAGAGTTCGCCGATGGTTCCGCGCAATTTGGGGGAGCGAAGGATGTCCTGTAGCGAGGCGATATCTTTTCCAATTTCCGCCAGGGTTTGCGTCTTCTCTGCCAGCTCGCCGAGGTTTTGTCGGACGCCGCTGATGACGTGAGCGGCGGAATCGAGTCGTTGATCCATTGCCTGCCGTGTGCCATCCAGCGATTGCACCACTTGCCCCTGCAAGGACGCGATGCTGTCGCGGAGGCTTTCCACTTGCAGCGCGAATCCGCCGACTTGCCCTTTGAGTTCAGCGAGCGCTTGCTGTTCGTCTGCCCGCTCGCGCAGCGCGCGGAGTTGCGAGCGAACCCAGAAAGCGAATCCGGCGAGGACGAGGATCAGCAGGGCGAGGAGCAGGGGAACGGGAATGTCGGGCATGAAGGGGAGGGCGTGGGTGGGGCGATGGGATGGGGCGTGGATGGGAGGTCTGGATTAGCGGACGAGCAGAACGGGTTTTCGCGTGCGTGCGATGAGGCTGGTGGTGGTGGAGCCGAGCACCATTTCGCGAATCCGCGAGTGTCCGTATGCGCCGACCACGATGAGCCCGCAGTCCAGCTCCTCTGCCTTGATGGGGATGAGGAGATCGGGGCGTCCTTCGATCACCAGATTGGCGGCCACGCATTCGTGTGCGCGCGCGATTTGCAGCGCATCTTCGGCGGCGCGGCGCGCGGTGCGCAGGTCGTGATTTTCGGCGACACTCAAGATGATGAGGGGCACTTGCAGCGCGCCGGCAAACGCGACCGCTTCGCGCAGCGCCTTTCCCGCGTGCGCGCTCCCGTCATACGCGCATAAGATTTTGTTGATGGGAGAAAAAGCGGAGGGCGTGACGAGGCACGGTTTCTGTGAGCTTCGCGTCACGCGCTCCACGGTGGAGCCGATGAAATCGCCTGTCAGCTCTGCGTGCTCGCCCTTTTGTCCGAGCACGATCATCTCGGTGCGCAGCTCTTCCTCCAGAATGACGCGCGCAGGGTGTCCCATCTTGAGAACGGGTTCAATATCCACACCCTCTTTTGCGGCCATGCTGACGAGGGCCGCGAGGACGGCTTCGCCCTTCTTTTGCATGAGGTCGCGAAATTGCGCCAGTTGCCCGCTGAACGGCTGAGCGCCGATCCAGCCCGAGATGTCCGCCATCAGCGGCCCGTCCAACATGCGGGAATCGAGGATGTGACAGCCTGTCACCTTCGCATTCAGGCGCTTGGCCAAGAAGAGCGCGTAGCTGCAGGCAACGGTTCCTCCGTCCGATCCATCGGTGAAGACCATCAGTGTCTTGATCATAAGGCGACGCTCCTAGCTCTTTTTGCCACGCGTTCCAGCATAGGGGAAGCGCAACGAGCTGTCGAGCAATCAATCCTGCATACCTCGCTTGCCCAATAGATGAAACGGTTGTTATGCTGTCACGATGGCAGTTAAAAAAGAGATCACGCGAAGCGGATGGCTTGAGGTCGCTGGCATCCTTTCCGCGACGATGGGTTTGCTGGTGTTGCTCGCGTTGTTGTCCTACGACCCGCGCGACGTGTCCGTGCTACAATTCCCGCCCAGCGATCCGCCGGTGAACTTCATTGGGCCCATGGGCGCATGGGCAGCATTTCTGGCGTTTATGGGATTGGGCGTTGCGGGCTATCTTGTTCCCTTCACCCTTTTCTATTGCGGATTGATTTGCCTCTTCAAACGAGAGGGGCGGCTGTGGACGAAGGTCGTGTGGGCGTTGGTTGTGCTCCTTTCGATCGCCTCGCTCCTCGATCTGAACGCCGGGGGGTGGGCGGAGTGGCGAGGTCGCTTGAATGTCGGGAGCCCCGGCGGTCTTTTGGGCGAGCTGCTGACGTCTCGCTCCCTCGTTTATTTGTGGGGTCCGATTGGCACCGGGATTTTAATGACGGCGCTGTTGGTCATCGGGCTGATCATGATGCTGGAAGTTCGGCCGGGAGTTCTCTTGCGGAGCGCGTGGGGATTGATTCTTTCTGGTTACGATCGGTGGGAAGTTGCGCGCAAAGCGCGGCTTGATCGGTTGCGCCAGCTCGAAGAGGAGCAGCGCGAAGTGGCCAAAAAGCGGCGTCGGTTGGAGGAGGCGATGCGTGTGCCTGAGCAACAGCCGTCCGTTCGCGTGCGCCGCAAGCAGCCCGAGGTTGAACCGGCTCCGATCGAAGCGCCCGCCGAACGTGCCGCGAGTCGGGCGAGCGCTGAGGATGAGTTGTCGGATGCAGAGAGGAACGAGTCGCTTCCCGCTCCCGAAGAGGCTATCGCTGAAGGCGAGAAGAAGGGGTTTCGCCTATTTGGCCGCAAATCGCGTGAACAGGATGTTGAGATTGAGGCGGATGTGGCGAATGCGGATGCATTGGACGCGGCGGCAGAAGCTGAGGTTGACGCGCCTCCGGTGAGTCCGCCTCGGACGCGGGCCCGCGCGGTCTCCTCTGCGACGCAGCCGAGCCCCGCCGAGCATCAGGCTGTCTTGCCTTCGAGTGGGGCCAATTGGAAGTTGCCCGGCTTGGACTTGTTGGAGCCGGTCACTACGCGCCCGGAATTGGGAGCCTTGGATATTCAGGCCGAGGGACTCTTGCTCAAAGAGACGCTCGCGGAATTCGGCGTGGAGGTGGAGGTCACCAATATTGAGCGCGGCCCCGTGGTCACGCGCTACGAGCTGCTGCCTGCTGCGGGTGTTCGCGTGGAGCGAATTGCCGGGCTGAGCAATAACATCGCGTTGGCCATGAAGGCCGAGACCGTTCGCGTTCAGGCTCCGATTCCCGGAAAGGGCGTGGTGGGCATTGAGATCCCGAACTCCAAGACAACAGCCGTCTATCTCCGCGAAGTTGTCGAGAGTGAGGTGTGGCAGAGCGGCCGCGCGGCGTTGCCTTTGTGTTTGGGCAAGGACGTGGGCGGTCGCGTGCAAGTCGCCGATTTGGCCGACATGCCCCACATGCTGGTGGCGGGTGCGACGGGTTCAGGCAAGACCGTCTGTATGAATTCAATTCTCGCCGGGCTCCTGCTTTCGCGCTCGCCGGATCAGATGCGCTTGATGCTGGTGGATCCCAAGATTGTCGAGTTTTCCAATTTCAATAGTTTGCCGCACTTGGTGGTTCCCGTGATCACGGATCCCAAGAAGGTTGCGTTGGGCTTGCGCTGGGCGATCACCGAAATGGAAAAGCGCTATAAGCTGTTTGCCAAAGTGGGTGTGCGAAACATCAAGGCGTTCAACAGCCGACCGATCGCAAAACAGGAGGAATTGTTCGCCGAGGAAATTCCCACCGCCCCTGCGCCGGTGGAGGATGCCATTCCCGATCGCGTTCCCTACATTGTGATTGTCGTGGACGAGTTGGCCGATTTGATGATGGTGGCGCAGGCCGAAGTCGAGAGCCAGATTGCGCGGCTTGCGCAGCTTTCGCGCGCGGTCGGCATCCACATGATCCTCGCAACCCAGCGTCCGTCAGTCAATGTGATCACCGGCACGATCAAAGCCAATTTCCCCGCGCGCATTTCGTTCCAAGTTGCGCAAAAGGTGGATAGTCGGACCATCCTGGACGCCGCCGGTGCGGACAAGCTGTTGGGCAAGGGCGACATGCTGTTCTTGCCGCCCGGGAGTCCGAAACTGATTCGTGCGCAGGGCGCATTTACAAAGGATGCGGAGATCAACGGCATCATTGAGTTCTGGAAGAAGCAGGGCGTGCCGCAATACGAATCCGCGATCAAGGACAAGATCGAGGGCAAGCAAGTGGACCTGCCCGATATGGAAGAGGATGACGAGATGTTGCAGCAGGCGTTGGAGATTATCCGCCAAACGCGCCGCGCTTCGACCTCTTCGCTGCAGCGCCGCCTCCGGATCGGCTATACCCGCGCTGCGCGCATTATGGATATGCTGGAACAGAAGGGCGTTGTCGGTCCGGCTCAGGGAGCAGATCCTCGCGAAATTCTGATAGACCTCGATGGTGAAGTGCCGCAAAACGATAGCGAGAACGAGGTTTAGCAGACGCGATGGAGACGATGGGTCAGGTGTTCAGGACCGCACGCGAGCGCAAGCGCATTTCCGTATCGCAGGCGGCGATCAAAACGCGCATCAAAATCCAGCACATCGAAATGATGGAGCGCGACGATTTCTCCCAGATGCCCGCACCGGCGTATGCGCGGGGGTTCATCCGCATGTATGCCGAGTTCCTAGGGTTGGAATCCGGCCCGCTGGTGGAGGAATACAACGAATTGCATCAACCCGGCGCGCGCGTGCGCCAGCCTTCCCGCGCTGCGGAGCCTCGGCCTCAGCCTCGCGAGGACGGAACGGTTGTTCACCCGTCCGCGACGACCGCTCCTGCGGTTGGGGCACGCATTCGACAGATACTTGCCGCCGTGGCGTCCGTATTTACACTGGAAAATCTCAAGCGGGCCGGTTTCGTGCTCGCCATGGGCTTGATTTGCTGGCTTCTTGTCCTCGGCTTGAAGCAGTGCGCGCGGCGCGCTCAGGAGGATGATGCCCGCCCACATATAGCCGGCTTCAAGAAGGGGGTACCCGCGATTGTCGAAGAACCAGCAGACGCCTATTTGCCATTGCCGCCTTCGCCCGGAGAAAAACCATGAATGTACCGAATATTTTGACCCTGAGTAGATTGGGACTTGCCGGCGTGTTGATGGCCTTGCTCTCCATGCAGCGACCCTATGCATACAGCGCGGCGATGATCGTATTTATTATCGGCGGGATCACGGATTTCTTGGACGGCTATATTGCTCGCACGCAACAATTGACATCGGCCTTTGGAAAGCTGATGGATCCGTTGACGGACAAGGTGCTGGTGTGCGCCGCGTTTGTGAGCTTTGTGGAAATCCAGATTCAGCGCGGATCGCAGAGCATGTCGCTCGTGCCCGCTTGGATTGTGGTCATCATCATCTCCCGCGAGTTTCTCGTGACCGGCCTGCGGCTATTGGCGGCGACGCGAGGGAATGTGATTTCGGCCGGGAAATGGGGCAAGCACAAGACGGTCTGGCAAATTGTGGCGATTGTTGCGCTGCTCATGGGAATGGCCGTTCGCCACGACCTGCTGCACAGCGCCGATCCCAAGTTTCTCGCGAACTATGATTTTGCCTTTTCGTATATTGCGCAGGCGATGGCGCTGGCGGTCGCGCTCATCACCGTCGCGTCGGGCGTGTTGTATTTTGTTCAGCACCGGGATCTGATTTCCGGCGGGCGAGCATAAGCGAAGGGAGCGGGTAGAATGAAGTTGTTCAAAGGTATTGCACTGACACTTGCCGGGTGGCTCGCGGCGAATGTGGTCTTTTCCGAGGCGGCGGCGACTGCACTGAGTTCGCCGGAAGCCGAATCCATGACCATTCAACAGATCATCGAGACTGGCGGCTGGTTGATGTATGTGCTGGCGGCAATGTCTTTTGTGGGCGTTGCGTTGGTCATCTATTTTCTGATCGCGCTGCGCCGCAACCAGATCATTCCCACAACGTTCGTTGACTCTCTGCGCACCCTGTTGCGCGAGGGGCGATTCGTCGAGGCGCAGACCGCCTGCCGAAACAATGGCTCGGCCATTGCGAGTATTAGCGGCTCGGCGTTGGACTATGTCTTGCGCAGCCCGAAGCCGGACTCTGCCCTGCTGCGAGAAATTGTGGAGGGAGAGGGAGGGCGCCAAGCCACCATGATCCAGAACCAGACGCAGTATCTGATGGATATTGGCGTGATAGCGCCGATGATCGGCCTGCTCGGCACCGTGGTGGGAATGCTCAAGGCGTTCAACACCGTGGCACTCGATCTGACCAAGGCCAAGCCGATGCTGCTTGCGCAGGGGGTTTCGCAGGCGCTCATCACGACGGTGGGCGGCTTGGTGGTCGCCATTCCGGCGATGATCGCCTATGCCTATTTCCGCGGTCGCACCTCGCGCCTTATTTCTGATTTGGAAAAGAATTCTGCGGAACTGATCACATTGATGAACAAGGACGCGCGGTGAACTTCCGTTCGAATGCCAAATCGGAACCCCTCGCGTTCCAGATGACGCCAATGATTGACGTCGTCTTTCTCCTGCTCTGCTTTTTTGTGTCCAGCCAGATTTTTGCGCAGTGGGAAACGGAGATTGATATCACGCTCCCCACCGCGCGCACGGGCGAGGTGCCACAGCGGTTACCCGGCGAAATCATTGTCAATATCCTCGCGAGTGGCGAGGTGATCGTCAACGGGCGCTCGCTCGACTCGGAACAGCTCGGCTCCATGTTGTCTCGTGTGGTGACGCTGTTTCCGGGGCAGCCCGTTCTCATTCGCGCGGATAAGACGACGGCCTATGAGCACGTGATTCGCGTTCTGGACCTCTGTCGTCAATCCGACATCTGGAACATCTCCTTTGCCACCGGCGTGCCTGAAGGTTGATGGGAGGCGATGGGCGATGGTTAACGTGGGGAAGCGCGCAATCGTTGCGATCGGCCTGATGCTGTTCTCCGTCGGGAGCGCCCGGGCGGTTGAACCGGCGGATCAGTTGCAGTTTGCCGATGGCTTGTTCGCGCGCGGCTTGTACGACCTTGCCGTTCAGGAGTATCGCGCCCTGGCTGATTCCACCGATGCAGCTCAGGCCGACCTCGCGACCTACCGCATTGGAGAAGCGCGACGCGAGCAGGGGCGGGACGCCGCGGCGCGCGCGGCCTACGAGGAAACGGTCCGCCGCTTTCCCGACACGCCTGCGGCCATTCGCGCGCGCTTTCGCTTGGCGGAAGCAGCGGCAAACAGCGGGCAATTTGAAGAAGCACAACAGGCTTTTCGAGCGCTGGCGGACCGCTCTGACTTGCCCGGAGATCTGACCGCACCCGCTGCCTACTATCTCGGCTACACCGCTCACCGCCTACAGCGGGATCAAGATGCAGAAGCGGCCTATGCGCGGTTGCTCAAGGTCGCGCCAAATTCGGCTTATGCCTATTTGGGTGCGGTGGATTTGGCGGTGTTGCGAATTGCCGCTCGAGCAAAAACAGCCGACATCGAGAGCCTACTGAAGATCGCCTCCGCACAAACGAATGTGCCCCGCGCCGCCATTGAAGCCCTCACCCTGTTGGGCGACTATGCCTATCGCCAGAAAAATTATGTTCAGTCGGCCGACGCCTATGGGAAATTGTTTGAGCGATTCCCCAAGGATCCGGCAGTTTCTATCGCGCGTCTTTCCGCCGCTTGGGCCTATCTGAAGGCCGGTCGGGTGGAAGAAGCGCTTCGGCAAGTGCCGCATGCGCAGGCGGGATCTGAGGCCGCGTGGCTATATTTGGAGGCGAATGCAAAGCGTTTGAGCGGCAAGGCCAGCGATGCACAAGCGACGTATGAAGCTCTTCTGAAGTCTTATGCTGCAGCCCCGGAAGCCGGGCCAGCCGCGTATGAATTGACGCTGCTGCTCTTCCAGCAGCGCGATTACAGCAATGCATATATCCGCGCTCAGCAGGCGTCGCTCACGGATGAGACACGCGGCGATTTGCTTTGGCTTCGCGCAGAAACTGCGCGCGAGACCGGCCGAACCGAGGAGGCGATTGAGGGCTATGATCAAATCGTCGGCGCAGCGAGCGGAGTCGATGCGGAGCGGGTCATCGCCGCTCGCTTTCAGGCTGCGCGATTGAAACAGAATGCGGACGCGTGGGCCGATGCGTCCGCGCGCTATCGCGTACTCGTCGAGCACGCGCCTCAGAGTCCGTTGGCGGCCGATGCGCTCTTTGCTTCCGCCTTTTGCCAGACGCAGTTGAAAGACCATAAACAGGCCCTGGCCGATTGGGCGAAACTGATTCGCGAGTATCCGGACTATTCCGCTCGCGATCAGGCGCTCTTCGGCAAGGCGCAATCGGAACTCGCGCTTGAGCAGACGGCAGCCGCGGAAACGAGCTTGAATGCGCTCCTGAAGGACTTTCCATCGAGCGCGACCGCGCCGGAAGCGCATTTGCTCTACGGGAATCTTTTGGAGCAAAAGGAGAATTATCAGGCGGCCGAATTTCACTATGCGCAGGCGTTGCGCAAGCAGCAAAGCCCCGAGTTGGCGCGAAGGATTCAATTTCGCCAACTGGCGGTTTTGCAGCGGCAGGGCCGCTCGGATGAAGCCGCCGCAACGCTCAATGCGTTATTGAGCGCTGGCGCGGCAGGCGATGTGCCGGTGCAGCTTCTGGATTGGGCCGCCCGATGGAACCTCTCGCACAGCAATTTTCCCGCTGCTGTCACAGCCGCACAAATGCTGGCCTCCCAGCGTGTCAGCCCCGCGTGGATGCAAATCGGGCACTATCTGGCAGGGCGCGCATTCCTCGAACAGTCGCTGGCCGATCAAGCCGGTGCCGCCTTCAAGAGTGCAGCGGGGGCGGGGGTGACAACGGAAGAAGGGTTGGAGTCCGCGTGGCGATGGGGTGAGTGGGCCGTGTCGAAAGGAAAATGGGCCGATGCGGAGACCGCATTTCAGCTCGCCGCTGAAAAGGCCTCTGCGCCCGAGGCTGCAGAGATACGCGCGAAAAGCTATTATGGATTGGGACGCGTTGCAGAAGGGCAGGGCCGATGGGCGGATGCGGCGCGACAATACCTCGCTGTGGCCGTGCTCTACGAAAATCCTGTCCTGACCCCCGATGCGTTGGACGCCGCGTCGCGAATGTTCGAAAAAGCGGGCGACGCGAAGAGCGCTGCCCAAACGAGGCGTGAACTGGCGGAACGGTTTCCGGACGATGCTCGAGAAAAGCGATAAGCGCATGGCGACTGGAAAACGAAAAACGTTGCGAGGAAAACTGCTGGTCGCGCATCCGACCTTGCTGGATCCGAATTTCTTGCAGTCCATTGTGTACGTCGTGGAGCATGACGCACACGGCGCGGTGGGGATTGTGTTGAATCGCCCGACGAACGCGTGCGCAAGTGAATTGATCGCGAAAGGCGAGCCGCGGTATTCATTCTACGACAGCGTCCCCCTATTACTCGGAGGACCCGTTGGCCAGGAGCGCGTGGCGCTGGTGCTCTATGAGCGCTATGGCAGGTGCGGCAAGATTCGCGTGACGTTTGGGCTTCCTCCGGCAGAGCTGGCGCTCAAAGCGAACCAGAAGAGCGCTCGGGTATATGCGTACTATGGGCATGCCGGATGGGGCGCGGGCCAGCTCGATTCGGAGGTTCGCGATGGATCGTGGTTGATCCGACCCGCTGACGCCGCCATCCTGAACTATCGGGTGGTGGAGGGGATGTGGCCTTTTCTGATTAATGGCGATCAGCAGTGGCGTGTGCTGCTCGACTATCTGCCCAGAGAGAGCAGAAACAACTGAATTGAATGCGCGGCGGCGCCAGGAGGATTTGATATGGCACAGGAATGGGAAATCAAGGCATTGGGGCATGTGTGTGCGGGAACACAGGAACCGTTTGCGGATGGACAGCCTCTGATTTCGTGTCTTTTCCGAGGCGAAGAAGGTTATGAGCGCCGCGACTATTCGGAAGCGGGATGGGAAGCGGCCCCGAAAGAAGGAGTAGTCAGTTTTTGGAAGACGATCTATCGCGCCCCGCCACCGCCCTCGCCGGAACCGCTGAAGAAGGAAACTGCGGAGACCCTGTTGCGTCAATACATGACCAAAGAAGATTTTTCGCGAATCAACGCGATTTATATTTTGGCCGTGATGTTGGAGCGAAAGCGAATCTTGCTTGAGAAGGATGTGCAGACACGCGAGGACGGCGCCAAGATTCGCATCTACGAACACAAGAAGACCGGCGAGGTTTTCACTATCCCCGATCCGCAACTCAAACTCACTGAACTCGAAACCGTCCAAGCGGAAGTCGAAGACCTTCTGGGCTTTAATGCACCGGAGGAGCCAGCCTCTTCCGAGGCTCCGAGCGCATAGCGCTTGTGTTTCGTTCGGTGAGCGCGAATTGGCCGTCGCATTGCCAGCCTGCGAGCTGTGCATTGAACCGGAGGCAACATCTTGCGATGTGCGTGGGGACCTGGCGATGAGGAGGAGTGGTGGCCAGACTCGGAATCGAACCGAGGACACCAGCATTTTCAGTGCTGTGCTCTACCAACTGAGCTATCTGGCCCCGTGTAGGAGCGCGATTCTACGAGATTGAGATGCGATGTCAACCGGCGGGATTAGGATTCGGTTGAAGAGTTGGCTGACTTGGAATGGGCGAGCGGTCGCGACACAACAAATCAATGACCGCGTCTTCACTCGTAGCCTCCAGAACCTGCTTGCGCGTGGCCGCATCATGTAGCGTTCGGCTGATATCCGCGAGAAATTGGATGTGCGGACCTGTGCGGCTGGCCGGAGAGAGAGTCAAAAGGAATATCTGACAGGGTTGATTGTCGAGAGATTCGAAATTGACCCCTTCGCGCTTAATCCCCAACGCCGCGACAAGGCTTTCCACCGTATCGGTCTTGCCGTGCGGGATGGCGATGCCGTTCTGAAGGCCGGTGGACATTTTGCGCTCCCGCTCCAGAACTGCCTTGAGAGCCGCCTTGCGGTCCTTCACCCGACCCGTCTGAATCAGGACGTCAACGAGCTCCTCAATGAGACCTTCCTTCGTGGTTGCATTGAGGTGCAGGATGACGGTTTCTTTTGATAATACGCGTTTGGGATTCATCACTACTACCCTTCAGAACCGGCGATGATTACTACACCTGTTGTGTGGGTCAATACCTCAATGAAATTAATTATACCCCTCTCTTGCATGTCGGTTTCATCCTGCTATAACCGAAAACGAATTGACGCACTCCCAAAGGAGCTATTTGACTATGACGCAAAGCGATTCTACCGATTCTCCGGCCCGTACACACGGGAAAATGCAACGTTGGATCAACCACCTCATTCAGCTCCAGGACCTGATTTTTGCTCGCGATCAGCAGCAGGCCTCCGCAAGCGGATCGAGGTTGAGCACGCTGGAGGCATCCATCCAAACCATGACCACGGAGTTGCCGGACGATATCCGGGCGCACTTCAACAGGATGCAGAAAAAAATGGGTCTCGCCATAGTTCCCATCGCAAATGGCGTTTGTTCGGCCTGCGGCATGCAGATTCCTGTGAGCCAGGTTAACGCGGTACACGCGGCCAACGAGATATATTCCTGTCCGAGTTGCGCGCGATATTTGTTTTTTCAGGCCGGCGCCCCGCGTCGGACGCCTCAACGCCGAGTGCGAGGCGAACCAGCACAGGTGGGCTTGGCTCGCTTTTCTTCCCCTCAATTAATGATTCTCAATTTGGCTTCGACCGAACGCGACGAAGCGCTGACCGAAATGAGTGCGCGTCTCGAATCCGAGGGATTTGTGGATAGCGCGGCGCTTCTGACCGAAGAAGCGATTAAGCGCGAAGCCATCGCCAGCACAGCCGTGGAGCAAGGGTTGGCGTTTCCCCACGTGCGCGGTGTGGAGGGTGGCGGTTTGACGATGGCGGTTGGCCTGAGTCGAAAAGGGATTCGTTTCGGCGGCAAAGCGCCATCGCGCATTGTGTTCTTCATGGTGATTCCCACAGCGGCGAGCGCGTTCTATCTGCGCCTGCTGTCCGGCCTCTCGCAGAGTTTTCGTGAAGAGGATGCGCGCGAAGCGCTGTTCAAAGCGGAGAGCGAGGACGATCTCTGGAAGGCCCTGCTCAAGGCAACCCGCACCACGATCACCTGAGCGTTTCAGCGCTTTAGAGATTGGGCAGTGTGCGCCGAGGGTCGCGCATCCGTCGCACTTTCCCATCTGAAAAGAGGACGTTGTAGCCTCCCAAGTGGGATGCAGGGACTTCGTCTGAAAGCGCATTCATGTCCACAAGCATCCACACCGGTTCGGTGTTGTGGGGAATGCGCTGTCCGTTGAGCGCGATATTCCACAGATAGGTTTGCCCTTCATTGCGCTGTATTTCCCGGGCCGCCGGGCAGATGCAGTGGGAGCGCGTCAGACCATAGGGTTCCAGCATCACAGCCAAGCTGTCGCTGTCGTCTATGGGGTCATCAGGGAAGTAGGCCAAAGCAGGCAGTGAACCGCGTTCCACCTCGTATAGTGAGAGGGCGCGATAGATGCTTTCCAGATTGTTTGCACAGGCAATCGAACCTCGGATCTCGATCACCACCAGGGAGAGCGCGCTCATGATTGCGCCGATCACAAGGATCAATGAGAGAATCCGAATGAGCACGTAACCACCGATACTCGATGCGCTACCTAGAGTCAGTCGTGAGCGTGTGGAAGGGTTGAAAGGCATGGTTTCAGTTCCGGCGCTGCTCCAACAATGCGCGCGCAAACGGGGCGGGCCATTCGGAGGAGGGGGCAGAAAATTGGAGGACGCGGCGCAGGTGTGTGGCCGAGGCCGATTCATTGCCCTCCATTCGATAGCGGATGGCGAGGGCGAGATGAAAATCGTTTCGCAGACGTTCGGGCATATAGGGCAGGCGATCAGCGAAGGCCTGTGCAGAAATTTCGCCTGAAAGACAGCGCAAGGCGTCGCGCAAGGGCCCTTCAATCGGGAGCGGCTTCAGATTCAGGTAGCTGACGGCTTCCTTTTGCGCGCCGTGGAGAAGAGCGAGCTGCACGGCTTCCAGTTGCGCCATGTCAGCCGTCACCGGGGATGCGTCGGAGTTGACAATGATGTCGTGATAGGTGCCCAGTGCTGCATCGGAGCGGCCCAACATGATTTCACAGCGCGCCAGTTCCAGCGCGGCGAGGGAGGCTGTCCGAGCATCTCCAGCCGATCGCGCCAGGGCGATGGCGGCCGCAAATCCCTCGCGAGCCTGAACCCATTTGGATGCAGCCATGTCGCGACGCGCCATGCGTATTTCGTTCCACACGGTGGGTTGATCACTTGCGGCTGTGCCCGGCGAGAAATTAGATCCTCGCAAGATAAGATTTCGCAGATGCGCTTTGCTCAACAGGTTCGCGTAGCGCGCGTTGAGCAACTGGCTGCGCAGGTAGAATGCGCCGCCGCTAGCCATGGCGAGCATTACGGCGGCGGCGACAAAAAACTGGTCGTAGCGGCGCGCTAGATCCACCAGTCGCTCCAGTGTTGTGGCCAATCGTGCGGAGACGCGCCGCCCCGTTCGCGCGCGTTCCAAATCGCTCGCAAACGACTCCGCATCGTGATAGCGGCGCCCCGTGTTTTTCTCGATCGCCTTGAGAATTACCGCCTCAAGATCGGGCGAAATGTCGCGGCGGTAGTGGCGCAACCTCCGTGGCGTCTCGGTTTTGACCGCTTCGAGTACCTGCTTGATGGGCGCGGAGTGCTGAGTCGAGTAGGGGAGCATGCCGGTAATGGCTTCGTACAGAACGACCCCGAGCGAATAGATATCGCTCTGAGGACCGGCGGTGTCCATCCGAGCCTGTTCGGGCGACATATACAGCGGCGTTCCGGTGAGGGCACCGGAAATCGTCATGGAGGGCCAATCCACCAGCTCTGCCACCCCGAAATCGGTCAAGAGCGGCTCCCCAAACTCGTCCACCATGATGTTCGAAGGTTTGACGTCGCGATGGAAAATATTGCGCGAGTGCGCATAGTGAAGGGCCCGGGCAATCTTAATGCCAATCTCCAGCAGTTCGTTCATGGAGAGCGGCTGAGACTCCATCAGATATTCCAGCGTCCGGCTGTTGCGAATGGGCTCCATCACGATGTAGTGATAGGCGCCGTCCTGCCCGGTGGCATAGACCTTCATGATGTTCGGATGGCGCCGGAGCTTTTTTGACGCCTCCGCTTCGCGCTTGAAGCGCTCGAGCATGGTGGGCGAGACGCCCGGTCCCTCCTGAAAAACCTTGAGCGCGACTTCGTGTCCGGTCACATCGCGGGCGAGATAGACCGTTGCCATGGACCCATGGCCCAGTGTATCAATGATGACATAATCGCCGATCTTAAGACCCTGCGTCGGAGTGCCGCTTGGAAGCGGCGCTCCGGCAGGATTTGGCGATTCGGCTTCAGTCATTGGTGTTGCGCGACACGCGCGGCAAAAAATTACTGCGCCGCAGAGGCCGTCGCCTCCAAAATGACAACGGGTTCAACCGGGACATTCTGGTGCGGCCCTTTGTTGCCCGTGCGAACGCCTTTGATCTTGTCCACGATGTCCATCCCGGCAACGACCTTGCCGAAAACGCAGTATCCGAAGCCATTCGGATCGGGCGAGCGGAAGTTCAGAAAGTCGTTGTCGGTGACATTGATGAAAAACTGAGCGGTCGCGCTGTTCGGATCGGGCGTGCGCGCCATTGCGATGGTGCCCCGCTCATTCTTCAGGCCGTTGCCGGCCTCATTCTTAATGGGGGCGTGAGTGGGCTTCTGGCTCATTTCTTGTGTGAACCCGCCGCCTTGAATCATGAACCCATCAATGACGCGGTGAAAAATTGTACCGTTGTAATGGCCCTCTGCCACGTAGTTCAGGAAGTTTGCGACGGTCTCTGGCGCTTTGTCTCGGCTGAGTTCGAGTGTGATATCGCCTAGGTTTGTCTTCAGGGTCACCATGGGTTCGGTCTCCGGTTGGGGTTGTTCATCCGCCGCAGGTGTTGCGACTTCAGGTTGACTGACAGCTTCGGTTGCAGCCTCTTCGGCTGCGGCGACAGGGGGTTGTGTGTCCGCCTCTTCTTGAGCGAAGGCAGAGCAGATGAGTCCAGAGGCAATCAAGCAAGTTAGTAGATAGCGAGTCATGCGAATAGTCCTTTCAGGCTGTGAGGATTATGCCGGGATGATGGATTGTTTCAAGGCTCGGCTGTGAGAGGTTTTTGAAACACGGCCTTGCAGCGTTTGAGCAGGGAAGACCGATTGAACTGCGCCCAAAGTGCACGAAACCGTTTCATTTCTTTCCTCCTTCGTCGGGCGAAAGCTGAGATGAGCGCGGGAGGAGCTTGCACCGACGCCGCGCGCATCAACGCGACATCGAGATCATGGATGCGCCCCAGATTGCGCTCCATTTCGCGCAGGGTTTCAATGAACCATGTCCGATCTGTGGAGAGAACCGGTGCAACGAGTGTTGCCAGAATACGCAATCGGCGGAGGCGGATTCGGAACGAGTGAAGCGAGTTTGGTTTGCGGCTTTCCGCCCAAGCCTTCTTTTCCAGCATCGCCTTCCACAGCGCGCGCACTTGGCGGCGGGCAACGGGTCCAAAGGGGCGGCCACGTTTTTCAGCCGTACCTGCGAGTTCGGTGCGCAAAAGGACCCCGAGTTGAGTGAGGAGGGTCGTTGTTGCGGTGTCGTTGAGAATCGCTCTCAATTCAACGCGCGCGCGTTGTTGTTCGATGCGCTGGCGATCCAGGAACTCGGAGGCATCCACCAGCGCCGAGGCGTAGCGCGGACGACTCAAGAGGGACACCCAGACGTCCGCATCGCGAGCGGGGCTGATCTTCTTGGCGAGCGAACGCAACTGATCTGCGCACGATTCCGCCGAGGTCTTGCGGAGCGGCCGTTGGAAAGCCTCAAGAATGCGGCGCATGAAGCGAACTGCGATGCGGAGGTCGTGCAGGGCCTTCTCGTCGTCTGTGCGTGCCGCGCGCCGAACAGATGTGCGGAGCACATGATAGTGCGCCAGCAGCAGGCGGCGAATCGCCCGGCGCGCGGGTTCCGCATTGCGGGGGCGCACGGTTACGCCGCGCCAGACCGGCTCAATGACCAGCCCGAGCGCGAATACCCGTTGCCAGAGGTCCGATTTGGCCATTGCTCGCTCGGGATTGCCGCTTCCTTTTGGCGCGGAGATGCGCAGGTGCACCATCCCATCGCGAATGCGGATATCGAGAATCTTGCTGTTTTGGAGGTGGCTGTGGTCGATCGCGTCGGCCACACGGAGGATCGCGCCCAACTGAAATATGTGAGAGGGGTGCGAGGTGTTGTTGGCCAGGCGGCCCGCTAGTTCCGTATCGGGCAAGGGCGCGTGGAGCGCCATGATCGCGATAATTTCGTTTCGTTGTGCGTCTGTGAAGCCGCGCAGCCCCGCCTTTTGCACAATGCCGATTCCCTCGACGATGTGGTTTCCGGGTGCGCTCGCGTAGCCGATGTCGTGCAGGCGAGCTGCGGTTTCGAGAATCAGGCGGTCGCGGCGATGGAGGTTGAAGGGCGCGCGCACGGCATCGAAAATCTGCAGCGCGAGAGATGCGACATATCGAGTGTGAGACTCCTCATTTCGGTGCTCGGCGCACAACGCTTCCACGGTAGGCCGTGAATCCTTTTTCTTTCGCCATGCCATGCTGTGCCTCAACGCGCGGGTCGCGCCCCTCTATGCGCTGTGAATAGGCCTCTGTGGCTCGAAGACCACTGTATTCTCCGGCGCTGCGCGCTTGGCCAGTTCCACCGCGTCCTGATAATACCGCGCTTGCGACCGCAGCGCTTTCATATCTTTTCGCTTGGGATGGCGCTCGTAGGTGCCGTCCGGGCGGAGATGGCGCGACTTGGCCTCGTCGTTGAATGCGGTCTTGAGGATGCCGATCAAGCGCTCCTTGCACGCGGCATCATCCACGGGAATCAAAAGCTCCACGCGGCGATCGAGATTGCGCGGCATCCAGTCGGCGCTGGAGATGAACACCAGCGGTTCACCCCCTCGCCTGAAGTAGAGGATTCGCGCATGCTCCAAAAAGCGATCCACCACGCTGACGACTGCGATGTTTTCGCTCAGGCCAGGAACGCCCGGGCGAAGACAGCAAATCCCGCGGACATTGAGTTGGATTTTGACGCCGGCCTGCGATGCGCGATAGAGGGCTTCGATGATCTCCTGATCCACAAGCGCGTTGAACTTCGCAATGATGTGCCCCTTCTGACCCTGCTGTTGGCGCTGCGTTTCGCCCTCAATCAACTCCAGCAGCCGCGCGCGCAGGCCGAGCGGCGCTGCTTCGATGCGGCGAAAGTTGATGGGTTGCGCGTAGCCCGTGATCATGTTGAAAAAGGCTGTTGCGTCCGCGCCATAATCTTCCTGGCAGGTCATGAAGCTGATGTCGGTGTAGAGTCGCGCGGTGATTTCGTTGTAGTTGCCGGTTCCGAAGTGCACATAGCGGCGGATGCCCCCCGGTTCGCGGCGGACAATGATGCAAATCTTGGCGTGTGTCTTGAGGCGTTTGAGGCCGTAGATCACCTGAACGCCGGTCTGCTCCAACGCCTCTGCCCATCCGATGTTGCGCGCTTCATCAAAGCGGGCCTTCAGTTCGACCAAAGCCGTGACGTGTTTGTCGCGATTGGCCGCGCGCGCGAGGGCGCTGACGATGGCGCTGTTTTCGCTCGTGCGATAGAGGATTTGTTTGATGGCCAAGACATCCGGATCTTCGGCAGCCTCTTCCAAGAGGCGCAGAACGGGGTCGAAGGATTGATAGGGATGGAAAAGAATCACATCGCCACGCCGAATGACGTCGAACATGGATTCTTTCGGCTGCAGTCCAGGCAGCGGTTGAGGTGGCCAGGGCTTTTCGCGCAGCTCGTCGAAGCCGGTGGTGCGCGTAAGGCTGAAATAGGCGGCCAGATCGAGCGGGCCGCGAACCGAATAGGTATGCGACTCGTCTATGTCCAACAGCTCTTGCAAATAGGCGAGCAGCGTCTTCGATGCGCGAGCGGAGATTTCCAGTCGAACGCATGGGCTGTTCTTCCGCTGTGAGAGCACGTCCTTCATTTCCGCGAGCAGATCGGACGCAAGGTCTTCGCGCACGCTCATGTCCGCATTGCGCGTGATGCGAAAGGGCAGGCATTCTTGGACGGATTCCCCGGGGAAGAGGCGCTCAATGAACAGACGCACCACGTCTTCCATGAGGAGGTAGTTGTGCCCTTCGTCAATCGGCAGCGTGATGAATCGCCCGAGTTTGCGAGGCAGAGTCACCACCGCGTAGCGCAGGGTCTTCTTTCCCTTGGCCGGCTTGAGGCGAACGGCGAGGTGCATGGTGAGGCCGGGGATCAGTGGGATTCGCTCTGGATCGCCGAGGGAGAGGGGGCTGAGAGCGGGATATATCTCGCGTTCAAAGAGATTCTGAACGTAATCGTAGAGCGCAGGGGTGAGCGCCGTTTCGTCGTGTTGCCGAATCTTCGCGTGGTGCATCTGAGGCACAATTTCATCGCGAAAGCAGGTGTATTGCGCCTCAACCATTGCGTGGACGCGCTGGCTGATTTCGGCGAGAAGCTTCTCCGGGTTCAATCCAGACGGATCGCGTTCGCGGCGGTTGGCGCCGTTGAGGACCTGCAGGCCGCCGACGCGCACCATGAAAAATTCGTCCAAATTGGAAGAGACGATGGAGAGAAACTTCAGCCGCTCCAAGAGCGGGTTATCGGCATCGAGCGCTTCCTCCAAGACTCGGTGATTGAATGCCAGCCAGCTCAATTCGCGGCTGAAGAGCCGCGCCTCGGCTTCGGGCGCTGCAGTAATGGGGTTAGACATCCGGGGCCACTCCTTCGAAACTATTTTCGGTGCGGAAGACGACCTTCATTCCATACACGTCATCAAACAGCGACTCTTTTTCCTTCAGTGCGAGGCGTTCGAGTGTGAGGTCTTCCACGTCGCTCACCCAGACAATGAAGTGGCCCTCTTCGCGCGTGCAGCGAATGTCCTGCACCTGCTGCATGCGATTGCGATCGAGCGCATCGGCCACGCGCAAAATGGCGGCCAGCTTGCTGATGGCGAGCCGGGCATCCCGAGTCAAGGTTGCAAAGCCTTCATGGTGCGGCTGGGGCGTCGTTCGGCCGTGATAGCGCGCGAGCATGGCGACGATGAGGCGATCCTCGTGGGAGAGGCCGAATAGATCGCTATTCATAATCAGATACATCGAGTGGCGGTGATAGCCTCGATTGCTGACGAACAGGCCGATTTCGTGGAGTAGGGCGGCGAGTCGGAGGAAGAGCTCGTAGCGGGGAGGCAGCATGTGATCGCTCTGCAAGGCGCGGTAGAGCTGCAGCGCGAGATCGGCGACTTGGCGCGCGTGTTTTTCGTCGAACCCATATTTCGCGCCGAGGGCGATCGCCGAGTGCTCGACCTGCGCCATGAACTCCGGCGTCCACGCGCCACCGGTCAAGGCTTCCTGAAGCAAGCCGTGGCGGAGACTGGTCTTGGGGACGAGGATATTCTCCACGTTGAAAACGCGGGCGAATTGCGCGAATGCGAGCAGCGCGGCGCCGAGCGCCTCGGCATCAGGATAATTCATGCGATAGGTGCGCACGAGCCCATCGGGAGATTGGCCCGCCACCTTGCGAGCAAATGTGGCCAACGCCTTGGGGTCAATCCGGGCGAGCTTGGTCTGTCGCCAATCCGGTGCCAGTTGGCTCGCCGCAAAGCGCGCTTCACCGGAGAGCGCGACCAGGTGTGGCATTCGCCCCATCGGGATGCTTCGATGAATCTGGTCCACGGTCAGCTGAATCTGTTTTTGCAGCGTGCCGAGCGCGCGCTGGGGGGATGTATTTTGGGTGCCGAGGGTTTCGCGAATGCGAAGCGTGCCGAGCCGGAATGTGTTGGAATAGGTGATGGATCCCTCTTGCACCAGAAGCAGCTCTGTATCGCCACCGCCGACCTCCACCACCAGCACGCCTTCGCGCTTCAAGTCGGGGTCGGCCGCCAGGATTTCCTGCACAGCCATGTAGGTGAGCCGCGTGGCCTCTGCCTCGCTGATGATCTCAATGTTGATCTGGGTCGCCATATAGATGCGGTCCAGAAAGGTTTCGCGATTCGCCGCCTCGCGGACGGAGCTGGTGGCGACGGCTTCGATCTGATGCGGCGCCGTGATGCCATACTCCTCCATAATGCGCCGATATCCCTTGAGAATGTGCACGCATTCTTCAATGGTCGCTTGCTGAATTCGCCCGACCGTGAAGGTGTCTTTGCCGAGTCGAGCGGGCTGCTGAAGTGATTCGAGCGTGCGCACACCTGTTTCGGGGCATAGTTCAGCGATCTCCATGCGGATGGCAGTGGAGCCCACATCAATCACCGCCACCAGGCGCGGTGCCGCAGAAAGGGATTGAGATTTGGTGACATCGGCCATGGGCGAGGTCTCTATTTGTGTTCGCTACTTTCTGCCGCCAGCGCGGCTGCACCCATGGCGGTCGCCAAGTCGTCCAGTTTCGCAGCGACGATGTCTGCAGCCTTCACAAACGCCGGCATAGCTCGCTTGCTCACGGCATCTTTCACTTCCGACAAAAAGATGTCCTTCATCGCTTCGACGAGACCGCCGCCGAGCACCACGATGTCTGGGTTCAAGATGTTGATGATGTTTCCGACGCCGAGGCCGAGTTGCTTGGCTGCCTGGCGGACAATCTTTTCGACGGTCTTGTCTCCGCTCTTGATCGCTTCGGCCAAGGTTCCACTTCGAATCTTCGCAATGTCGGTGCCTGCCAGTTGTTGAAGAATGGGGGCATCACCGCGATAGGCTGCAATGGCGCATTCCGCCGCAATGGCGAGGCGACTGGCCACCGTTTCGAGGCACCCGCGTCGGCCGCATCCGCACAGGCGGCCCCCGTTCGACACCATCATGTGACCAATCTCCAGGCAGGAACCCGTCTTGCCCCGGAGTAGGCGGCCCTCATAGACGCACCCACCGCCGATGCCGGTTCCCGGAAAGACTCCGACCACACATCGCGCCTTCTGGGCTGCGCCGAAGCGGTACTCTCCATATGTGCCCGCATCTACATCGTTGGCGACGGCTACAGCCGTTTTGAACTTTTTCTGGAGGATGTTCTTGATCTCCACATTTTCCCAACCGAGGTTGGGAGCTTGAATAACGATTCCGTTGTCCAAGTCCAACGGGCCCGGGCATCCGAGGCCAATGCCCGCCAGCGCTTCGCGTTCCACATGGCCCTCTTCGAGCGCGCGCTCGATCATGTCTATGATGCGCCCGAGACTGTCCGGCGCACCCTCTTCGGCTTTGGTCTTTTTGCGAATGCTGGCCACTACGTTGAACTTGTGGTCAAACAAAACGCAGAGCATTTTCGTGCCGCCGAGATCGAACCCGATCCAATGCTTCTTTCCGTTTTCGGCCATCGTGGTATTCCTCAAGCTAGGGTGAGGGGCCACTCTAGCACGAAATGGCGGCTTGGGGAATAGGCCAATCGGATTGTCGCTAGAGAGAGTCGTGGAGTTCCTGCAATTGCCGCTGCAGATCGGCGGTTTCCGAGCGCCAGAATGCGCTGGAACCCCAGTCGGGCGCGATGCGGGCAAACCCGCCGTCCAGTCGCTGCCGCGCGCACCACGCGGTGAAATGAATCATCCGCATGGCGCGCAAGGGTTCGATCAGGCGCAGAGTGGAGTCGTCAAAATTGCGGAAGGTCTCATAGCCCTCCAGGAGCAGATGGAGCTCCGCGCGGCTGTCCTTCACATGCCCGGGTAAGATCATCCAGAGGTCCTGCACCGCTGGTCCCATGGCCATGTCGTCGAAATCAATCAGGAAAAAGGGCGCGGATTCTGTCGCGCCGTGCGCGAGAGGGCGGCTCAGAATGTTTGCGCGGTGACAATCCCCGTGAATTCGCACGCGCTCGATGCTGCGAAAAAGCGGCTCGATCTCTCGAACGATTTCCATCGCCATCTGCTCATATTGCCGCCGCACCGAGGAGGTTGGGAAATCGGATTGCAGAATCAATTCGAGATGGTTGCGCGTGGAGGTGAGCGGCCCGAGTTCGATACGATGGCGCGCGGCGCGCTGTGAACCGACCACGTGCAAACGGGCCAGCAAGCGGCCGAGCTCAAGCCATTGTGCCGAATCCGGCTCTTCGAGCGGGCGTCCTCCGCGCTTGGGGAAGAGGGCAAAGAACATCCCGTTGGCATCGTGTAGCGTAGCCCCTGACGCGCCGGGAATCGGCGCGATCACCGGGATTTCGGCGGCGGCCAGTTCCCGAACGAAGTCCTGCTCATCCTGTAGCGCGGCCCGCGTCCAGCGCCCCGGTCGGTAAAACTTCGCGACGATCCATGAACCGTCCTCCATCTGGATGTCATAGACGCGGTTGATATAGCTGCCCAAAGGCCGGCAGATATTTGTCGCTCGTTGGCCAAGCGCAGCCTCGACCCAGTTGAGGACGGCGTCCGGCGTCAGCTTCGAGAAATCGGCAAGTGGCTCATCCTTCATTGTGCGTGATTTTCCGGTGAGCGAGCGTGCATCGGCGAATCGGTGAGCATGGAGTGCGGACGAAGTCCGGTGACCTGGCGGCGTGGCGATCTATGGCATCGCGAAATCACGCGCGGGTTGCTTCAACCAACAGGTCGAGTTTCTGTCGTGCGGCGCCGCTGTCAATCGAATGGCGCGCCAGCGCAATGCCCTCCACAAAATCTTTCGCTTTTCCCCCCGCGATCAGCGCGGCAGCCGCGTTGACGCACACGATATCGCGGGGCGCGCCGGGTTTCCCGCCGAGGACCTCGCGTACGATCTGCGCGTTCAGCGCGGGATCGCCCCCCGCCAATGCGGTCGGATCCGCCAACGGCACTCCGTATTCGCGCGGATCGAACTCGAACGTCTGCAGATCGGCTCCGCGCGCGACAGCGATGGAACTGGTGGTGGTCGTCGTGATTTCATCGAGGCCATCGTGGCCATGGACGACAAAGAGGTGTTCGACATTCAAGCCGGTTGCCGCGCGCGCGATGGTGAGAACCAAGTCGCGATGATAGACCCCCATAACGCCGTGCCGCGCCCCCGCGGGGTTGGAGAGTGGACCGAGGATATTGAAGATCGTTCGAATCCCAATCTCGCGCCGTGGGCCAATCGCATGCTTCATCGCCGGGTGCAGGCTGGGCGCAAACAGAAAGGCGATGCCGATGGTCTGCAGGCACGTCTCCATGATCGCGGGCGAAACACTGATGTTCACTCCGAGCGCCTCAAGCACGTCGGCGCTACCGCTCTTGCTCGACACACTGCGATTGCCATGCTTGGCGACCACGACGCCGCCACCGGCGGTGACGAACGCGGCAGCCGTGGAAATGTTGAACGTATGCGCGCCATCGCCGCCGGTTCCGCAGGTGTCCACGACCGTGCCTGTGGGGGGATGAATGGCCGTCGCGTGTTCGCGCATGGCCAGGGCGCTCCCCGCAATGACCTCCGGCGTCTCTCCGCGAATGCGCAGCGCGGTGATGAACGCCGCGATCTGGGAAGGGGTCGCCTCGCCGCTCATGATCTCGCGCAGCGTTGCGTGGGCTTCCTCGCGCGTGAGGGGCTTGTTGTCGGCGAGTTTGGCGATGGATTCTCGGATCATATTCTACGCGGGGTTCTCGGTTGCCGGTGTTCTATAGCGTTTTTTTGCGGGCCTGCGCCAGTTCGGTGTTTAGTCAGGGGCCCACGACCAGTCCGAATTTGTGAAACTCATCGAGCGCGTAGCGATCTGTCATACCGGATAGATAGTCGCACGCGGCGCGCCAGAGGCCATCTTTTTCGATTCGCGCCCGCGCCTTTCGACCCATCACGTCGGGGTGGGCGATGTAATGCAGAAAGAGTTTTCGCATCATGGCGGTCGCTTCCGTGTTCGCCTTTTCGACCGTGGGCGACCAATACATATTTTCGAAAAGAAAAGTGCGAAACTTTCGCATGATGGCCTGCATTTCCGGGCCGTAGGAGAGAACTCGTTCCGGACAGCGCATCACGTCCTCTGGCGATTGAGGGGTGTAGCGCGTGAGCTGGCGCTCGCTGTGGTGCAGGACATCTTCGACCTGCATGTCGAGCAGGGCGCGAATGCCTGCCGCAAGCCGTTGGGCCTCGGGCAGGTCGCCGTAGTGCTGCTTCACCCGCGCCGCCGCGCGCTTCCACGCCTCGGTCTTCAGCAACTGAGCCTCCGTCAGAATGCCCGCCTCGAGGCCATCGTCCACATCGTGCGCGCTGTAGGTCATGTCGTCCGCGACATCGGCAATCTGCGCCTCGATATACTGGTGTGGCCCGATCGGATGGCCATCCACAAGAAAGTTCGGAATATCGGCCTGATGCTTGTAGAGACCGGCGCGCACCTCCCATGTGAGATTCAGGCCGGGATGGTCGGGATAGCTCACTTCGAGTTCTTCGACCCAGCGCACGCTTTGGAGGTTGTGGTCGAAGCCCCCGTGATCCGCCATCAACTCGTTGAGCGCCTCTTCGCCTGCATGGCCAAACGGGCTGTGGCCGATGTCGTGCGCGAGCGCGATGGTCTCGGCGAGATCCTGATTGGCGCCGAGCGCGCGAGCGAGTGTGCGGCCTACGGCGGTCATTTCGAGCGTGTGTGTCAGACGCGTTCGATAGTGATCGGCGGTGCCATTGACGAAGACCTGCGTTTTGTATTCGAGACGACGGAAGCAGCGGCTGTGCAGCACGCGGTCCCGGTCCCGTTGGAATTCGGCGCGGTGTTCATGCGCGGGCTCGGGATGCCGCCGCCCTCGGGTCAACGCGCTATGCGCGGCGTAGGGGGCGAGGGTTTGATCTTCGAGCGCCTCGGTTTCTTTTCTCGTGCGGAGCATGGCGCTATCATAGACTTTGCCCGGCCAGTCGCAATGTCGGAGCTGTGCAATGAACGAGCGAACTCTTTCGAGCAAGACAGTCTTTTCGGGCCGCCTGATCCAAGTCGAAACCCTACAGGTGGAGTTGGAAAACGGACAATCCTCCTATCGCGAACTCGTTCGCCATCCCGGCGCCATCTGCGTGCTGCTGCGCGCGCCAGACGGCCGGTGGGCGCTTGTGCGCCAATTTCGCGTCGGCGCGCAGAAGGAACTGCTCGAAGTCGTTGCGGGCATCCTGAATGCAGGGGAAAACCCCGAATTGGCCGCCCACCGCGAAGTGCGGGAAGAGACCGGTTTTCTGCTGACGCGCCTGGTTCCAATGGGCATCCTATATCCGACCCCCGGCTATGTGGCGGAACGAATTCTTTGCTACTATGCCGAGTCCGGATCGCAGGGAGAGCGACAGTTGGACTCCGACGAACGAGTGGAAGTGGAGCTGATCGAAGAATCGGACCTTCGCGCGCGCGTTCGGCGGGGTGAAATTGAAGATGCGAAAACACTGGCCGCCTGGGCGCTCTATCAGGCGGGCGCTGCGGAGGAGACATGAGCGAGCCTCAAATGAGCCTGTGGGACCGCGTGCAGACGTTCCTTTGGCGCGATGCGTGGACCGCGGAGCTGTCGTCCGTCAAAGGTCTGCGCGGTTTTGTGATTCGCCTGCTGCGCGTGGGCCAACTCGTCGTGCGCGGCTTCCGCGAGGACGATCTTGCCGCACATGCAGCCGCCTTGACCTTCGCAACGCTCGTATCGCTCGTTCCGCTTCTAACACTGGGCTTTGCGATCCTCAAAGGATTCGGCGGCGGCGAGGAAGCCTCCGCGCGTTTGGCGGATTCGATTTCGGAGATGCCAGTGCAATTCCAAGAGTTTGTCACCTCCATGGTGGACATCGTCATGCGCGCCAACTTCAAGACGCTGGGGTGGGTGGGCGTGGCCGTTCTCTTTGTCACCACGGTGCAAGTCTTGAGCAGTATTGAGAGCTCCTTCAATCGCATTTGGGGCGCCAAGGAATCGCGCGCAATTTGGCGCAAGTTCACCAACTACGTCAGCCTCACGGTCGTCGTCCCGGTACTGATCATGACTGCATTTGCCATCAGCGCCTCGCTGAAAAAACAAATGGTCTTGGCGCACATCAACGAGACGACGTTCCTCTATCGGGGGCTCCTGTCCCTCACGCCGCTGGCGACCGTCTGGTTCGCGCTGTTTCTTCTGTTCATCTTCATGCCCAATACGCATGTGAGTCGCCGCGCGGCGGCCGCAAGCGCATTTCTCAGCGCCCTGCTGTGGCTCGGCTGGCAGCGCATCTATATTTCCATGCAAGTTGCCCTCTCGCGCTACGATGCGGTGTATGGAACCTTTGCCTCGATTCCCATCTTCCTCATGTGGCTATCCGTCTGCTGGATGCTCGTTCTATTCGGGGCTGAGTTGGCCTTCGCGCTGCAGCATCATGTGACCTACCACCTCGAGCGCATTGCCGCGCAAGCCAGCGTGAAAACCAAGCTGACCCTCGCTGTAGCGATGCTTCTCGATGCGGCGCGCGCCCTGCGCGGCGAAGGCGCAGCCCTGAATATAAGCCACTATGCCGCCTCGCACCAGATGCCGGTTCGCCTCCTCAACGATCTCGCGTCCGCGCTCTCGTCAGGCGGATATCTCGCGGAGCGCGCGGACAATCCCGATTGCTATTTGCTGATGCGCGATCCAGCGACCATTCGCGTGCAGGACATTTTCGGCCTCATTCTCGGCGGCGATAGCTCGCTGAGCACCCTGGACGTCAAAGGGGTGGAACCCGCTGTTTCACGCGTCATTTCGGGATTTCACGAAGGCGTAGAGAAGGGCCTCGCGGGCCTGACCATTGGCGACCTGATGGCCGCTCCAGCGCCAGCCGCGCAGGGTTGATGTTGCCAATGAACGAACGGGATCCGACTTGGGCGCAGCGCTGCTTGGAGTTTATGCCGCCCAACACTTGGACGCTGGAGGCGGCCAGTGTCACCCTGCGACTCCGCGTGCGCGATGGAGTGGTCATTGCCGCTGTCAACGAATGGTGCGCAGATCGCCGCGAAGAGGATAACAGTCTGATCGGTTGCTCCTTTGCGCCCGATGCGCTTCTCCAGCGCATGGCCGATCCCGAACTCCGCGCTGAATTGATGCGGCGACTTGCAGACCGGTAGTAGTTGCGCCGCACCGCGAGGTGGACGTCGTGAGAGCGCCGCGCAACTCAGGGCGGCTTGTTGAGAGATGCGTTTCGCTTCCGATCCACCAGCCGAATGCCCGCCAATGCGATGGCAGAAGATAGAAATAGCTGAAAGAGGACCGTGAACACAATGAGCGCATTCGCGAACCGCGGCTGAAGGTGAGGATAGTGAGCCATCACCTCGGTGTTGACCAGTTCCGTGTATGGGCGCGCAATCAAGCTGTGCACAAGAACGAAGACGACACCCACGCAGAGGCTGAGCTTTCCCGGCGAAGCGTGGCGGAACGCCAATCGCGCGAGCGCCCCCAAAATGGCGGGCGTCGCAACCACGAGCGCCAGAAAAATGAGGAACAGGGCCGGAATAAAAATGTGATTAACTGCCATATTTGCCCTTTCCAGAACAAAATCGCCGCATGGCGGCCTGCGGCGATTCTGTGTGACTGATGTTGATGATCAAGACCTCACTGATATCCGCGGCCCAGGACGTGCGTACCGTGGCCGAAGAAAATCTCGGCCGCTTCCATCATTGTTTCCGAGAGTGTGGGGTGCGCGTGGATCGTCAACTTGAGATCGTCAGCGCGCGCAGCCATCTCCACGGCGAGCACACCTTCGGCAATCATTTCGCCCGCGCCCACGCCAACGATGCCGACGCCGAGAACCTGCTCGGTGTGCGGATCGAGGACCAGCTTGGTCAAACCTTCATTGCGTCCAAGTGTGGTGGCGCGCCCGGAGGCCGCCCACGGGAAGGAGACAATCTTGACCTCACGCCCCGCCTGCTTGGCTTGAAGTTCCGTCAATCCGCACCACGCCATTTCGGGATCGGTGAAGACGACTGCTGGAATCGCGCGGGGATCGAAGATGAACGGGTGGCCCATAATCGCCTCCACCGCAACGCGGCCTTCGTGCGAGGCCTTGTGCGCGAGCATCGGGTCGCCCGCGACGTCGCCAATGGCGAAGATGTTGGGCTCGGCCGTGCGGCGCTGTTTGTCCACCTTCACAAATCCCTTCGCATCCACTTCGATCCTGGTGTTTTCCAAACCGAGGTCTTCCGAGTTGGGGCGACGCCCGACGGAGACGAGGACGCGATCGAATTCCTGCACCGGGTTGTCCACATGCAGCCCTTCAAACTTAACCTCGATCTTCTTGCCCTTCTCCTTCATCTCAACGACCTTCGTCTTGAGCATGATCTTCTCGAAGCGCTTCTCGAGGACGCCGATGAGGACATTTGCCATGTCGCGGTCCGCGCCCGTCAGCAGTTGAGGCAACATTTCGACAATCGAGACTTTGCTGCCGAGCGCAGCGTACACGCTGCCCAGCTCGCAGCCGATGTAGCCGCCGCCCACGACGAGCAGCGATCCCGGAATGTCGGGAATATCGAGCGCACCGGTTGAGTCCATGACGCGATCTGAGGCCAACTTCATGTTCGGCGGAATCACAGGGCGCGACCCGGTGGAGAGAATGCAGTTGTCGAAGGTGATCGTCTGCTGCGTTCCATCTTTGCGGTCCACAATCGCGCTCTTGTTCGAGAGGAGCTTGGCGCGGCCCTGAACGAAGTTGATCTTGCGCTTCCTGGTGAGCATGCCCAAGCCGCCGGTCAGCTTGCCGACGACCTTGTTCTTCCACTCGCGCATGCGATTGAGATCAATCTTCGGCTCGCCGTAGGTGAGGCCCCACTGCTCAGCTTCGCGCGATTCTGTGATCACACGGGCAACGTGCAGCAACGCTTTGGATGGAATGCACCCGCGATAGAGGCAAACGCCTCCCGGATTGGCATCCAAGTCCACGAGAGTGACATCAAGGCCGAGGTCCGCGCCCAGAAATGCGGCCGGATAGCCGCCCGGACCGCCACCGATGACGAGCAAAGAGGTGTGTTTAGTTTCGGTGCTCACGGTTAACCCTCCAATGAAAGCAATACGGGGTTCTGAATGGCTTCAATAATCCAGCGCAAGAAGCGCGCTCCATCCGCTCCATCCACCAAGCGATGGTCGAACGAGAGGGAGAGGGGCATCATCAAACGCGGCTGGAAGAAGCCGTTCACGAGAACCGGCTCATAGGACGCGCGGCCAACGCCCAGAATCGCCACCTCGGGATGGTTAATGATCGGAGTGAAGAAGCCGCCGCCAATGCCGCCGATATTCGTGATCGTGAAGCAGCCGCCCGTCATATCGTCCGGGCTGAGCTTGCGCGCGCGAGCGCGATCGGCCGCGCGCTGAAGCTCCACAGAGACCTGAATCACGTTCCGGCGATCCACATCGCGCAAGACGGGAACCACCAATCCGCGCTCGGTATCCACTGCGACGCCGATGTTGTAGTATTTCTTGAATATCTGCTCGCTGCGCGCCATGTCCAAGCTCGAATTGATCTTGGGATGCACCTTGAGCGCGGAAGCGGCAATTTTGACGAGGAATGCCGTCATCGTCAGTTTGGCGCCGGCGGACTCTGCCTTGTGCTTCGCTTCGGAGCGAAGTTTTTCGAGTTCGGTGATGTCCGCCTTGTCGTGCAACGTCACGTGCGGAATGGTATTCCAGCAGAACGACATTTGATCCGCCGTCGCAATGCGCACATTGTTCAACGGTTGCCGCTCCACTTCTCCCCAGCGCGTGAAATCGGGCAGGGGAGTCGCGGTTGTCTTGCCGGGAACTTTCACCATGCCCGCGCTCGCCGCGCGCGCGAAGTTTTTCACATCGTCAACGGAAACGCGTCCGCCCGGGCCCGTGCCGGGGACTGCGTCAATGTTCACGCCGATCTCGCGCGCGAATTTGCGCGTGGACGGCGCAGCTGCCGCCGTGCTTCCGGTGGCCGCCTCGACAGGCGTTGCGGGAATCGGCGGAGGCGCACTGCGCGTCGGCGCGACAGGAGCCGATGCGGGCGCGGGCGCTGCAGCCGGAGCTGGAGCTGCCGGGGCAGGGGCTGCCGCGGGAGCCGGAGCGGCCTTGGCAGGTTCTGCGGCCGGAGCCGCGGCTGCATCAATCGTGACAATCAGTTGGCCCGTCTTGGCCTTCGCGCCTTCTTTGACGTGAATCGCCTTGACCACGCCTGCGGTGGTGGAGGGGATTTCTGCGGTAGCCTTGCCGGTTTCCAGTTCGAGGAGAGACTGGTCCTTCTTAACCGTTTCGCCCACCTTGACCAGGATGCGCACGACGTCGCCCGTATCCACGTTTTCGCCGAGAGGCGGAAGTTTGATTTCGATGTCAGCCATTGTTTATCTCCAAGTTCAATCGGTAAGAGGGTTGCGCTTTGCCGGGTCAATGCCCAGATCGTGAATCGCCTTGCTCAAGACGTCTTTCTTCAAGTCGCCCTTGCGGACCAACTCGCTGAGCGTTGCCAGCGTGATGAAGCGCGCGTCAATCTCGAAGAAGTCGCGCAGACGCTCGCGCGTCTCGCTGCGGCCGTAACCTTCCGTGCCCAAGTTATACATCGGGCGGTTCACCCAGCGCTGGAGCGCATCCGGCAGGATCTTCACATAATCGGACGAAGACACGATCACGCCATCCGTGTTGTTCAAGCACTGTGAAACGTAGGGAACGCGCGGCTTTTCTGTCGGGTGCAGCAGATTGAAGCGATCCGCTTCCATCGCATCGCGGCGCAATTCCTTGAGGCTCGTGAGCGACCAGACATCCGCCGAGACGTTGTAGTTTTCGGCCAGAGTCTTCTGCGCTTTGAGCACCTCGTGCAGAATGGGCCCGCTTCCGAGCAACTGAGCGCGAAGTTTCGCACCCTTCATCTCGGACGGCTGCAGCAGATAAAGCCCCTTCAGAATGCCTTCCTCTGCGCCCTTCGGCATCGGCAGCATCTGATAGTTCTCGTTGTA
>JAMLJG010000008.1 GCA_023953695.1 Kiritimatiellia bacterium
AGGAAGATTGCCTCCCGCCGATCTCCGCGGCTCAACACGTGATAGATCGCTCCCGGATACTGCACTCGTAACTTTCTCGCCATGTCACAAGAGACTAGCCACCCGAGATAAAATAATCAATACCAAGAACTGACCCCTCTCGCTTTGCAACGGAGCTTCCAAATGTGAGTGTTATCGCGGGTGTGATATCGGAGTCTGTATTTGTCGCGCCACATGTGCCGTTGCCTGTTTGGCTGCCCCAGGATATTTTACATGCTTTCTTCCGTGCAATGCTGCGTGTACTGCGGCCAAAGTTATTTGCATGGGTGGATGTAGTTTTGCGCCATGTCCATAAACCCTATATCCTTAGATAGCAAAACAGTTCGAGCCACATTGTGCTCAGGGTTGCTTGCCTTTGTTGTGGGTGTGTTGATAAGCGTGTTCGGGAAAAATGTTGTAGAAATTTCGATATTGGGTGCATTTGAGCTGTCTCTGACTGTGATGGGTGTAACGTGGTTGTTTTTTCACGTTAAGTATCAGACTAACTAACCCCATGCCGATTCAATCAACAAGCCCCGACCCCAGTCCTGTCATGCAGCGGAGCGGTGGCCCCGGAAAACGGAGCCAGGAGCGGCCGGAAATTACAAAAGAAAGCGATATGCAGCTGAGTCTGGCGCGACTGGAAACATGCCTGGGGACGGACAATTTGAATATGTCTGGGACAATGCCGACCGGCTCAAAGAAGTGCGCAAGGATGGGCAAGTCGTGATGACCTGCCGCTATGACGGCACGCTCGGCGGTGCCGGTGGAATTGGTGGCATCCCGTCGTGCTCAACCTCCGCGACCTCTACGGTCTACTATCACTACGACGCCAATGGAAGCGTCATCGCTTGCACGGATGCGGACGGCACCCTCGTCACACACCTCGAATACAGCCCCTTCGGCAAAGTGATGCTGAACTCCGGCTCCTATGTTCCGCGCTATCAGTTCTCGTCGAAGGAATTTGATGCTGCCGTCGGGCTGAACTATTACGGCTTCAGATACTACAGCCCACAGTTAGGGCGGTGGCAATCCCGTGACCCACTTGGGGAGCTTGAGGGTGCTCTAAACTCATACAATTTCACCGGCAACGCACCGGCCTATCGCGTTGATGTAGATGGTCGCTCATGGAGGTCTTCCGATTCGGAAGCCAATTTGTTCTTTGGCTACTTTAATGGTGGCGGTGGCCAAGTGCAAGTGACCCTGAGGGGCTCGTGTTGTAACGATAAGAACGTGAAATTTCAATTCACGACCGTTGAAATTTGCGGTGGTGTTGGGCTTGGTGGCTGGGGTGGTGGCGCTGGCTCGCCGATTCACGAAGATCCTTGGGGTAAACAGTCTTGCCCGCCTAAGGGTGTGCGAATTTACAAAAAGGTCATTGGGGCGATCACGGTAAATATACCCGGCGAACCTGGAGGCATTGTGACTGGGGAGATTGGTGATAACGGCACAGAAGTCGATGTCGGCGTGGGTGTTGGACTCGGTGCCGCTATTGTAGGGTGCGTTGCTTTCACCTCATCTTCGGAAGCAGGATGCTGCGAATAGTGGAGCCGTTTTATTATGCGATTCACAGAAACCTTCATTGTGGTCTTCGCGTGTGTCTATTGCTTGGCGCTGTTTCTTTCGGTCGGTCTTCATAAATATGCTTGGTGGAAGTATTCGAGGGGTACGTCTATGCGCGATCCTATGTTCTCATCTCCGGCATCGGCTATTCGTTTCATGAAAGAGCCGGCGTTGTTCGTAAAGGCGGACGGATTGAAATATGAATATTGGTCCGCTTCTTTGCTGCGTTACTCAACGCTGATCTTTCTTGTGGGAATTTTCATTTTACATTTACTTACGGGCAAATAGAAAGAGGGGAAGAGCGTGGGCGACGAGGGTCAGACAGCATGAAAGGCGGTTAGAGCTCCGGAGATGCGGCGTATAATGCCCATCAAGCAACTGAGGCGCGGCCATGGTGGCCCGCCAGGCAGCACGGAGGTAACCGCCATGAACAGTATAGGAATAGACTACCGCAAACGCTACTCGGGCGTGTGCGTCGTGGACGAAGGCGGAAGCATTCGGGCGCTGAGCGAAGGGGTACTGCCGGAACGAGTGGCGGCGGTTTGAGCCAAACCGCCCTACCTTTGTGGGTGAGAGCATGAGTGGATGGGTTTGGCGGCGCCTTGGGGCCAAAACGCTCTACTTGTTGAGGAAGATTTCGCGGGACGGTGTGGGTAGGGCGCGTCCTAGGGGCGGGGTGTGTGGCTCTGTGGGCTGTTGATCGCTCGAAACTCGCGGGAGCGGTGGCGTACGATTTCGCCTTCGATCATATAGATGACGTCTTTGGCGATGCTTGTGGCGTGGTCTGCAATGCGCTCGAGGTTGCGAGAGACGGAGAGCAGGCAGAGTAGTGTTTCATAGTGCTCGGGATGTTCGCCGATCTCACGGCCGACGTCTTGATGGATAGCCCGGTTGCGCGCGTCTATTTCATCGTCAGCCAGCCAAATGTCGCGTGCCTGTTTCAGGTCGCGGTTGATCATGGCGTCAATACTTTCCGAGACCATGTTCTGGACGACGTCGGCCATGATGAGTAGGTCCGTCCGCATTGCCGGTTGGCGAAAGCGCGACATTTCCTCGGCGCGCTCGGCGATGTTCACGGCGAGATCGCCGATGCGCTCCAAGTCGTGATTGATCTTTAATATGGCGACGATGAATCGCAGATCGTTGGCCACGGGTTGATGTAGCGCGAAGATTTTGAGGCATTCCTCTTCGACCTCCACCTCCACGCGATCAATTTCGTGGTCGCGCGCTATGACCTTCTGCGCCAGGTTCGGATCGCGCTCGGCCACAGCTTTGACGGCGAAGCGCATGTTGTCTTCGACCATGGCGGCGAGCGAAAGCATCATTTGTTTGAGTTTGTCTATTTCTCGGACGAGGTGAACAGGCATGTTGAGTCTCCGTGAATCAGCCGAATCGGCCCGTGATATAGTCTTCCGTTTGTTGTTCCAGCGGGGTGGTGAACACCTTGCGGGTTAAGCCGACCTCAATCAGCTTGCCCATATACATGAAGGCTGTGTAGTCCGACATGCGCGCTGCCTGTTGCATGTTGTGCGTCACAATGACGATGGTGTAGCGCTGTTTGAGTTCGAGCATCAAATCCTCGATTCGAGCGGTGGCGATTGGGTCCAGCGCGGAGCACGGTTCGTCCATCAGCAGAATTTCCGGCTCCACCGCCAGGGCGCGGCCGATGCATAGGCGCTGTTGCTGGCCGCCGGACATGCCCAGGGCGCTTTCGTTGAGCCGGTCTTTAACTTCATCCCAAAGCGCGGCGGCGCGGAGGCTGCGCTCCACGATTTCGTCGAGTGTCGCGCGATCGCGGGTGCCCAGGATGCGGGGGCCGAAGGCTATGTTTTCGTAGATGGATTTTGGGAACGGGTTCGATTTCTGAAAGACCATGCCCACGCGTTTGCGGAGTTCCGTGACATCCTGCTGCGGATCGTGGATGTCGTGGCCTCGGATGGCAATTCGGCCGCTGATGCGCACGTGGTCAATCAAATCGTTCATTCGGTTCAGGCAGCGTAGCAGCGTGGACTTTCCACAGCCGGATGGTCCGATGAAGGCGGTGATGTGGCGCTCCGGAATGTTCAGGGTTACGTCGTGAAGGGCTTGCTTGGCTCCATAGAAGAGGGAGAGATTGCTGATCTCTACTATTGGCGTTGCCAGCGCGAGGTCCATCCGCGTGTCATCGGCTAGCAGGTCGAGGGATAATTCGGTCGTCATATTGGTCTCCTAGAGGTGGGTGCTGGAATACTTCTTGCGCAATCGCGCGCGGATTGAGATGGCCGTTAGATTGAATGCGAGGACGACGGCGAGCAGGAGAATGGTGGTCGTGTAGACCATGGGCCGGGCCGCATCTACATTTGGGGACTGAAATCCGACATCGTAGATATGGAAGCCGAGGTGCATGAATTTGCGATCCAGATGGAGGTAGGGAAACACACCATCCAGAGGAAGCGCTGGGGCGAGTTTGACCACGCCGGTGATCATGAGGGGGGCGACTTCGCCGGCGGCGCGAGCCATCGCGAGAATCAGGCCGGTGAGAACCGCAGGCGTTACTGCGGGGAGAACAACACGCCACGTGGTTTCGAATTTCGTGGCTCCGAGGGCGAGCGCGCCTGCGCGCGTGCTCGGCGGAATTGCAGCGAGGCCTTCTTCCGTGGCGACAATGACAACCGGCAGCGTCAGCAAGGCCAGGGTCAACGAGGCCCACAGCAGGCCGCCAGTGCCGAAGGTGGGTGTGGGCAGGCGATCGGAGAAGAATGCCTGGTCAATTGTGCCGCCACCCAGATAGATGAAGAATGCGACGCCGAAAACGCCGTAGACGATTGAGGGGACGCCTGCGAGATTGTTCACGGCGATGCGCACCGCGCTGATGATCGGGCCCTGCCTGGCGTATTCGCGGAGGTATAGCGCGGCCAGCACGCCGAGCGGTGTGACGATGAGGCTCATGAGGAGCACGAGCAGAACGGTGCCATAGATTGCAGGGAAGACGCCGCCTTCCGTATTGGATTCTCGCGGCTCCGCGCTCACAAACTCCCAAAGCTTTTCGGCGTAGAAGCAGCACTTGCGCCACGCGGTCATCGCATTGGGATGATTCATCCGCACGACATCGGCGAGAGGAATCCGCACTTCCGGGTGGCCGGCCGCGGATACGACGAGCACATCCGTCAACTGTCCGCGGAGTGAGGCGAGGGTCGCGAGTTGTTCCTGATACTGAGCTTGCAGCGCGGCATAGTCCGCCCTCAGTTCCGCCGACTCGCTCCTCTTCAATTCACGGCGGAGCCGCTCTTGCGCGCGGTTGATGGCACCGATGTCTTTTCGGCTCACGGTGTGAATTTGCGCTGTGAGTTTGCGAGCGCGCGCGAGGCGCGCGCGGACGAACTTCCAATCGTTGGAAACGGTCTGGCCGCCGATTTCCAATCGTTGGAATATCCCGTAGAAATTTCCCCATTCGACGCGTTCGATGACGAGGGCATTTCGGGGCGCGGTTGTGTTTTGGATGTCGGTTTCGTTCAACCAGATGAAATCGGTGCCGTAGAGATCGCGGTTTCCGCGTTTGATTTGGATCCGGTGAGTAGCGGGCGCATGCGACGCGTTGGGTTGCGGGATTTTTTCGCGCGCGGTGATTTCGCCGAGAACCACACGCCCGTCGTTCAATTGAAACTGTTCGACATCGCGAGGCCAGAAGAAGCTTGCGCCGTTGACCACCACGAGCGCGATGAGGCCAAAGACCATGAGCAGTGCGAGCGCGAGCGCGCCACCGCTGAGCCAGATAAACGAGTCGCCGGGTTTCCAGGATTTCATAGCACTTGATATCTCCGACGGAGGTGCAGGCGGACCCATTCCGCGAGGGTGTTGGCAACGAATGTCATGGCGAGCAAGAGCAGCGCGGCGAGGAAGAGCACCCGGTAGAGGGTGCCGCCTTCCGGCGCTTCGGGAAGTTCCACGGCGATATTGGCGGAGAGCGCGCGAAATCCGTTGAAGATGGATGCGTCCATGATGGGTGTGTTGCCCGTGGCCATCAACACGATCATTGTTTCTCCGACCGCGCGGCCGAAGCCAATCATAATGGCGGAGAAGATGCCGGGGCTGGCGGTGGGCAGGACCACGCGCACCGCGGTTTGCCACGGGGTGGCTCCGAGAGAGAGTGCGCCCGCTTTCAAGTGAGGTGGCACGCCGGCCAGCGCATCTTCTGCTATGGTGAAGATGATCGGCACGACGGCGAATCCCATCGCGAAGCCGACGACCATCGAGTTGCGCTGATCGAACGTCAGGCCGAACGTCGCGAGTAGCCACTGGCGGAAATCGCCTGATAGCAGCCCCGATTCTGCGGCTTGCCCGAGCTGCAAGGAGAGCCAGCCTCCGAAGAGAACTGCGGGCGCGAGGAGAAACAGTTCGCCGCCCGCGCGAACGCGGGAGCGGGCCGCGACGGGCGCTCGGTGCCAGGCCCACACAGCGGCGAGGATGACGGCTGCGATTACGAAAGGCATCAGCAACAGGGCCGGCATGTGTTGGGCCATCAGCGGTGCCAGCCAGATGCCCGCGATGAAGCCCAACACGACACTTGGAAGCGCTGCCATGAGCTCAACAACCGGTTTGATCAGATTCTTGAGTGCGGGATGCATGAACTGCGAGGCATAGAGCGCGCCGAGCAGGGCGATAGGGATGGCGAAGAGGAGCGCGTAGAAGGTGCCCTTGAGCGTTCCGAAAACAAGCGGTGTGAGGCTGAACTTCGGCTCGAATTCGTCCGTGCCGCCCGAGGATTGCCAGACGTATGCAGGTGCGTTATAGCCCTCATACCACACTTTGCCGAAGAGACTTTTCCAGGTGATCTCGGGGTGAGGATTGTTCAGCGTCCATCGGTGCAGATTGCCGGACGGGCTTCCAGCGACCAGTCCGTCGCCCTTGGGTGCGAAGGCAACTGCCGCCAGCGCTTCGTCCGCTGAACGCTTGAGCAAGGTGCGACCCGTTGTGCCATAGCGGACATAGAGATCGCCCTCGTCGCTCGCGGTGACGAAACCCTTGTTGCGTGGGGATGCGGCGATGGCTGAAATGGAGCCGCGCTGCGGTTCGAAGTCGTGCATTTTGACAAGCGAGGCAGCGCCGTCGCGCGCGAGCAACTGCCATGTGCTGACCTGCCCGGACGCGGTGCCGACGACCAGCGTGCGGTCTCCGAGTAGAAATCCGAGAGCCGTTATCGCTCGGGCATCGCGCTCCGCGCGGATGGGCGGCGATTGCCGAGGCGTGCGATCGTTGTCTTGGAGATTGATTTCGGCAATCTCGCCGGAAGATGTGCCGACGATGATGAGATCGCCGTGGTGGCCCACCGCAAGCGCGGTGATCGCGCCCTTGACCTCTACCTCGACGTCGCGCCGGAAGAGCTCGCGCGACACATCGCCCAGCAGCGTTTCGGTTTCTTCGATATTGAGAATGCGCAGGCTGCGAGGACCTGTGGGTATCGCGATGAGCTGTCCCCTGGGTGTCGGCGCATGGGCGATGATGGCGATGGAGGTGACGCCCATCTCTCGAAAGGCCTCTTGGTACACCCGATCAGCGTGAACGATGCGTTGGCCGTCGGCGAATCGCGCGCTGAATGAAACCGTCGCCGGCACGATGCGGCCATCCGAGAGTCCGAGGACAAAC
The DNA here is from genome assembly GCA_023953695.1 of Kiritimatiellia bacterium. Taxonomy (GTDB): domain Bacteria; phylum Verrucomicrobiota; class Kiritimatiellia; order CAIVKH01; family CAIVKH01; genus JAMLJG01. The sequence goes on from JAMLJG010000008.1 coordinate 7,204, forward strand.
GTGTCGCCGAGCCCCTGCGAGACAGCGGTCACCGTTGCGCCGCCCCAATCCATGTCGCGGCCTGTCGGAAGCGCCGTGTTATCGGCAGCGCGGTGGATAGAAACTCCGCTCCGCGTCACCGAATAGAAGAGTTCCCTATATTCGCCCGATCCCGTTCGAAGCACGGGCGACTCGACGGATGATGACAGCGTGGGTTCGCGCTGCGCTGTAGGCCGGCGCAGCAGCGGCAGCACTTGGGCGGCGATGACAAAGAGGATCGCGAGAATCGACGCGATGATCAGAAATCCGCTCGTCGAGACGACGCCGTGCGCCAGGCGATCGAGGAACAATCGCCTGGCGCGGAAACTTCTCTCCTTGCTCGTCGCCATCTATTCGATCTTCGACAGGCTTTCGGCCACCACTTTGGCGGGCAGGGGGAAGTAGCCGTCTTTGATGCAGATCTCCTGCCCCTCCTTGCTGAGGACCATTTTCAGAAACTCTTTGGTGAGCGGGTCGAGCCCTTCACCGGGGGCCTGGTTCACATAGACGTAGAGGAATCGAGCCAGCGGATAGGTGCCTGCGTATGCGTTCTCCTGATTCGCCTCGACGAAGGTTCCGCCGTCTTCTTTTGAGAGGGGAAGCGCGCGGACGCCGGGCGTGGTGTATCCGATCCCACTGTATCCGATGCCGAACCGATCAACCGTGATGCCTTGCACGACAGAGGCGGAGCCCGGTTGTTCTTTGACCGTATCCTTAATATCGCCTTTGCCTAGCGCGTGTTCTTTGAAGAACCCGTAGGTTCCGGATGCGGAATTGCGGCCGTACAGACTGATGGGACGATCCGTCCAGTCACCCGTCAGTCCAACTTGACCCCACGAGGCTATATCCGCAGCGGCTCTGAGGCGGCGCGTTTTGGAGAAGATAGCGTCCACCTGCGGGAGCGAGAGTCCTTGAATCGGATTGTCCTTGTGGACAAAGACCGCGAGCGCGTCCACCGCCACCGGCACAGCGAGTGGCTTGTATCCATGAGCTCGCTCAAAGTCATCCACCTCGGATGCCTTCATCTTGCGAGACATCGGCCCCAGCTGGGCCAATCCGGCGATGAGCGCGGGTGGCGCCGTGCTCGATCCTTTCCCTTCGATCTGCACGTTGACGTTCGGATAGAACTTCTTGAACTCCTCCGACCAGTAGGTCATCAGATTGTTCAGCGTGTCGGATCCGATGCTGTTCAGATTTCCGCTCACGCCTTCGACGGGTTGATAGGAAGCAAGGGATTCATCCACCTTGATTTGTGATTCGCCGAACGCGGCGCTTCCGGTGAGCGCAATCGCGGCGACCAACATGACGATACTCTTCATGATATTTCCTTTCTGTGAGGGGACATTTTTCTGTTAGAACGTGGCTGCAAAATCCACCTGCAAGCGGTTGTAGTCCGACTCGTCGCCGCTGATGTGCTGCGTGTTCAGAAAATAGGTGACCGTCGCTTTCAGATTTTTCGCGACTTGGTAGCCGAGCGAAAACCGGTGCCCTTCGCCATCCGTTCCACCGCCGAACGAATCGGAATCTGTGAGCTGACCCACGACGGAATCCTTTTCGACGTGCCGCCAGTTATAGTTGAAGTCGAACGAGCCGGGGTCTTTGGCTTTGCCAATCTTGAGTCCCACGAGATATGCGGTGTTATCCGCGTCGGCCTCGTCATTGAAGGCATACTGCGCATACACGCCGTAGGGAATGGAGGCGTTCTTCCACGCATCCACGAAGATTTCCGAGATGGCAAAGTCGGTGGCATAGACGAGACTTGTGCTGTTGCCCGAGGTGACCTTTCTCATCGAGTTCCCTTTGGCTCCCTTGGCCTCGTCGAAAACGGGAGCAAATCCCTCCATGTTTTGATACTGGTATCGCGCGATGCCCGCCTGCAAGAAGGAGCGGTCTTCGCTCTGAAATCGGATCGCCGCCTGAATGCCGGCCATGGTTGTCTCGTCCGCGCTCGATCGCTCTTCGATCCAAACATTGGCGCCGTTGAGGAGCACCTGCACATCCTTGCCCCACGTGTAATTCACGGCAGCTCCTTCCGGATGATAGTCGCCGTCGAAGATGAGATCGGACGGCTGGACGAAAGGCAGCTTCATCTTGCCGAGCACGGCGCGAAGTCCCGGCAACGCGTCCGGATGGAAATCCAGGTACGCGAGGTCGAAGTAGGCCTCCTTTCGACTGCCTCCGTCGCCAAGGGTCTGGTTGCTGGAGACCGGGTCGTTGTTTTCGGACGTAGAGAACTGGACGCCCAGATCAAGTTCTTCCGTGGGCGAGACAAATGCGCCTATGCGAGCGCGAATGCGCGCTCGGTTGCGGGAGTCCTTGCCATCTTCATTAATCGTCTCATACCGAAAGCGCGCATCGCCCTTGATCTTGACCTCATCCGTCCAGGAAGGGTTGGGTTTGGCTGATTCTGCAAAACCGGTTTGCGCAAGGGTCAGGCTTGCCAGGGCCAGCGCGGCTAGCGTCGCATTCTTCAGTTTGTCGTTCACGGGTGCCACTCTCCAAGGTCAGCGCCTTCGACATGAAGGCGCTACTTGCGGACAGAGAGTTGCGAACGAGTGTTAGGATTTTGTCAGGGCCGCACTAAAAGTCTGTGATTCGTGAGGGCGCTAGGCGATGGGCAAATAGATCGAAAAGGTGCTGCCCTGACCCGGCTCGCTGTGAACCTCCACGCGCCCGTGGTGAGCAGCGGCGATGTGTTTCACGATTGCCAGTCCGAGTCCGGTGCCGCCTTCCTTGCTGCTGCGGGCCTTGTCCACTCGATAGAATCGCTCAAAGAGGCGCGGCAGATGCGATGCTTCGATCCCGACGCCCTGATCAATGAATTGAATCAACCATGCATCGTCCGTTGACGATACCACGATGCGAAGTGATTTGCCGGCGTCACTGTATTTGATGGCGTTCTCGATCAGATTGACCGCCGCTTGTTCCAGCAGTGGCGCGTTGATGCGCGCGCGCGCCGAGGAGGGACATTCGATCGCCACCTCGATCTGCTTCAACTGAGCTCGTTGTTCACAGATTTGCACTGCGGATCGGAGGGTGGGGAGCAGTTCTTCGCTTTTCAATTCAATCTGCTGCTTTTCCGCCTGTTGTTCGATTCGGGAAAGGCTCAGTAGGTCCTCGAGGATAGACTGCAACCGGAGGACCTGTTTGGCCATAATTCCAAGGAATCGGCGCGCCTCATCTGGATGTTCGATGGCGCCATCCTGCAGCGTTTCGACGAAGCCTTTGATGGATGTGAGCGGTGTCTTCAGTTCATGGGAAACGTTGGCCACAAAGTCGCGCCGCACGCGTTCGAGTCGCCGTAGTTCTGTGAGGTCGTGCATGACGATCAGCACGCCAAAGGTCATGCCGGATGCGTCGCGCAGGGGCGCGGAGTGCACCTGCAGAATCCGCTCCGTCGCGCCCCAAAAGTGGAGTTCGGTCTCGGTCGGCGTGTTGGTGGCCAAGGTGTTCTCGATGGCCAACTGTAAGTCGGCATTCCGGATCGTTTCGCGGACTGAGCGCCCGCGCATGGAATCCATGCGCTGCTCAAAAAGCGTGGCTGCGGCCGGATTCACGTGGAGGATTCGTTCAGCGCGATCCACTGCGACGACAGCTTCGACCATACTGGAGAGGACAGCCTCCTGCTCGTTGCGCTGGCGAATCGTCGTCTCAATCCGATCGCTCAGTTGGGCGGCCATCGCGTTCATGGTTTCGGCGAGGCTTCCGATCTCTTCCGAATCGTGCGCTGGCACGCGATGACTGAGATGGCCCAATGCGAACTCGCGCGCTCCGGTTTTTACCCAGTTCAGTGGACGCGCAATTCGACGCGTGATCGCAATAATGAGGAGAAACGCGAGTATCCCTGTCACCGTGGCCGCGGCCGCCATCCGGCGCTGCAACTGCGCAAGGGTCACGTTGATCTCGGATAGCGAAAGCGACGCGCGCGCCACGGCGACCACTCGGTCGTCGGAACGGAGCGGAGCGGCCACGTACATCAGGAGATCGTCCGCTGTATTGCTGAAGCGCTCGGACTGGCCGATGTTGCCGCGTAGGGCGGCGATCACTTCGGGGCGGTGCGCGTGATTATCCATGGACGCGGGATCGCGAATCGAATCGGCTATGACATTGCCGCTGGGCTCGATCACCGTCAGGCGGATGGAGGCGTGCCGACCGAGTTCAACACACAGGCGTTCCAGCGCTACCGTGTCATGAGACTCCAGTTTGTCGAGAAACGCCGCTGCGGCCAGTGTTGCGTGAGAGGTCAGGCTGGATTCGACACTGCGAAGATAATAGTGACGCACGGCGCGCGACGCAATGTAGCTCGCTGTGAGGAACGCCGTCAGCGTCACCAGCAAATAGAGCGCGTACAAATGCCGGAAGATGCTTCGTCGCGGCGCGCGCTCAGTCTTTGAGGCGATAGCCGATTCCTCGGACCGTCTCGATGTTTTTTCCGTATGCACCTAGTTTTTTCCTCAGGCCGACGATCTGGACATCCACCGCGCGCTCCGTCACGGCGTATTCCTCGCCGCGCACCCCGTCTACAATTTGTTGGCGGGTGAACACCCAGCCGGGTCGGCGCGCGAGTAGGTGCAGGATGCGAAACTCCGTGACGGTCAGACTAATCGGCTTTTCGTCAATGAGGGCTTCGTGGCGGCCGGGATGAATCAGGAGAGCGCCGCAACGGAGGGTGGGCTGCTCGCTGCCGCTCGATTCGCTGCGTTTGCGGCGAAGAATGGTTCTGATGCGCGCGATGACGACCTTTGGGCTGAACGGTTTGGCGATGTAGTCATCAGCGCCGACTTCCAGGCCGGTCACGATGTCGGACTCCTCGCCTTTGGCTGTTATCATGATGATGGGCGTCGAGCGCGTTCGTGGGTCGGCGCGCAGCGCGCGGCAGACCTCGATCCCATCCATCTGGGGGAGCATGAGGTCGAGCAGGATGACATCCACGCGCCCGCTCTGCGCCACCTTCACGCCGTCCTCGCCTGTGGAGGCGATGGTCGTCGTATAGCCCTCTTTCGTCAGGTTGTAGTGCAGGAGCTCTTGAATATCGCTCTCGTCTTCGATCACCAATACATTGACTTTGGCCATGGCGGAGGAAAGGCTCTTCTTCCTGTGTTAGGAAATCGTAAGAGGAATGCTAAACTTGCGCTAGTTTTATCCGCCCTCGCTTGCGCCTGTGCGTGGTGTGAGGGATCGCCTTTTGGCCGGGACAACGGACTGCTTTCCGCATAACGTACCGCCATGAATATCGAGCTGCTAAAGAAACTGTGTGAAACCCCGGGCGTGCCGAGTCGCGAGGATCGGCTGCGCGCAGTTGTTAAGGAAGCCCTCGCGCCCTTGGTAGACGACCTGACGGTTGACGTCATGGGCAACGTCATTGGTCGCAAGGCGGGGCGGGGAAAGCGGAAGGTCATGATCGCGGCCCACATGGACGAGATCGGGTTTCTGGTGAAGTACATTGACGAGAAGGGATTCTTGCGGCTGCAGACGCTCGGCGGGTTTGATCCGCGCCAGCTTTTTGCTCAGCGCGTGTTGGTGCACACGGCACAGCGCGGGGCTCTGCGCGGTGTGTTGTCCTACACCGCGAAGCCCGTCCATCTGCAGGCAGGCGATGAGGCGAAACAACCGCCGAGAGTAGAAGACTTTTTTGTTGATCTCGGGATGAAGGCGGGCGACGTGAAGAAGCAGGTGGAAATTGGCGATATGGTAACCATGGATCGCACCCTCGAAGTGTGCGGAGAAAATATCGTCAGCAAGGCGGTGGACAATCGCGTCGGCATCTTTGTCATGATCGAAGCGCTGAAGATGCTCAAGAAGCATTCGGTGGATATCTATGCCGTGGCGACGACGCAAGAGGAAGTGGGCCTGCGCGGAGCGACCACCTCCGCCTATGCCATTGAACCCGATGTGGGCATTGCGCTCGATACGACTCTTGCCAACGATTATCCGGGCCAATCGGATGCCGATGCGATTACGCGGTTGGGGCGGGGCGCCGCGATCAAGATCATGGACGGGTCCTTGATCTGCCATCCCAAACTCGTCGCGCATTTTCGCGATGTGGCCAAGAAAAAGAAGATTCCGCATCAAATGGAGATATTGCCGCGCGGTGGCACGGATGGTGGAGCGCTGCAGCGTGCGCGAGGCGGCAGCGCGAGCATCACGCTCAGCATACCGACGCGCTACATTCACACCGTCAATGAAATGGCGAATCGCGCCGATATCAAATCGGCGATCCAGTTGCTCGCGGCCTATCTGGCGGAAGCGCATGCGCGCGACTACGCGCTGGAATGAGCGTTCCGGCCTGGTGGGACGCATCGCCGTGAGCGGTTCGGCTAGGGTTTGAGCGCGTCGAGAACCTCGACGCGGAGTGGCTCGCCGAAGAGCGTGGAGGGATAGATCAGGGGGCGGAGTGTCCACGAGCCCGCGTCGCTTGGGGTCCACGTGAGGTGTGCGGTGGCGCCGGGTGCGGTTTCGCGAAGGGGGAGGAGGAGGGGGCGAAAGCCATTTCGTACGGCAGAAATCCATACGGAGCCGACGTTTCCGGTGACGGAGGCTGTCCAGCGCGATAGGCCGGTGTTGAGCACGTCCATTTGGAGGGGTTCGCGAAGTGGCGCTTGCAGGGTCGCTTCGGTTTCAAATGAGGAGGCGAGCTGCCATTGGGCGTTGAAGAATTGGAGTGGCTCCGGCGGTTGGACGGGACCGCCGGCGAGGTTGAGGAGAGGGGTTTCGGAGGATAGGCGATCCCAGCCGATGGCGCGCAGTTCGTCGGTGGCTTCCGGGCCGGCCGTTTCCTTTTCGCGCGTCCAGAGTTCGGGAAGGCCACCGGGCGCGTTTCCGATGTCCACCTCGCGTCCGCGCCAGGGTGGGATGGTTAGCGATTCGTGTCGCCAATCCTGCGCTCGCGCGCGGAGGGTGTCGCCGCTCGGACGCCACGCGCCATCGGGTCGAATGAGTCCGCGGTCGAGGCCGTCGGCATCGAGAGGACCGCCGACTATTCGGTCCAGGATTACGCCTGCCGCGTGTGTGCGCACGAGGGCGCGGAGCTGCGCATCGAGCTGTTCGGCCTGCGTCCGAAGGGTGTCGGGTGTGGGCGGGTAGGGGATGGTTGCCGAGACGTCAAACCAGAGGATTGGCTTGCTGCCGCTGACGGCGCGCGCGTAGGCGGTGAAAAACGCGGTGCGGTTCGGGTCGGTGGGGTCGAGCGCTGCGCCATCGAGCGAGAGGAAGTCCAGTTGCCATGCGCCTGCTGCGGGATCGAGCGTGGTGGCGCTTGGCGCGGTGAAGAGGCCGGTCCAGCCGGATGCCAGCAGGAGGTTTCGACAGGCGCGGTAGTGGCGGGCGATGAAATCGTTGAGGAATCGGCGCGCGGCGAGTTGGAGTTCGGTGGAGAGGCCTGCGTTTTTGTCCCAAAGCGATGCGGGAGAAAATGTTTGCACGTCGGCGTTGAGAAGCGCTTGCGCATGTTCTGGGCTGCCATATTGCTCGCGTATCCAGTGTGCCCAGGCGGCGTTGAGCCGCTCGTTTTGTTCGCCGTTCTGCGGTGGCGCGATGGGGCCGGGAGAAATGGCGAAGATGCGGCTGTTGGGCGCGAGGCGCAGCGCTTCGAGTTGTTCTTTGGCGAGCGACTCGTTGGGCTTCCAGGGGGAGAGCGCGGGGAGTTCGAGGAGGATCGCGAGCTGGTTGTTCCGCAATTCGTCGAGCAGGATGCGAAGTTGTGGGGCTTGCGCGATCGAGGTATAGGCGACGGTGAGGCTGTTGATTCCGGCGTCTCGGAAGCGGGTGAGGTCGGCGCGTAGGAGGTCGAGGTTGAAGACGTCCGGATCGAGTGCGTTTTGGTGGGGCGTTGCGGCGTGCGAGACGAGTCGCGCGCCGAGGCGCGCCGAGGGGCGGCGACCGAGGATGAAGGTGGAGCCGCGCGCGCCGATGCGATCCTCTCCGACAGCGCGCGCTGATGGATTTTCAGGGCGCAGGCGGAGCGGTTGGCGCGTTTCGTCTATGATTTCGCCCGTTTCCGGGTTCGCCAACGCCACGCGGAGCGTCATGCGTTGCGGTTGGTCGGCGCGGCGCGAGGCGGCGCCGAAGAAGAGCGAGGTGGTGACGAGGGTTGCGGAGGCATTGAGCGAGATGGTTTCGGCGATCCGGCGCGTGACGACGCGCTGCTCGTTTTCCATTTCCGCGACGATGCGCCAGGGGCCGCTGCCGGCAGGAGTTGCGGCGAATTGCGCGGAAATGTGAATGGGTTCGTTCGCCTCCAGGGCGAAGCGATCGAGTCCGGCATGGATGAGGAATTGGCGTTGGTAGAGACGGGATGCGGCGGTTTGCAGGAGGGCTTGTTGCGCGCGCGCAAAGGCGGGGTCTGCGTCCCATCCGATCCAGCCCCACGCGCGGAGAGGCGCCTGCGTGGATGCTTCGATCCAAAGCGACGCGGGCCATCCTTGGATGGCACCCGCTGCATCGCGCGCCTCGGCAAGTGGAATCCATCGCTGGGAAGCGGTGGCGACACCGCTGTTGCCCGTGGGCCGGGGGAATGGGCTTTGCATGCGGATGGGCTGAGCGCTCGAGAGGGTTCCGGCTGGGAGTCCGCGCAGGTTGCGTGTTGTGAAGGAGAAGAACTCGCTCGCCGGGCGCAGCAGTGTGCAGGTTGTATCGCCCGGCGCATGAGTTGGATCGAGTCCCCAAAAGAGCGCGCGGCCGCCGCGAGAGAGATAGAGCGCGAGCGAGCGCCATGTTTCGGGAGAGAGTTCGCGGACGCGTGGCACGACGAGGACAGTTCCCTCGCGCCGCAAGATCGGTCCGCTTGCGGCCAGTTGATTGGCGACTAGCGAGGTTGCGTTGGGGAAGGCTTTGCGAAGGATTGCGCTCGTGGCTCGGTCTTGCTCGGGTTGCGCCTCATCGCCGTGGGTCAAAATGGCCACGGCGTTTTGCGGGAGGGGCGCGGAGGGCCAGTCGTCCTGGCGAGGGCCGCAACCGGTCAGCGCGGTGAAAACGGCCAGCGCGAGGAAGCCGATAAGCGACGGGATCGCCTTCATTGCGGCCTATTCGGGTTCCTGCTGCGCCGCTTGATTGGCCGCTTTGATTTTGCTGGAGAGGTCGCGCGCCAAAATCTTTTGCAGCTTGATGAGAAGGACGGGATTCAGTTGATCCAGGCTCTGAATCTTCTCTTGCGGCCAAACGCGGCAGTGCACCGCGCCATCGGCGATGACATCGGCCGAAGCGGGTTCGCCCGTGACGAAGCTCATTTCCGCTACGAATTTTCCGCGGCCGAGCCGCGCGAGGGTTGCTTCCTCTTTGCGCACCACGACTTCGCCATCGAGCAGCAGCACGAGATTGTTCTGTTTTTCTCCGTGGCGAATGAGTTGTTGCCCGTCGAAAATCCGCTCTTCACCCAGTTCCCAGAGATAGAGGAACTCGCGGCGGGTCATCGGGAGAAACACGAGTTGGTAGATCAATTCTTGTGCGCGCGGGAGGCGCACCGCCCGGCGTTCGGAGAGCAGGCCCACGATGCGGACTCCATTGATCGCAACGAAGGCGAAGTTCCAGAACGACATGGGCATGTTTCCGATGCGATAGGCATAGATGCCCAGCAATGTCTGCGCGGCGACCAGAATGATGCGCAGCCAGAGGATGTCGCGCGCCAGCAGGCCCAACAGCATCAGGAAATAGCCGGTGTTGATCAGCAGGGTGTTTAGAGGCATATCCATCATCGAATTGCGCGCCATCTTGCGAAAATCGGGGCGAAGCGAAAAGCTCAAATGCAGCTCGATGAATGCGGCGGACGGCGCGGTTGGGTGGCTCGAAAAAAAGACGGGCGCGAATGGAAATCGCCATTCGCCACGGGGCGAAAGTTTGTTAGGGTGTCCCTCTGAAGCGGGGTGGAGTGCCCTGCGGTTACCTGTATTGGGTGGCGGCCCTTTTCGATGAGTAGAAAGCCGATGGAATCCGACGAAGCGACATCCGTTGCGTATAACGTGCGCATCACGCCGCGGCTTGTCCTTCACATTCTCGGGCCGTATTTCTGGGAAAAGTTTGTTGAGCAGGTTCGCGGCATTACGCCCGTCACGCTGTTTCTCCTGGCGTTTCAATTTCTCGTTTTTCGGCTGTTGCGAATTGAGCAGCCTCTTTCGATCGCCATTGGCATGTGCTGCGTGGCGGCGGGTTTGATGTTTTTCCTCTCCGGTTTGCGTTTGGGCGTGATGCCGCTCGGCGAGGATATCGGCGGCAGTCTGCCCGCCAAGAGCCGCCTCGGTGTCATCCTGACGGTCGTTTTGATTTTGTGCACGGTTGCTACCTTTGCGGAGCCCGCGATCAGCACCTTGAAGGTGTTGGGCGCCAAGATTTCGCCCCAGAAGACGCCGCTGCTGTTCGACTATCTGAATCGGCGCACGGGCGCGGTGCTGTGGTGTGTGGCGCTTGGAGTCGGGTTTGGAGCCTGCAACGGAATCCTGCGACTCGTGAAGCATTGGCGACTCAAGATGGCTGTGTTGCCGCCGGTGATCCTGGCAATCCTGTTGACCGTTCTTGCGGCATTGGATCGCAACGCTTTCTGCTTGGTTGGCGTGGCGTGGGATATGGGCGGCATGACCACGGGCACTGCGACCGCGCCACTCTTGCTTGCGCTGGGCGTGGGCATGGCCGTTGCGCTGGGGCGGCACAATGATCCTTTGGCGGGATTCGGCATTATCACGCTCTGTTCGATTTGGGCGGTTGTGTTTCTTCTCGCGATGGGCTTGTTTCACTCGTGGACGGGCAACTTCATGTCTCCGGAGGAGGCGGAGGCCTGGCTTGCCGCCAACCCGGCGGGCGAGGCGGCGGCTGGCGCTGCCAATGTATTGTCGCTGATCGGAACCAATCTCGTCGCGGCGGCCCAAGCCATCATCCCTCTTTGCGCGATTCTCCTGGCGGTGCAGGTGGTGGTGCTGCGCGAGCCGGTGCGCGCGATCAAGCAGGTGCTGGTGGGGATCGCGTTTGCGCTGGTGGGACTCTTTCTTTTTCAGATCGGGTTGGAGCGCGGCTTGAATCCGTTGGGCGATCAGGTGGGGCGCGCGTCGGTCATTTCCTTTTCGGGAAAAGAGTTTGCGGACCTTGTGCCCGGCCTGGCGGAGACCGGTCGCTACGGCGCGTTTTGGGGGCGAATGGTCGTCATGGCGTTTGGGTTTCTCGCCGGGTATGGCGGGGTGATGGCAGAGCCTGCGCTCGCCGCGCTGGGGTTGATGGTGGAGGATGTGACCGGTGGTGCGTTTCGAAAAAAGTTGGTCATACAGGCCGTCGCCATCGGTGTTGGCTTGGGGCTATTGATCGGCTTGGCGAAAATCCTTTTCGGCTGGTCCATTCTTTGGACGCTGATGCCCAGCTATGTGCTCGCCGCACTGCTCACCGTGTTGGGCGATGAAAAGTATGTCAACATCGGCTGGGATTCCGGCGGTGTGGCCAGTGGCGACGTCACTTCGCCGGTGCTCATTGCGCTCGGGCTGGGCGCGGGCACCGCAGTGGGGGCGTCGGATTGTTTCTCGCTGATCGCGATGGCGTCGGTGTGGCCGATTATTATCGTTCAGGCTTTGGGCATTTGTGTTTCGAGGGCGGAGCGCGCGAGCCGACGCGAGCAGGAGAATCGAGGGCGGCAGGCGGCGGCGAATTGAGGAGTCGAACATGGCAGAAAATGAGAAAAGCAAAGCGTTGAAACTGATCCTCGCCATTGTTCAGCGAGGGCGGGCGGACGATTTGGTCAAGGCGGCGATTCGGGCTGGCGCGCCGGCGGCAACGGTTTGGCATGGGCGCGGACAGGGTATCCGCGAGCGACTCGGCTTGTTGGGTCTGGCCATTCAGCCGGAGAAAGAAGTCGTTCTGATCGTCGTCGAAGAATGGCTTCTGGACGCTGTGGTCGCCGCCATGGTCAAGGAGGGCAAACTCGATCAGCCGGGGATTGGCATTATCTTTGTTCTCCCCGTGGAGCGAGCCGTGGGCATGGTGGCTGCTGCTGAACAAGGCAGCGCTGCGGCGTCATCGGGCTGACACGGGGTGGCGAGGCTCGGCTAGAGGAGCTCGATGCCGAACCCGAGTCGGCTCAGGCGGCGCGCGAGGTCGGCCGACTCCCCGCCGAGTCGAACGGTGAACGCGGGGAACTCGTGGCGATCGGGGTAGTGAGCGCGCAACTGTTGAAAATGGCGTCGGCGCGCGGCTTCATCTGGCGTGAGGCCGGTGCGAAGCGCGCGATCATCGTCCGCAATGCTATAGGCTGCTCCCACGATTTGAGCCAGAGTCTCGATGGGCGATGAGTGTGGTGCGGTGTGGGAGATGACGCGCGCGGGATCGGGCGGAAGCGGGGAAGGCGTCCATTGCGGTTCTGCTTCGAGAAAGCGGCAGGCGGCTTGATAGCACATTTCCGTTCCGCGCAGGCGGCCCTCGTAGGAGTAGCCGGCGATATGCGGAGTTGCGATTGCGGCGCGCGCGACGGTTTGCGGGCATACATCCGGTTCGTGTGCGAAGACATCGAGCGCGGCGGGTCCGATATAGCGGCGCTCCAAGCCGAGGAGCAGGCTTTCTTCATCCACCACTTCCCCGCGAGCGGCGTTGATGAAGATGGCGCCGGGCTTGAGGCTTGCGAGGAATCGGCAATCCACCATGGCGCGTGTGGGGCAGGGCCCGCCGTCTGTGAGGGGGACGTGCAGCGTGACGATATCGGACTCCTTCAGAATCGTATCCAGTGGTTTCCAGTCGAGATTGGGTTCCGCCCTCTCCCTCGGCGGATCGTTCAGCAGCACGCGGAGGCCGAGCGCTGGCGCCAGCGTCGCCACGCGCGAACCCACATTGCCGACGCCGACGATCCCCAGCGAGCGGCCCTGCAAGTCCACTCCGTGTTGCATCGCAAGGTGGAGCAGGGCCGCAATCACCCATTCCGCCACGCTGTTTGCGTTGCACCCCGGCGACGAAGTCCACGCAATCCCGTGTTTATTGAGGTAGGCGGTATCGAAGTGGTCGAATCCGGCCGTCGCTGTGGCGACGAAGGAGACATGGCTATTGTGAAGGAGGGCTTGGTTCACCTTGACCTTGGAGCGCGCGATGAGGAGGTCCGCGTTGCGGACGACCTCCGGCCCGATATCCTTTTCAGGGATCCAGTCCAGCTTTCCGAGAGAATCAAACGCCTCGCGCCCCAGAAGGACGCTTGTCGCACAAACAATCTTCGCCATAACGCGGTTTAATTTGTGCCTATACGGGGACAAATGCAATGCGTAACTAATGCTGGATTTGGAGGTTAAGTTGCCAAAGCCACTCCCGGATAAGCCCGGAACGGCGACGGCGGTAAAAGTTTTTACTGAATTAGCTTTACCGCTAAACGGACTTTAGTGTAGCGTTTTAACGGTTCTTGCTTTAGGTGCTTTTTGGAGGTTGGCGATCATGTATAAGAATTTGAAATCTGTGGGATTTGCGGCACTGGGCGCGTTGTTCTTTGCCGCGTCTGCGTTTGCAAATGGCAACGTTCACGTCAGCCGATTCTGGCACAACCATCAGCCGATCTATTGGCCGGAGTGGAACTCGAATGGCGGGCAGAATAGCCGCGTTCAGTATGCGTGGGACTCGATTGTCCTGAAGAGCGGCCAGAATTATGGCGGACTCAGTCCCAACCAGCATCCCGAGAACAATCTGACCGACATTTTCGGCAGCGACGACCGCAAGAACGCCTATCAGGGCGGGCCGAACGCATCACTGGGCACCTTCTCTGGCGGCGGTTTTGCGATTTCCTATTCCGGGTCACTGATTGACAACGTCCGTCAGCTTGGTGGTGGCGGGCATCTCGGGTATGGCGGAAGCTGGAACAGCGGAAACACCTCCGCGCGGTCGTCGGGGCGTTTGGACCTCGTGGGTTTTACCTATCACCACTCGCTGGCGCCTTTGCTTCCGAAGGAAGTGTTCCGCAAGGAACTTCAGATTTTCAAGCAGGCGTGGTGGAAAGCGTGGGGTGGCAATTCGGATCTGAGTGATCATTCGAAGGGCTTTTTCCCGACGGAGATGGCGTTTTCAGAGGAATTGATTGATGTGCTCGTGGATGAAGGTTACGAGTGGTCCATCGTTGCCAGCCATCACTTGAGCCGCACGACGCCCACCTATTTTGATCAGTTCAACCTCGACGCGGGTCAATATGGCATCTATTCGGCGCCGCCGAACAAGGCCGACCAGCTTGGCCCTTCGCCGACAACGGGCTGGTGGTATCTAGAGCCCAATCCGGGCAACGCATCTTGGAACGTCGCGCCGTTTGCGTATCAACTCCACAAGGCGCAGTACGTCAACCCGAATAGCGGGGCCACGAAGCAGATTTATGTGGTGCCGTCCGACGACGCGCTCAGCTATCGCTACGGCTATGCCAGCGAAGGCATCGGCAAGATTCAGGCGAACATTTCCCCCTATGCGACGGATCCAAATCGCCCGGTCATCGTCATGCCCTCGACGGATGGCGACAATGCGTGGGGCGGTGGAAACAGCTCTTGGTTTGAGGCGACCCCGCAGTTCTTCAATGACTCCGCGGCGGCAGGATATGTCAAAGACACGCCGCAGGGCTTTGTGAATGCGGCGAAAGCGAATGCCGATTTGGTTCACGTGGAAGACGGCTCGTGGATTTTCCCCGAGATGGATTACGGTGCGCCGAACTTCTTGAAGTGGATTGAGCCGCCAGTGGCCAACACTGCGATTGGCGCAACGAATCGCTATCCCAACACGCAGATTGATTTGGAGACCCCGGGTTTTGCGCTTAAGTTCTTCAGCTATGCCCCTCTGATGGCGGGCGCCAACTGGGTGATCACCGCCGAGCAAATCCTCAAAGACGAGGGCGGCAGCGTGTCGGCATGGAAGGTGCAGGCGCCCTACGATTGGGACGGCACGTGGACGAGTCCGAACGACGTCGAATTGGCTTGGCACATTTATCTCGCGGGCCTCGATTCCGGCTTCAACTACTACGGCGGTCTAGGCAACGATGATGAAGTCAAGCCCGCCCTCGCGACCAAGCGGGCGATTGAGAAGCTGCAGAGTTATATGGCTTCCCGCATGAGCATGGATACCACGCCCCCGACCGTGCTCCGTCCGCAGCGGTTCCCCTATAACCCGGGCGCCTACAACTTTGGTTGGTACAACCGAGTTCCCGGCGGCGATGAGCGCTTCCTCAAGAAGATGCCCTCTGAGTTCTATGTCTGGACGCACGCCTACGACATCAACGGTGTCACCAATATCAGCGTCAAAGTTCGTATCGACAATGATGGTGTCAACTCGCTCGCCACCACGGACAACGAAACCTACGCGGGCGGTTCGGGCGTTGGAACGTGGTACACGATTCCGATGACCAAGCGCGTGTTGCCCAAGACGCGCACGAGCCTCAACACGGCGGCCAGCAACGGCCAGATTGACTACTTTGTCTTCGATCCCGCCTTCTGGTCGAACCCGGTTCTCGCGGACTACTATTTTGCGAAGATCACGGACGACAAAGTCCCCAGCTTCCGCGGCAAATTGCTCGACTACTATATCGAGGCCTACGATGGGCTCGGCAACGTTTCGCGCAGTGAAATTCAACACGTGTTCGTCGAGCACGATGGCGGGGCGAGTTCGGTCGAGCCTTCGGCAACCTTCACTCCGGCGGCGCCGAGCGATTGCGCACCGATCACGGTGAACTTCAACGCCGCCACCTCCGCGCTGGCGACGGCCACGACGGTGTACGTCTCGTATCACTTCTCGACAAACACGAACGATTGGGCGTCTGTGGCCATGACGCGCGAGACCTCCAACACATTCAGCTACACCTTCAGCACGAATGTGATTCCCGACAATGCGCCGCAGATCGAAGTCGCCTTCAGCGATGGCGGATCGAATTGGGCGAACAACGGCGGTCAGAATTGGAAGGTTTCCATTCGCGACTGCGACGCGCCGACGGGGCCCTCGTCGGTCACGTTCAATCCGGCCGTGCCGAACGGGTGCGATCCGGTGACGATTCGCTACTACCCCAACGAAGGTCCGCTGAAGTCGGCCACAACCATCAAGATTCACATTGGCCGCAACGGGTGGGAAGATGTGGTGGATCCGGATCCGACCATGACGAAGAATGGCTACTATTGGGAATACACCTACATCGTGGCGACGAATACGGAAGTCATTGATGTTGTATTCAACGATGGCGCGAACCAGTGGGACAACAACGGCGGCGCAGATTGGCATCGCTCCGTGACCAACTGCGGTTCCGCGCCGGAGCCGCTGGGGCCCGTCTCCCTCAGCGAGGGTGCGGCGTGCGAGCCCATCACCATCACCTACAACCCCGCGGGTCGCCCTCTGCAAGGCGCTTCGGCCGTCAAGATTCACATTGGCCGCAACGGGTGGAAGGATGTCATTCTTCCCAATCCGAGCATGACGAAGTCCGGCGCGAACTGGACCTACACCTATCAACCGCTGCCGGGTTCGACGAACATTGACGTGGTGTTCAATGATGGCGCGAACCAGTGGGACAACAACAGCGGCGCGGATTGGCACTTTGCGATCACGGAATGCCCAGACATTCCGACGGGTCTGGCGATTACCAATCCCGCGACGGGAACGTTGACCGTTCCGTATGGCACCTCAAGCATCAACTTGCAGGGTATTGCCGATGGAATGACCGGCCACCTGCGCTGGACGAACAAGTTGACGGGCGCCTCGGGCGCAATTCCCAGCACGTCGCCGTGGAGCATCGCGGGGATTGCGCTGAGCGTGGGCGGCAATGAAATTGTGATCGGCGGCTCGAACATCGTTGCGGGTGGCGAGGTGACGAATGCGCAAGATTCCGCATCGGATGCGGCCTATTCCGGCGGTTGGAACAGCGGCAACAATGGTGGAACCGGCTTCTTGGGCTGGGCCCTCTCGGCCAGCGAGGGCAACAGTGGCCACTTTGTGCAAAACGCCATGTGGGGCATGTGGTCGCACGAGTCGAGTTATCTGGCTCAGGCGCTTCGCCCGCTTTCATCCGCGCTCACAACGGGCCAGACGTTCCATGCCTTCATGAAGAACGGTTGGATTTGGGAGCAGGGCGGTTCCGTGGGCATCGCGCTGCGCGACAGCTCGGCAAACACCGTCTGGGAATTGTATTTCAACGGAGGCCAGACGAATTACAGCTCGTCGCTCGGCACAACCGATATCGGCTGGACAAGCGACGGGATTGATATTGCGTTCACGCGCACGGGAACGACCAACTTTTCCGTGGACGTCACGCCGGTGGGCGGCTCGAAGCGCACCTACACGGGCAGCTTCACGAATGACATCGCCGAATTTCGCGCTTGGTCATACAGCAACGGGACGAGCGATGGACAGAACTCCAATCGCGACTTCTATATCAACAACCTGAAGATCACCTCCGTGGGTGCGGGTGGCGCGGTGGACTACTCGGACTTTGTGGTTGTGACGCGAGAGAATGACCAAAGCGCGCCGCCCGTTGTGGCGAGTCTCTCGTTGCAAATTGTCGGCAATAGCGCGTCGCTATCACTCACGAGCAGCATACCGGATGCAACGTACGCCATCTGGAGCAGCCCCACGCTCTTCCCGAGCCAGAATTGGCAGAAGGTTAACGGCACGGAAGTGCTCGGCCACGGAGGACCCATCAACTTGTTCTATACGAACGGGCTCCTGCCGATTGACTTCCTGCGCATTGGCATCGAATCGCAATAGCATTGCCGCAGAGTTTTTGCAGAGCGAGCCGCCCCGCATGGGGCGGCTCGTTTCGTTACGCGGTGCGGCATCGAGGCTGATGGATCAGCGATTGCGGGGCGGTTGGAGATCGGGGTCGGGCTGAAACCGAAGATCGGCTATGTGGTCCGCACCGAAGCGAGCCTGGAGCTTTTGGAGAAGGTCCGCCTTCCCGTAGCGCGCCAGTTCGTTGAGCCAGGTGGCGTTATTGACATAGACCGTGAGAACCTTGCGCTGAATGGAGCCGGGTCGCGCGCGGCGCGCGACCGGGGCGCCGACGAGCGCGACCCACTCCTCCAGCAGCGATTGCTCCCACAGCCGCTCATTCAGGCCGAGGCGCTTCAGCAAAACTTCGGCGACATCGCCCGCGGTGACCGCGCTGTTATTGCGCGGCGGCAGCGTGTCGTCGGGAAGCTGGCTTCGCTCGCGTTCGAGCTGCCAGCGGCCGAAATTGATGCGTCGTTTGCGCGGGGACATGGCGCCTGAACTCTGTGGCGACGGCGCAGGGTTCGTCAAGCTCTCGCCAAGTTAAGCGTTTGAAAAGAATACACGACAAGGAGCGGGGTCTTTGCTACTGTCTCTCCGTCCCAGACTGCTGGAGGTTATTATGTGGAATCATCTATCTCGCGCACTCCTTCTTCTCTCCTTGTCGCTTCCGGCGCTGGCGACGCCCCCCAGCACTCCCATCCTCGATGGGCGTCCGATTGAATATGACGATCAGGATCCGCAAGCCGCCTACACGGGTGGCGGGGGCGCGTTCGGCGCGGGGAGCAGTATCAAGAATCTATACGTCACGTGGGATGAAATCTATCTCTACGTCGCGCTGCAGGGATCCGAGGTGGATAACAAGCTCGTCGTTATGCTCGACGTGGATCCCGGAGCGGGAACCGGCGCAACGACGACCACGAACTGGACCGGTGTCACGCCGGGCTATATCCAATACAACGACGTCGGATGGGTCGCGGCAACGAATGTGGGCGCCGTTTCTTTCGGCTTGGACTATCAAGTGGCGAGCGAGGGCTTCTATAACAACGTCATTCAGATTCTGTATGACGGCAGCGCGGTTCCAGACAGCAACACCGTGGCGGTGCTCTTCGACGAAGGCAACGGCGCGAGTCCGCGCGGGACACCCGTGGATATGGCCGTGCAGAGCGACGACACGATTTGTGATCTCAAGGGATTCGAAGCACGCATCCCGTGGAGTGTGTTGTATCCGAGCACGGGAGATCATGCGGAGCGCTTCGGCGTGGTGGAGTCCGGCGAAACGGTTCCGCGCGGCGCCAGCCTTCGCCTCTTCGCCGCGATCCACAACAACAATCCCTCCAGCGCATACAGCTCCAACGACGCAATCCCCGAGCAGGTCAGTGCGAACGCGCTCTGGACGAATGGGATTCTCACGACCGACACCTATCTCGATGTGCTTGTGGACGCCGATGACGATGGGATTCCCGATGTCCTCAGTGGCGATGTGAACGCGCCCTTCATTCGCGCCGCGTCTGGCGTTCAGAACTCGCACCTCTTGTTTGTTCAGTTCAACGAGGCGATTGACCAACTGACCGCGGAGCAGGCGGACAAGTGGACGGTGGACGGTGTGCCGCCCGCCTCGGTGGAGATCAGCGGAACCGATGCCGTGCTCCTTCACTTGACCAATGCGCTGCCCGCCGCCGGCACGACGATCCTCATCGCCGCGGACGGCGTGGAAGATGTGTCAAACAATGCTCGCCTGACCGAATATTGCTTTGGTCCGGCGGCGAGTGGACTGACGAATGCAATGACGGTTCGCTTTGTTTTGGAGACCGCATCGGGGCTCGGAATCAATCCCGGCGCGAGCAACTTCTTCATCAATGGCGGCTCGGCTCCGCTCGAGTTTGGGTATCCCCCTGCGGTTTCGAGTCCACTCCAAGTTTTGAGCGGCACGCTGTACTACCGCGATGTTGTGTTTCCGCCCGGAACGGCGCAGCAGTTGAACTACAAATATAGCGGCCAGTTGACCACCACAGGGACCAACACCTACGAGGCCGTTCGTCTGACCGACTATGAAGATGCAACACGCAAGTTGACCCTGCCAGTGGACGTTTCCTCGCTTGTTGTCACAGATTATTTGGGGGCAGCCGCGGGTCCTTATCGCGCGGGCGCAACAGGCGCCGCCGATCTCTATCTGGACGCGCAGCGTGGCGACGCGGGCGTTCGCGAGCGCACGACCATCCTTTTCAAGGTGGATCTCACAGCGCGCAATCGCAACCTCATCAAGCGCGTTTTGGTACAGGGATCGGACCCGTTGCGCGGATTCAACTCCACATCCGCAGATGTTCCGGACTGGGCGGGCGGAGTCGGCTGGGAAGAAGGCGGCCTTGGACTCTTCGACGACGGGACGCATGGCGACGAGGTGGCCGATGACGGTATCTATTCGCGTCTTTGGTCGTTCACGCCAGATGGGACCGATGAAGAGTTGACGGAGGACTATCCGTACTCGCTCGTCGGCGGATCCCTGGATACCTATCCCTACAACGGAAACTGGGAGACGCGCCGCTCGTATCGCAGCGCGGTGTATAAGTTCTATGTCGTGAAGACGAATGACGACTGGTTGGAGAGCCCCAATTCGAACCTGGAGATTTATCTCGAAGACCCGCTGGTGACGAACATTGTGCTGGATCCCTTTGTATGGGCTAACGAGGGCTTGCCTCCACCCCCTCCGTCCAACAGTCCGACGATGGGCGTGATCGAGATTTTGACGGGTGGTGTATCACGCGTGCATTTCGAGAACCTGCCGAGCGAGTCGCAGCACGGACTTCTCATCAGCACGAACCTTGCTCGGGGCTGGATGGACTTTGGCACGAGGGCGACGGGTTCGAACGGTCTCTGGCAGGTTGATGTGCAGAACGTCAATCCCTCGGCCGAGTTCTATGCTGCATCCGCGGGGCCTGCCGCGGCACCGATCGGTATGTACTTTGAACCGAATCCGCTCCCTTCGACCGGTGGTGTGCTGAGTATTTGGTACCGACAACTGGGACGAGATCTGGCCGGTGCGCGCGATGTAGGACTCACGGGCGACTGGAACGGGTGGGGCGTTGGGGTGCCCATGACATTCCTCGGAGACGGTGTGTGGTACTATGAGTTGGCCACGACGAATCGTGTGCCGTTCAAGGCGCGAACAGTTTCCGGCGCATGGGAAGGGGGCGACAACACCCGCGCGTATCTCGGCGAAGGTCGCGCAACGTGGTCGCCCGCTCGGCCTGTAGCGGGCGGAAGCCTCGACATAACGTACAATGCTGCAGGCGGTCCGTTGGCGGCATCAACCAGCGTAGTCGCGCATTTGGGTTTCGACGATGCGTGGTTTGGCACCGCGTCCTATCCATTGTCCAATACGACGGGTACATTGTGGGAGACCACGATTACGGTTGCGACGAACGCGATTTTGAGCGTCAACTTCGTCTTCAAGAATCAGCAGCAAACCATTTGGGACAGTGAGGGCAACGAGGGCAATGGCGGGCGGCAATACCGGGTCTACCTCGATCCCTATCCCTATTGACGGGAGGAGAAATGAAGAAAGTCGAGAAGAGAGGGTTCACGCTCATTGAGCTGTTGGTCGTCATTGCGATCATCGTGCTCTTGGCTTCGATTCTATATCCCACGGTGGGGCGGGCGCTGGAGCGAGGTCGGCGCGCAAAATGCGCCAGCAACCTTCAGCAACTCGGGCTCATCTTTCTCAACTTTGCGCAGGACAACCAAGGCTATTTGCCGTGGGGCCGAGTTTCGATTCCCGACGACCTGAAAGATGGGCGCTTGAATGAGCAGGGCAATATGCGCGCGGTGACAACGAATCTGTATGGCCGCGGCTACATCAAAGACTTCACGCTCTTGGTGTGTCCCAGCGATAAGGTAGATGGCGATGGAAACAACACGCCGGTGAGTATCGCAAAGGAGATTTCTCGTTTCAATCCTGTGGGGAACTGCAGCTATCTCTACATCATTGGGCACAACGTGCTGACTTCGCCGGAGCGCCATTCCGTTGCGCCGGTGCTTGCCGATGAGGCGAACAAGCAAGAAAACGGATCCTTGCAGGCGGGCAACATGCCGAAGATCACGGAGCTGGACAATCACGGCGCCAACTTCCGCGTGGTGCTCTATTTGGATGGACACGTGCAGCCGATTGATAGCGCGGATGCATCGAATGCCATTTTCGATTATTTGGTGAATCCCACGATTCTGATGAGCGTGGACTAGCGTTGGGATGCCGGGTTGTGCGCCTAACCCTTGGCGGATGGGCGCGTGCGCGCGCTTCGATTTATGCAAGATGAACCCAGCGCCATCGTAATTCGACTGACCGTTCTTTTGTTCGTCGTGGCGATCGGGTGTTTTGTGCGCCGCCGTGCGTGGTTGGGCGACACGGCGACGCAGATTCTCGGGCGCATTTGCGTAGACGTCTGTTTTCCCTGCCTGACCTTTGTGCAGATGCTGCGCATTGTGGGGGATCGCCCGCTCCGCGGGCAGGGCTATCTGCTGCTGATTGGCGTCGTCTTGATGACAGTGGCTCTCGGTGGGGGGCTCTGGCTCTTGCGCGGTGTGGCGCAGCCGGTTCGTCGTCCGGCATGGCTGGCTGCGGCGATGCCGAATTGGCTGTTTTTCCCGCTTCCCATTGCCGCGCTGTTCTATGGAGAGGATGGGCTGGCAACGGTGCTGCTGGTGAATGTCACGGCGCAGTTCTATTTGTGGACGACGAGCGTTGGCATCCTGCGCGGATTTCGGAACACCATGCGAACAGGGTTGATTCATCTTGCGAATCCCGGCCTGCTTGCCACGGTGGCTGGCGCATTGATTGCTGCGTTTGTGCCGAGCAGTCGAATGTGGTTGGACGCACCGGGCATGACGGGTCACTTCTGGCAGTTTGTCGAGCTCCTCGGCTCGCCCACGATCTCGCTCTCCATGTTGGTTACCGGATTGCAGCTCGGCGCGATTCCGCGCGGGTGGCGAATGGATGGCCCCTCCTGGCGCGTGTTGAATGCGCGTTTGATTGTGTTGCCCGGGGCGAGTCTCGCGGCGCTGTGGGCGCTCTCCCACTGGATTGCGCTGTCGGCTGAGACGTGGCGCTCGGCCGTGATGATCGCCGCCATGCCTGTTGCGGTGAGCTGCGGTGTTTTGGTGGAGCGCTATGGGGGCGACCGCCATTTCACCAGTCGCGCGATTCTTGTGACGACCGTCGGCGCGGTGGTGACCGTGCCCATTTGGATGTTGGTTGCCGCGTTTGTGTTCTGATTCTGAACGCGCTCTACGGTTCCATCTTCTCGGGGATCTCCGCCCACGTGAAGTCGCGGACGCGGAGTGTGCCCGTTCCCCCGTAGCGCAGCGAGATGACGGTGGACGTGACGAGGTTTGTGAGGGACACGGTGTAGGTCGCGATCGGGGTGGCTCCGGTGTGGCTGCCCGTTAGTGCAATGACATCGTTGGTATCGCCGATACGAATGCCGACATGGCTGGGATGAGTGGGGGCGATGTTTTCGTAGTCGCCTGCGATGGTGAGTTGATATTGGCCCGCGGGGAGTTCAACGGGCCTATCGAGAACGAGCCAGTCTTTCTTGTCGCGATCGTGTCGAGCGACGCGCGCCCATTGGTTGGAACGTTGATCAATCGCCTCATTTTGTCCGATGCGGTGACCCGTTTGTGTGGCATCTCGTTTGAACAAAAGCGTGGTCGGCGAGGTGAGGGGATGCAGGTGTGTTGGATCGTCGCCGGAAAGAAGGAGGGGGGTGCGGTTGGAAAAGACGCGCATGGCGACCGCGTCATACTCGCCCCGGCTTTGGAGAACGAGTGGGTTGCTATCGAGGCCACGTGGGTTGCGGGCATATTCGCCTTTGTGAACGCCGGGCTGTCGCGACACGAAGACGATGGAGTGGGGCGGAGCGCTATCGAGTGTACGCCAAAAGATATAGCGAGGCATTTGCTGCGCGATGAAGCGGGGGGTCTGATCTGCGATAAAGTGCGACGCGGCGCCGAGGAGCGCGAGCGCGAAGCAGAAACTGAGGAGGCGGCGCGCTTGAGGAGTGCGCTCGAGCGCGCGATAGAGTCGCGCGATGCCTAACGCAGTCAGGAGCGCGAGGGCCGTGGCGGTTTCGAAGTAGTACACGGGCCCGCCTGCGTTGGCTACGCCCGGATACCAGAAAGCGACATAGCCGAGGCAGACCGCAAGCATGGATGAGAGCAGAAGCGCACTCCAGCGTCGCGACCAACCGATGATGGCGAGCGCGGTGGCCGCGACGAGCGACCCGCGGAAGCCCCACCACCAGAGGTCGAGCGTCTTGATGTGATCCCAGAGTGTGGCGAGGCCGATTGGGAGTGTGTGAAGGACGGCGGCATCCCCTTGAGTGCGGCGGAGTCCGAAGCCGAGATTCTCGCTGGGCTCGTAGTAGAGATAGGTGGCCGTGAACGCATCGCCACACGCGAGTTTGTTGTAGAGGAGGTATACGGCAACGCCGATGGCTGCCGACAAGGCGAAGGCCGTGGTGCCGATGAACGATTTTCTTGTGCGAGATCGGGAGAGCTGCCAGAGCGCATCCATGCCGAGCGGAACGGCCATAAGCAGCGCGGTATAGGTGCGATTCAAAAAGAAGAAGCTCCATGCGAGGCCCGCAAAGACTGCGAAGCGCGCGCCGCTGCCCTTTTGCCAGCGGATGTAGGCCCACAGGAGAATGCTGACGGCCATGAAGCCGCTGGTATGGCTGAGTGCCGTGCCATACATAAAAACGAAATAGGGAGAGGGGAGCAGCGTTAGCGCGAGGATGAGCGGAGGAATGCCGAGAGCCAAGCCTGCGGCGCAAAGAAAGGCCACGCCGAGGGCGGCGGCGAGGGCGGTGAGAACATAGACGCTGCCGAACCAGCGTGCGGGTGCGAGCCAGAGTGGATGCGCGGGGGGATAGCGCGAGAGCCAGCCCGCCTCATCGTCAAGGATGACCATGTATTGTTTGAAGCGATCGTGGAACGGAGGCGCGTCGCGCGAGATGACACCATCGGCGAACGAGTTGGCTTGAAAGAAGTAACTGTTTTCGTCGGACCCCGTTGGGACGCCAAGAAAGATCGAGTGTGCGCTAACCCACGAGAGCAGTGCGCCGATGACGGCGAAGAGAAGGATGCGAATCTTCATGATGGATTACGGCAGCGCGCGCATCTGAAACGCGGGAGCGAACCATGCCCTCATTTCTGCGAGGTCGAAGAAGAGGAGAACGGCGCAAGCTGCGAAGGCGAGTGAAATTGGCGCGAGAATGGATTTATAGCGCCAGAGGTCTTCCGGATTCATGGCGGGACTGTTGGGCTTGAATCCGATTCGGAAATAGCTGGCCAGTGCGAGGGCGACAAACGGGGTGGCGAGGACCAGCTCGACGCGATAGCGCGCAATGAACACGCCGGAAAACATGCCGAACAGCGCGACATAAAAGAGAATGCTGACGAGAAGGCGCTCTTCGTTATAGAACGAGAACGATTTACGATAGCGTGCCGCGCGCGCGCCATCGGCGATGTGCCGCAACTCCGCGAAGCGTTTCACGGCCATCAGAAATGCGCCGAACATCCAGTAGGACAGCAGCACCGAGAGTGTGGGGAGCTGCGCTGCGCCTGCGCTATACCAGCCAATCGCCATGCGGATCGGGTTGTTGATGGATTCGGAAAGCACATCGAGATAGGGAAGGTCTTTCGAGCGGACGGGCGGGATGTTGTAGATAAGACCCATGATCCAGAGAGAAGCGCAGGAGAAGAAGAGACCTTTTCCAAATAGCCCCGCGAGGGCGAGGCCGGCGAGGGTTAGAAGAATCCATTCGGCATAGGCGAAGGGAAGGGCAACGCGGCCAGACGGAATGGGGCGCGCCGCTTTGTCGGGGTGGTGTTTATCTGCCGGGGCATCGAGGATTTCGTTGAGCACATAATTGGCGGAGGCGACCATGCACGTGGCGATGATTCCCGCGGCAAGTTGCAGCCACGAGGTTTGCGAGGCGGTCTCCGGTTCGAAATAGAACGCCAGCAGAATGCCGGGGATGATGAAGATGTTTTTGAACCAGTGGCTGGGGCGCGCAATTTTGATGTAGTCAGCAATGGCCATGGGCTTTCCTTTATCCGCGCACGCTACATTCGGGAGGAACTTACTTCGAGCAATTTCGCGCAGAGTTGATTTGTTGCTGTGTGGCGAGGGGCGGGGGCCAAGAGATTGATGTTGCCTCGCTTGCAAGAGGTTGGGGGAACTCGACAAGCAAAAGCGCCGTCCTGAAGGCTGCAATTCGTGAGCATCGGATGACGAACAAGAATTGTACCCGGTAGGGTTCTGTTCTCCTTATGTGTTTGTAAGTGTACCCGAAAGGGGATAAAATAGTTGACGTGTGGTCAGTTATACCCTATAGGGTGTACATGAATCGCGCGGTTAGTTCATTTGTAAAGGCGAGGAGGAAGCGCCTGAAGTTGACTCAACGCGACTTGGCGGATCGGGCGGGGGTTGGGCTGCGTTTCATTCGGGAGTTGGAGCAAGGGAAGGCCACGCTCCGGTGCGACAAGGTCAATCAGGTTCTTGCGTTGTTCGGACATTGCCTCGGCCCCATACCGGCTCTGCCGCAGGAGGAGGTCGGCGATGCGTAGGGCGGAGATCCGGATGTTCGGGAAGGTGGCTGGCCATCTGACGGAAACAGAGGATGCTTACACCTTTGCATACACGGCTGAGTATGTGGGCGCCCCCGACAGTTTGCCGATCAGCCGTCTTTTGCCACTGTGCATTGAGCCCTACCTCGACAAGCGTCTCTTCCCATTCTTCGACGGCCTGATCCCGGAAGGTTGGCTGTTGGAGATTGCCGAGAAGACGTGGAAGTTGGATCCGCGCGACCGAATGGGGCTCTTGCTGGCTTCGTGTCGGGATTGCATCGGCGCGGTCAGCGTTGTTCCCATTGAGGAAGCCACACCATGAAGGCTTGTCTCATCTGCTGCCAACCACTCGATGTCGGCGAATCAACATATCACGAGAAGTGTTCCGCCGAACTCTTCGGCAGCCGGTCCCTTCCTTCGCTTCGTTATAGCTGGAGCGATCTCAACAAATTGGCCGAACAGGTCATCTTGCGTCGCGTTGCGGTTCCGGGTGTGCAGCCAAAACTGTCGCTCCACCTGGAGCGAAACGGAATTTCTCGCGGCGGAAGGCTCACTCTTGTTGAACTCGAAGGGGAGTTCACTTTGAAGCCGCCGACTGTGGAGTATCCGGCGATGCCGGAATTTGAGCACTACACCATGCGCCTTGCCCGGGCCGCGGGGTTGGATGTGGTGCGCTGCGGTTTGATCCCGCTGGCCAGTGGCGAGTTGGCCTACATTACGCGCCGTATGGATCGAACGAGGGTTGGGCCGCTGCATGTGGAGGACATGTGCCAACTCACGGACAAATTGACGGAGCAGAAGTATCGCGGATCCATGGAGCAAGTGGGCAAGGTGGTCCTTCGCTATTCCAGCAACACGGGCTTTGATGCCGTGCGCCTGTTCGAATTGACGTTGTTTTGCTATCTGACGGGCAACGCCGACATGCATCTCAAGAACTTTTCCCTGCTGTATGAGGCAGATGGAGCCATCCGGCTGTCGCCAGCCTACGATCTGCTTCCCACCAAGCTGTTCATGCCCCAAGACCAGGAAGAATCGGCGCTGACCATTAATGGGAAGAAGAGCCGGCTCCAGCGAATAGACTTCGATGCATTCGGCCGTTCGATGAAGCTGACGGAACGCCAAATCAGCAACACTCACACTCGCCTGCAGAAGAATATGGCCAAGGCCTTGGGCGAGGTTTCCCAAGTGTTCATTCGCGGCGAGCGGAAGGCGGCGCTGAAATCGCTTCTTCGGGTCCGAATGACGCGGTTGTGGGGCGCAAAATAGAGACTGCGATCTGCGCAAGACCCCGAGGCCAGATGGTGGTGCCCCGGGCGCGATTCGAACGCGCGACCTGCGGTTTAGGAAACCGCTGCTCTGTCCAACTGAGCTACCGGGGCGGCGTGGGGCAAGGTTGCGGGGGCGACTGTAGCACAATCGGGCGGTCGAGCAAGCGGCGGGCCGGTTCTGATTTGTGAGGGCTGCTTCTATTCGTAGCGGAGCGCGTCTATCGGGTTGAGTAGGGCGGCTTTGCGGGCGGGCCAAAGGCCGAAGACGAGGCCGGTGAGGGCGGAGAATCCGACTGCCATGGCGATGGCTTGTGGGGTGACGACTAC
This sequence comes from Kiritimatiellia bacterium, assembly GCA_023953695.1. Taxonomy (GTDB): domain Bacteria; phylum Verrucomicrobiota; class Kiritimatiellia; order CAIVKH01; family CAIVKH01; genus JAMLJG01. The sequence goes on from JAMLJG010000008.1 coordinate 35,097, forward strand.
TGCCCAGCCTGCGAAGTGTGACATGGCCAATGCGGCGCCTCCGCCGAGGAGGAGGCCAAAGAGTCCGCCGGTGAGGCTGACGGCGATGGCTTCGACGAGGAATTGTCCGAGTATGTCGCGTCGCCGCGCGCCGACGGCTTTTCGGACGCCGATTTCGCGGACGCGTTCGGTGACGGAGACGAGCATGATGTTCATGATGCCGATGCCGCCGACGATGAGGGAAATCGCCGCGATGCCCGAGAGCAGCACGGACATGGTGCGGCTGGTTTCCGTGAGTGCAGACAGCATCTCGGCCATGTTGTGTATGGAGACGGTGTCGGGCGCGGAGGGACTCAAGCGGAGGCGTTTCCGCATGAGGGCGAGGACGGCGTCTTGTGTGGCCGACACGCGCTGGGCGTTCCCGACTTGTATCTCGATGGAGTCCACATAGTCCACGCCGGCGAGGCGGTGCATGGCGGTTGAGAGGGGGACCACAATGACGTCGTCGCGATCGCGCCAGGTGGATGCGCCTTTTTCGGGGAGAACGCCGATGATCTGGAAGATGACGCGATTGATGCGAATCTGTTCGCCGATGGGGTTTTGCCCGTTGAAGAGTTCGCGCACAATGGTGCGCCCGACGACGGCGACGCGGGCGCGGGTTTGGATGTCGTGTTCGGTGATGAAGCGGCCTGCGGTGGGCTGAAGGGCGCGGATCTTTTCGCTGCTCGGTTCGACGCCCGAGATTTCCGTGTTCCAGTTGAGCCCTCGAGCGACTGCTTGTGCGCGGAGGGATACGGTGGCCGAAATATACTCAATGTCGGGGATGGCGCGCTCGATGGCGCGGGCGTCATCGAGGGTGAGGCGGCTGACTTGTCCGGCCTGGGTTCGCACGGCGCCGGATTGTCGCGCGCCGGGGCGGAGGATGAGGAGGTTGGATCCGAGGCTGGCGAATTGTGTGCGGATGGCCTCTTTCGCGCCTGCGCCGATTCCGAGCATGGCGATGACGGAGGCGACGCCGATCAGAATGCCGAGCATGGAGAGAAAGGCGCGCAATTTGTGCGACCAGAGCGCGCGGCCCGCGAGGCGAAAGTAGGTTCCGAAGGCGCGGAGGTTGTGCCGCCATGTGGAGCGGGCGTCGCGGGCGAGTTCGCTGTCAGTTCGCGGGGGGAGTTTGGCGAGTGGGCTGGTGTCGCGCTGTTCTTCGGTGTGTATGGCGCCGTCGCGCATGTGGAGGACGCGGCGCGCGTAGTCGGCGATGTCGCGCTCGTGTGTGACGAGTATGATGGTGATGCCTTGCGCGTTGAGGTTCTTGAGGAGGGTCATGATCTCGTGCGCGCTGCTCGAGTCGAGGTTGCCTGTGGGCTCGTCGGCGAAAATGATGCGGGGGCGCGTGGTGAGTGCGCGCGCGATGGCGACGCGCTGTTGTTGGCCGCCGGAGAGTTCGTTTGGGTTGTGTCCCATCCGATTGCCGAGTCCGACCTGGTTGAGCAGTTCTTCCACCCGCGCGTTGTCCACACCGTTCAGGCTGTAGAGGAGGGGGAGCGCGGTGTTCTCGCGCGCGGTGGTGCGCGAGAGGAGGTTGAATTGCTGGAAGACGAATCCGTATTCCTCGTTGCGAATGCGCGCGAGTTCGTCTTCGGTGCACGAGGACAATTCGCGCCCGTGCAGTTGATAGGAACCGCTGTCGGGGACATCGAGCAGTCCGAGGATGTGCATGAGCGTGGATTTGCCGGATCCCGATGCGCCCATGATCGCGACGAAGTCGCCTTCTTCGATGGCGAGTGAAACGCCGCGCAAGGCGTGCACTTGCTCATCGCCCAGGGAATAGACCTTGGTGGCGTTTTTGAGTTCGATGAGGGGCGCTGAATTCATGGGGGGAGGGGCGCAAGCGATTAGCGACGGCGCCTTCCGAATGGCGAGAGGGGCGAGCTCTTTTGGTTGTCTAAGGAGTTGGCGCCGAAATCGTAGCGTTGGATTAACACGGTGTCGCCTTCGGCGAGTCCACTGCGGATCTCGACGTTTCGGCCGTCGTCCATTCCGGTGACGATCTCTTTGGTTGTCGGTTCAAGTTTGGGGTGGACGGCGGGGAGGAGGACGGTGTGTTTGCCGGGTTGGCCGTGAACGGCTTCGATGGGGAGGACGAGGACGTTGTTGGTCTGCTTGATGATGAAGGTGACGGCGGCCGACATTCCGCTGCGAATGAAGGGGGGCGGGTCGTGCGGGAGCACTTCTACTTTGTAGATGGTGACGTTGTTGACGGTTTCCGATTCATAGGCGATGTGTTCGACGCGCGCGGCGAGGGCTTGGTCGGGGTAGGCATCGAGGCGGACTTCGGCTTCTTGGTGAAGGGCGATGCGGGCCATGTCGGTTTCATCCACTTGTGCGCGGACGATGAGTCGGTCGGAGAGGACGAGGATGGGGTTGCTGGAGTCCACGGTTTGGCCGGGCTCGAGGAGGCGCGCGATGACGGTGCCATCGAGGGGGGCGATGACGGGGGTGGGGTTGTAGAGCTTTTCCCATTTGGCGAGTTCTTCGGGGCCGCGCGCGCGGGCGGCATCGAGGAGGGTTGCGCGTTCGGTTGAGCTGACCCATGCGACGATTTGTCCTTTTGTGACGGCATCGCCTTCGCGCACGAGGACTTCTTCGAGGCGTCCGGCGACGGGGCTCGCGAGTTCGAGTCGGATTTGGGGTTCGAGGGTTCCGGTTGCGAGGACGGTTTCCTGGATGTTTCCGCGTTGGACGGCGATTTCTTGATAGTGCGGTGTGTCTTGGGTTGCGGAGCGTCCGCGCCACCACCACCAGCCGCCGGCGAGTAGGAGGAGGGCGAGAAGAGAGAGGGTTATTTTTTTCATGGCAGGGTCAGCGCTGTAATGCCGCGCGCGCGGTCCCATTCGGCGGCGGCGATGGCGGCATCGCGGTCGCTGGTGAGTAGCGCTTGCTGGCTTTGTGTCAGTTCGTCTTCGATTTGGTCCCAGTTCTGGAAGCTGAGGAGGCCGTTGGCGTATTGTTCGCGCGCGATTTCGGCGCGGACTTCGGCGGCTTCGAGGAAGGCGGCTTGAATGTCGCGTGTTTGTTGGGCATTGCGGAGGCTGGTCCAGGAGGATTCGAGGTCGAGCAGGGCGGTTTGTTCGGCGGTGTGGAGTTGGGCTTCTGTTTGGCGCAATCGCGCTTGTGCGCTGGAGAGTTGGTTGATGTTTTGTCCGCCGGCGAAGAGCGGGACGGAGAGTGTGGCGCCGACGCTCCAGGCCTCGCTATCGGGCGGCCAGTCTTCGCCGCTGCGATCAATGCCGGCGCGAAGGGCGAGGGAGGGATAGATGGATCCGCGTGCGATGGCGACGGCGGCTTTGCTGGCTTCGAGATTGGCTTGCGCGGCGCGGACGCTGGGTGTGGCGCGCATCAGGTCGTTCCATGAGGGGTCGGTTTCGGGTGCGCGGTGTGACCAGTCGCCTTGTGCGATCCAGGAGTCGGTGGCGCTTTGGCCGAGGGCGTTGGCGAGTTCGCGTTGTTGGACGGCGATGCTGCGGCCGGCTTGTTCCACTTCGGCTTGGGCCTGGCTGGTGACGGCTTTGGTGCGGAGGAGTGAGCCGCGATTTTCGCTGCCGCTGTCGAAGCGGAGTTGAACGAGGTCGAGATTTTGTTCGCGGCGCGTGGCGATGCTTCTTGCGAGTTCGACGCGCTGTTGGGCATAGAGGAGGCGGAGAAATGCGCGGCGGAGCGTGGCGCTGACATCGGATTGTGTGCCGAGCCAGTCGGCGCGCGCGCTGTTGAGTGCGGCTTCGGCTTGTTTGACGCGCGCGCGGTCGGCGAATCCGGAGAAGAGGTTGTAGTTGGCGGAGAGGCCGACCGAGGTGGAGTCGGAGGGGCCGTCTTCGCGGCTGTCTGAATCGGAGCGGGTGTAGCCGGCGGAGCCGGAGACGGTGGGCCAGTAGGTGGCGCGCGCGGTTTGGTAGGCATAGCGCGCTTGTTCGAGCGCTTCGCGAGCTGCGAGGAGGGTGGGGTTGCTTTGCGCGGCGAGTTCTCGTGCTTCGTCCCACGAGAGGGAGGAGAGTGAGTCGGCGCGCGCGGGAGCGCGTGCGGTCGCCGCGAGGGCGATGCACAGGAAGAGATGGGCTAGGCGAGGGCGCATAAGAGAGAACGATTCAAGCATCGTGAATCGTGTAAAGAATAGCAAAAAAATCAGCGAGCGGCACGGCGAGGGAGGGCGCGACGGTTTGACCGCGCTCAACCCTTCATTCCGGTGAGGGTGACGCCTTGGATGAAGTATTTTTGCGCGAAGAAGAAGATGAGGATGATGGGGAGTGTCATGAGGAGGGATCCGGCCATCATCATGCCGAAGCTGCCGCCCGCTTGCACGTTGAAGGCGAAGAGGCCGAGGGAGAGGGGATAGAGGCGTTGATCGCTCAAGTAGATGAGGGGCCCCATGAAGTCGTTCCAGACGCCCATGAAGGTGAAGATGGCGATGCAGGCGAGGGTGGGTTTGACGAGGGGGAGCATGACGTGCAGATAGACCTGCCATGAGTTGCAGCCGTCAATGCGGGCGGCGTCTTCGAGGTCGCGCGGGATGCCTTTCATGAATTGGTGGAGGAGGAAGATGTTGAAGGCGTTTCCGCAGAGGCTCATGACCCAGAGGGGGGTGAGGGTGTTATACCAGCCGAGGGATTTGATGATGAGGAAGTAGGGGATCATGGTGACTTGGCCGGGGATCATCATGGTGGCCATCATGAGGCCGAAGCTGAGGTTGCGGCCGGGCCATTGCAGGCGCGCGAAGGCGAAGGCGACGATGGAGCAGGAGAAGAGCGTGCCGACGATGTTGAGGATGACGAGGAAGATGCTGGTTGCGGCGTAGCGCCAGAAGGGGATGTAGTCGAGGGCGCCGCGATAGTTGCGCTGTACTTTGGCCCACCAGGCGCCGACGGAGTCGTTCTGGCGGAGCACGAGGGTGACTTTGACTTGGTTGTCGGCGGTGATGTCGGAGGTGAGCCCGTCTTGTTTGAGCATGGGGACCCAGAGGCGGATTTTGGTGGATTCGTCGTCGGGTCCGTAGTCTTGGAGGGAGACGACGGTCCATTGGAAGTTGCCTGTGTATTCGGGGCGGCGGCCTTTGAAGACGTGGCCTTGTTTTTCGACGTAGAAGTCAATGGGGTGCCACGAGTCGTCGGGTCGGATGTAGAGTTGGATGCGGTGGAGGCGATCCACGGGGAAGGGGAGGGTGAGTGTCCGCGTGAGGCGCACTTCGCCGCCTTTTTCTTCGGGGAAGGAGTAGACGAGGTCGGCTAGATGCGTCGCGCCTTCTTTGCCGTCGGCGAGGGTGGCGGGGCCTTCGACGCTCCAGAAGTCGGAGATGGGGTGACCGCTGGTGAGGTCGGCTTCTTGCAGATCGAGGCTGCGGACGCGGACGCCGGCGAAGGAGAGGTGGCGGTACACTTTGCGGATTGTTTCATCAATGAGCTCGGGCGTGAGGCGCGTTTTGATTTCTTCGACGAGCGCATGGTGCGGGAGTTTCCACGTGGTGGCGGGGAGTGTTTCGCGCAGGCGGAGATAGAGGCCGGGGGCGAGGATGGAGGCGGCATCCTCGGCGTTGTGGATGTGGGAGGGGAGTCGCTCGCGGTGTTCGCGGAGGGTTTCCTGGAGGGCGGTTTCGAGGGTGGGGTAGATGGCGTCGTGGGGTTCTGCGAAATAGCGCGAGTCGAGGTAGGGCGAGGCTTGCGCGGGGATGGGGCGCATGGGCCAGAGGTTGAGTTTTCCGCTGAACATTTCGCGGTCCACTTTGAAGCTGGTTCCGATCATCCAGACGAAGGGGAGGGAAAACAGGATGCCGCCGCCGAGGAGGAGTCCATAGATGATGAGGATGCGGGCGAGGGCGCGGAGTCGGCGCGCGTCGCGGGATTGCTTCGCATCGGCTGTGACGGGTTGTGGGGTAGGGTTCGGCACGGTTAGCAGTTTCCAACGATTGGAAGTTGAGGGGTTTTGGACTTCCAACGATTGGAAGTTTTTGGGGATGGGCGGTTAGTCCTCTTCATAGTGCACCCAGCGCTTGGACATTTTCATTTGGAAGGCGGTGAGGAGGACGACGATGAGGAAGAGGAACCAGGCCATGGCGGCGGCGTAGCCCATGTGCATGTAGCGGAATGCGTTGTTGAAGAGGTGATAGGCGAAGAAGAGGGTGGAGTTGACGGGGCCGCCCTGGGTCATGATGAAGGCTTGCGTGAAGATTTGGAAGGTGCCGATGAGGCCCATGACGAGGTTGAAGAAAATGTAGGGTGTCATCATGGGGATGGTGATGTAGCGGAATTGTTGCCAGGCGTTCGCCCCGTCGAGGGAGGCGGCTTCGTAGTAGGATTCGCTGATGCCTTTGAGACCGGCGAGCCAGATGATCATGCCGCCGCCTGCGCCCCAGAGGCCCATGATGATGAGCGACCATTTGCTGGTGGATTCGTCTTGGAGCCAGTTGAGGCCGGGGAGGCCGACGAGGTCGAGCATGGCGTTGAAGAGGCCGCTCTGTGGGTTGAAGATCCAAATCCAGAGGATGCTCGATGCGACGGCGGGGACGATGCTGGGGAGATAGAAGAGTGTTCGCCAGACGGCGATGCCGCGGACTTTGACGTTGAGGAGCATGGCGAGGCCGAGGCCGATCGCCATGCCGAGCGGGATGCCGATGACCATGAAGAGGGTGTTGTAGAGCGATTTCCAGAAGAGCTCATCGCCGCGAATCATGAAGAGGTAGTTGTTGAGGCCGGTGAAGACGGCGGGGTTGAGGACATCGAATCGGCAGAAGCTGATGACGATGGAGAAGAGGAGGGGGCCGCCGGTGAAGATGATGAAGCCGAGGAGCCAGGGCAGCGCGCACAGGACGCCATCGCGCCACTGGGCGCGGAAATAGGAGCCTTTGCTGCCGACGTGGCTGGCGGATTTTCCGTCTTCGCCGGCGAAGAGGCTGAGGAGGAAGCCGCGCGGTTTCTTGGCGGCGCTGGGGGGGCGCGTTTCTCGGCGATAGACGAGGAAGACGGTGAGGGCGATCAGTGCGCCATAGGTCCAGAAGAACCAGGTCCAACTGCGGATGGTGATGCCTTGCGGCGGATTGAGTACGGCGTTGAGATCGCGTTGGGCGATGGAGGTGTAGTAATCGAGCGCTTCTTGGGGCGTTTTCTTTCCGAAGATGGCGTCTTCCGTGGCCCAGATTTGGCAGTTCCAAAGTTTCTGGCCCACGGGGGTGACGGGTCGGAAGCGCGAGTTGTCGAGCAAGTCGTTGTAGACGCGCATGGCTTGCTTGAACTTCGGTTCGAGCGCGGAGTTGTGTTCGACGTAGGTTTGGAAGGCCCAATCGTTTTGCGCGCGCTGTGGATATTGGCGCGGCAGATAGGGTCGGCCCTGGCTGGTCGCGGTGAAGTTTTCCGACGCGCGCATGATTTCCATGGCGCGCTGACTGGTGAGGAAGCGAATGAGCTCCCAGGCGCCTTTTTTCTCGCGCGCGGTGGACGGGATGGCGTAGGCCCAGCCTGCGAGCCACGAGATGGGTTGGCGCCCTTTCTCCAATTCGCGCGCGGGCATGGGGGCGGGCGCTGCGCCGATGTTGAGGTCGCGCCCGTAGAAGGCGAGGTCGGACATGACCCAGACGCCGTCAATCTTCATCGCGACTTTGCCGAGGACGAAGGGGTCGAGGTCGCCGCCCTGGAAGGAGGACTGGAAGGCATAGACACTGTTGGCGCCGCCGAGTTTGTTGTAGATGCGCGTCATGAATGTGAGCGCCTCGACGATGGGCGGGTCGTTGAGTGTGATGGTGCGGCCGTCGTCGCTGAGGAATTCGCCGCCCGCTTGCCAGCCATACATGTAGAGCCAGGAGTTTCCGTAGTTTGGAATGAAGCCGATGGTTTTGATGCGGCCCTTTTCGTCGCGCTCCGTCATGCGGATGGCCATTTCTTCGAGTTCTTCCCAGGTGCGGGGCGGGCGCGCTTCGCCGAACTCGTTGGTGTAGCCGTTGCGAATGAGGATGTCTTTGTTGTAGAGGAGGGCGCGATTATCGGTGTCGGAGGGGATGCCGTAGAGGTTGGATTCGCCGGTGGCGGGGTTGCGATAGACTGCTTCGTTCCAGCAGCCGGGGAAGAAGTTTTCTTGAAGGATGGGCGTGATGGCGGGCTTGGTGGGGGCGCCCGCGGCGCGGGGCAATTCCTCTCGAGCGCCGGGCCAGGGTGGCAGTGCGTTGGTATCGCGCTGCCAGGCGGTCCAGTTCTCTTTGTCGCGCTGCACGTAATCGGCGAGCGGGGTGAACGCGCCGCGCGCGGCCCACTCGCTGATGGCGAAGCGGTCGAAGTCTATGACATCGGGCGGCATTCCGCCGGCGAGGCTGACGAGGAAGCGGGTCGGGTCTTCTGTCTGGCTTCGCGTGGCGTCTTGGCCGGAGATGACGCGATAGACGGGATAGGAAGGATCAAGGGCGTGGCGCTCGCGGCTGAGGCGCTCGAATTCGCGCACGGCATCTTCCATCGCGCCTTGAATGGGGCCGCCGCGCCCCATGTAGTGGATTTCGACCACATCCTCCGCGACTTCAGCGCTTGGGCGCGGCGCGAGAAACCACAATGCGGTGAGCAGAACGGCGCCCCCAAAGCCACCTTTGATCCATCCGGACATTGCGTTTGATTCTGTAGCAGTGGCACTCGTGAAGCAATGACGAATCGCTACCGTGCGTTCAGTATTCGCACGTACATCTGATTTGGCGCGATTCCACGGCTGACGCGAACGAGGATTTCGTTTTCGCCCGCGCGCAGGTCGGCGGTGGGGACGTCTTCCGGGAGAATGGGGGCTGGGCTCGGGTTGCGGTGCGCGATGCGATTGCAGACCAGCCGCCCATTCACCCACACGGCCATGCTGTCGCCCGAGTCGAGAGCCAATCTCACGCGTCGCGCGCTTTTCAGCGTGAAGCGCGTGTGGGCGAATGACGTGGTGCCGCCTTCGCCGCCGATGATCTTGCCCACATCCCAATAGCCATCATCGCCCATTGCGCTGAGCGGGAGTTCTTTCCAGTGCACCTCCAGCCCGCCCCGGCCGGTGACGGGGGCCGCGAGGTCGGGCGATGTTCCGTCCAGCGCTTGCTTCGAGCCCACGCCGCCTTCGAGAGGGCCGATGGCTTTCCATCTCGGCGATTGGGCGAGGTAGTGGTCCGGCGCATCCAGGGTGTGTGCGCCGACGCGGCAATTGAGTGTGATCGCGTATGTTCCGGGTTCGAGATCGGCGGCGGGGGTGACGGGGAAATCAATGCGGCCGGATCCGCGCGGGGGGAGGGTGAAGTCCACGCGATTGGATGGCGCGGTGAAGCCCGGCGGGAGTTGGAGGATTGCGCTTCCGCTCGCAGCGGAGGCGGTGTTGTTGCTGACGAGATAGGAAATCGTCTCGGTGCTGTTGTCGCGCAGATAGCGAATGGGGGGAACGATACCGCGCTCGTTTTGCGCGCCTGCGAGTTGTACGGAGAAAGGTGGCAATTGCACGGCGGGCGCGCCCTTGAAGAGGTCCTTCCATCGCGTGTGCGCTTCGGCGCGCGCGAAGACGGGAATCATGGAAATATCCACTGCGACGGAGAGATTTGTGGGACCCTCGAGGGTGCGGTCGGTCCAGAGATTGACCCATTGGCCAGCGGGCAGATAGATCTCGCGCGTGCCTTCTTCGTTGAGAATTGGGGCCACGAGCAGATCGTCGCCGAGCATGAATTGGTCGCCGATTCGGAACGTCGCGCGGTCTTCGGGGAATGTCCAGGCGAGCGGTCGCCACATCGGGTGGCCTTCTTCGCGCGCTTCTCGCGCGAGGCCGATGAGATAGGGTTGAAGTTTCTCGCGCACGCGGAAATAGAGCTGTGCGATCTCCAGTGTTTGCGCGTCATAGAGCCAGGGTTCTCGCGCGGATATGCCGTGAAGTTGCATGATGGGGCTGAACGCGCCGATTTGGAGCCAGCGAATGTATAGCGGCTTGGTGGGTGTGCCGGAATAGCCGCCGATATCGTGGCCCCAGTAGAAGAGGCCGGAGAGCGCCGCGGAGAGGCCGCCGCGTACGACGACGGCAAGGCTGGGCCACGCGGCGTGTTGGTCGCCTGCCCAGAAGGTGCTGTTGCCCGCGACGAGTGGGTTGCCGGAGCGGGCGAAGGTGATGCCGGGTCGCCCGACTTTGTCGAACGCATCGAGAGAAGCGCGTTGGTAGTGGAAAGGGTGTTCGTTGTGGAACCAGCGGTCGGGTATGTGTTCACCGCCATCGGTCTTGATGCCGTCCACGCCCATTTCGATGAGCGGGATTTGCAAGTCGCGCCAAAACTCGCGCACGTCCGGCATTCGGAAATCGAGCTCGCGCCCGTTCTCGATCCAGCGGGTGACATATTCGGAGCCGTCCGCATATTTCACGAGGAAGTTGCGGCGCTTGGCTTCGTCGTAGGTCGAGCCGTGCGGCCAGATGCTGGAGGTGGTCCAGCAGATGACGTGATAGCCGCGCTCGTGGAGACTGCGAATCCATTTGGCTGGGTCGGGATAGCGCTCCGTTTCGAAGCGGAAGTTGTGAAACTGTTGCTCCCACGCTTCGAGGACGACGGCGCCTGCGCGCAGCTGGAAGGCATTCATCAGCGCGATGGTGCGATCAATTTCGTGTGCACCGAGATAGGAATTGCGCGAGATCCACGGCTGGAAGACCCAATCGGGAACGGAGTGTGGGCGGCCCACGAGTTCGGTGTAGGCTGCGAGGATTTCGCGTGGCGTTCCGCGAAACGCGCGCACATCGGCGGCGTTCTCCGGCATTTCGATGCGAAGCTCGTTGGTCACCGCGACGCCGACGTCCACGCGGAGGCGGCCGGTTGAGTTGACGAAGACACCATAGCCTGCGGAGCTGATGAACCACGGGATGGCGAAATAGCTCGTGTGCGTTTGGTTCCAGCCGTCCTCGGCCCAGATTTCAAACGAGCGCCCGCGCAGATCGAACGCATCGAAGCGCTGGCCGAAACCCCAGATCGCCTCATCGTCATCGAGTCGAACAATGACTGTTGTGCGCCCGGCCCTCGTCTCGACCCGCACTCGCGCGCTATCCGGTCCTGAAAAGAGGCTGCGCTCGAACACCTGGGTGCCCGGCAGTTCGTAGCGGTGTTGCGGATCGCCGGCGACGAGTTGCGCGTGAACCATCGCGGGAGAGAGCAGGGCGAGGAACAACGTCACCCCGCCTGCGGAGCAGCGCGCGCGGCGCGCGGGTTGACGCGATCTCATCAGCGTTTGAATGTCCCCATTAGAATTGTGCGGATGAGTACTTTGTTCTCGACCGCGCAGAGGAGGTCGGCGGGCCGTGCGATTTCGCGCGGGTCGAGCCTCGCGTTCAGCGCGAGGAGTTCGAAGAAGTAGCGGTGGTTCTCTCCCGGAGGTGGGCAGGGCCCGCCGTAGCCTGGTTTGCCGAAGCTGTTCAGGCACTGCACCGCGCCGTTGGCGAGTTTGAAGTTGTTGGGGATTCCGGCATCGAGCCGCTTGCAGGTTGCGGGAATGTTGAAAAGGAGCCAGTGAAGAAAAGTGCCGCCGGGCGCATCGGGATCCGTGACGAGGAGAGCGAAGCTTTGTGTCTCGGCCGCGGGCGCGCCGCTCCAATCGAGTTGTGGCGAGAGATTTTCACCCTTGCATGTGTGGCGGATGGGAATCGGCGCGCCATCCTGAAAAGCGGGACTACTAAGTTTCATATCGTGCCGGACCTCAGCGCGATCTTACAAGGGTTGGAAGTGTTGGGAAACTCATTTTCCAAGCGTTGGACGCGCCGCGGTCGGCGCGTCGCTGTCAGATTCGGATTCCGGCGCAGAAATCGGCGGAGGCGTTTCGTCTGCGAGCTGGGCTGATTTGACGCGGCCCGCGATGTGGCCGGGGATGGCGAAGGCGATTGAATAGATTCCGAACGGGTCATAGACGAGCGATCCGAATGTGCCGCCGACGTAGGTGCCGTACGCGGGATAGAGTGTGTTGTAGCCTTGCTTCTGAAGGTCGAGCGATTGAGTTTCGCGGAGATAGCTTAGCGCGTCGGCCGTGGCGGTGGCTTCGTAGAAGAGCGGCGCGGCGGGCAGCATGTAGAGGAATGCGTGAGTGCCTTTGTATTTCATCTCTCCCCAGTCTTTTGAGTGGCCGCCCTCGTGCGCGGCGACGGCGGGGATGTCGGAGTACAGATTGATGGTGTCAGTGAACGAGTTGTAGTGGTCGCCGCCGAAGAAGCGGCCGGGAAGGATGGTGTAGTAGGCGACACTGAGGATGCCGAGGGTGTATCGCCAGCCCGCGCCGACGGCGCGGTTGTTGAACAGCCGCCGCCATTCGTCGCCGGGGCGATACTGATTGATGCGCACCTTCACGTTGGTGAGGTTGTTGTGGGCGAGATATGCGCGGAGGAACTCTTCTGTATTCGTCGAGATTTGGTGGCTATCCACCTGGCGGTTCCAAAGAATGAGTTTTCCAATCCAGCTTCCGGGCCAGATCCAGTCGGACGCATCGAGAAATTTGTTCGGTTTGCCGCGCTCGAGTTGCGGTTCGTCGGGGCGGAGCAGGAGTGCGCGAGCGGTTTCGTGCGGCGTTGCGGGCCGATAGGGCAGTGTTGCGCAGCCGGTGAAGAATGCGGCGAAGAGGATGGCGAAGAGTGCGCGGAGGTGGGCGGGTGTGCTCATGATGGGTCTCGAACCTTCCTCGGGGAAACGTTGACGCGGTCAGTTAGACAAAACGCGTGAAATCCCGCGAGCCAAAAGCGATCGCGGTCTGTTTGAGCGAAAGAGGCGTTGACGGCGGTGGTTGCAGCGCGTAGCGTCAGCGGCCCATGAAAGGAAATATATGAAGAAGTTGGTGGTGGAATTTGTCGGCACATTTTTTCTCGTGCTGACGGTGGGGCTGACGGCGGTTTATGCGTCTGCTGAGGTTGCTCCGTTTGCGCCGATCGCGATTGGTGTGGCGTTGGCGGTTATGATCTATGCCGGAGGTCACATTTCCGGCGGGCACTATAATCCGGCCGTTTCGCTGGGCGTCCTCTTGCGTGGCGGAATTAAGGTGGGCAGCTTGGTGGGGTATTGGATCGCGCAGCTCGCTGGCGCCGTGGCGGCCGCTTGTGTGGCCACCTGGCTCAAGGGCAATCCGACCGTTGCCTCGCTCAGTGTGATCACCGCGCCCGCGTTGGTGGCCGAGTTCCTGTTCACGTTCGCGCTGGTGTTTGTGGTGTTGAACGTCGCAACGGCGAAGGCCACGGCGGGCAACTCCTATTTCGGGTGGGCCATTGGGTTGACGGTGTTGGTGGGTGCGTTTGCCGTTGGCGGCATTTCCGGTGGCGCGTTCAATCCGGCGGTTGCCGTGGGATTGGTCAGCATCAAGAAGTTTGCGTTGTCGAATCTCTGGATCTATTTGGTGGGCGACTTTGCGGGCGCCATTGCAGCGGCGGCGGTTTTCAAGTTGACCGTTAGCGAGAATGCCTGAACAACTCGATTGAATAGAGGCAAAGAAAAACCGCGCGCATCTTTCGATGCGCGCGGTTTTCTGTTGGGAAGGTCGTCGTTGGCTCGGCTATTTCGCGTAGAACTCGACGATGGACGAGAGCTCGCAAATGACCGGAATCTCTTCGCGGGTCGGCGGGCGGATCAGCTCGGCCTCGAACGCCGCATCGTTGCGGACGATGTAGGGAGGCACCACGCCCGACGCGATGGCCAACTGCACAACATCGAGCGAGCGGCTGCTCTCGCGGAGCGAAACCTTGTCGCCGACGTTGACGGTTGCGGACGGGAAGTTGACGCGCTTTCCGTTCACCAGCACGTGGCCGTGCGTGACGAATTGGCGAGCTTGATAGATCGTGCGGGCGAAGCCGGCGCGCAGAACGACTGCATCGAGGCGGGTTTCGAGCGCGAGGATCAAGTTGTCGGCCGTGTTGCCGGTTTTGGCTGTGGCGCGCGCGACATAATTGCGGAGCTGACGCTCACCGAGGAAATATTGGTGGCGGAGACGCTGTTTCTCCAAAAGCTGTTGGCCGTAGCCGCTCTTTTTGGCGGTGCGGCGGCGTTTTCCGTGTTGGCCCGGCGGATCGGGGCGGCGTTCGAGGGCCTTGTTGGCCTTCGGCACCAAGGGGATTCCGAGCGAGCGCGAGAGTTTTACCTTCGACTTTACAAGCGGCATAATTTTAACCTAACGACCTTCCTCTTAACCTAGCAAACTGCCCCAGCCAATGCGCCGGGGCCTTCTCTGTCCCTAAAACAGGCGCGCTATATGGCCATCTTTCCGGGGGTCCGTCAAGCGCGAGTTCTGGGCTGTGGTAGCGTGTCTGACCGGTTAGTTCAAGCCCGATAAGCAGTAAAAATGGGTGCGCGATCAATGGCGGGCAGGGGAAATGAAGCTGCGCGAGGTGGGGTTCAGGGTCTGCGCGAAGATTTGCGGCGATGGGAGAGAGAGCCCTGGCGGGTGTGAATGGTGAGCCGGATCAGGCGGTTTCCGGTGTCGTATTCGGCGTCAATGCGCTCGGTTTTTGCGCCGGTGATGATCGTGCAGGTTTGGGGCTCGCGCAGGCGGATTTGCCGACGCGCTTTTTGGAGTAGATGTTCGGCCAGGGCGATCATGGGCATAGTCTACCCCATTGCGCTGGATTGCGCTAGAGCGGGGACCTTGGTCGGCCGGGCTATTCTCGACTGGTCTTGAGGCCGAGATTGAGGATTCGTTGAAGGAGTTGCGGATAGGCGAGCCCCGCCTTTTCGGCCGCTTGCGCAAAGTCTTCATCCGCCGCGAGCATGGGGTTGGGGTTGGCCTCGATGAAGTAGAGCGTGCCGTCGGCGGTGAGGCGGAGGTCGAGTCGCGCGTAGCCATCGAGCATGAGTAGGCGGTAGATCCGTTTGCAGGTGTTCATGATCTTTGAGGTGAGCAGCGGGTCGAGTCCTTCGGCGAATTGGTTGATGAGGCCCCAGCGCTTTCGATATTCCTCGTCCCACTTGGCTTTGTAGGTCGCGATTTTGGGCTCGTCGGGCGGCACGTTCTGGAAGACGAGTTCGCGGATGGGGAAGACCTGCAGGCGCGAGGTGCCGAGCAGGCCGACGTAAAGTTCGCGGCCGTCAATGTATTCCTCGGCGATGACGTCGTTGTCGAACTTTTCGTGGATGAACTTCACGCGCTCGGCGAGTTGCGCGTCGTCGTGAACGAGTGAGGCCTGTGCGATGCCGAGCGAGGCTTCTTCTTTGAGCGGTTTGACCAGCAGGGGAAACTTGAGGCCGCGTGTGGGCCCGCGTTTCTGGCCGCGTGGAATGAGGACGAAGCCGGGGACGTGGATGCGGTGATAGCTGAGGATTTTTTTGGAGATCCCCTTGTGCTTGCAGAGGATCATCGGCACTGAGCCGCATCCGGTGAAGGGGACGCCCTTCATCTCCAGCAGCGAGACGATGTTCTGATCGAAGGCTCGGTTATTGCGGAATTGGTCGGCGAGATTGAAGACGATGTCCGGTTGAAACCCCTCGCATTTTTGCTGCAGCAGGCCGGTGTCGTCGAATAGCGCGAGGTAGTGGGTTTCGTGGCCGAGTTCGTTCAGGCCGGCTAGGACGTGCGCCTCTGTCTTCCAGTCGGGTGTCTGCAACTCGGCGGACAAATCTTGATCGAGCGTTGTGGGGGCGATGGCGTCGAACAGGGCGAGGATTTTGAGCTTCTTCTTCATTTGCGGCGCTTGAATTTCCCGGTGAAGAGATAGTTCATGGCGAGTGTGGCGAGATAGGCGCCGGTGCGCTGGCCCTGCGCAGCATCGTCAGCGCGCGCGACGAGGCTGAGTTCGTCGCAGCGCTTGATGAGGCGGGAGAGGAGTCTGTTCACGCGATATTTGCGTTCATTGGTCCAGAGACACACTTGCTTCACCAGCGAGCTGCGATAGCGGCGCAGATAGGCCGAGGCGGGCAGGGCGGTGGTGGGGTCTTGCACGCCGGTGAAGAGTTGGCGGAGATCGGAGTCGTAAAAATCGGGATAGGTGTCCTCATAGAGGAGGCGCTTTGCCGCGTAATAATCGCGCAGCCGGATATCGAGGCAGTTGTAGTCCGCTTCGTTGTACGCGGGTTGGTGGGGTGGCGGAACCCCCGCGAGCGAGGTCATTAGCTCGTGAACATACTTGAGCTTTTCCTGTGCGCGCCATTCCGCATAGCGCTCGCGCCAGTCGAGGCCCGGGGTGAGCCAGACTGCGAACGTTTCCGCAAAATCCTCGTCCGGATGTGCCTGGGCATACCAATCATCGAGATGGATCACGTAGGAGTGGCTATAGGGGCGCGGTCGGTAAAATCCGGTGTCCTCTTGGGATGCGAGGCCGAATGTTTCCTGCCATTTCTTTTTGCGTTGGAGGCGATAGGCATAGGAATAGGCGTGCGCCGCTTCGTGGCGCATCAACTTCATGAACCACTCTGGCGTTTCGCCCTCGACTTCGAGAATCATCTTTCGCTCGAGCTTGCGGAGCCGCTCGTGCACGAGGAAAAACGGAATAAAGATTGCCGGGATGCCGACGGGAACGAACCACTCATCGCCCACATGGCAGGGCGGCATGAAGACGAGGCCCTTGGCCTTCAGCTCGTCGTGCAACTGCTGGATAAAGGGCTGAAGTCCGCTATGCTCGAGAGAGAGGCCGAGCGAGGAGATTTTTTTCTCCAGCAATTCATCATCGGCCATGTTGCCCCATGCCGCAGTGTCCATGCGCGGCACTATAGCGAGAGAGGGCTCGGAGCGACAGGGAGAAAGTGATGGCGCGCATCAGCGGATGAAGTGCCACACGACCAGGCCGCCCGCCGCCAGCGCCTCGGCGATTGCGATGCCAAGCAAACGGCGAGGGGGGATCATCGGCGCCAATCGGTTTGCATTCCAGAGCCCGATCCCTGCATCCAGCAGCAACACAATCGCAATGATAATCGGCCAGGACGACATGCTCCGCACGATATGAGAACACGAGATAGTTGACTAGCCGAGAAGGATCGGTTCATGAGCGTTGCGGCGGGCTGGGGCAGGCGGCGCGTTCTTTGTGGGTGAGATCGTGGGGGCGGGGTGAGTAGGGCGCGTTGGCCCAACGCGCCGGAATGGGTTCGGGTGTGAGCGAGGGGGTTTTGCCGGTGCGGGTGGCGTCGGTTTGAGCCAAACCGCTCTACCTTCCGGGTGGAGGGGTGAGCGGGTGGGTTGATGGGGGTTAGGGGAGGAACTTTGCTTTTTTGAGTTTTTCGGGGAGGTAGTGTTCGAGGACGAAGTTGAGGCCGTGTTTGGCGAAGGCTTGTTGTTCGATGCGGACGCCCATTTTGAGCATTTGTTCGAGGGCTTTTTGCCATTCTTTGTAGTGGCGGATGAAGGGGTCGTTTTTGAGGGCGTCTTTTGCGCGTTTGATGTCTACGTCTTCGAGGGGGTGGGTGGCGTCTTCGAGGTCGTAGTCTATGATGTCCTGGGGGGTGACGCCGAGGTAGTGGCAGACGGGGACGCAGAAGAAGCGGTTGATGTGGGCGGCTTGGCCGGAGCCGACTTTGAGGGTGCGGTAGATGTTGCAGTAGCCGTAGGGGTCGCCGTCGGTGAAGGCGAGGACGGGGATTTTTTGGTCGTCGGAGAGGCGGCGGATGAAGCGGCGGCAGGCGCGGGTGGGGACGCCGCTCATGGAGATGAGGATGCAGTTGGCTTTGGCGTAGTAGCGGTGGTGGACGAGGCGCTGGAAGAGGGAGGCGGTTTCGACGGCGAGCACGAA
Organism: Kiritimatiellia bacterium; assembly: GCA_023953695.1. Classification (GTDB taxonomy): domain Bacteria; phylum Verrucomicrobiota; class Kiritimatiellia; order CAIVKH01; family CAIVKH01; genus JAMLJG01. The sequence goes on from JAMLJG010000008.1 coordinate 52,758, forward strand.
TTTGGCGGTGGTTTGGAAGCGGAGGTGTTCGACGCGGGAGGGGATGCTCCAGGCGCCGGTGCCGAGTTTGGTGCAGTCTATTTTGATGTCTTTGCCGGTGTCGGGGTCGCGGTCTATGACGACGATGGGGCCGCAGACTTCGCCGCCGCGTTCTTCGGGGATGTAGCCGAGTTGTTCGCGGTTGATGGCGAGGAGGGCTTCCATGTCGTCGAGGAGGGCGTCGGATTCGGGTTGTTCATCGAAGCGGCATTCGCCCCAGCTTTTTGAGTTGTAGTAGATTTCGCGTTTGCCGGCGATGTCGTCGCGGTCGAGGAGGTCGTTTTTTGTGGTGGCGAGGAGGCGCATGGATTGCGCGAAGGTTTTGACGGTATTGTAGGAGAGGGTGCGGGTGGCGGTTTTGCCGAGGATTTCGAAGTGTCCGCGTTTGGGGTCGTATTTGACGTTTGCGAGGGAGCGGATGGGGAAGCGCATGGTGGGCTTCTTGCTCTTTTTGACGATGTCAGTGTGGACGTCGGTTGCGAGGGTGACGATTTTTTGGGCGGCGGCTTTTTTGCTGACGATTTGGGGGGCGGAGTCGCTCATGGGGGGTCCTTTTTCGGCGGGTTGAGTGGGGGGCGGGTGGGCCGGGCGCTGCGGGCGATCATCGGATGGCGAGCAGGGTGATGACGGTTCCTCCGTAGAGGAGGACGGTGATGGCGAGTGGGATGTCGGTGAGGAGGAGTTGTTCGGGGCGGCCGCCTCGTTCGTGGCGGTAGACGAGGTCGAGGTAGCGGAAGAGGCCGAAGACGACGAAGGGGATGGTGAAGCCGAGTTTGTGGGAGCCGAATTTGGCGACGGTGTCGGGCCAGAGGGTGTAGAGGCAGTAGGCGATGAGGGTTGCGGCGGCGATCATGGAGACGAGGATGTCGAGGAGGCGGGGGTCGTAGCCGCGGAGGCTGGGGCGGGAGTGGCCTTCTCGGCCGTCGAGGATGACGAGTTCGTGTCGGCGTTTGCAGAGGGCGAGGAAGAGGGCGAGGAGGAGGGTGCAGAGGAGGAGCCAGGGGGAGATGTCCACGTGGATGGCGAGTGCGCCGGCGAGTGCGCGGAGGACGAAGCCGGCGGCGATGATCATGATGTCTACGAGGGCGATTCGCTTGAGGCCGAAGGTGTAGCAGAGTTGCAGGAGGATGTAGGCGGCGATGGAGATGGCGAAGGTGGGGTCGAGGAGGGTGGCGAGGGCGAGTGCGCCGAGGAGGAGGAGGGGGGTGAGGGTCCAGCCGAGTCCGAGGGGGAGGTCGCCGGCGGCGAAGGGGCGCTGGCGTTTGGTGGGGTGTTGGCGGTCGAGTTCGATGTCGCGGAGGTCGTTGAGGATGTAGATGCCGCTGGAGGCGAGGCAGAAGATGGCGGCGGCGGCGAGGGCGATTTGGAGGGCGGTGGCGAGGGTGATGTTTTGGTTGGGGTCGCCGAGGGCGAAGATGAGGGGGGCGAGGACGACCGCGTTTTTCGTCCATTGTTTGGGGCGCAGTGCGCGCAGAATGGCGGCGGCGGGGTTGCTCATGCGGGGTTCTTTTTTGCGGCGATGCTGCGGGGGTGCGGTGTGGTGGGGGCGCGGCGGCGGAGGTGGCTTTGGAAGAGGAGTTTCCAGACCATCCAGAGGGCTTCTTTGACGATGGCTCCGCTCATTTTTGAGGAGCCGGAGCGGCGTTCTTCGAAGGTGATGGGGACTTCGGCGACTTGGAAGCCGTGCATCCAGGCGTGGTGGGTCATTTCGATTTGGAAGGAGTAGCCGTTGGATTTGATGCGGTCGAGTTCGATGGTTTCGAGGACGGCGCGGCGGAAGCATTTGAAGCCGCCGGTGGGGTCGGTGAAGGGCATGCCGGAGATGGCGTTGACGTAGTGGGCGGCGCCTTTGCTGAGGATGAGGCGGCTGAGGGGCCAGTTGATGACGCGGATGCCGCCTTTGTAGCGGGTGCCGAGGACGAGGTCGGCTTCGCGCGCGGCGTCGCGAAATTTGACGAGGTCGTTGGGGTTGTGGGAGAAGTCGCAGTCCATTTCGCCGATGAATTCGTAGTTGCGGGCGAGGGCCCATTGGAAGCCGGCGATGTAGGCGCGGCCGAGTCCTTGTTTTTGTTCGCGGTGGAGGACGTGGATGCGGCGGTCGGTGTCGGCCATTTGGTCGAGGAGTCGGCCGGTGCCATCGGGCGAGTTGTCGTCCACGAAGAGGATGTCTGCCCAGGGCGCGGCTTGGTGGAGGGCGAGCGCCATTTCCCGGACGTTTTCGATTTCGTTATACGTCGGGATGATGACGAGGTAGTCGTTCATAAGCGGGGCACTTTAGGGTTTTGGCGTGCGATGGGCAAGCCGATGAGCAATTATTGTACCCTGCAAAACGAGGCGATATAGTGGGTGGCGGAATGAAATTAGATATGCATTTTTATGGCGATCCGGTGTTGCGCGCGCCGGCGGAGCGTGTGGCGGTGGTGACGGAGGAGTTGCGGGCGTTTGCGGCGGATATGGTGGAGACGATGCGGGCGGAGCAGGGGGTGGGGTTGGCGGCTCCGCAGGTGGGGCGTTCGGTGGCGTTGTGTGTGGTGGAGTTGCCGGAGGAGTATGATGTGGATGAGGCGGGGAACCGTTTCAATCCGGGTGTTGAGATGCCGATGATTTTGTTTAATCCGGTGGTGGTGGAGTTGAGTGCGAAGTTGGACTCGCACGAGGAGGGGTGTTTGAGTTTTCCGGGGATGCGGGGGAATATTGATCGGCCGATTGAGATTGTGTTGCGCTTTTGGGATGAGCGCGGGGTGGAGCATGAGGCGCGGTTTGTGGATTTTCTTGCGCGGGTGATTCAGCACGAGGTGGATCATTTGAATGGGGTGCTGTTCATTGACCGGATGTCGGCGGCGAAGCGCTTTGCGTTGTCGGGCAAGTTGAAGAAGCTCAAGCGGGAGACGGAGGAGCGGCTGGGATTGGTGTGAGGGTGGGGGCCGCGGGTGCGGTGGCGGCGCGGGGGTGTGAAAGTTCCAAGGGTTGGAAGTGGTTGCGAGGCGAACTTCCAAGCGTTGGAACTTTTTTTGTTTGGCGGCGATTCTATTTTGCGCCGAGTGGGGCTTGGGTGGAGGAGACGGTGTGGAGGGTGAGTTTGGGGTGTTTTTGGATGAAGTAGTCGAGGCTCCACTTTTCGGGGAAGAGGATGACGAGTTCGCCTTCTATGTCTTCGGCGAGGGCGACGCCGGAGCCGAGGTATTCGTTTTGGAGGGCGGCGCGGTCAATATCGGGTGAGAACCAGCGGATTTGGGTGTAGGGGGCGGGTTCGAGGCGGGTGTCGGCGCCGTATTCGTTTTGGAGGCGGTGGACGAGGACTTCGAATTGGAGTTGGCCGACGGCGCCGAGGAGGACGGAGTTGGTGACGGAGTGGAGGGCTTTGAATTGCTGGATGACGCCTTCGGCGAGCATTTGGTCGAGGCCTTGTTTGAATTGTTTGAATTTGGAGGGGTTGGGGTTGCTGAGGGTGGCGAAGACTTCGGGGGGGAAGCGGGGGATTTCTTTGTAGCGGATGTCGGGTCGGCTGGTGAGGGTGTCGCCGATGCGGAAGGAGCGGTGGGCGACGAGTCCGACGATGTCGCCGGGGTATGCGCGTTCGATGCTTTCGCGTTCGGTGCCGAAGAGTTTCTGGGGGTAGGCGAGGCGGATGGGTTTGCCGGATTCGGGGTCGAGGACGGTCATGTCTTTTTCGAAGACGCCGCTGCAGATGCGGATGAAGGCGATGGTGTCGCGGTGGCGCGGGTTCATGTTGGCTTGCACTTTGAAGACGAAGGAGGAGAAGGCGCTGTCTTCGGGCGCGATGAGGGCGCCGTCGGAGGGGCGGGGGGCGGGGGGGGCGCCGTATTTGACGAAGTATTCGAGGAGGAGTTGGACGCCGAAGTTGGTCATGGCGCTGCCGAAGAAGACGGGGGTGATTTGTCCGGCCATGACGGCGTCGCGGTCGAATTGTTCGCCGGCGGCGGAGAGGATTTCGACTTCTTGCCGCCAGGTGTCGTAGAGGGTGGGGTCCATGGAGTCGCGCAGGCCGGGGTCGTCTGGGCCGCTGACGTTGAAGGGGGCGCGATAGGCGCCGCCGACGGTGCGTTCGAAGCGGAAGAGTTGGTGGGAGAGGCGGTCGTAGACGCCGCGAAAATCTTGTCCACTGCCAAGTGGCCAGGTGACGGGGAATGCGCCGATGCCAAGCACTTTTTCGAGTTCGTCGAGGAGGGCGAGGGGTTCTTGGGCGGGGCGGTCGAGTTTGTTGACGAAGGTGAAGATGGGGATGTGGCGGAGGCGGCAGATTTCGAATAGTTTTTTGGTGCGGTCTTCGATTCCTTTGGCGGCGTCAATGACCATGATGACGCTATCTACGGCGGTGAGGACGCGATAGGTGTCTTCGCTGAAGTCTTTGTGGCCGGGGGTGTCGAGGAGGTTGATGCAGTGTCCTTCGTAGTCGAATTGGAGGACGGTGGAGGTGATGGAGATGCCGCGCTCTTTTTCGAGCTCCATCCAGTCGGAGGTGGCGGTGCGTTGATTTTTGCGTGCGCGCACGGAGCCGGCGAGGTGGAGGGCGCCGCCGTAGAGGAGGAGTTTTTCGGTGAGGGTGGTTTTGCCGGCGTCGGGATGGGAGATGATGGCGAAGGTGCGGCGTCGGGCGATTTCTTCTGAAAGGGGTCGTGGGTTCATAGCAACGGGCGGAGGGTATGGCCCGCGATTCAGCGCGCGTCAAGGACTTCTCGAACGAGGGCGGCGAGGGCGGCGGGTTTGAAGGGCTTTTGGAGGAAGTTGCGGCCGGGCTCGACATCGGTCATTCCGGAGAGGGCTTCATCGGCATAGCCGGACATGTAGAGCACTTTGAGGTTTGGCGCTTTGTTGCGCAATTGTTCGGCGAGGCTGGGGCCGCTGATGTGCGGCATGATGATGTCGGTGAGGAGGAGTTGGAATGCGTGTTTCTTTTGGGTTGCGACTTCGAGGGCTTCGCGCCCGTTGCTGGCGGTGGTGACGCGGTAGCCGAATTGGCCGAGGAGTTGGGCGGTAAGTTTGCGCACGTTTTCTTCGTCTTCGACGAGGAGGATGCTTTCCGTGCCGCGCACGACTTCGGTTTGTGGCGAGTGCGATGCGGGTATGGGGCGGCCATCCACGCGCGGGAGATAGAGGGAGAATGTGGTGCCGCGACCGGGTGTGGATTCGACGAGGACGGAGCCGCCGGATTGCTGCATGATTCCATAGACCATGGGCAGGCCGAGGCCGGTTCCTTTGCCGACCTCTTTGGTGGTGAAGAAGGGTTCGAATATCCGTGGCATGATGGTGGGGTCAATGCCTTTGCCATTGTCGGAGACGTCGAGGACGGTGTAGGAACCGGGTTCAACGGAGAGGGTTCCGCGAGTGAGGCGGCTGGAGAGGTCTTGGCGCGAGGTGCGAATACTGAGGCGTCCGCCGTTGGGCATGGCGTCGCGGGCATTGAGCGCGAGGTTGATGATGACCTGTTCCATTTGTCCGGCATCAATGCGAACGAGGCCGGGTTCGGGGGCGAGATCGATTGCGATTTCGATGTCTTCGCTGATGAGGCGCCGCAGGATGTTTTGGAGGTTTCGGACGATCGCGTTGAGGTCGTGAAGTTTCGGTTCGAGCACCTGCTTGCGGCTGAAGGCGAGGAGTTGGCGCGTGAGGCCGAATGCGCGCTCGGCAGCTTTGGCAATTTCATCGGCGTCGCGGTGCAGCGGTTGGTCGGCGGGTATATCTTCGCGGAGCACTTCCGCGTAGCCGGTGATGACGGTGAGGAGGTTGTTGAAATCGTGCGCGATGCCGCCTGCCAGGCGGCCCACGGCCTCCATTTTCTGCGAGTGTTGGAGCAGTTCTTCGCTGCGACGCAGGGCGAGTTCAGATTTCTTGCGTTCGGTGATGTCGCGCGCGTTGATGACGTAGTGGCGGCGTCGCCCTTGGAGGTGGAGCGCCTTGGTGGCGCTCTCGAAATCGCGCCAGCTCCCGTCGCGGTGGCGGAGCCGGAATTCGACAGTGCGAATGGCAGAGGGGTCTTCAATGATGACGCGGCGGACCTGGACCAGGTTGTAGGCGTCGTCGGGGTGAAGCAGTTCTTCGACATTATGGTTGAGGATGTCGGAGGGGGCGTAGCCGAGGGCGGTTTCCAGTGCGGGGCTGGCATAGGTCAGGATGCCCTGTCCGTCAATGATGGCGATGATGTCGGAGACGTTTTCGATGATGGAGCGATAGTACTCTTCGCGTTCGCGCAGGGCGGCCTCTGCGGCGCGGCGCGCGATGGCGGCGCCGATGGAGCCGGCGGCGGCTTTCAGCAGGTCCTCTTCGCCTGCTTCCCACGCGCCATTCAGATCGGTGGTGCTGATGCCGATGATGCCCCAGAAGCGGCTCCCGCTGATCACTGGCGCCAGCAGGATGCGGCGCAGGGGGGGCAGGGTATTGGCTTCGCGCGGCGTCAGCAGATCGGTCACGACTCCGCGAACAGTGTGGCCCGCTTCCAGCAACTCGTAGCTGCCGGGCAGCATATCGTCATAGGCGATGGCGGCTCCCGAGGGCTTGGTGACGATGGGGTGGAGACTCCAGTATTGATAAACTGTTACTGCGAGGGGAGACTTGGGGTCTGCGTCTGTGTTTTGGAGGAGCCATGTGCGATCCACATTGGCGGCTGCGCCGAGAAGGTGGAGCGAGCGTTTAATTGCGCCCTCGAGCGTTGGAGTGGTAAGAAGCTCGTGTGTGGTTTGTGCGATATAGCGCAGGAGTTGATCGCGCGAGTGAATGGCTTGTTGCGCGCTCTGGCGATCGAGCAGGGCGCTAAAAGCGCCGGCGATGGCTTGCACAAGCGCGATTTCGCTCTGAAGCCAGACTCGATCCCGGCGGCAATCGTCGAAACCGATGAAGCCCCAAAGGCTATTTGATGTGAGGATGGGGACGCACAGAATGGATCGACTATTTTGCGGATTGAGCACGGCGCGCGCTTCGGGCGAGAGGTCCTTGACGAGCGCTGAAAACGGCAAGCCGTTTCGGATGTTGCGAAAAAGGCGGTCAAAAACGACCCCGAACTCATCGTCGTTAGGATTGGGATTCCCAGCGTAGGGTGGTGCATGTTCGCTTTGCCACCTGTAGAGTTGATCGGTGAGAGGGGCATAGCTCTTTTCGTGGACGCGATTGCGGAAAATATAGGCGCGGTCCGCATCGAGCGCTGTGCCCAGGGCCTTCAGCACATCTGGCGCACAGCCGCAGTGGAGCGGATCGGTGCAGCTAGCGATGGCGCAGGTTGCATGCGTGAGGGAATCGAGGAGGCGCGCCTCGACCTGTAGTTCTGCGGCCCACGGTTTTTGGTCTGTGATGTCGCAGCCTGCGTTGAGATAGCCGATGAGTTGGTCGCGCTGATCGAATTGGGGCGCCCCGGTCGCGAAGAAGATGCGTTCGGCGCCATCCCATCGGCGGAGCTGAAGCTCCGCCGTGAAAGGCACACTCTTTGTCAAGGCTGCGGATAGCACGGGTTGACGCGCGAAGCCGTTTTCGGGGGCGGGCGAGTTCGGATCGCTCTTGCCATCTGGCGATTCGCAAAACTCTCGGCAGTAGCGGTTGAGGAAGACTATTTTTCCGGAGGCATCGGTTTTCCAGATTGGGATTGGCGCGAGGTCGGCGATGCGCGCAAACCGCTCTTCACTCGATTCCGCGGTGGCGCGCGCAGCAGCTTGCGATTGGCGAGGCCCTCGCTGGATTCGGCCTGGCGCGGGTGGATCCTCTTCGAGAATGAGATCGGCGACTGTGTCGCTGGCGTCCGGGGCGGGCACGACTTGTTTGGGCGAATAGCCTCCCAGCGAAAGAAATGGGATGGTGCGCCCCTCTTTGCGGAGGATGGCGCTGATGTGAGCGAGCGAGAGCTTGGGTAACTCTGTTGAACAAAGAATGAAGTCCCAATCGGCATCCCGCACGCATTGGCGCAGTTCGGAGAGAGACTCCACGCGAGTCAGCGCCACCTCGCCCCCACTTCTTCGGAGGCGCGCGACCCATTCTGTTGCGACGTCCGAAGGAGTCCCCAATAGCAACAGGGCCACGGGACTTGTAACTGCTTCGCGCTGGGTCATGGTGGATACACCATACCCCAGGGCGGCGGTTTGCATCAAACGCGATTTGTACTGAAAGCGGGCTTAAGCCTTGCTGGCGGCGGCCAGCGCTGCCGCATAATCAGGCTCCTGCCCGATTTCCGGCACTTGCTGCGCGTGCACCACAATGTTATTCGCGTCCAGAACCAGCACCGCGCGGCTCAGCAGCCCGGCAATTGGGCCATCTTCGATTCGGACTCCAAAATCGGAGCCGAACGCCGGGGCGCGCATGGTGGACAGGTTGACGATGTGTTCGAGCTTCTCCGAGTCGCAGAATCGCTTCTGCGCGAAGGGAAGGTCGGCGGAGATATTGATGAGCACTATGTCGGAGAGTTTGCCGACTTCTGCATTGAACTTGCGCGCCGATGTCTGGCAGACGCCCGTGTCGAGGCTCGGCACGATGCTGATGATTTTCTTCTTGCCCGCGAAACTCGCCAGCGACTTGTCCGACAAATCGGCTGCTGTCAATTTGAAGTCCGGACATTTGGCCCCCACTGCTGGCAACGTGCCGCTTGTGTGGATGGGTGTTCCTCGAAATGTGATGTTTGCCATGGTATGCTCCTGAATCGTTGATTCACTATACGCCGCGGCCGCTCTTTTGCAACGCAAGGCCTTGCTTGAAATATTTTGGAGGAGCGTGCTACTGTGCGGGGAATACGAGGAAACGGGAAATGAATATGTTCTTGAGGAAGTGCGGCGGGATGTTGATCGCCGCCGTTGTACTGTCTGCGGTATCGGCCGAAGCCTTCACCCTGATTGTTGCGCCCGCGCGCTATTCGGTGATGCAGGTTGCGCAAGATGTACTACAGCGAAGCCCGTCGGTTTTGGTTTCCTATCAGGGCGACGCCTCGACGGCGGAGCCGCTCCTGCACGCATGGAATGGGCGCGAGTGGGTGCCGATGTCCATGAAAGATTATCGCGAGGTGAGTTTTCTTCAGCGAACGCCGGATGAAGTGGTGTTGATTGGGGGGCAAGATGTGTTGCCTCAAGCGCTCGTGGACGCCTCATCTTGGGCTCCGCGCGTGGAGCGTGTTTCCGATCTGACGACCAGCGCGCTCGTCAACGAGTTTGGCCGCATCATGAAATGGCGCGATTCCGAATGGCGCTGGTTTGCCAAGCGCTATAACCTCGCCTTGACCGACGAAGCCGAACCGCGCCGTCGTTCGAGCTGGTATGACCAGCCCGGTCCGCTTCCGGATCGCCCCGACCTGCGTCCGCCCTCCGCGCGCGCGGTTGACGCGCCTGCCGTCGAAGTGAAAGACGTGCCCAGCGAAGACCTCCCTTAATTTCCGTATATCCTTGAAGGTGAAATCCGTTTCACGCCTCCTGTTGCGCGCGCTTGTGCTGGCGACGCTTTTCGGCGTCGGCTGCCAAGCGCTCATGGTGCGGGAGGAAGAGAAACCCGTTGCCGACACGGTTCTGATGGTGTCGCGCGGCGCGGATGAGACCGTGTTGAGCTGGAACTCAATACGAGGCGCACGCTACATGATTCTCTATTCCGATAGCCGTGCGGCGGGAACGCGGTGGCAGCCGCTCCCGAATGCGGCATCGGTCGTGGGCACTGGTTCTGCCATCACCGTGCGCGATGCAATCCCGAATACGCGCGCGCGCTACTATCGGCTGGAACTCGTTCCGGCCTCCGGCCGCAAGCGCTGACGCCAAACCGCGTTCGGGTGTGAGCGTTGCGGCGGTTTGAGTCAAACCGCCCTACCTTTTGTCGGTGAGGGCATGAGCGGGTGGGTTTGACGGCGCCTTGGGGCCAAGTCGCCCTACCTTTTGAGGAAGATTTCGCGTGGCGGTGTGGGTAGGGCGCGTTGGCCCAACGCGCCGGATGGGTTCGGCCTGGGGTGTGAGATCTATTTTCGGTCGGAGGCTTTGAAGACCGTGAAAATGGGGCGGTGGTCGGATGCGAGGGTGAGGTTTGCATCGCGCGGGAGATAGCATTTTTCGGCAACGACTTCGGGTTTCATTGCGTCGTTGACGAAGGCGTAGTTGATGCGCGCGTATTCCTCTTGGTAGGCCCAATAGTGGGTCCAGACGTCGCCGACGAAATCTGTGGGGCGCAGGTCGTGGAGGATGGGGGGCCAGCCGAGGAGTGTGCGCAGGGGGGCGGAGGTGCTGGTGTCGTTCATGTCGCCGACGACGAGGATGTTCATTGTCTTGTCTTGGGCGATCATGCGGCGGAGGTGTTTGTTGAGGAGGCGCGCTTCGTTGCGGCGCATTTCGGTTTGGCCGAGCTGGTTGTATAGCTTCGATTTGAGGTGTGCGACGAAGAGGCGGAAGGTGTAGTTGGTGTTGACTTGGATGTCCACGCAGAGAAAGCCGCGCTGGACGGGGATGACGGTGTCGCCGATGGTGTAGGTCTCGTTGGTGATGTGATGTTTCTCGACGATGGGGAAGCGCGAGAGGACGCCGAGGCCGACGGTGGCGTGGGGGAGGACGAAGTGTTCCGAATGGGTGAAGTAGTCTAGTCCGGCGTCGCGGAGGCGACGGGCGAGGATGTCGAAGGAGTCGGCGTCGCCAATTTCTTCGAAGGCGAGGACATCGGGTCGCGCGTTGGAGACGATGGAGACGAGGGCGGCGATCTGGTCTTCCGGCTTGAAGTTATCCTTTTGGCCGTCTTTGTCTCGGTCTTCGTAGCTGAAGCGCCAGAGGTTGTACTCCATGACGGAGAATTCATCTGCGCTGGGCGGCGGGGGCTTGGGCCAGGGTTGGGCTTGGGCGGTGAGGGCGATGCCGAGTGAGAGGCCCAGAATGAGTTTTGCGCCGCGGCCGGTCATCAAGATTTCCGGTAGGTTTTTTCGATTTTTTCGGATACGTCGCGGTAGCCGATGTCCACCGCGTAGATCTCCTTGAAGAGGGCGACGGCTTTGTCGGGTTTGCCCATGGCTTCGTAGAGAGTGCCGAGTTCGTAGATGATGTCTTTCTTGGTGTCGTCGAGGATTTGGAGTTCGTCAGCGGCGCGCTCGAGTTGTTCGGCGGCGATATCGAACTGATGCTTTTGTTTGAAGCAGAGGGCGAGGTAGTAGAGGGAGCGGATGCGGCGCTGGGGGTTTTGCTGGGAGCGCTGGAAGTGTTGGATGGCTTCGTTGAGCATGCCGCGCTCGTAGAGGAGTACGCCGTATTCGTATTTGAATTGAAGGTCGTTGGGATAGCGTTGGACGCGCTCTTCGGCGTCTTGGAAGAGGTAGTCTGCGCGCTCCTGGCGTTTGCGGTCCAGGCCGGCTTGGTCGCCTGCGCTCTTGAGGGCTTCAATTTCCGAATCAATTTGTTCGAGGCGAATGGCGCTGATGAGGCGGGCGATTTGCGGGTCGGCGCCGCCGGTGGCCTGTTGGGCGAGTTCGAGGACTTGGAGGGCTTCGTCGCGCCGGTCGGCTTTGGCGAGGAGTTCGGCGAGTTGGCGCTTGTAGTTGATGTTGGCGGGCTCGCGTTCCATTTTGGCTCGCGTTTCTTCGATGAGGTTGTCAACGTCGCGCGAGGTTTTGACGGCTTTGGATTGCTGTTCGAGGAGGATGGCCTGCTTCGAATCCTTCATCACATCGCGATAGGACCCGGCCTGGTTCCAGCCGCCGCTCTGCATGGTGTCGAGGGCGGTGGCGTCTTTCAGTTTCTTGAGTGCGAGGGGGTCGCTTGGTTTGAGGCGGACGAGTTCTTCATAGGCCAGGCGCGCATCGTGCATGCGGTTGACTTCGGTGTAGAGTTCGGCGAGGCGCTCGATGGTTTTGGCGTCTTTGGCGATGTGTTCGCGGGCGATTTCGAGGTTGAGGATGCCGACCTCGGGGAGGCCTGCGGCCACGGCGGCATCGGTCGCGATGTTGATGAAGGTGGGGTTGAGGGGGTCTTTGCGGAGGAGGTCTTCCGATTCGCGGAGCGCTTCGGCGGGGTTCTTTTTGATGAGCGTTTGGATTTTGAGGATTGCGCCGGAGCCGCCGAGGGTTCCGAAAGCGCGGCTGAAGATGCTGGTTTTCTGGGATTTAGCCTTTTTCAGAGCGGCGGCGCGCAGGAATTGGCGGGCGCGGAAGAGTTCGGGGCACAGTTCGAGGGCCATGAGGAACGAGTCCATTGCGTAGTCGAGATTTCCTCGCTCGAACGAGGCCATTCCCTTTTCGTAGACTTCGCGTGCTTTGCGCGGTGCTTTTTCCAATGCGATTTCAGCCATTGCCCATTGCTCCAATCGGTGAACAATCCAGACTAGGCCGGATTGTGGCGCGGGTCAAGATTGAGGAGGGGGGATAAATATTCCATGCTTGGCAAGAGGGCCTGCATTTCGTTAAGTCGCGCGAACAACTATGAAAACACGGCGCATAAAGATCGGGTCGGTTCGGATGGGGGGCGGAGCGCCCTTGGCGCTGATCGCGGGGCCGTGCATTATCGAGAGCCGCGCGGGGTGCCTCCATTTGGCGCGACGCTTGGCGGAAGTGGCCGAGCAGGAAAAGATTCCGCTGGTTTTCAAGGCTTCGTTTGACAAGGCGAATCGCTCTTCCGTTTCGTCGTTTCGCGGACCGGGCTTGGTTGCGGGTTTGAAAATTCTGGCCGAGGTGAAAGAGGCGACGGGGTTGCCGATTTTGACGGATGTGCACTCGGTGGATCAGGTGGGGCCGGTTGCGGAGGTGGCGGATATTTTGCAGGTGCCTGCGTTTTTGTGTCGGCAGACGGATCTTTTGCTGGCGTGTGGCGAGACGGGGCGCGCGGTCAATGTGAAGAAGGGGCAGTTCCTGGCGCCGGATGACATGGCCAATGTCGTGGCGAAGGTGGAGAGCACGGGGAATCGAAGCCTGTTGCTGACGGAACGCGGGTCCAGTTTTGGCTATCACAGCTTGGTGGTGGATATGCGCGGGCTTCCGGCGATGCGGAAGTTGGGCTATCCGGTGGTGTTCGATGCGACGCACAGCGTGCAGCAGCCGGGCGGCGGCGGGACCTATACCTCTGGCGACGCGACGATGGTGCCGGTTCTTGCGCGCGCGGCGGTTGCGGCCGGGTGCGACGCCGTGTTTATGGAGACGCACATGAATCCGGCTCTTGCGAAGTCGGACAAAGACAACGCGATTTCGTTTCGCCAACTGCTTCCGCTGTGGCGCACGTTGAGGAGCCTTCATGGACTGGTCCATTGAGGGACGCGCCGCTCGCGTGCGGGCGATTGTGTTTGATGTGGATGGCGTCCTGACGCGCGGGGAACTGATCTATGGCGCGGAGGGCGAGGCGCTTAAGGTTTTCAATGTGCAGGACGGGCAGGGCTTTGCCCTCGCGCGGCGGGCGGGGCTGAAGCTGGCGCTGTTGAGCGGCCGCAGCGGCGCGGCGCTGCGTCGGCGAGCTGAGGATTTGAAGGTGGATGCCTTGCGCGAGGGTGTGGAGCGAAAAGGAGCGATGCTCCGTGAATTATGCGGCATCCTTCGTGTCAAACCGGAAGAGGTGTGCTACGTTGGCGACGACTTGATTGATTTGCCCGCGCTGCGCGAGGCCGGTTTTCCGGTTGCCGTGGCGAATGCTGTGCCGGAGGTGCGCGAGCGGGCGGCGTGGGTCACGACGCGATCGGGCGGCGATGGCGCCGCGCGCGAGGTGATCGAGTTTGTGTTGAAAGCAAGAGGACAGTGGAGCGGAATTGTGAAGCAATTCGCGGAGGATGAAGAATGAGACGCGCGCTGCTGGGAGCATCGGTGATCGGGTTGCTGGCGGTGGGTTTCGCGCTTGCTCAGGCGGGCGATGAGGCGCAGACGGTGACGGGGTTTCGCGTTCCGACCTATGACGGAGAGGGTCGCTTGACGTCGCAGTTGTTTGGCGATAGCGCGCGGATTTTGCCCGATGGCGCGGTTGAGATCGCGGAGTTGCGGATGGAGTTCTATACGCGAGTCGGCGATTCGACGAATCGGGCACTGGACATGCGGGTGACTTCGCCGCGTTGCTTCTACAACCGCAACACGGGGATTGCGACCTCGGATGCGCCGGTTCGCATTTCGCGCGACAACATGGTGGTGACCGGGGTCGGTTTCCGCTGGAGCGGCAACGAGGAGCGACTCGAAATCTACGAGCAATCGAAAGTCGTTTTGAAAAATGTGAAACGAGGAATGAATTTGGAGAATCAACCATGAAGTCGCGTTCCCTCAATCTTCTTGTGTGCGGGTGTTTGCTGACCGGTGCGCTGATCGGCACGGCTGTTGGAGAGGCCCCGGCGAGCGCCACCCTCAGCAGCGAGGACAACCTGACGGTGATCACCTCGGACAAGTTGACCTTTGACTATCAGAAGCAGTTTGCGCTTTTTGAGAAGAACGTGGTGGTGGTGGATCCGGAGATGCGGCTGTATGCCGACCGCATGACCGTTCGGTTCGGCGCTGACAACCGCCTCACCGAGATTCGAGCCGAGGGGCGTGTGCACATTGTTCAAGAGGACAAGGAAGCGCGCTCGGATTTGGCGATCTATAACTTGCAGCAGGGCGTGATCATTCTCACGGGCAAGCCCCAGGTGACGCGCGGGCAGGACATTTTGACGGGCGACAAGATCACATTTTGGAAGAATGAGGATCGGATGATTGTGGAACCGCGCGCGCGCTTGATTCTGCAGTCTGAGCCGGGCCAGTCCCGCCCGAATTTGAAGGGTGAGGCGCCGCGTGGCCGATAACATGCTAGTTCGGACCGAGGAGCTCGTGAAGGCCTACCACGGCCGACGGGTTGTCAATGGCGTGAATCTACAGGTGCGCCTAGGCGAGATTGTGGGCCTGCTCGGCCCCAATGGCGCGGGCAAGACGACCAGTTTCTACATGACCGTGGGGTTGGTGAAGCCGACCGAGGGGCGCGTGTTTTTCAAGGGAGAGGATGTCACGGAGCAGCCGATGTATCGCCGCGCGCGGATGGGCATGGGCTATCTCTCGCAGGAACCTTCCATCTTTCGCCGGTTGACGGTGGAAGAAAATGTGATGGCGATTCTGGAAACCCTGCCGATCACCAAGCGCGAGCGTCGCCAGCGATTGCACGCGCTGTTGGATGAGTTGAAGATCGGCCATTTGGCCAAGCAGAAGGCCTATACGTTGAGCGGTGGCGAGCGGCGGCGTTTGGAGATTACGCGCGCGCTGGTGACCAATCCGGCGCTGATTCTGTTGGACGAGCCGTTCAGCGGCGTGGATCCGCTCGCGGTCTATGACGTTCAGCAGATCATCATTGAACTCAAGGAACGCGGGCTGGGTATTCTCATCACCGATCACAACGTGCGGGAAACACTCGCCGTGGTGGATCGCGCCTATTTGATTGCGGAAGGGAAGGTTTTGCGCGAGGGCACGAGCGAATTTTTGATCAACGATGAAATGAGCCGTCAGCTCTATCTCGGCCCACGGTTTAGCATGTGAGGAAGGTCGTGCGGAGACGCAACGCCATGCAGCGAGTGATTGCAACGCTTGGGACCCCATAAAGAACGAACGCATGCCGATTACGGTTAGACAACTTTTCGAAGCGGGACGCGAGGCGCTGAGTCTCACGCTGGATTCCGGCGCGGACTTCCTGGATTGTCCGATTGTGGAGGAGGCGCTCAATCGCCCCGGCCTCGCTCTGGCTGGCTTCTTTCACCACTTTGCCTTTCGCCGCGTGCAGGTGTTGGGTTTGGCGGAGTATTCCTATCTCAAGAGCCTCTCGCCGGAGGATCTGACCACACGCTTGGGCGAGATGTTTAAGCGCAGGATTCCCGCTGTCGTCATCACGCGCGGTCGCCACACGACGGATGAGATGCGGCAGCTCTCCGTGCGCTATCGCATTCCGATCATGCGCACCACGATGATCACTGGCCGCTTCATCAATGAGGCGACGCTATTGATTTCGCAGCTCACCGCGCCCTCCACTCGCGTGCACGGGACGATGGTGGACATTCAGGGGACGGGTGTTCTGATCGAGGGCGAGCCGGGCATCGGGAAAAGCGAAATGGCGCTGACGCTCATCCAGCGCGGGCACAGTCTTGTGGCGGACGATATTACGGTTCTGCGGCGCACCAGCGAACAGGTCATCATGGCTTCGGCCGTGGAGATCACGCGCTATCACATGGAAATCCGCGGGCTGGGGATCATTCATGTGCCGAGTTTGTTTGGCATTGCCTCCATGCGGCGCGAAACGGCGTTGGATTTGATCGTGCGGTTGCAGCGACCCTCTCCCGAGATGGAGAGCGATCGCTCCGGACTGACGCCGCAAACGCGCGATGTGCTCGGCGTGCGAGTTCCGCTGATCACGCTGCCGGTTGCTGCGGGCCGCGACCTGGCGCACGTGGTGGAGGTGGCGGCGCTGAACCAAAAATTGAAGCATCTCGGCCACGATGCCGCGAAAGAGTTGGACGAGAAGTTGATTCAAACGCTGATAGGACGGAAGCAACACACGTGAACGAGAGACCTTCCAAATCCAATCCGGCCGCCGCACCCGGCGCCATCACCCGCGAGTTCACGGTGCTGAATCGCTTTGGCATTCACGCGCGGCCCGCTGCGCTTTTTGTGAAGACGGCCAGCCGTTTTCAGTGCGAAGTGACCATTGAGCGCGACGGCATGGTTGCCTCGGGCAAGAGCATTATGGGGCTGTTGACGCTCGAGGGCTATCAGGGCGCTGTGATCAAGGTGACGGCTGTCGGCGCGGATGCCGAGGAGGCGCTCGACGCGATTGGCGAGTTGATGGCCAAGAAGTTTTTTGAAGACTGATCTCATGGCGAACAAAGCCGAGTTGAATAGGCGAGTGGAGCGGGTCGGCATTGGTGTTTCGCCGGGTGTCGTTACCGGGCCTGTCTTCCTGTTGACGACGGATGGCGACCGCTATGTCGAGCGCAGCATCAGCGAAGCCGAAGTTCCGCGCGAGGTGGCTCGGTTCGAGGACGCGCTGATTGCGACGCGCCGCCAACTGCATGAAGTTCAGCGGCAAGTTGGCGAGGCCATCGGCCGCGAGAATGCGAGCATTTTTGATGCGCACCTGCTGGTCGTGGATGATCGCTCCCTGGTGGATGAAGTCGTGCGCGGCCTGTCGAGCTACAAGAAAAATGTCGAAACGGTGCTGCACATCGTCTCCGAGCGCTACGTGCAGGCGCTGTTGCGTGTGGAGGACGATTATCTGCGGGAGCGCGCGGCGGACATTCGCGATGTCACGCGCCGAATCATGCGCAACCTCTCCGGGGTGAGCAGCAGCGCGCTGGCCACGTTGAGCCAGCCGTGCGTGCTGGTGGCCAAAGATTTGCCGCCTTCCGAGGCGGCGACGATTGACAAGACCAAGGTGCTCGCCTTTGCCACCGATGTCGGCAGTCCGACTTCGCACACGGCGATCATGGCGCGCGCGCTGAATATTCCCGCCATCGTGGGGCTGCACGATATCAGCGTCCGCGTGTCGCGCGGCGATCCGGTGTTGATTGACGGCGGCAAGGGCGTGCTCATTGTTCATCCGAGCGAGGATGATTTGGAGAGCTACGGCAAGGTGGAGGCCTCGCGCCGATCTCTTCAGTCGAGCCTTGATGAACTGCGCGACGAGCCGGCTGAAACACTTGATGGCTATCACGTGCACTTGTCTTCGAATATTGAGCTGCCGACCGATGTAGATCAGGTGGTGGCCAGCGGCGCGTCGGGGATCGGGCTGTATCGGACGGAGTATCTGTTCCTGTCCCGCAAGGAGTTGCCCTCGGAGGATGAGCAGGCCGCCGTATATGAGCAGGTTGCGCGCCGCATGGCGCCGGCACACGTGATCATCCGCACGCTCGATCTCGGGGGCGACAAGTTTTTGTCGCTCGTGAAAATGCCGCAGGAGATGAATCCGTTTATGGGCTGGCGCGCGATTCGCTTTTGCCTTGCGCAGCCCGAGATTTTCAAGACGCAGCTGCGCGCGGTGCTGCGCGCCAGCCACTTGGGCAATCTGAAGCTCATGTATCCGATGATCAGCAGCCTCGATGAGGTGCTGAAGGCGAACCTTCTGCTCGACGAGTGCAAGGACGAGTTGCGCGCGCAGAACATTCCGTTCGACGAGGAGATGGATGTCGGCATTATGATCGAGATCCCGTCGGCTGCGCTTACGGCGCATCTTCTGGCGCCGCATGTGGATTTCTTCAGCCTCGGCACAAACGATCTTGTGCAATACACCCTTGCTGTGGATCGCGTGAACGAGCGGATTGCCTACCTCTATCAGCCCACACATCCCGCCATTGTGCGGTTGATCAAGAACGCGATTGATGTCGGCCATCAGCACGGCATCTGGACTGGCGCGTGCGGCGAGATGGCGGGTAACCCGTTGATGGTGCCTCTGTTGATCGGTTTGGGTGTGGATGAGATTAGTGTCAGTGCGTCTGTGGTGCCGCTTGTGAAGCGGGTGATTCGGCGGTTGCGCTATTCCGAGGCGGAGCAGCTTGCCGATACGGTTTTGGCGTTGGAATCGGCCCATGAAATCACCGAAAAGTGTCGGGAACTCGTTCAGCGGCTGACCCCAGAACTTCTTGAACTGCTCGCCTGATGGGAGTAGGGTCCCCCCTTGTTTCTAAACCAAAGGAGTAAGTTATGTCCGTGCGCGATTTCGTATTCACCTCTGAGTCGGTGACTGAAGGTCACCCGGATAAACTCTGCGACGGAGTGTCGGATGCCATTCTCGATGCACTGCTGAAGCAGGACCCCAAGAGCCGCGTCGCGTGCGAAACGCTGGCCAAGACGGGCATGATTGTCGTCGCGGGCGAAATCACCAGCAGCGCGGTGGTGGACTATGCGGCGATTGCGCGTGAGAAGGTTTGCCGAATTGGTTTCAACAATTCAGAAGTCGGTTTCGATGGAAACATATGCGCTGTTTTGGTGGCGCTGGACAAGCAGTCTCCCGACATTGCGCAGGGTGTGGATGCGAAGAAGGTGTCGGGCAAGGCCACGGCTGAGCAGGGCGCTGGCGATCAGGGCATGATGTTTGGTTATGCATGCGATGAGACGAAAGAGCTCATGCCGATGCCGATCATGCTCGCGCACAAACTTACCCGCGGGTTGGCCAAGCTGCGCCGAAATGGCGGGCTTCCGTTTGTCCGTCCGGATGGCAAATCGCAGGTTAGCGTGGTGTATGAGAACGGCCGCCCCGTTCGTGTGGACAACGTGGTCATTTCGACGCAGCACGCGCCGGAGGTGAGTCACAAGAAGCTCCGCGAGGCGATCATTGAGACGCTGATCGAGAAGATTGTTCCGAAGCACCTGATCGCCAAGCAGACCAAGTTTTATGTGAACCCGACGGGTCGCTTTGTCACTGGCGGACCGCAGGGCGACTGCGGGTTGACGGGGCGCAAGATCATTGTGGACACCTATGGTGGAATGGGTCGTCATGGCGGTGGCGCGTTCTCCGGCAAGGATCCGTCGAAGGTGGACCGCAGCGCTGCCTATATGGCGCGCTATGTCGCCAAGAACATTGTCGCCGCGGGCTTGGCGCATCGCGCGGAAGTGCAGCTCGCCTATGCCATTGGCTATCCGGAGCCGGTTTCCGTGTTGGTGGACACCTTTGGCACGGGCAAGATGGAAGAGGCGCGCATTGCCAAGGCGGTGCGCAAGGTGTTCGGTTTGAAGCCCGCGCAGATCGTCGAGCAGCTCGACTTGCTCCGTCCGATCTACGAGGCGACCTCGGCGTATGGCCATTTTGGTCGCACGGAGGATCTCCACAGCTTCACGTGGGAGCGCACGGACAAGGCCGAGGCGTTGAAGTCGGCGATCTAAAAATCATTCTGCTTGTGGCAGAGAACAGACGGGGCGACCGCAGGGTCGCCCCGTTTTTTCTTATGGGTGGAGCGGGTTGAGGGCGCGGTGCACGGGTGGCCCGTGCACGTGCTGCAGCGGGGCCGCGCGCTTCATTTCGCTTCCGCAAATGAGTTCAACAGCTCATAGAGGCGCGTCCACGGTCCGATTTCAATGGATTCAGCCCCTCGAATGGTTTCCTCGGCAAAGGAGAGAACGGCACCGCGTGCGCGCGGGAACAAAGCGAACTGTCGTTTCATGACGGCAGCATCATCCGGGGAGGGCGTTTTAGAGAGCTTAATTTCCAGAAGCAGGAATTTCTGTGCGGATTCCACCACGACATCTATCTCCTGCTGGTTGGAGTCGCGGTAGAAATACAATTCGAATGGCCCTCGCGTGTGACAGCGCAGCTTCAGCGCTTCCGTCACGATGAAGTTCTCAAAAAATGCACCCGCCATCGGTCCCGCACGCAGCGTGTCCGCATCGGGATATCGGAGCAAGTAGGACAGAAGGCCCGTATCGAGAAAGTAGAGCTTTGGGCTCTTGATCACCCGCTTGGCAATGTTCCGATGATACGGCCGTAGCAAATAGACAATCCGCGAACTTTCCAGCAGAGAGAGCCACCGTTTCGCCGTCGGGAAGCTGATCCCGCACGCATGGTTCTTTCCGTGCTGACAGGGTGTTATGCGTTTTCAATCCAAAATATCGAAAATGCATAGAAGCTCCGTAGCGCGTTGATGTCAGGCTGGTTGCGTTCATGCAAACACACTGGTCTTTCCTCGGGCCGGTGCACGGGTGGCCCGTGCACGTGCTGCAGCGGGGCCGCGCGCTAGGCGGGATCGTGTTGAGGGGTGGTCGAAGGGCTGCGAGCTTGGAGCCAATGTGCGGTGCAGAGTGTGGCGAAGACGGACAAGGCCATAAAGAGATAGGGCGAGTACTCGAAGACTTGGCGTTTGTAGTCGTCGGGTGCGATGTGAAGGAGGGTGATTCCGAAAAAGGAAAATACGAGCAGCTTCAAGGAAATGCGGGCGAGGCGCGGGGTTGTGTTGGGGAGCAGGGCGTATTTCGCGAGGACAGCAAGCGGGAAAATCAGCACGACGTAGTAGTGCTTCCACGAGGTTGGCGGGAGCATGGCCCAGCAGAGCATGTAGAGCGCGAATGTCGCGTGGTCGGCTGCAGGGTCGCGGTGTCGGTTGGAGCGGAGTGTGAAGAGAATAGTGGACAGCACGACGAGAGCGATGCTCGCCCAGATGGCCCAGAAGACGGGGTCTGAAGGGTCGGAGAGGAAGGGCGGCGGGCGCTGCCAATCGAAGATGCGATACCACAGCGCGGAGAGGGATTGATGGCCCCAGTCCGAGATGTCGTAGATCGTCTGCTGCTGTCGGTTCACCGAGAGCCAATCCTTCAGGACGGTATCATAGGCGTTGCGGAAATATAGAATCGGCAAGAGGAGCAAGAGCGAGAGCCACGCGATTGCGCCAAGAGGTGTTCGCAGGCGGCGGCGCAGGAGGTAAAAGCCAAGAAAGATGATGGGGAAAGGCTTGATTAGGAGAGAACCTGCCAAGCTGAGGCCAGCGAGGAGTGGCTTATCGCGTTGGTCGAGATAATAGGACAGGAGCACCAAGAACATCATGAGGGGCGTGGTTTGTCCGTTGAGCGCGTTGTAATAGGCAAAATGCCACATCGGTGCGATGGCGAGCACCCAGTATCCTCTTGGCAATGAGGTGCTGCGGGGCGCGCCAAAAAGAATGCGGCGCGAAAGCATCCATGAGCCGATCAACGCGGCCCAAGAGCACAAATACCAGAGGGATCGGATCAAGGGATCGGGAAGGACGTCGAGCGGAGCGAGAAGGAGCGCGAATGTCGGCGAATAGACGTAGGCGGGGCCTTTGGGGTTTCCGGCATAGAGCGGTTGTCCTGCGCCAATGTGGTTCACGACAGAAAGAACGGGGCCAAAATCGCCGTGCTTGCCGCGCCATCCCACGCGAGCGCTCTCCGCCAAGATGATGATGGCGAAGAGGGGCGCAAAGGTTCGGCCATGCTTTGACAAGAATGCGGCGACTCTTTGCGCGCAGAAAATTGTGCAGCGTGTGAGGCCGGACGATTCCGTTGATTGCAAAGAAGGCTTACGCTTGGAGTTGCTCACTCGGAGGAGAGTAGATTTGACCGCGCGCAAATACTAGCCCAGACCGGATTGCTGTGTGCGGTTTTGGCGTCGAGCGGTGGCTTACTTGCGTGTTTTTCGCGTGGTGACCCAGGTGTGAATGTCGGCGACGGTGGCGGACCACTCTTTCGATTCGCGCTCGGCGCAGAATCGGTCGAAGAAGGAGAGGAGCGCCTCTTTGAAGCGGTCAATGAACTGCATGCGTTCTTGAAACTTGCTGATGGCGTCAAGCTTCTCGCCCTCTGGGAGTTTTAGGCCGCGAATGACGAAGGAGGGGCCGTCGAATGTGCAGGTCCAGGATTCTTCGCCGCAGGCGAGGGTGAGTTTGGCGCGTCGCAGTTTTTTCCCGGCGAGGAGCGACGCTTTTGCTTCCGCACTGAGACGAGGTTCTCCGCGGCGGACAACCATTTCGTGGGCGCCGCTTCCTTCCATAATGAATGTAAGCGGGCCCTCGATCATGACGGCCCAGTCGCCGAGGCCTTTAAGCTTGAGCATTCCGCCCCGCGCTTCGGCGATGAACCAGAGCCATGTCAGGAAGTCGAGGCCGGGATCGTTGATGACGGACTCGGGCTCGGCTTCGGGGGAGAAGGCGATGGGGTCCCAGTCGCGGATGCTGCGATTGCGGCGCTGGAGGGAGGCGGTTTCGGGGAGAACGGGGACGCCGCCGAAGCCGATGACTTGCGAAAATGCGATCTGGAGCGCATCGAGCTGTTTGTCGTTCAGGGCGGAGGTGTAGAGGAGGCGGGCGACGTGGTCGTGAAGGAGTGCGATGCCGCGGAGCGTGGGGGGCATGGTGGGGAGCAGGCGCTCGGAGATTTGTTCGCGAATTTCGCGCCGGACCGTTTGGCTGATGCGTTCGAGGTTGTGGGATTGAATATAGGCCAGTTCTTCCATCCGACATTCGGCGCGGAGCAGGGCTTCGGGTATTTTCCGCTCGGCCTGCATGAGGGCGAGTCGAAGGAAGCCGGCGTAGCGAGCGGTGTCATCGGTGATGTTGCGGTCGAGGAGGTGCCGACCGGTGACCCAGCCGCTGATGATGTCGGTGCCGAGCGTGTCTATGGGCGGAGCCGCGTGTCGGGCGAAACGCTCAATGGCGTCGGGAGGCAACTCGCGAGGCAGATAGAGCATGCGAAAACTTACGGATCCACTTTCAAAAGACACGGCGAAATCTCCTGGATGGCAAAGAGGCGTGAATACTCTGTGGGGCGCGCGGCGTCAATGGCAGAGGGAAATATTCCGCAGCGCGCGACGCGTTGTGTGATGGGCGAGCGTGGGTGCGTGCTATTCCTTATGCCAAACGAGGCGGCCTTGAAGGAAGGTGGCAATGGCGCAACCGTAGAGCGTGTGTCCGGCGAATGGGGTGTTGTGGGATTTGGTCGCGAGGTCGTTGGGGTGGACGATCCACGGCGTTTCGACATCGAGCACGGCGATATCTGCGATGCTGCCGGGTGCGAGGGTGGGGGTGGGGCGGCTGATGATGCGCGCAGGTTCGAGGGTCCAGCGCCGGAGCCAATCGAGCGGGGTCAATTTTCCCGTACGGACGAGGTGCGTCCACGTGATGCCGACCGCGGTTTCGAGTCCGACGATTCCGAATGGCGCTTTGAGGAAGCCGCGGGCTTTTTGCGCGGCGCTATGCGGCGCGTGATCGGTGGCAAAGCAGGAGAGAGTTCCATCCAGAAGCGCCGATTCGAGCGCATCGCGATCGTCGCGGGAGCGAAGGGGCGGGTTCATCTTGAAGCTGGTGTTGTTGGGGTCCACATCTTCATCGCAGAGGGCAAGGTGGTGGGGCGTGAGTTCGCCGGTGACCTTGATGCCGCGCCGGCGCGCCGCGCGGATGAGTTCTGCGCCGACTCGAGAGGTGACGTGCTGAATGTGGAGGGAGGCGCCGGTGGCCTCCGCGAGTTCGATGTCGCGCTTGATGATTCGCTCTTCGGCGAAGGTGGGAATGCCGGGAAGACCGAGTCGCTTGGAGGCGGCGCCTTCGTGCATGACGCCGCCCTGTAGCTCGATGAGGCGATCTTGCGCATGATCCATAACGGTGCGATTGAGATCGCGCGCGATGTCCATGGCGCGGCGCATGAGGCCGTCGTCTTGTACCGTGGCGCCGTCGTCGGTGAATGCGATGGCGCCTGCTCCGACGAGCGCGGCGAGGTTGGTCAGCTCCTCGCCCTTTCGGCCTACCGTGATGGCGCCGCTGGGCAGGACGCGAGTGAGTCCCACCTCTTCGCCGCGCCGCACGACATAGGCGACGGTTTCAGCGGTGTCGTGAGGGGGGCGCGTGTTGGGCATGGCGACGATGGTGGTGAAGCCGCCGCGCGCGGCGGCGCGCGAGCCGGTTTCAATCGTTTCGCTCTCTTCGCCACCGGGTTCGCGGAGGTGCACGTGGATATCCGTCAAGCCGGGGACCACGAGTTTGCCGCGCACATCCAATTCGCGCGCGTGGGGCGGGGGAGCGGCGACAATATGCCCATCGGCGATGAAGAGGTCGCGTTGTTCGTCTATTCCGGCGGCAGGATCGAGCGCGCGGCCGTTTCGCAAAATGAAGGAAGTCGTCATGGGTGCAGCATTTCCAAGGAAACGCGCGAAACGCCAGCGAAATGTTCGAGGAGTGAAAGTTAATTGAAAAGAGCTTTGCCGTTGCCTCTTTTTGCGATTCTCGGCAAGGTGTCGCTATCTTTTTACGGGAGAGGCTTCGATGCGTTGGATCGGTTCATTGTTGGGATTGAGCGCGCTAGCGGCGTTGGTGGCGGGGATCGGATGTACAGCCGTTCGGCCCGATGCCACACGGCCCGCGGCGACGGTTTCGGTGAAGTCCAGCGCGACTTCCTCGCCGGACGATTTGCGGGTGCAGCTTTCGGAGGCGCGTTTGGAGCAGGAGCGGCTGGAGCGCGAGTTGGCGCAGTCGCGCGATGATTTGTATCGCACTGCACTGGCGCTCAAGGAGATTAAGGTGCGACTCGAAGAGGTGACCGTCTATGCCGTGACAAACGCGGCGCGGATGGTGGCGATTGAGCGACAGCTCGGAGCGGTGCGTCGCGCGGCGGCGGGTGGCGGCAGCGAACAAGTGAAGGCCTTGCGCGCGGTGCTCGAAAATGAAAAGCAGGCACAGCAGCGCCTGGAGGCACTTGTCGCGGAGCGCGACCGAGAGGTGCGGGATTTGCGTGCGGCTGTTCGAGCGAATGAAGCCGAGCTGGAGCGGCGGACCCGTGGCGTGGCCGATGGGAAAGACCACGCCGCTACGTCACCGCCACAGGCGCGTGTTGTTGCAACGCCCGCTCCACCTGCAGCCCTGGCGCCCGCGTCCGCCGCGGGTGCCACCACGGTTTCGGTTTATCGCCTCGTGGTTGAGGGGAATCGCGCGCTGAAGACCGGGAATGTGGCTCGGGCTCGTGCGTTGTTCGAGCGCGCGCGGACGCGGGAACCGAATTTATCCGGCGCGTTGCTCGGGTTGGCTGCGATTGCCTATCAGGTGAATGACCTTGCCGAGGGGCGTCGTCTCGTGGAGAACGTTTTGAGTCAGGACAAGCAGAATGCGCAGGCGCTGGGCTTGCGCGGAATGATTCGCTGGCGCGAAGGCGACGTGAAGGACGGCGTGCGGGATTGTGCGCGCGCGGTAGATTTGGATCCGAACGATCCGCTGCTGCGCAAGTTTTATGGCATCACGCTGCACGCGCGCGGACAGAATCGCGACGCCATTCGCGAAATGCGGAAGGCGGTGGCGATGGACCCGTCGGACGCGGAGGCCCAATTGAATCTCGCCATTTTGCTCGCAACGGATTCGCGCCCGGCGCTGGACGAGGCCCGTTCCTTTTATGAAAAGGCGTTGGCCGCAGGCGTCGCGCGCGATTCGGCGCTCGATACGATTCTGGGACTCTCCCCCTAGTTTGCGCTCTTGATTTGCGCGCGAGGACGTTCGAGACTCGACGCGGTTTCACCATGTCACTTCGCGCTTCCATTCTGGCCAGCGGCAGTTCCGGCAACTGCACCTACATTGCTTCCGAGCAGTCCGCGTTGCTGATAGACGCGGGCCTAAGCGCTCGCGAGGTTGGGCGGCGATTGGAGCGCATTGGCGCTTCGATCTCCTCCATTTGCGGGATTTGTGTGAGCCACGAGCACGGGGATCACACACAGGGGTTGCGCGTGCTGAATCAGCGGTCCCGGATTCCGCTATATGCGAACGCGGGGACTGTTGAGGCGCTGAGTCGCGACCCGGAACTGAGCGTATTGCCGTGGCAGGTTTTCACCACCGGCGCGCCGTTTCAGATCGGCGATTTGCGCGTGGAGCCGTTTGCCGTGCCGCACGATGCGTTTGAGCCCGTAGGGTTCGTTGTCGCGTGCGGCGACATGCGGGTGGGAGTGGTCACCGACATGGGAATGCCCACCACCCTGATTCGGGAGCGACTGCGTCACTGCCGCATGCTGGTGCTTGAGTCGAATCACGACGAACAGATGTTGCAGGATGCAGATCGCCCGTGGCATCTCAAACAGCGCATACGCGGGCGGCAAGGGCATCTTTCCAACCAACGCGCCGCCGCCATGTTGGCGGAAATCGCCGGGCCTGAGTTGTCGCACGTCTATCTCGCACACCTCAGCGCGGACTGCAATCGGCCCGACCTCGCACAGCAGGCCGTTCGGGACGCGCTGATGCAAGCTGGCCACCGCCACGTGAGTGTCCATCTGACCTATCCGGATCGTCCGACAGAGCTGTGGGTGGGTTAACTCTCGCGACATAGGGCTTTCCCCGATCTTTTGCCTTGACGCTTGTTTGGTCGGCGCGCAAACTCGCTCAGTGACGATGCTTCGAGAGAGTCCGCAATGTTGTGCTTCGCTTCGGCGAATGAGGGCGCTGCCCTGGGATGTTTGCCGGGAGTGATATCTATGGCCGACCCGCTTCAGTCAGATCTTAGCCCTCACGATTTGGCCACTGTAGAAGCGAGCCCCCTGTATAATGAGGATTTGGCTCCCATTCCTTCCTCCAAGAGGCGGTGGGGGACCAAGGATATTGCCAATTTGTGGGTGGGGATGTCGGTGTGTATTCCGACCTACATGCTTGCCAGCGGTTTGATCCACGCGGGGATGAATTGGTGGCAAGCGATTCTGACGGTGACGCTTGGTAACCTGATTGTTCTAATTCCGATTGTGCTGAACGGACACGCGGGCTGCAAATATGGCATCACCTTTCCCGTCTTTGCGCGCGCTTCGTTCGGCACGGCGGGCACGCACATCGCCTCGGTGCTGCGCGGAATCGTTGCGTGCGGTTGGTTTGGCATCCAGTCCTGGATTGGCGGCGAGGCTATCTACCGACTTCTATTGTTGAAGTGGCCGAGTTTGGCCGACACCGCCGTGTGGATGTTTGTCAGCAACGAGCATATTCAGGTCAATACCGCGCAATTCTTGTCTTTCCTCGCGTTTTGGGCGGTGAATATCGCGATTTTCTGGCGCGGCATGGAGTCCATCCGCTTTATAGAGAACTGGGGCGCGCCGCTATTGATTGGCATTGGCGTGATGTTTCTTGTCTGGGCATACAAGAAAGCGGATGGCTTTGGCCCGATGCTGTCGCAACCGGGAAGCTATCGGACGCCCGCGGAGTTCTGGAAAATCTTCATCCCGGGGCTGACCTCCATGGTGGCGTTCTGGGCGACGCTGTCGCTCAACATTCCGGATTTCACGCGCGAGGCGAAGAGTCAGCGCGCGCAATTGTGGGGCCAGTTCCTCGGCTTGAACACCACGATGCCGTTCTACGCATTTATTGGAGTGGCGGTGACGAGTGCGACGGTGGTGATTTTCGGCGAGGCGATTTGGGATCCGGTGGAGCTGCTTTCGCGATTCGACAATATCGGCATTATTCTGGTTTCCATGTTTGCGCTTTCGCTCGCCACGCTGACGACAAACCTCGCGGCGAATGTGGTGGCGCCCGCGACTGCGTTCTCGAACTTTCTTCCACGCGCGATCAGTTTGCGCATGGGCGGCATCATCACGGGCATCATCGGCATTCTGATGATGCCGTGGAAGCTCGCCGCGGACCCGAGCGGTTACATTTTCACATGGCTTCTGGGCTATTCTTCGCTGCTGGGACCGATTGGCGGCATTTTGATTTGCGACTATTTTGTGCTGCGCAAGCGCACGATGAATCTGCCCGCGCTATACGATCCGCGCGGCGAATACTCCTATTGCGGCGGCTACAATCCGCGCGCCTTGATTGCGTTGGCGCTGGCAGTGGCGCCCAATGTTCCGGGCTTCCTGGTCACGCTTAAGTGGAACATTCCGCACGCGCAGGTTTGGTCTGCGATCTACAGCTATGCTTGGTTTGTCGGATTTTTCGTCGCGTTTGCTTTGTATTACTTCCTGATGAAGGGATACCGACCCCAGACACACAGCGCGGGAGGGCGGTAGCGCATGATGCACACAGAGCGTGCTGCACATGAGTTAAGAAACACCCGCGCGTTGTAGAGGAGTATGACCATGAGTTCGAAAAAAGCGCCTGTCTTGCCTGCGTTTTCGCACGCGCCGACGCCCTATGCGGGGCTGTCGTATGAAAAGACGCTTGCCCTCCGAAAGCAGTATCTGAATCCGGCGCTGTTTCTCTATTACAATAAGCCGCTGATGATCGTCGAAGGCAAGATGCAATATGTCTATGACGAGACGGGCCGGCGCTATCTCGATGCCTTCGGCGGCATTGTGACCGTAGGAGTGGGGCACTGTCATCCGCACGTGAACAAGGCGGCGATTGATCAGATCAACAAAATCTCGCACACGACAACGATTTATCTGAACAGCGCGATTTGCGAGTATGCGGAGAAGCTGACCTCCAAGCTGCCGGGCAACTTGAAGTGTGTCTATTTCGTGAACTCGGGATCGGAGGCCAATGACTTGGCAATCCTGATGGCGCGCATTCACACGGGAAACTATGACCTCGTCGCGCTCCGCAACTGCTATCATGGCGGCGTGGCCTCGGTGATGGGACTCACGGCGCACAGCACGTGGAAGTTCAATGTGCCGCATTCGTTCGGCGTGCACCACGCGATCGCGCCCTATCCCTATCGCGGCCCGTGGGGGCACAACGATCCCGACGCGGGTAAAAAATATGCGGCCGATGTGAAGGATTTGATTATTAACGCGACGCCTGGAAAGATCGCCGGCTTTTTCGCCGAGTCGATCCAGGGCGTCGGGGGTGTGGTGGTCTTTCCGGATGGCTATCTCAAGGAGGCCTATCGGGTGGTGCGCGAACACGGTGGTGTGTGTATCGCCGACGAGGTGCAGGCGGGCTTCGGGCGCACGGGGCGGCACTATTGGGGCTTCGAGTCGCAGGGCGTCGTTCCGGACATCGTCACGATGGCGAAGAGCATCGGCAACGGTGCGCCGCTGGCCGCAGTCGTGACGACGCCGGAGATCGCAAAATCGCTCACGCAGCGAATCCACTTCAATACGTATGGCGGCAATCCGGTCTCGTGCGCGATTGGCAAGGCGGTGCTTGAGGTGATTGACGACGAGAACTTGATGGAGCGCAGCCGCGTGCTGGGCGATCGCTTCCTCGCGGGTCTGCAGAAGTTGCACCAGAAATATTCGGTCATCGGCGAGGTGCGCGGAGCGGGTCTCTTGGTCGCGTTGGAGTTCGTCACCGACCGCGCGACCAAGGAACCGAACAAGGCTGCCTGTACGCAGGTCTTTGAACGCGCGCGCGAACTTGGCGCACTGATCGGCAAGGGCGGGCTGCACGGCAATATCATTCGCATCACACCTCCGATGTGTGTGACGGAGGCGGACATTGATTTCCTCCTCGAGGTGTTGGAAATCGCAATTTCGGAGATTGGCTAGCGTCGAACATTCGGCGAAGGGGAGATCTCTATGAAGGTCGGTATTCCGAAGGAAATTAAAGTTAAAGAAAACCGCGTGGCGGGCACGCCTGCTGTCGTGCGCGCGCTGGTTTCCGCTGGGCACACGGTGTTGGTGCAGCAGGGTGCGGGCGTGGGCAGCGGTTTCAGCGATGAACAATACCGCGATGTTGGGGCCACGCTGGTTCCCACGGCGGCGGATGCGTGGTCGGGCGACATGGTGCTGAAGGTCAAGGAGCCGATTGAGCCGGAGTATGGCTTCCTGCGGCCCGGCTTGCTGCTTTTCACCTATTTGCACTTGGCTGCGGATCGCGCATTGACGGAGCGGTTGGTGGCGTCCAAGACAGACTCCATTGCGTATGAAACCGTGCAGGTGGGTCGGCGTCTTCCGCTTCTGGAGCCGATGAGCGAGATTGCGGGGCGGATGAGCACCATTGTCGGGGCGTTCTATTTGAGTCGGGCGCAGGGCGGGTCCGGCGTACTGCTCGGCGGTGTGCCGGGCGTACTGCCGGCCCATGTGGTGATTCTCGGCGGCGGCGCATCCGGCGTGAATGCGGCGCGTATGGCTGTAGGGCTCGGCGCGACGGTTACCATTCTGGAACTCGACATCGAGCGCATGCGATTCCTGGACCTCACGCTTGGTGGGTCGGTGCGTTTGGTGCAGTCGAACGAGCACAACCTGATGGAGCTGTTGCCGGATTGCGACCTGCTGATTGGAGCCGTGCTGGTGCCGGGGGCCAAGGCGCCAAAACTGGTGAGTCGCGATATGCTGAAGTTGATGAAGAAGGACTCGGTTCTTGTGGACATCGCGATTGATCAGGGCGGTTGCTTCGAGACCTCCCGCGCGACGACGCACGAGAACCCGATCTTCTTCGAGGAAGATATTCTGCACTACTGCGTCGCCAACATGCCCGGCGCCTACTGCCGCACGGCGACGCAAGCGTTGACCAATGCGACGCTGCCCTATGCGGTGAAGCTGGCGAATTTGGGCGTTGAAAAGGCCGTGCAGCAGACGCCGGAATTGCGACCGGGGCTGAACACGCATGCGGGGCATTTGACGTATAAAGCCGTGGCCGATGCGCACGGAATGACTTTCACGGAGTATAAATGAGGAGAACGCGATGAATAGACACTCACCCCCTCGCGCCGGCGATCAACCGGCTTCCGTTCGCTCCATACACTCAAATAACCTACGGTGACATCATGCCCTTGAAATCATTTCTGACGGCGAAGGTTGCGGCGGAGAATATGCACGAGAAGAAGCCGAAATTTCGGCCGCAGGAGGCCCTTGTTGAGGCGGAGCGCTGTCTCTATTGTTTCGATGCGCCGTGTATCGCGGCCTGTCCGACGGGGATTGATATTCCGAGCTTCATCAAGAAGATCGCGGAGAAGAATCTGACCTCGTCGGCGCGCGTGATTTTGGAGTCGAACCCGCTGGGGGCCTCTTGCGCGCGTGTGTGCCCGGTCGAGGTGCTCTGCGAAGGGGCCTGCGTGATGTTGGATCGCGACGAGAAGCCGCTGCAGATCGGGCGACTTCAGCGCTATGCGACGGATCACGTGTTCGAGAACAATATCCAAGTGCTTCGCGCGCCCGCCAAAAAGAATGGAAAATCTGTGGCCGTGATTGGGGGTGGGCCTGCGGGGCTCGGCTGCGCCGCGGAGCTGGCACAGCTCGGCTACTCGGTGACCGTTTTCGAGAAGGATGAGGAGGCCGGTGGGCTCAATACCTACGGGATTGCGTACTACAAGATGCGGCCCGATGTGAGTATTGAAGAAGTGGAGATGATCAAGAAGATCGGCGTCAAGATCAAGACGGGCGTTGAAGTTGGCAAAAAGATCAAAGTGGCCGAGTTGGAGAAGAAGTTCGACGCGATTTTCATCGGCGTGGGCCTCAGCAGCAATGCGCTGCGCCTGAACATCCCGGGCGAGAACCTCCCTGAAGTGGTCGAGGCGCTGGACTTCATTCGAGAGCTGCACGTGGAGCCGTTGCACAAAGTGAAGCTGGCTCGTCGGGTGGCGGTGATTGGTTGCGGCAACACGGCGATTGATGCCGTTGCGCAGGCCAAGCGCCTGGGCGCGGAAGAGGCCATCATCCTCTATCGCCGCCGCGAGCAAGACATGCCGGCGTATCCGCATGAATATGCGAGCGCGAAGGGGGATGGCGCCGAATTCTGGTTCAACGTCTTGCCGGTAGAGGTGCTGGAGAAGGATGGGCACGTCACGGGCCTGAAGTTGGTGCGAACAAAAGTTAATGATCAGGGCAAGGCGGAGATCATCCCCGGATCCGAGTTCGTTGAGCCGTTCGGCATGGTGATCAAAGCGTTGACACAGGCGCCGCGCACGGATGTGTTGAAGCGTCTATTTCCAAAACTGAAGATTAATAAAGACGGCACCGTGGCGCGCAACGAAGTGACGGGGCAGACCAATCTCAAGCACGTCTTCACTGCTGGCGATTGTGCGAATGGCGGTCGCGAGGTTGTGAATGCCGTGGGCGAGGGGCGAAAAGCGGCGCGCGGGATTCACAAGTGGCTCACGGGCGAGGCCGCTGTTGGGCCGATTCAGAAGACGCGATATGGAGTGAAGAAGCCGTATGGTTCGGGCTTGGACCATCCCGTGCGCGCGCCGGAGCTCGAAGAAGAGTATTACGCAAAGCAGAAATAGTTGGGATTCAACGAACGCTACGCATAGGAGAACGATCATGGCAGACCTTTCCATCAATCTCGCCGGAATCAAATCGCCGAATCCCTTCTGGGTCGCTTCTGCGCCGCCTGCAAACACTGCCTATCAATGCCACAACGCATTCGCGGCGGGGTGGGGCGGGTTTGTTTGGAAGACCATCGGCACGCCGATTGTGAACGTCAGCTCGCGCTATTCCGCCCTGAACCTCGGTCAGATGCGGATGGCGGGGCTGAACAACATCGAGCTGATCAGTGATCGCGCGCCGGAGACGAACTTCCGCGAAATCAAGGAATGCAAGAAGGAATGGCCGAACCATGCGATTATCGCGTCGCTGATGACCGACACGCGCGATAACTGGCACGACTTCATGAAGCGTGCGCGCGACGCGGGCGCTGATGGCGTGGAGCTGAACTTCGGGTGTCCACACGGCATGTGCGAGCGAGGAATGGGTTCTGCGGTTGGACAGAACCCGGAGGTGATCGAAACGATCGTGGGCTGGGTCATGGAGGCGGCGGAGATTCCGGTGATCGTGAAACTGACGCCGAATGTAACGAGTGTGGTTCCGGCTGCGCGCGCGGCGAAGCGCGCCGGGGCGGATGCGGTGTCGCTGATCAACACGATTAACAGCATCACGCAGGTGAACATGGAGACCATGTGTCCGGAGCCGTATGTGGCCGGATTGAGCACGCACGGCGGCTACTGCGGGCCTGCGGTCAAGCCGATCGCGCTGAACATGCTGCATGAAATTGCGTCGGACCCGCAGTGCGAAGGTTTGCCGATATCGGGCATTGGCGGCATATCGAATTGGAAAGACGCAGCGGATTTCATCGCGCTCGGCGCGACGGGCGTGCAGGTCTGCACCGCGATCATGCACTACGGCTTCCGCATCGTTGAGGAGATGAAGGACGGGTTGAGCGATTTCCTCGACAGCAAGGGAATGAAGTCTGTCAATGACTTGCGCGGGCTGGCGGTGAAGAAGGTTACCAAGTGGGAGAACTTGAATCTCAACTACAAGCGCATCGCGACGATTGACTACGACAAGTGCATCAACTGCAACCTGTGTTACATCGCCTGCGAGGACGGCGCGCACCAGGCCATCGCGCTCATCAGTCCGGACGGCCACGATCTCGGGCCGGGGCGCCTCCCCGGAAAGCTGATTCCGAAGATACTGGAAGACGTCTGCGTGGGTTGCAATCTGTGCGCGCTGGTGTGCCCGGTGGACGATTGCATCGTCATGGTGGATGTGCCCACCGGCAAGAAGCACATGAGTTGGAAACAGTATCAGGAAGGTTTGGCTGCCGGGAAGCTGAAGCCAATCCCCGCGCATCCGTAATTGGTTTTGATAAGAAGAAGATAAGGAAAGAGGGTACATATCATGAGCACGCAGTCTGCCCAGACGCCGGTCCCCGTTTTCATCGGCGGCGAGTGGTCCGTTCCGAAAACCGCCGCACACACCCCGGTGTTCAATCCATCCACAGGCGAGGTCATCGCGCAAACCCCCATGTGTGGCGCGGATGTTGTAGATCAGGCCGTCCAGGCTTGTGAGGCCGCTGCGCTGGATTGGGCGGAGACTCCGCCGATTGAGCGCGCGCGTGTGATGTTCCGCTACAAGGCTCTGATTGATAAACATTTTGAAGAGCTTGCGCAGATGATCACGCGCGAGCATGGCAAGACGATTGTCGAGGCGCGAGGCGATGTGTTGCGCGGTATGGAAGTTGTCGAGTATGCCTGTTCGGCGCCCGAACTGCTGAAGGGCGAGGTGCTTGAGAATATCGCGCGAGGGATTGATTGCGATGTGATCAAGCAGCCCGTCGGCATTTGCGTGGGCATTTGTCCCTACAACTTTCCCGCGCTTGTTCCGATGTGGATGTATCCACTCGCGTTGATTTGTGGCAACACCTTCATTCTCAAGCCGAGTGAAAAAGTTCCGCTGACGGGCGTTCGCCTCATTGAGCTGCTTCACGAGGCGGGTCTGCCGAAAGGCGTGCTGAACGTGGTGCATGGGGGCAAGGAGTGCGTGGATGCCCTTCTCACACATCCGAAAATCCGCGCGATATCCTTTGTCGGCTCTTCGCCCATCGCAAAGTATATTTTCGAGATGGGCACCCAGCATGGCAAGCGCGTGCAGGCGGCTGGTGGTGCGAAGAACTACGTCTTCGTGATGCCCGATGCCGATTTCGATAACTCGGTGAAGGGTCTGGTGGATGCGGCATTTGGTTGCGCCGGGCAGCGGTGTATGGCGGGCTCGACCGCGGTCGCCATTGGCAAGGCGGGCGATCACTTGCTGCCGCCGCTCGCAGAGGCGGTTCGCTCCATCAAGGTCGGTCCGACCGATCGCGATCCCACGGCCAAGATGGGTGCGGTGATCAGCCAGCAGCATCGCGACAAGGTGGCGGGTCTTGTGGATGGCAGTGTGCGCGAGGGCGCAAAAGTTGTCGTGGATGGCCGTACGGTAAAGATTCCAGAGTTCCCGAAAGGGTTCTATCTCGGGCCGACTGTGGTTGATCATGTGCGCGAGAATATGACGATCGCAAAGGACGAGGTCTTTGGCCCCGTGCTCAATGTGATGCGGTTTGACGATTTGGAAGCTGCGATTGAGATGTCGAACAAAACAATCTTCGGCAACGGCGCGTGCATTTACACACAATCCGGCAAAGCGGCTCGCGAGTTCAGGCACCGGATCAAATCCGGCATGGTGGGCATCAATATCGGCGTCCCTGCGCCTCTTGCCTATTTCCCTTTCAGCGGGTGGGACTACTCGTTCTTCGGCGACCTGCATCTGCAGGGTCGCGAAGGCGTTATGTTCTACACGCGACAGAAGGTGACCACGACGCGGTGGTTCCGCTATGGCGAGGGCGATATCTGGCACAAAGAATAGTGTCGTTCGCGAGCGCCGTGGCGCTATTCGCCCAATAGTTTGATGAGAATCGCGTAGTCTTGGTCCGCCCAGCCGCGGTCCATGGCGGCCTCCAATTGTCGGATCACCGCTTCGCACATGGGGAGTGGCGCGAAACCGCTGTCGCGCGCGAGTCGCATATCTTTGAGCATGTGGCGGACGGCGAATTGTGCGGAGTAATCGTTTGCGCGGAGCTTCGGCTCTTTAATTTTGGCGACTGGCGACCACGCCATGCTGATGCGAAGCAGGTCGAAGAACTGCTGATCGCTCAATCCGTTGCTGCGCGCGAGTGCGAGGCTTTCGCAGAGCACAGCCGACTGCACCGCGATTGCGAGATTGGATGCGAGCTTGAATGCTGCGGCTTGCGCCCCCGTATTGGATCGAAACTGCTGCTTCGAAAGGCGATCAATCACAGGTTGCACGCGAGCTGCGGTGGCTGCGTCGCCGCCGAGATAGAACACGGTCGTTCTGCTTTCTGCGCCCGGCACGCTCCCTGTGAAGGGCGCCTCCAAATAGGCTGCGCCGCGCGCGCGGACGCGCGCTTCGAATCGAGTGCTGCTGTCGGGATCAATCGTGCTGCACTGGATGACCGTGTGGCGAGGTTCGAGTTGCGGAATTAACGGATCGAGCACGCTGGAGACCGCCGCAGGGTCGGAAACGCAGATGATGAGGGCATCCGCCGCCCGCGCGACTTCGGGAGGAGTTGCCTTCCAATGAGGAAAATCGGGTTTTGGAGTGCGGTTCCATGCTGCGCAAAGCCAACCATCATCGTTGAGGTGGTGCGCCCAGATTGCGCCGATCAATCCGAGGCCCAAGACGCCCGTTGGGATCATCGCGCGCCTGCCCTTCTGGATGGGATCTCGCTCACTGCGCGAGTCCGAGTTTTTTCAGTTTGGGGCGGATCACGAATTGGCAATAGCCCTGGTTCTTGTTGTTGACGTAGTAGTCCTGATGGTGCTCCTCCGCCTTGTAGAAGGGCGTTGCGGGGAGGATTTCGGTGACGATGGGGTCGGTGTATTCTCCGGAGGCTCGAAGTTTTTCGAGCGACGCTTCCGCCGCTTTTCGTTGCGCGGTTGTGTGATAGAAGATTGCAGAGCGATATTGCGTGCCGACATCGTTGCCCTGCCGATTAAGCTGCGTGGGATCGTGCGCATGCCAGAAGACATCGAGGAGCTTCTCGTAGCTCGTCTTTTGCGGGTCGTACTCGATTTCAATCGCTTCCGCGTGGCCAGTGTTTCCGCTGCAGACCTGTTCATAGGTCGGATTTTCCGTTTCGCCGCCGATATAGCCCGACTCGACGTTCAAGACGCCGGGAATCTGCTCAAAAACGGCTTCTGTGCACCAGAAACAGCCTCCCGCAAACGTTGCGAATTCAGTTTGTTGAGGCATGGCTGATTCTCCTGGCTGAGATGGAGTTTGCGGTTCCGCCTGTGATCGCGCCGATCGCGTTGACGCAGCTTGGCGCCAGCCAATTATCGCCATTGCCACAGCCGCCAACGCAATAAGTGCTCGTGGTTTCATGTAACTTCTGTCGCCCCGTTCAAGCCACCCTTACACCGCAATTCTGACACCGCTTCCGCTCGATCGTTGATGCGAATATTCCGGTGACACAGAATGAGACATTGAGGCGCACTAACCTCACCCTGAAAGGTAATGGGCAATAATTGGACAGCGTTGGCGTTATATATCCATGAAGAAGTCCGCCGCTAGCCTATTGACCGGTCTTCTCGCCGCTCTCGTCGCGTCCGGTACCGGTGCGGAACCAGTCGTGACCCGTGTGGACCGCGATGGTGCCGACGCCTTCCGCATAGATTTCACCGGACCCACGAATCATTGGTATTACGTGCAAGTCGCCGATCGCCTGGACGAACCTCACTGGAGAAATCCATGCGTCATCTGGTCAACCGGTGTCACCGCCGTATCCTTCTGGGAAGGCGCCACCCGGAGCTCCGTCTTCCGGATACTGCAGGACCCGATTCCCACCGCGCACGTGGCAAGATACCGCAACCTCCATAGTAATTTGTTTGCGTTCGCAGACCGGGTCGCCGCATTGCCCCCAAAAACCAACGAGCCCCATACGGCGTTGGGCCTGCCCTCGCTCTTGAGCAACGGCAACAGGGGCTGGACCCTCCTGACCGCGACCAACCGAACGCGCATGTTGTCGGAGTGTGATCGGTATCATGAAATGGGCGCCGGCGTCCTCAAATTGGACATTACCTATCCACTCCTTACCCCGTCCTTCCATCAACAGCTTGCGAATCAACCGGGGTATGGCTGGTACGCGGGCATCACGGTGACCAACTACCTCCTTGTGTATGCAGAACTGATCCAAAGAGCTCGCTCCAACGGAATGGCCATCGCCATTGAACACAGCTCTTTAATCCCCTCCTATTCCGTCATAGACCCGTTCTTCTATTATGACGAGATTCGCGCGCTGGGCGCCGACGCTGGCCGGCAGCGATACCGTGCGGAACGAAGTGCGGAGTGCGAGCTCATCATGCAGTGGCTGGCCCCCGACTTTTTCAGCGTCGTCCTGGAACCGGATGCGCAGAATACGCATTTTGGCGGATTCGACCTTCAACCGCTCATGTATCCCGAACAATGGCAGTCGTACGTGCAGCAAGTCGTGGACGACCTCGCGGTCTTGTTCCCGATGCAGGACACGCGAATGGGCGCGGGGCTGGGAACCTGGGAGGATGAAACCTACAAAGACCTCTTCATCGCGGTCACGAATTTGCACTACGTTGACTTGCACATCTATCCCTTGGCGAACTCCGACACGCATTACCTCACGAATATGATTCAGTGGTGCGACGACGTGATGGCCGCCGGCAAACGCGTGTCCATCGGCGAAGCCTGGCTGTACAAGGCCAGTGCCGAAGACATGCAGAACGGCAATGCGTTCCACGACGAGGTCTATGCCCGCGACTTGTATGGATTCTGGGAGCCGCTGGATATTGCCTTCATCCAGGTCGTGGACCAATTCGCGCGGAAGCAGGACATGCTCTTTCTCGCGTTCTTCTGGCCGAATTATCTCTTTGGCTACGTGGATTACACCACCGGTTTCCAACTCGATCCGGGACAAACGCCCGACGATCTGCCCCCCTCGGTGCGTTTGGGCATGGCCGACGATATCTTGATGGACGCCTTATCCGTTCCGCAACCGTTCTACACGGAAACGGGCCGCGTCATGCAAAGGCTCTTTTCGCAAGGCGAATAACATCCAGGATCACCCGGCGGAAAGCGATGCCGCACACGGGCTAGTCCAGCTCTACGACCAGTCGGAGATGCGCCGCATCCGGCGTGGGTTGCGGAATGCTGATCTCCGCAGTGTACCAGCTCACCGGGTTGCCCGGCTCCGTCAGCACAATCTGATGCGTGCGCGTGGTCCAAATACCGGACACGAGATCGGACGTCTGCTGAAACCGGATCGTTGCGTCGGTCGCGTTGTTGGCCGGCGGCTCGCGCGCGGCTGTCATAAGTGCGCTGTGATCTCGGATACCTATGCGATCTTCTCTTCCGCGCCGGCAAATGAGGTGCAACCCGTGCATCCTATCTATTGGCCAGAGCGATCCGAGAAGTGCAAAGCGGATGAGGTGTTGATGCTCTATCTGTAGCAACCCATCTTCTCATTCGATCCGATAGATCTCTCGTGTATAGAGTCTGACAGTATCGCGGGAGTGTGATGAGCGCCCCCATGGTCTTTTCTTTTGACATCACAACCTCCTTGTAATTGAGCGGAGCGCGTATGTGGTATCAGCAGCCATGGCCTCGGTGAAGCCGGGCAGGTTTGGATGGGTATCCTGCTCGTCTACGTAGATTCTCAGCACGGCATTTCGCAAGAGGATAAGTGCACCCACGACATTGGGGTTCCGGCTTCTTGTTTTGTCCTCGAACCAGCACGCGTCCTTGCGCCAGTGGTTTCGATTCGCCACTCCGCCCCAATGCCCGCGGACCGCGTTCATCCATTGTTGTGGCGCGCGCTCATCGCGGGGCAGACTGCTCAGGTAGTATCGGCGCGTCGGTTCGCCCGGATTGACTTGGGTGCCCCTGTAGCTCTCCACGACCAACACCGTGCGCGCATACGGGAAGCCCACGGTCATGGCCTCAACGGCCAAGAGGAAGATGCGACGTCGCTCTATGCGTCCATGTCCGCATATCGCCAGACACCCCGGCGCGCTGTGTGTTTGGTAGCTTTCATCCCGCCGTATCGTGGGGACTATCGATCATATTGGTTCAGCACAAAATCAACATCCCTCCTTGCAGGAGGTTACACAAGACAATGAAAAGACCCTGGCGAGGGGGGGGGAAATGTGCGGGGTTGCATTGCGTGTGGGGCAACGGTGTGATATACAGGACTGCTTGCTTGGAATTGAAACGGGAGCGTTCGGGCTCCGTGCGCAAGTATTTTGGAGGAAGTTATGAGTGTGACACAGGCAGATATCGGACTGATTGGTTTGGCCGTGATGGGGGAGAACCTCGTCCTGAATATGGCCAACAACGGATTTTCGGTGGCGGTGTTCAATCGAACTGTATCGAAGGTGGACGATTTTGTTCAGACGCGCGCGGCCGGAAAGGCGATTCTGGGCGCTCACACGCTTCAGGAGTTGGTTGCATCGCTCAAGCGCCCGCGTCGCGTGATGACGATGGTGAAGGCGGGTCCGGCGGTGGACCAGTTGATCGAGCAGTTGATTCCGCTGCTGGAGCCGGGCGACATCATCATTGATGGAGGCAATTCGTGGTTTGAAGATACGCAGCGCCGCCAGAAGCAGGTGGAATCGCGGGGGTTGCTCTACATTGGAACCGGCGTGTCGGGCGGCGAAGAGGGCGCCTTGCGCGGGCCGAGCATTATGCCCGGCGGATCGCCTGCGGCATGGCCGCATGTGAAACCGATTTTGCAGGCGATTGCCGCGAAGGTGAATGGCGAGCCGTGCTGCGACTGGGTGGGATCGGATGGCGCGGGGCACTTCGTGAAGATGGTGCACAACGGCATTGAATATGGCGACATGCAGCTCATTTGCGAGGCCTACGACTTGCTCAAGCGCGGCCTCGGCATGACGGCGCAGGAGCTTCACGACATTTTTTCGATTTGGAACAAAGGCGAGCTGGATTCCTATTTGATTGAGATTACGGCGAAGGTCTTCACGCGGACGGATTCGGAGACGGGCCGCCCGCTGGTGGACGTGATCTTGGATGCAGCGGGGCAGAAGGGTACGGGCAAGTGGACGAGCAGCATTGCGCTGGATCTCGGGGTGCCGGTGACACTGATCACGGAATCTGTGTTCGCGCGGATTATGGCGGCGCACAAGGAGGAGCGCGTTGCGGCGTCGAAGAAATTGCGCGGGCCGAAGAGCGCCTATCGGGGCGATCGCGCGAAATTCATTGAGTCCATTCGCCAGGCGCTGTTTGTCGCCAAAATCTGCTCGTATGCGCAGGGCTTTGCGCTGTTGAAGTCGGCGTCCGACAAATACGGCTGGAAGCTCAACCTTGGGCAACTCGCGATGCTGTGGCGCGGCGGGTGCATCATTCGCGCGGCGTTTCTCACGCAGATTCGCGATGCCTTCAGTCGGCGCAAAGCGCCCGCGAATCTCTTGCTCGATCCGAACTTCAAGAAGATTGTGGTTCGCGGGCAAGGAAGCTTGCGCCGGGTAATTCAACAGGCGGCGAAGCTGGGTATCCCGGTTCCGTGCTTTGGCGCGGCGCTGGCGTACTTCGACAGCTACCGCTCGGAGGTGTTGCCGGCGAATCTTCTGCAGGCGCAACGCGACTTCTTCGGCGCACACACGTATGAGCGTGTGGACAAGCCGCGCGGCCAATTTTTCCACACGGAGTGGATGGACTAGCGGACGGTCGGGCCGCTTGCGCGGCCGATGGGTTGTTCGCGGCGCGCCGAAAGACTGTTCTTCGGCGCGCGCGCACCGGATGCCTTGGCGATGCAGACGTATGATCTTACGACGGGGCCGGTGCGGCCGCTGCTGCGGAAGTTGGCGATGCCAGCGGCCATCGGCATTTTCTGCAATACGCTCTACAATCTGACCGACACGTATTTTGCGGGGAAGCTGTCCACTGCCGCGTTGGCCGGGCTTTCGGTTTCGTTTCCGGTCTTCTTCAGCATCATTGCGGTGGGCGCGGGATTGAGCGCGGGCACGACGGCGCTGATTGCGTTTGCGCTGGGGCGGGGAGACATTGCGCGGGCGCGTTTGCTCGCGGCGCAGTCACTTTCGTTCGGGATCATCGCGGGTGTTTTGTTGACGATTCTGGGCCTTATTTTCATGCGGCCGCTGTTTGTCTTGCTGGGCGCGAGTGGTGGCTATCTGGAGAGCGCGGTTCAGTACATGCGGATCGTTTTCATCGGGTCCGTCTTTTTTGTTGGGAGTTACGCGGTCAATGCGGGCCTCGTGGCGCGAGGTGATACGCACACGTTGCGCAATATGTTGGCGGTGGGCGCGCTGCTCAATGCGGGGCTGGATCCGTGGTTCATGTTTGGAGGGTTCGGCATTCCCGCGATGGG
This sequence comes from Kiritimatiellia bacterium, assembly GCA_023953695.1. GTDB lineage: Bacteria > Verrucomicrobiota > Kiritimatiellia > CAIVKH01 > CAIVKH01 > JAMLJG01. The sequence continues at coordinate 94,629 of JAMLJG010000008.1, forward strand.
GCTCTCGGGTGTGGCGCTTTCGACCATTCTGATTCAAGCGGGTGGGATGTGCTACATGATCTATCGCGCGCGGAGGGCAGGGCTGTTCACTGCGGAGACGTGGGGTCAGTTGCGGCCGCGCGGGGAGCCCTTTCGGCGAATCTTTGGACAGGGCGCGCCGTCGGCCTTGAATCACGTTACGATTGGCGTCGGCATTTTTGTGATCACCTATTTTGCGAGTCGGTTTGGCCATGTGGCGGTCGCGGGGTATGGCGTTGCGACGCGGATTGAGCAGGTGGTGTTGTTGCCCGTGCTGGGGTTGACTTCGGCGACGCTGGCGATCGCGGGGCAGAGCCTTGGAGCGGGTCGCATTGAGCGGGTGCGCGAGGCGTGGCACGCGGGGCTGCGCGAGGGTTTGTTGGTGATGTTGGTGGGTGGAGCGTTGATGTTCCTCTTTGCGCGGCCGGCGATTGGATTGTTCGCGAGCGAATCGAACGTGGTGGCGATCGGTGTGGGGTATTTGCACGTCACCGTGTTTGTGCTCTATGCGTACGTTTTTCTTTTCATCACGACGTCGCTATTGCAGGCGATTCAGCAGCCGATGTATGCGCTGTGGATCGGGCTCTATCGCCAGATTCTCGCGCCATTGGTGTTGTATCCGCTGCTGACGGGCCGCCTGGGGATTCTCGGCTTGTGGTTTGGTGTTGGCCTTGTCACGTGGTCTGCCGCGCTGTTCACATTGGCGTGGGGCCGTCGCGCACTGCGCAAGCTGACTCATCGAAGCGAATAATTCGATCGGGGTGTAAGGTTGAGGCCGCGCGCGCGGACGAACCTTAATCTGGAGGAGTAGAAGATGACTGAACGCACATTCCCGCCATTCGACCTCGCGCGCCTATTGACTACGGTCTTTGCCCCGGAAGGAGGCGAGCGCGTAGCGGTGTTGATTGACTTGGACGATCCGAAGGACATGCAGGATTACCGCTTCTTGAGGAATCCGGCTTACACCATTCAGCGGCATGCCTACGAGGTGGTGCATCAGAGGTTGAAGGCTGGGATTCTGAATCTTACGGGCGGCGAGATGTTTGCCTATCAGATCACCGGGGGCAGCAACTTGGATTTGCCGGATCTGGCCTATGATGCGGCGGGTCGCGCGATCAGTCTCGAGAGAGATGTGTATTCGAAGTACGACTTGATCCTCGCGATCACGACGTATTCCGCCACCGCGCCGCTGACGGCGTTTGCCAAGCAATTTGGATTCCGCGGCGCGACCATGCACGGAATGAACGACATCATTTTGCGCACCGGGCTTGCGGTGGACTACAACGAGGTGAGTCGCGATGCCGAGGCGCTGCGCGCGGGAATGACGGGGGCCGATTGGGCCGATCTCGATTTTGGTGTCGGGGACAAGACCTACACGCTTCGCCTGCAGCTCGGAAAGCAAGCGGCACAGAAAAGTCACGGTCTGTGTCGCGGCAAAGAGCCCGATGTGGCCAATTTGCCCGCAGGTGAGGTCTATTGGGTGCCGACCGGCGCGGATGGCCAGTTCCCCCTGAAGTACGAGGAAGATGGCACTTTGGCCTTGATGACCGTCCAGGGAGGTCGGATCATCAATGCAGAGCTGCTCAAGGGGAGTGAGGAGACCGTGAGGCGACACCTAGCCAAAATTAAATCGGACCCGGCGACGGGCGAGATTGGCGAACTCGGTTTGGGGACGCAGGTGTTGCCTGTATCGGGGCGCGACATTCAAGACGAGAAGGTCCTCGGCACCTTTCACATCGCCACGGGCCGCAGCGACCACCTGGGCGGCAGTCTGACTCCGGACAAGTTTTCTGATGCCAGTCACGCCACGCACGACGATATTCTCTTTGCGCCACACAAAACACCGGAGGTGACGCACTGCGAAATTCGGCTGCACCGAAATGGCGAGACGATCGTGGTGGCGAAAGATTACAAACCCAGCGCGTACTCGCTCGCGCTATTGGACGCGGTTCAACGGTCCTAGGAGGTCATGTTCACGCCAGCGTTTTATGAATCCACCGAAGTGCTGGCCCAGTATCTGTGGCTGCACTATGCGGCGAGGGAGGACGTGGCGTTGCTCAACGGCATTGCCGGGGGCGTTCTGAACTTTCCCGAGCGCTGCGTGAACGAATTGTTGGGCGCTTTGCCTGAAGGTCGGCTGCGCGCGTTGGATGTGGGGTGTGCGGTGGGGCGGGCGACCTTTGAGCTGGCTCGACACTGCGAAGAGGTGATCGGTCTGGATCGCGTTCCGCAATTTATTGAAACGGCCGAGAGGCTGCGCGCGCGTGAGACGGTTCTCTACGCATTGCCGATTGAAGGCGAGTTGATGCAGCCTTTTGCGGCGTGGGCGCCGGACGATGTGGACGTTACGCGCGTTCGCTTCGAGGTGGGCGATGCGGCGAATATCCGCCGCGACATTGGGGAGTTTGACCTCGTATTCGCCGCGAATCTGATTTGTCGAATGATGGAGCCGATCCGCTTCCTGTCGCGCTTGTCCGGTTTGGTCAAGCCGGGCGGATTGGCGTTGCTGACAACGCCGAGCACCTGGAGGCAGATATTCACGCCGCGCGAGAACTGGCTGGGCGGGTATGAGGGAGAGCACGGCCCGGTGCGCACGTTGGATGGTCTGCGAGAATTGTTGGAGCCGACATTTGTCTTGGAGCGACGGGTGGACATTCCCTTCCTAATTCGCGAGCACGCTCGGAAATTTGAACTCGTCATCGCCGAAGGCACGGCGTGGCGGAAGCGATGATTCCGGTTGCGGTGGCTCGACGCGCGACTAGAGCCACCACAAAACGAGAGCCGCAATTGCGAGGCGATACCAAGCGAACGCGGAGAGGTTGTGTCGCGCGACGAAGTGGATGAAGAACTTGATCGCCCCGAGCGCGGCGAGAAACGAAACGACGAAGCCCACGAGGAACCACGGGATCGTATCCGTGGTCAGCAGCGAAGCGTTCTGCAAGAGATCATAGGCGACGGCGAGCGTCATGATCGGCACGGCGGCGAAGAAGGAGTAGCGCGTGGCCGAGGTGCGGTCGAGGCCCAGCATCATCGCACCGAGGATGGTGGAAGCCGAGCGCGACATGCCCGGCCAGAGGGCGAGGCATTGGAAGATGCCGATGCCGAGTGCGACCTTCCATGTAAGCGCTGTAAGGTCGCGGCGCGGTTTTCCTCGTAGAACGCGCTCGACGACCAGAATCCAGATCGCTCCGACGGCGAGCCCGACGGCGACCGTGGTGGGACTGAAGAGGTGTTCTTTGATGGCGGTGTGAGAGAGCTTGCCTATGATCAGCGCGGGCAAAGTGGTGATCCCGAGGAGTACGATTCCGTGATAGCCGCTGAAGCCGTGTTGATCGGGTGTGCTAAAAAGCTCGGTGAACGTTCGGAAATAGACCGCCACAACAGCCAGGATTGCACCGAGCTGAATGAATATATCGAACACCTTTGCCGCATCGCCGGTGAAGCCGAGCAGTTCGCCGACGAGGATCAGGTGTCCCGTGGAAGAGATCGGGAGGAACTCCGTGAGTCCTTCCACAATTCCCATGATGGCGGCGACGAGATGTTCGTTCATGACAGGACCGGCAGCATGCAAGAAGCGGCGCGCGGATTGAAGCAAATTTCCTCGGTGCGAAGTCTGCCGCGTGAGCTTGCTTCATTCGAGCGATCAAACTAATGTTTTTCCACGCATGAATGCGCCGTTTCAGTTAGCTGGGTACGAGATCCTCGAGAAGCTGGGCGAAGGCGGGATGTCGGTCGTTTGGAAGGGCCGTCAACTTTCGCTGGATCGCCTCGTGGCGATCAAGGTTCTGTCAGCCGAATATCTGCCTGACGCCGAGGCGCGCGAGCGCTTTCAGCAGGAAGCGCGCGCAGCGGCTCGCTTGAATCATTCGGGTATCGTGCAGGTGTTCGATGCCGGAGTGTCGGATGGGCTTCCTTACATTGTGATGGAATATGTGGACGGCCGCGCGTTAGGCGATCTGCTGATCGGCGGGAATAAGCTCTTGGAGTCGGAAGCGCTTCGCATTGCGGAGGCTACCGGCCGGGCATTGGCGTATGCGTGGGAGAAGGACTGCATTATCCACTGCGACATCAAGCCAGACAACATCATGCTGGCGACCGATGGTGCGGTGAAATTGACCGATTTGGGATTAGCCCGCTTTATTGGATTGCATCGAGGTTCAGCGCATGGAACCAGCATTGTGGGCACTCCGAACTACACCGCGCCGGAGCAGGCGCAGGGCGTGCCGGATCTCGACTGTCGAGCGGATATCTACTCACTGGGCGCGACGCTGTATCATCTCGTGACCGGCGCCCTGCCGTTCGCGGGCAGTCCGGGCAGCAGCGCGATGGATCGCCATGTGAACGAGTTCTTGGCCGATCCGATGGATATCGAGCCGACCGTTTCTTCGAACACTGCGTGGTTGATCGAGAAGATGATGGTGAAGAACCGCGCGTTTCGCCCGATGTTCTGGAACACCGTGTTGGAGGATATCGCCGAAGTTCGCAGTGGGCATGCGCCGAAGCCGCCGCTGCCGGAGCCGGGTGAGAGCACGGTGTTGCGGAGCGCGTTGCGCGAGAAGCCTACCGTTCGGATTGTCGCGAAGAAGCCGAAGCAACCTAAAATAATACTGAACATGCCCACCCGGATGGCGCCGACGCTGGCGGGCGATGGTGTCGCCGTCGAGGCGGCTGCGGACGATGCGGGAGAATATCTTCCACCGGCTCCCACTCCGCTCGGTCGCGCGCTCTATCAGTTGATTGTTTTGGCGGCCATTGCGGCGGGGGTCTACCTCATCTTTTTCGCAGGCGGCGTGAATCCTGTCGCAACGGATGTGGCCGAGACGGAAGAGGTCGGCTCGGTTAGCAAGCCGCTGAAGGCGGATATTTTTGCCGAACCGGACGAAGAAGAGGAAACGGGGGCGGCTTCCTCTGAAGAGCCAGCGAGTGAAGAGTCCGAACCCGAAGATGGACTGGTGACGTTTGGCAGCGTCGCGCCGCTCGCGCCCCCGGATAGCGGGATCGAGATCGAGGGGTTTGCAACGGTTGCGGGCGCGGATGCCGAGGTGGAGGAGGCGAGTGCGCTATCGCCCGAACAGCAGGTGGTGGAGCTTTCCAAGCTTGTGCTTGCGCCGAATTGGAATACGCGGCCGGGCGTTGCATCGCCAATTTGGACAGAGTTGGCTTCTCTACTTCGGCCCTTTGGGCGTCCGAGTACAGGGTCTTCGGGCGAAACCGTGGAGCTGCCGCTATTTGGCCGCATCAACTATCGGATGTTTGCGGATGAGGCGGCCGCGATTCTCGGCATCACCCTGGGCGCCAAGCATCCGGTGGAGACCGCTGGGTTTCCCAACAACAGTTTCAGCTACTATTTGTCGCGCGGCTCTCTCATGGGAAGCGGGTTTGACACCGTTGCGTTGATCGTGGATGGCGCGAATCGGGTGGCTGCGCTGCAGTTGATTCGCGAATCGCCCGCGCCGCTTGCCCTTGACGCGGCGTCCTACAAAGAGGACTGGAAGATTCTCGACTTCGTGCGAGGCATCGGGACGAGTTCGCCCGTACGCCGGGTCGGCCATCGCATGCAGTCCCGCAATGAGGTTCTGCTGGTGGAGAGCGAAATCGCCACCATCAACGCAGCCGGCGAGCGCGAGGCTGAAGCGCGAACGGCGCTCTACGTGCCGCAGCCGTTGGTGAATCTGCTGTTGTTGCGACTGGAGGGAGCCCACTAAACATGCGCTCGCGATTCCTCTTCATCGCTCTTGCGCTCGCATTGACCGGCTGCGAAGTTGCGCGTCGCCAGCCGCCCCCTGCTGCGCCGGTCTCGCTCTATGCCGCCGCCGTTCGCGGCGATGTCGAGACGACGAAGAAGCTCATTGCGAGTGGCGCGAACGTCAACGAGCGCGACAAGGAAGGCTCCACGCCGCTGCATGCGGCGGCCTACCACGGATTTGCCGATATAATGAAGCTCTTGCTCGATGCTGGAGCCGAGATTGATGCGCGCGATCACTACGGATTCACACCGCTCCACGCTGCAGCGCGCGAGGGGCAATTGGCCGCCACGCGATTGCTGGTGGAGCGTGGCGCGAACATTGAGGCGCCGGAAGAATCAGGACTGAATCCCCTTGGCGTGGCCCGCCTCATGGGGCGAGCCGATGTAGTGGAGTACTTGGAATCTCTCACGGCGACGCGACCGGTCAAGGCGCCCTCAGCGCCTGCCGTAGCGGTTGCGACTTCGGAGCGTCTGCCGGATATTCTATTGACCGGAGACACCTTTCGCGTCTGGAGCAGCCGGAGTGGCGCGAAAGTCGAAGCGGAGTTTTTGCAGAATGTTCTCGATATGGTCATGCTGCGGAAGACCGACGGAAACCTGGTGCGCATCGCCTTCCCGCAGTTGATTCCGGAAGACCAGGCGCTTGTGCGCCAGTTGAGTGGATTGGCACGCCCGATTCGCACGCGCGCTCAAGCTGCGCGCGGAGAGAAGGATAACAGCAATTCAATCGGTCTGCGCATTGGCCGGACCAGTGGATGGACGGTGCTGGAGGGCTGTCGCCTATTAAAGAGCGGCGGGAATGATGGAGATTCGTTTCACGTCACGCATGATGGCAAGGAATACATCTTCCGTCTCTACTACGTGGACACGCCGGAGACGAGCATGACCTATCGCGATCGCGTGCGCGATCAGGCTCGGTATTTTGGAATTGATGAAGCCAAGACTATTCGCCTGGGCAAAGATGCGGCCTATTTCACCGAGCGTATTTTGTCGGGCGGTCCATTCACCGTGGTCACGAAGTGGCAGGACGCCATGGGCAATAGTCGCCTCCCGCGAAATTATGCGTTCATCGTTACTCCGCACGGCGATCTCGACGAGTTGCTCGCTGCGGAAGGGCTCGTGCGCATCTACGGTATGAAAGTGGATGGTGGCTACGGCTCTCAAAAACAGCGCCTGCTGGTGCAGTTGGAGGCTGAAGCAAAGAAGGAGCAGTTTGGCGCGTGGGGCATTGCGCGGCAGATGCAGGCGGGGATTAATTAGTTCATGAACATTCTGCTGCTCGCCCCTCAACCGTTTTATGAAGAACGCGGAACGCCCATTGCCGTGAAGTGGGTTGCGGAGACCCTCGGCGGCACAGGGCATTCGGTTGATCTGCTCACGTTTCCGTTTGGCGCGGATGTGGAGATGCCCGGCGTCCGTGTGATCCGCGCGAAGCGACCTGCCGGTGTTTCGCGCGTGCCGATCGGATTCTCGCCGCAGAAAGTGTTGTGCGATGTGCAGTTGTATCGCGCCGCGCGCCGATTGATTCGCGAGAAGAAATACGACGTTGTGCACGCCTGCGAAGAGTCGGTCTTTTTTGCGAAACCGATTGCGAAGAAGGCGGGAGCGAAACTGATTTACGACATGGACTCCTCGATGGCCGACCAGATGATGGAGAAGTGGGGCTGGCTTCGCCTGTTCCGGCTTTTTCTCGATGGCTCTGAAAAGAGCGCGATGCGATCTGCCGATCTCGTGTTGCCGGTTTGCCAGAGCTTGGCCGACAAGGTGAATCGCTTCGCGCCCGGCAAGCGATGCGTGTTGCTGCACGATATGGCGATGGAGTTTCCCGCAATTCCGCCGGAAACGGAATCGCTGCGCGAGACGCTGCATATCAACGGGCCGCTGGCGCTCTATGTGGGAAATCTGGAGCACTATCAGGGTATTGATTTGCTGCTCGACGGCTTCGCGGCGGTGAAGGCGGAAAACTTGTCGCTCGTTGTGATCGGCGGGAAAGACGTGGATGTTGAAAAATACCGCAAGCGCGTGGCGGAACTCGAGTTGTCGGGTCGCGCGCATTTGCTTGGCGCGCGCCCGCTCAATCGGCTGAGCTATTATCTCGAACAAGCCGACATACTGGTGTCTCCGCGACTGCGCGGCGTGAACACGCCGATGAAAATCTATTCGTATCTGCTCGCCGGTCGCTCGATTGTAGCCACGAAAATTGAATCGCACACGCAAGTGCTCGATGACTCCTTTGCGAAGCTGGTGGATCCCGATCCCGCTGCGATGGGCGCAGCGCTGCGGGAGCTGGCGCAGAATGAAGACGAGCGCAACCGGCTCGGCGCGCGCGCGGCGGAAATCGCGCGCGAGCGGCATAGCCGCGATGCGTATAGCAAGGCGTTGCTCGGGGCGTATGCGCAACTCGGCGCGACGATCTCCGGGCAAGGCGCTTGACGAATGCGTGGCGGGGCGGTAATTTTTTCTCGTGCTTGTTCACCCGCATACACATAGCCGATGGATGAAGCTGTTCTGCTTCATGCTGGTGGTGTTTGTCTTTGCGTATGCAAGTCCCGTCGAGGCGGATTGCGATCATGCCGAGTCCGGCCCCGTTGCGTGTCTGGCTCTGTTGTGTTGTGGGCCTGTTCAAATTCTTGAGCGATCCACTTCACCTGCCGATGCGATTTTTCAAGAAGCCCGGCGCGCCCACATTGGAGAGCCAGCTCAAAGCGCGGGCATCGCGCTGGTGAATCTTCCGTTTGAACCTCCACGAAGCTGAGAAATCCGCCGCATCGCGGCGATTCCGTTCTTGTTTGTAGAACGTCACAGCAATTCGTGGAGGTATTGTGTTTAAACCTGTCGGTCTCGTTGTTTCATTTATTCTCGTATCGTGGTCGTGCCGCGCGCAGGCCGCGCCGGATGCGTTGAGCATTTCCGGTGTTGTGGCCCTCGCGCGGTCGGCGCATCCCCTCGTGAAAGAGCGGGAAGCGGCGCTTCGCGCGGCGCACGTCCTCAAAGAGCAGGCGGGGCGGAGGCCCGTCCCTGAACTCGATGTGGAAGTGGGGCACAAGAAGGCGGGCGATGACGGCTATGAAGTGGGGATTGCGCTCGGCTTTCCCGTTGAGCGCGCCGAAAAACGAACTGCGCGATTGGGCGTTGCGGAAAGCGATGTGCAAATCGCGCGCGCATCCTTGGCGCAAGAGCGGGGCGATGTGGAGTTGCAGGCGCGGATTGGGTGCTATGAATATCTCGCCGCGTCGGCGGATGCGGAGGCCGCGCGCGAAATTGCCGGGCGCAGTCATGCGATGGTTGCGTTGCTCAAACAGCGGCCTGCTGCGGGGCCGGGTATTTTGCTGGAATTGCGCGTGATTGAGGCCGGTCTGATTGCGCTTGAAAAATCGGCATTGGAAAGTGAGGCGCTGCGCGATAGCGCGCGAATCAATGTCAATGCGCTGTTGGGCCGCCCGCTAACGAACGCGCTTGTCTTGACCGACACGCTCGCGGCGCCCACGGGCGCCGTTGACTTCGCCGCGCTTGCCGAGGCGGTCGAGCGCGATCCGTCTATAGTGAAAAAAATGGCGGAAGTGCGAAGGACTGTGAGTGAGGTTGCTTTGTCGGCACAGGAGGCCCGGCCGGATTATCGCGTGGGGCCGTACTATTCCCGCGAAGACGCGGGCGATGTGGAGAGCGTTTTCGGCGTGGCAATTTCCATTCCGCTCGCCCGTCGCGGATCGTATCGCGGCGCGATTGTGGAGCGCTACGAGGCGGCGAAAGCCGCGTGGACCGCCGAGCGCATGAATCGTCTCTCCGAAATTGCGCGGATGCAGCGGCTCTATGAGTTGGCGATTCGGCAGGCCAACGAGATTTCCGAAGCGCAGGTAGAGACGCTGCGCGATGCGGCGGCGTTGGCGGATCGGCAATATCGGATCGGTGCGATTCCCGTTTCACTGTTTCTGGAAATGCAGCGCGAGTTTTTGGCCGTGCAGCAGTTGCGACACGAAGTGCTGTTGAACGCGCTGACGAAAGAGGCGGAATTGAATCGGGTGCTTGGCGAAGTCGGATTGGAGGGCGACTCGTGAAACAGAAATGGATGAGCCGTTCCGCCTTGTGTGGCGCGCTGATTTGGGTGGCGTCGGGTGCAAACGCCGATGTTGCGTTCAAAGAAGGATCGGGCGTGTTGATGGATGATGAAACGCGCGTCTCGCTGGGTTTTGAACCGGTTGATGTGGAGGAGCGCAGCGCCGGGCGGGAAATTTGGATCTCGGTTCAGATTTATCGCGAAGCGTCCGAAGAGACGGCGAGCGCAGCGGAACCGGCGGGCTATGCGTATGCGACGGGCTGGATCCCCGGCGAGCAGGGTCTGATCTTCGCGCCCGATACGCGTGTGTTCTTGGAGGGCGCTCCGGGAGAAACGGGGCGCGTGTTGCGCGTGGATCGGGCCGCGGCGATGAGCGATGGTCGCGTCGAGATTCTCGTCCAGTTGTCTGACGGCGCGCGGCGCTGGCGCATCGGCGATTTCGTCCGGGTCGGCCTGAAGGCTGTCGAGCCGGGCGCGGCGCTGGCCGTTCCCGAGTCGGCTGTTTTGGATACGGCGTATGGCCCGGTTGTCTATGTCGTCAACGGCCGCGCTTATCTTCGTACGCCCGTTGAGTTGGGCGGACGCGGCGGCGGTTGGGTTTCCATTCGCGACGGGTTGTTCGACGGCGATCAGGTTGTCGCCGGGCCTGTCGAAACTCTCTATCTCATCGAGCTTCGCGCCACCAAGGGCGGCGGACACGGACACTGAAGGTATTTCTCATGGTCAAAGCACTCATTGAATTTTCGTTGAAGCAGCGCCCGTTCATCATTGTGGCGGCGCTGGCCTTGCTGGCGGTTGGCATCGTGTCGGCGCTTCGTCTGCCGATTGATGCCGTGCCGGACATCACCAACATTCAGGTTCAGGTGAACACGGAGGTGCCTGCGCTGGTTCCCGAGGAGATTGAACAGCTCGTTACCTTTCCACTCGAAATTGAACTCGCCGGTGTGCCCGGCATGGTGGAGATGCGCTCGCTGTCGAAGTTCGGTCTGTCACAAGTGACCCTTGTTTTTAAGGACGGCACGGATATTTATCGCGCGCGCCAGCTCGTCAGCGAGCGCCTCTTGAATGCAGCGGGTGTATTGCCTGCCGGACTCACGCCGAAACTCGCGCCCATTTCGACGGGGCTGGGCGAGATATTCTACTACGTTGTTGAATATGCGCGCGATGCCACCAACAAGCCGGTCGGCCGCTATGAGCAGTTGATGGAGCTGACGCAAATTCAGGACTACATTGTGAAGCCGCGCCTTCGCGCCGTGCCGGGGATTGCGGAGGTCAACACCTCCGGGGGATACGAAAAGCAAGTTGTCGTCATGCCCGATCCCGAGCGGATGTTGAGTGTCGGGATTACGTTTTCCGAGATCGCGGACGTCGTGGGGGAGAACGTCGAGAATGCGGGTGGCGGAACGGTGCAGATCGGAGGCGAGCAGATTGCAATACGCGCGCTCGGTCGCGTGCGGAGCATCGAAGAGATTCAGGCGCTGCCGATAAAATTTCGCGCGGGCGGCGAGCCGATTCGCGTGAGCGATGTGGCGACGGTGGGGATCGGGTCGAGCGTGCGCAGCGGCGCTTCCACCTGGAACGGGGACGAGTGCGTGCTCGGGTCAACGATGATGCTCGCGGGTGAAAACAGCCGCGTGGTCGCGCGGCGGGTTGCCGCCGCATTGGATGAGGTGCGCGGGCGGGTGCCGGACGGAGTTGAGATCATCACGGGATACGATCGCACCACGCTGGTGGATCGCACCATTGCGACGGTTGAAAAGAATCTCACCGAAGGCGCGATTCTGGTGATCGTGATCCTCTTTATGCTGCTGGGCAACTATCGAGCGGCGCTGATTGTGTCGCTGGCGATTCCGCTGTCGTTTCTGTTCGCCATCACCGGAATGCTGCAGGGGCGCGTGTCGGGCAATCTGATGAGCCTCGGCGCGGTGGATTTCGGTCTGATTATTGATGGCGCGGTTGTGATGGTGGAGAACACCGTGCGCCGCCTCGGGTTGCGCCAGCACGAGTTGGGTCGGATTTTGACGCACCGCGAACGGCGCGACACCGTGCGCGAAGCGTGTATCGAGGTGGGCACCCCGACGTTCTTCGGCGTATTGATCATCACGATTGTCTATCTGCCGATTCTCGCCCTCACAGGTATTGAAGGAAAGATGTTCCGCCCGATGGCGCTGACGGTGATGATGGCGTTGGTCGGCGCGCTCATTCTCTCGATGACGCTGATGCCGGTGTTGTGCTCGTTCTTCCTCGGTGGAAAAATCAGCGAGAAGGACGGCTTCGTCATGGCGTTCGCCAAGCGGGTGTATGCGCCTGTGTTGCAGGCGACTCACCGATTCCGTTGGATCGTGGTGATCGGCGCGGTGGCGGTCTTTGCGTGGTCGGTCTCGGTCTTCCAGAAATTGGGCGCGGAATTTGTTCCGCAACTGGATGAGGGATCGTTTGCGACGCACATGATTCGGACCACCAGCATCGGGTTGGATGCCTCGATTGCGATGCAGGGGGAAGCGGAGCGGATATTGCTGAACTCGTTCCCGGAGGTCGCCTATACCTTTTCACGCATCGGCACATCGGAAGTGGCGACGGACCCGATGGGCGTGAACGTGTCCGACACCTATATTTTCCTCAAGCCGCGCGAAGAGTGGCGGAAGGTGAACGGGCGGCCCATCAGCAAGGATGCGTTGGCCGATGCGATGAACAAAGAGCTGAGTGCGCGCGCGCCGGGTCAGGCGTTTCTCTTTTCGCAGCCGATTGAGATGCGCTTCAACGAGATTCTGGAGGGCACGCGCGCCGATATTTCGGTGAAGGTGTTCGGCGATGACTATGCTGTCATTGAGCGAATCGCGAGCGAGACGCGCGAGTTGTTGGAAGGTATTCCGGGCGCTGCGGATGTTGAATTCGACGCGCTGGGGCGGTCGCCCATGTTGGAGATTTCGCCGCATCGCGATGCGATGACACACTACAACCTTCATGCCGCCGAGATCAACGGCGTGGTGGAACATGCGCTCGCGGGGAAAGAGGTGGGGTTGTTGATTGAGGGGAACCGGCGCGCGCCAATTGTGGTCCGGTTGAGCGATGACGCGCGCAATCGCGTTGCGGTGATGAAAGAGCTTCCGTTGCGCACGGAAGATGGCGGACTGCTGCGCCTCGGGCAGGTGGCTGAATTTCAGGTGGAAGAAAAGGTCAGCACCATTGTGCGCGAATCGGCGCGCCGTCGCGCGGCGATTATGGTGAATCTGCGCGGGCGCGATGTGGAGGGGTTTGTGGAAGAGGCGCGGACGAAGGTGGAGGAATCCATTGATGTGCCGCCGGGCTATTTCATCGAATTCGGCGGCGCGTTTAAGAATTTGCAGGAAGCGCGCGCGCGGCTCGCGGTGATTGTGCCCGCTGCGCTGCTGGTGATCTTCATGTTGATCTTCTTTGCCTTCAAGAGCATCCGGCAGGCGCTGGTGGTGTACACCGGCATTCCGCTCGCGGCGACCGGGGGGATTGTCGCGCTGTGGTTGCGCGGAATGCCGTTCAGCATTTCCGCCGCTGTGGGGTTTATCGCGCTGAGCGGCGTCGCTGTGCTCAACGGCGTTGTGATGATCACGTATTTCAATCAGCTCCGCCAGTTGGGGCGGAGTGTTCAGGAGGCGGTTTTTGAGGGCGCGCTGGCGCGGCTTCGCCCCGTGTTGATGACGGCGCTGGTGGCGAGCTTCGGCTTTGTGCCGATGGCGTTGGCGCAAGGCGCGGGGGCGGAGGTACAGCGGCCACTCGCCACGGTTGTGATTGGCGGAATCATGACCTCGACATTTCTGACGCTGATTTTGTTGCCCACTTTGTATGGCTGGGTCGAACGGCGGAGTGAAAAGAAGGAGAATGCGAAATGAAGAAGATGCTGAGGATGTACGCGGCGTTGGGTTTCCTGTTGGCGAGTACGAGTTGGGCGGATGCGCCGCACGGTGGGCGCATTTTGGAAAGTGATGGTATTCGCGCCGAATTTTTTGTGAACGAGGCGCGGGAGGTTGAGCTGCGCTTTCTGGGCGACGAACACGAAGTCGAGTCGGTCGGCGAGCGGAGGGCTTCGGCAATTGTTGTCCACGCGTCGGAGCGAACCGAATTGTCGTTTGAGGCAAAAGGTGACGCGCTGGTTTCGACTGCGGCGCTGCCCGATGGCGACGGCTACACCATCGTGGTGCGGATCGCGACGCGCGAGGGAGAGAAGCCGCGCAATTTCCGCATCGCGTATCACGCAGAGGCGTGCGATGAGTGCAATCGCCCTGAATACGCCTGCATCTGCGAGCACAGCGAACACGGCGGTCATTAATCGCGGGTGCGGGTGGGCGGCGGGTGTTTTGCGGCAGGCGGATTGCAGGAAAGTTCCAAGGGTTGAAAAAACAGTCGGCAACGACTTCCAACGCCTGTAAAAAGCAGGTCGGATATGCGCTCGGAACTCAAAACGCTGGCGGCGGATACATTTGACCTGCTGATTGTGGGGGCGGGGATTCACGGGGTCTGCGCGGCGCGGGCGGCGACGAAGCTCGGGTTGAAGACGGCGCTGATTGATTGCGACGATTTTGGATCGGGCACGTCGGCGAACAGTCTCAAGGTGATCCACGGCGGATTGCGCTATTTGCAGCACGGCAATTTGAAGCGGATGCGCGAGTCCATTCGCGCGCGGCGTCGCTTCCTTCTCTTGGCTCCCAACTTGGTTAGGACCCAGCCGTTCGCCGTGCCTACGCGCGGGGTGGGGATGCGCAGCAAGATGGCGTTGCGCGTGGCGATGGCGCTGAACGACCTCGTTTCCCTGGATCGAAATGCGGGACTTCACTCGGGCAGTCGTATCCCGGC
>JAMLJG010000009.1 GCA_023953695.1 Kiritimatiellia bacterium
CGCGCGTCATCCTCAAATGGCTCGCCAGCCTTCGCTGAAACCTCTCAACGCAAAGGGCGTCGCACACGAGTGCGACGCCCTCCCGCCATTCATCCGTAACGTTCGCGCAACCTAAATCACGGCACGTACGCGCGCCACACGCCGCTCGTCTCCTGAACTGCCATCATGCTTCCACTTCCATTCCCGCTGCCATCAACCCCCATGCTCACCCCGCGCGAATTGGAGCCGACAGCCACTCCCACTGCGCCCCAGCCGCCATTGTTGTCCGCCCGACCCGTACCAAAGAACAGCGAAACACCTGCATCCACCCCCTGAGCCGCTCCAACAACGCCGTGATAGGTGTTCGAACTCGCGGTTGATGGCGAGTCCAAGCTCACACTCACCGAAGCTTGGCCAAAGTCGCTTTCGGCGGCAAACAACAGGCCCGTGCTGTTTCCGTTGGCGTTGATTACGCCGCTCGCGATGACCGACGCATGATCCGCCGGATTGGTGCTGGAGCTGTGAGCGATCAGCGATGCGCCAATCCGTCCGTTGTCATTCAGCACAGCATTTGACAGTTGCGCGTCGCTCGCGCCCGAAGCGCTTTGCGCCTCAACTCGCAGGCCGTCCCGACCATTGCGGGACGCCGTAATGCTATCCAGAATCGCAACAGCATTGCGCTCACCCGCAACATAAACGGCGCCACCCGCGCGGGTATTGTCTGTAAGCTCCGCTCGATTGACAGTTATCTGCGCGATTCCCTCAGAACTCCATGCTTCATAAGTGAGTCCCTCTCGATTGCCCTGTGCCACCACATCGCTAACCAGCCCCATGGCGTTGCTCGCAGCGATCATGTCAACCAGCAACCCGCTCCAAGCATTTTCATTGAATATTCCATTTTGGATCACAGCGGCGGCCACTCCGTCGCTCAGCAAATCAACCCTCATGCCGTTGCGACCATTATCGCTCGCCAAGAGCTCTTGCGCGCTAAAATAGGACACCCTGCTCGATTGCACCTCCACGTCAATGCCATTGCGCCCATTGTTTGTGGCCGCAATATAGCTCAGGTACGCCATCGCGTTGGACTGACCGGAAAGATCCAGCAGGAGACCCGCCCGGGCATTGTCATTCGCAGCAAGATTCCTTGCGCCAAAGAACAACTCGGCGTCAGCATCGGCCACTATCCGCGCACCTATCTCACCGTTCTGTCGAAACTCACCGCCATCCAGCATGATGAAGGTATTGCTCGCACTGTGAGACCGAACACGGAGACCCTCCTCCCCATTGTTGTTTGCAACAAGTGACCGAGCCTCCAGCAAGACGACACCTTCGGACTCAAGACTCGCGTAAATCCCCTCGCCTCCATTCGATCGGGCCTCAATGTTCCAGAGGTTCGCGCGAGCAGAGGCTCCGCCGACAATGTCCACCCCGAGACCCACGTCGCCGTTGTCGTGAAAGCGCGAGTCCTCAATCACGATACCTGCATCTCCCGAGGGCGCATCCATTGTCAGGTCAGCGCCATAACCGGAATTGTTGTGCGAATATAGATTGCACACTTCCAGACCCGCATTGCCAGCATCCGAATAGCCATACACAAAGAGACCATCGCTGCCGTTTCCACTCGCATAATCATTCAAGAAGGAGAGCAGAACATCGCCATCAATTAGATCCGTGGAAACACTCAACCCAATGCCGCCGTTATCGCGCGCGATGTTGCCCTCAAACACGCCGCGATAATTGCCCTGGATGCGATCCACAGTGGCTTCAAGACCGTCAAAGAGATTATCTTCAAACCGGTTGTTGGCAAACGCGGTGCTCACATCGCCAAGAACTTCATAAATATCTACTACCATTCCGAATTCATTGCGCAGCACAGAATTTCCTGCGCTCACTAAATTCACATCGCCCACGATATAGCCCAAATGCAGGTCAGCGCCGCTGAAAGCATTGTCCGAAAACACGTTGTTGATCATGTTGATATCGGCGTCACCGGATACATTGAGCATGTAGATTCCGAGCCCGCTATAAGCTTGCCACCCTTATCGTTGTCCTGAATCTCCAAGTGCGCACCGCCTGTTCAGGTTCATCAGAGAAATCGAAACACCGTCGTCGCCAAGCGCCCACCACGCGATTGCCACCCAGAAACGCTAAAGTCGCCCAGAAGATTGAAAGCCGTCAGATCAATCCCGGCGCCTACCGTATCGCTAACTTCTGTATTCTCTATGAAGATGCTGGCGTCGCCACCTTCTTCCACCGCAAAGGATATGCCAAGCCAACCGCCAGAAATCGAGCTGTTCGCTACTTCGAGATAAGCGGAATCCACGGAATCAAAACGCGCGTCGATCCCCACGCCATCGGGGCCGACAGGAGATGTGAACTGGCTGTCCTGCACAATCACGGCCGCCTCCGGAATCCCCATCGCTAGAAATTCGACGCCGACTTCCTGGCCGCTGAACCGACTGTTGTCCACGAGCAGGCGATTCGCGTTGAGCGCCGCGACGCCGACGCGATCAAGCGATGCGCCAAAGCCGAACGGGTCCAGCAAGCCCATATTCGCTCCACCCGCCGGGCGAGAAAAATCAAACCCTGTGATGAATACATCATCCGCAGCAATGGTCATGGCCGGCCCATTCTTGCCATCCACCACGCCGCTCATCACCGGATACCGGCCCCCGCCGAAAATCTTCCCGCCAAACCCCGGAATCGCCGTCCCCTCACCGCGCAGGTTCACACCTTTCTGCCCCACCCACACATGTTCGTCATAAGGCGCGATGCCTTGAAAAACGTACACGTTCTTCAAGCCAAACACGGCATCCACACCCTCCTGCACGAGATGCCACGGATGCTCGGCCGATCCGTCCTCGATTCCCGTTTGATTCGCATTGTTCACAAAGTTCACATCGTCGAGAACCACGTGTCCCTTGCTCGTGGTCTTGCTCTTTCGCGAAACCGTCATTCGACTCGGATCCTCAATCCAGCCCGACTCGTGCATGCGCACATGCGGATCGCGCATAACCATATCGCTCAACCGATCCCGCATTTCGCGCCGCGTCGGACGCGCACTCTCGCCAATGCCTTCAAATGGATTCCGCCCGCGCGCGAGATTCCACAGATCAAACGGCAGATCCACGCGCACCCCGACAAAGTAGTCGCTCCCCGTCAGCTCTTTGTTCTCGTAGAGTTCCGCATCCAGCACGAGCGCCGGCAGCGCTCGCACTTCCAAGCGCCCCCTGAATCCATCTATGTCTTCGGTGAAGTCGCCCTCAAATGAGTAGTAGCCTCCAAAAATGCGCGCCTCCAACCACCCCGGCAAATACGGCAATCGCACGCCGAGTTCCAGGTCGTAGCCCTCCAGCGCAGCTTCGTAGCGATCGAAATAGCGCGTGGTGGTTTGCGTCGAAACGCGCGTGTAGCGATTTTGCTTCAACTGATAGCGCCGCGCATAAATATCGCCCCACCACGACTGCGAGGACTGCTGTTCCGAAATCTGACTGTCCGAGGCGATGACCCGCCGCTTGTCGTCGGGCCAATAGTAATTGCCACGCGCATCAATCCAGGTGGAAAGCAGTTCGAGCCCCGCGCCGATCTGATCGAAGCGATGGTTCTGGCTCGTCTCGCGTTCGTCATAGAATACGTTCGCGCCAAGAATCAGCTCCGGCTTCGGAAGCAAAACGCGGCCGCCTAAGCCGATGCTCCACTCGCTCTCGTCGTCGTCATTTCCTGAAAGTTTCGGGTTGAAAAACAGAAGCGCGCTCTGCCCACCCACCAGCGGCTGAAGAATATCGAGGTAGCCCTCGCTCGTGCTCTCGCCAATCCGCCCTCCGAGCGTCAGCCGACCCGCCGCGCGATCCGCCCTCTCCACCTCGGTCTGCACTTGCCGCTCAGTCGGCGGCGCATCGAATCGCCGGATATCTGCCTCTTGCGTCCGACCATCCACTTGAGTCGAATACAAGAAGCTGCACGCCAATACGCCCAATCCGAACCGACTTATCGCCTTCATATCGAACCCTCCGAGCCGGATCTTAATGGTCGAGATCGCCTTTGGCAACCCCAATTACATGCAAAACTGGCATCGGATGAAGACGTTACATTGACGATTATTATATCCGCATATAGAGGCGACGCGCAGGCACGAAGCGACATCACGGGGCGCGCAGGCGAGCGCGATAGAATTGGCCGCCGGCTACATTTGTGTCGGTGATGCTGACCTGCTCCGAAACAGCCGTCACCGTTGCCAGCGGTGTCCAGCTCGGTGCGGGAACGAGCTGCGCGCTGGATTCGATGCGATATTCCACTCCGACAAACGCCTCAAATTGGATTTGCACTCCACCGCCTCCCGCGTCCGCACTCACCCCGCGAAACAGTGGGTTCGACTGGCGAAATCCTGCATTGACCGCCCCGACTGCGCGCGTGAAGGTGCCAAACACCCGCGACTCACCGTTCGTCAGATGCAAAGCGCCCAGCGTTTCGTATCCCAGCGGAATACTCAACTGGCGCGCGCCACCACTCGCATTGCGCAGCTCAATCGCAATCGTCTCGCCGCCCGGCACGCCGTTGAGCGGCACAACAAAGCTGCCGCACGCCTCCGAAACGTCATACCACGCGGCCTCCTGCCCATCGCTGCGCCACAAATGAACTTCGATTCCGCCAACGCCCTCGCCCTCGTCGTAGATCGCATTGGTATTCGCGTCGTAGAACAGCGTGCCGGTGAAAAAACAATTCGAACTCTCGCGCCATTAGTCCTGCGCATCATAATCGCGCGTCATATAGTAGGGACTCTCAAAAGCCTGGACCTGCTGATGACCCAACCCAATCTCGCGCGCAGAAGCGCTGAGAATCGCCTGCCGATGGCCGCGATCCACAATGCCCGCGTCCACAAAGAACCAGTCGTGTATGTCCGGCGACAAAATCGCATTCGACGGATACGAACCCCCATCGCCAGCATACGCATAAAAGATATTCTCGTAATAGCCTACAATCGCGTTCGTGTACCCCTCCGCCGCATGGCGCTGATAGGGCGCACTGTTAAGAGGATAGTAATTGCTTGAAGGACTGTCGTGCGTAAGCAATCCGACTTCCGCCATATCTTGCGAATGCTTTTGCGCAGCCTGGCTCAAACGCGCATTCGGCGCGAGGGGCGGCTTAGACGCCACCCACGCGGCCCACTGATTAGTGGTCGTGCCGAAATCGTTCGCGCCATCCGTGTCCTCGCACGCATCGTAGTTCGGGTGCCCGCCCGACGAAGAATTGGTCAGGCCGAGACGATCCGCCTCTCGCTCCGGCGCAAAGCGCGCGCGATTGATGAGCCAGCGCTGCTGCTCCAGTCGGGCCGTCGGCACACCATCGCCGTCATATCGCGTAGCCGCGTGCGCAGGCGTGAGCGCCAGCGCCCAGGAAACCAGGAAGAGGCCGGTGGAGAAATACCTTTGCACAACTTCACGCCGTCCAACGCCAGCAGCGATGAAATTCTTCAAACGACTCTCGTGCATCAGAGCCGCCAAGGCCCGCGCCATCGCCACCAAACGCCAATCCTTTCTCCCCCACCGGGTTCATACTCTACCCCAGTCAGGGGCCACTCGTCGAGTGCCCCGCGCATCAGCCTGCGTTCATGCGCCGAGCGCGCGAAGCGTATAATCAATCAGCTTCACAGGCGCGCGATCGGGCCAGTTTTGAGTCGCATGTAAATAGGCGTGGAGCGCCCGTTCGCGCATTGTCCGAGGATCGCGCAGTTCCTCCTCGTGACCCGCGTGATGCGGAGCCGAGCACGCCGCCCAATCGCGATCCCAAATGGCCGCGCGCGCAAACGCGCGCGCCCCTCGCTCCATCATCATTCCAACGACGGCCTCATCCCACCACGGAACCATCGAACGCATTTCTCTCATCGCAATTCCCGCGCGTTCATATTGCTCGAACCAGCGGCTCTCAACCGGAATCGTCAACTTCGGCCGATGCCGAAAGCAATACATGTGGTGATACTTCCGAAACAGTTCAACGGTGTGCTTTTCCGGATAGTGCAGGCATTCATAGCACTGATACCACACATGCTTGCTCTCCATACGGAGCCAGTCCGTGTACTGATAGTGCAAAACACCGATGTCGTTCAGCCGTATCCGGCGCTCATTCGGCGGGCGCGGAAGTCGCGGGCCGTGGATGTGCCGACCGACGTGCTCGCGCCCATCGTCCACATACGCAGCAGCCGAGCCATCCGCGATCCACGCGCGTTGAAAGCCCGGCAAGAGATTGATGATCCGAAATTGAAAGAGGGTTCCCGGCGGTGCCGTCAAAATAGCCTGCCACTCGGGCGAACGCTCAAAATCTGCCGTGAGGAACTCGTCTGCATCCAGCGCGACTAAAATCTTGGGTCCGGGAATCTCGCGTGCGGCATCAATGAGCAGGCGCTGCCGCGATTCTTCATCAATCCCGCCCGCCCGGTTATGCACCACGATCGCTCGCTCACACCGCTCGGCAATCGCTCTCGACTCATCGGTCGATCCGGCATCCGCCACAACAATGCGGTCGGCCCAGAGCGAAGCGCAGGCGAGAAACTTCTCCAGAATCCACGCCTCGTTCAGAACCGGCGTCAAACAGATGATTTGCGGTCGCGAAGCCATACGCCAAATTGAGCGCCGAGCCCCCTTTCTCATCAAGCGCAAATCTATCCAATCGCGCGAAATCCGTTGTCGAACACGACAATCCCCCCGATGGGCGCCTTGACACACCTACCCTTCCGGCGTAACGTCTCACGCTCTTGCAAATGGGGCTAGTTTCCGAGGGGATTTATGGCGATTCATATTTCAGACAAGGCAAAGCAGGAATTGGCAAAACTGGAGGTCGCCCAACCGAACTTTCTGCGCATCTCCGTCACCTCCGGCGGATGCTCGGGCATGACCTACACCGCCTGCATTGACAATTCGCGCGCGGATTCCGACCAGGTTCTCTTCGAGGAAAATGACCTCTGCATCGTCGCCGACCCCGGCAGCGCGATGTTCCTGGACGGCCTCGAAATTGACTATTCTGACGACCTCATCTCCGCCGGCTTCCGCTTCAAGAATCCGAAAGCGACGAAGGCCTGTGGCTGCGGTTCTTCCTTCGCAGTCTAGCCACCATGTCCACCCGCCCCATAGAACTGCTCGGCGGCGAATCCGTCTATTGCATCAACGAGAGCCAACTCAAAAACGCCTTCCGCCTCGCGAACGATGATCCGCAGTCTGCGCCCCGGATTCAGGCCGAAATCGCCGCGCTGGAAGAGAAACTCAGCCGCAACGAGCGCGCCGCGCTGGCCTTTGTCCTCATTGACCGCCTCTTGAAAACGGGATCGAGCTGATCCCCCCCTGAACTTCCAATCCTTGGAAGCCGCGCGGCCCTCAATTTCCCAGGATTGGAAAAATTGCTTTCCCCAATTTCCAACCTCTGTACCTTATCCCATCCGCGGGGCATCACACCGCAAGCGAGGAGTTTATGGCCAAAGCGAAACGGCAGGAAATCATCGGACTCGTCGGACTGGGCTATGTCGGCCTTCCGCTGGCGATTGCGTTCTCGAAAAAATATCGCGTCGTCGGTTTCGACGCGAAACCCGCGCGCATCGCCGAGCTCAAGAGCGGCAGCGATCACACGGGCGAAACCACGGCAGCCGACTTGCGGCACCGCAACCTGACTTTCACGGACAATCCTCAGGACCTCGCCGCCTGCACCTTCATCGTCGTCGCTGTGCCTACGCCCGTAAACGTCGCGAAGGAACCGGACCTCGACCCGCTCGTCAAATCGTCCACCACTGTCGGCCGCATCCTGAAGCGAGGCATGATGGTCGTGTACGAAAGCACGGTCTATCCCGGCGTCACGGAAGAAACCTGTCTGCCGATCCTCGAGAAGGAATCCGGCCTTAAACTCGGCGATTTCCAACTCGGCTATTCCCCCGAACGCATCAATCCGGGCGACAAGAAACATACCGTCACCACAATCGTGAAAGTCGTCAGCGGCCACGATGCAAAAGCCCTCGATCGCTGCGCCGCAGTGTATGGGTCCATCATCAAGGCGGGCGTCCATCGTGCGGCCAACATCAAGACAGCCGAGGCAGCCAAGGTGATCGAGAACGTGCAGCGCGACCTCAACATCGCGCTGATGAATGAACTCTCGAAGATATTTGCGCGCATCGGCATCAACACGCGCGACGTGATTGAGGCCTCCGCCACAAAGTGGAATTTTCACAAATATCACCCCGGCCTCGTCGGTGGACACTGCATCGGCGTGGACCCCTACTATCTCACCCACCGCGCGCTGGCGCTGGGCTATCACCCCGAAGTCATTCTCGCCGGACGCCGCATCAACGACTCCATGGGCGCCTACGTCGGCGATCTCTGCATCCGCGAAATGGTCGCGGCAGGACGACTGCCCAAGAACGCGCGCATCTGGATTCTCGGCATGACGTTCAAAGAGAACGTGCCGGACTTCCGCAACACCCGCGCAGAAGACGTCGTCGCCTACTTGCGCGGTTTCGGCTGCGACGTCACCACGTGGGAGCCGATGGGCACACCCGAGCAAATCCAGAAATACTTCGACCTGCAAACCACGCTGCCCCAGCAAGCGCGCGATCTCGATGCCATCATCTTGATCAACAGTCACGACGCATTCCGCTCGCTCAAGCTCGCCGCGCTGCGCAAGAAATGCCGGACGCCCGTGCTGGTGGACGTGAAGAGCTTCTTCTCGGGACCCGAGGCGCGCAAGCTCGGCTTTCGCTACGTAAATCTCTAGTCGTCGCTGAACCGCGTTTTCCGAACGCGGCACGAGCAGTTTCACCTTGCCAAACGCGCACCCTCGGCGCACGCTGACCGCGATCAAAAAAAGACCCATCATCACAGTGCGCCATGATTCGTTCGTTTGTATTCAGCCAGGGAAAACTCGTGGGTCAGGACCTCGGCCTCGACTTCCTCCGCGTGATGCTCATAGACGACGACGCGCAAATCTGGGTTGACCTCGAGCGCGCCACGCCGGAGGAAACCAAGGAACTGCTGGAAAGCATGTTCAACTTCCACCCCCTCGTCATCGAGGACTGTATCTCCCCCTCCGAACACCCCAAGGTCGAGGAATACGAAACCTATCTCTTCCTCGTCATGCACGCCGTGGACTATGCCGCGAAAGAGCGCTGCTTCCGAATGAATGAGCTGAACCTCTTCATTGGAAAAAACTTCCTCGTCACCTATCACGACGACCCGATGCGGAGCATTGATCTGACCATTGAGCGCGTCCTCAAGCACTCCGCAGGCGTCGCGCGAGCGCCGGATCGCCTCACCTACACACTGCTCGACATGCTGCTCGATCAATACAACCCCTCCACCGAACGCCTCTCCTTCGACATCGAAGAAATGGAGCGCGCCGCGATTGACACCAAGTCCCGCACCTTCCTCCCCGATGTGCTTCACCTGAAAGATGAAGTCTCGCGCTTGCGCTCCATCGTCGCCGCGCAGCGCGAAGTGATGTCGCGCATTGCTCGCGGCGAATTCAAAATCATTCGCGCGCACCTGCTCCCCTATTTCCGCGACCTGCAAGACGCCCTCATCCGCCTCGCCGGACAGACCGAGTCCTATCGCGACTCACTCACCAACCTGATCACCGTCCAATTGAACATGCAACAGGCGGAAACCAACCAGGTCGTGAAAGTGTTGACCGTGCTGGCAACCCTCTCCCTGCCCCTCGTGGCCATCACCAGCTTCTACGGGATGAATGTCCAGCATTGGCCCAATGAAGACTGGCCGCCGTGGCCCTGGTCGCACCTGATTATTTTGGCGCTAAATGCTGTCGTCACGGCGGCTATTTATTGGATACTGCGGCGAAAGAACTGGCTCTAACAACAGGAGGCGCACGAGGGCATGAAGAAAAACTTTATCCTCGATACAAATGTTCTGCTGCACGAAGCCACCGCCATCCAACGGTTCCAAGACAACAACATCATCATCCCGCTCAAAGTCATTGAGGAAATTGACCACTTCAAGAAAGACCAAACCGAGCTCGGCCGCAATGCGCGCCACATCTCTCGCCTACTCGACGAACTTCGCCAGCAGCGAAAACTGAACAAGGGCGTGGACCTGCCGCACGGCGGCACCCTCCGCATCGCATTCCCCGGCGCACACGTCAACAACGGCTCAACGACCGCCGACGACCAAATCCTCGAACTCGCCATTCAAATGCGGAAACCGGGCAAACCCCGCTGCATCGTCGTCACGAAAGACATCAACCTGCGCCTCAAAGCCGACGCGCTCGGCCTCGATGCGGAGGACTATCGCAGCGACCGCGTGGATGTGGACGAACTCTACACCGGCCACACCGAACACTTTGCTTCAGGCGAATTGCTCGACACATTTCGACGCGAAGGTCGAATTGCCCCGCCGGACGGAACCTCCTTCTCTCCCAACGAATACGTCCTGCTCCGCGCCGCCGAAGATCCGACGCACACCATTCTGGTCCGCCACGACGCCGCTGCAAATGCCCTCGTTCCGCTCATCCCCACACCCGACGGCGTCAAACCCGTCCTCCCGCGCAACAAAGAGCAGCACTACGCGATGGATGCGCTCCTGAACGACGACATCAAAGTCGTCACCATCATCGGGAAAGCCGGCACCGGCAAGACCCTCCTCGCCGTCGCGGCCGCCGTCTTCAAAACCATGCTGGAAAAACGCTACCGCCGCATGCTGATCTGTCGCCCCACCGTGCCAATGGGCAAAGACATCGGATACCTGCCCGGCACACTCGAAGAAAAACTCACGCCGTGGATGCAGCCCATCTACGACGCCCTCGACTTCCTCTCCAACGGCAATCGAAACTGGAAGCGCAACAAAGACGGAAACCACGAGGAAGATCGGATCGGCATTGAACCACTCACGTACATCCGCGGACGGAGCATTCCCAACCAATTTATTGTGGTGGACGAGGCGCAAAACCTGACCCCGCTCGAAGCCAAAACCGTTCTCACCCGCGTCGGGCCCGGCACAAAAATCGTGCTCACCGGCGATATCTATCAAATTGACAATCCCTTTCTCGACAGCATGTCGAACGGGCTCTCCACAGTCGTTGAAAAGTTTCGCCCGCACGGCATCGCGGCGCATATCGTGCTCGGCCGCGGCGTTCGCTCGGAAGTCGCGGAACTCGCCGCGAATCTGCTATGAACGCGGAATCGTCTGTGCGCCTCCACCCCCGCATAATCCCGGCGATTCTGGCGCTGCTCAGCCTCTGGGGACTCGCCGGTTGGTGGCCGATGCTCGCCGCGGACGCGCCACAATGGACGCGCGTCATGCCCATGCCCGCCGCCCTGCTGGCCGCGCTGCTCTGGTGGATATTCTTTTCTCGAAATCGGCGGCGCACACAGAAGCTCATCCTCCTCGGCATCACCGCCGGACTCATCCTCGGCTTCTGGCGCGACGCCGGTGGCGGCCACCGCCAGATTCACATGCCTGACGCCCACACCCTGCGCATCACGCAGTGGACCCAAGCGACCGACACCCCCTCGCAATCTGTCCTCGCCGAGCTGCTCAAGGAAGACCCGCCACACATCCTCGTCCTGACGCGCCCCACCCTCACGCAGATGGATCGCCGCCAGCGCAGACAGCTCCGCTTGACCTACACCCTTGTGGAAAACCAAACGTATATCCTTTCGCGATACCCTCTGCGCAAACTGGAAGACCCGCTCCTTCCCGACACCCACACGGTTCTCGTCGAACTTGCCGCGCCACAAGGCCCTGTGCAGCTCCTCGCGCTCGATGCGGGCGAGCAGCCGATTTCATCCGCCGCTATCGCCGCCCTGGCTTCCTGGCTCAGCGCGCGGCCCGCAAGTGTCCCCCTCATTATCGCCGGCGGACAGAATCGCAGCCGAACCGATGCCATCTGGAAACCGCTCCGCACATTTCTCCGTCCTGCCTATGAAGTCGCCGGCTACGGCTGGCCCTACTCCTGGCCATCCCCACTGCCCCTCTATACGCGCGACGATATTTGGGTCACCCCAAATCTCGTCGTCCTCGCCGCCGCCTACCGCAGCTCGTCGCACTCGCCACATCTGCGCCAACGTATCGCGCTCACGTGGCCGGAACTCCCATGAAGCTGCTAAGCGCCACCCTTCGCACCTCGCGCCGCATTGTCTTTCCCGTTGTCGGGCTCCTCTGGATTCTCGGATGGTATCTCGGCGAAGCGCAGCGCCCCTGGCTCTGGCTCTACTACATCCCCGCCCCCTTCATCGCCGCCTGGGGCACGATTGACCTCATTCTCCGTATGCACCGCGCGGGCCGTCTCCGCAGCATAGCGACGCTCGCCATCACCCTGCTCGCACTGACGAAGGTCTTTGTGCTGGATTCGCGATGGAACCGCCCCAAGCCAGCGCCCGCCACCGCGATTCGCGCAGGACACTGGAACGTCGCGCACACCATTTTTGGATACGATGCCATCCTGCAAGAACTCGCGCAGGACAACCTCGACCTCGTCGTTTTGGTCGAGGCACGCTTCGCAAAAGACCTGCCCGAACGCGTCGAGCGCGCGCTCGGACTCCCATACGTCTTTCAAGATCAAGGAATGGCCGTACTCTCTCGCTATCCCTTCGAGCCGCAAGGCACCATCTCCATCCCCCACAGCCGCTCCTGGTGGGCGCGCGTGGATACCCCATCCGGCCCGCTCGATCTCGTTATGCTCGATGTCCTCTCGCACCCAGCCCTGGCGCGCGGACCCATTCTCGGCGCCATGGTCAATTGGATCCGCGAGCGCCCGGAAAAACACCCGCTCCTCCTCGTCGGCGACTTCAATACCCTCCGCGATTCGCACGCGCTCGATTCGCTCCGCAAAGAAATGCGACACGCATACGAGATCGGCGGGCGCGGCTGGCCCTATTCATGGCCCCTGCCGATCCCGGTCTATTCCATTGATCACGCCTGGGTATCATCCAACATCACGGTCTATTCCTACCAACTGCGCTCATCGGCCCTCAGCGACCACCTCCGCCAGGAACTCACGCTCTCCTTTTCCAGCGCAACAAACGACACGCCCACAAGCGAAACGGATTGATCCACTCCATGGCCGAACACGCATCCTTTAGCGTCCTCAACTACACCATTCTCGCCGTCTATCTGATCGCCATGATCGCGATCGGCGTCCTCTTCGCAGGAAAGCAAAAGACCACCGAGGACTTCTTCCTCGCCGGACGAAAAATGCCCTGGCTCGCCGTCGCCATGAGCATGTATGCCTCCCTCACCAGCGCCATCACCTTCATCGCGCTGCCCGCCTCGGCCTATGCGGAGAATATCGCCTTCCTCGTCGTCAGTCTCGTGAGCCCGCTGCTCGCGCCCGTCCTCATCTTTCTCTTCTATCCTTTCTACATGCGCCTGCGCGTGACCACTTCCTACGAATATATCCACCTTCGCTTCGGTCGCCCCGCGCGATTTGCCGTCTCCGTGCTGTTCATCCTCGCGCGCGTCGGGTGGCTGGGCACCGTGATCTATGCGCCGGCGCTGGCCATGTCGGTCGTCTCCGGCATTCCACTCTCCGTCTGCATCCTCGCGATTGGCTTGCTCGCGACGATCTACACAACCCTCGGCGGCCTCGCCGCGGTCATTTGGACGGACGTCGTTCAATTCATTATCATGATCGGCGGCGCGATCTGGCTCGTTGTCACATTCTTTCAAAACGTTCCCGATGGCGCGGTGGGCATCATGAAGCTCGCTGCGGAAACCGGCCGCCTGCACGTGTTCGATTGGTCATTTAACCTGCACACCATGGGCGCAGCCATTGTCGCCATTTCCTACTTTTTTCAAATGATGCAGGATTACGGCACCGACCAAACGACCGTGCAACGCATGATCGCGGTCCCCTCCATGCGAGGCGTGACCAAAGCGCTGATTTTCAACGCCGTTGTAGACTTCACCATCATCGGTCTTCTCCTCTTCATCGGCCTCGGCCTGTTCGCCTACCACGAATCATTTCCCGGTCGCCTGCCGGCCGGGCTGCCGCGCGATCAGATTCTGCCCTACTACATCATCCACGCGCTTCCCAACGGCGTCTCCGGCCTGCTCATCACTGCGCTCTTCGCCGCCGCCATGTCCAGCATGGACTCCGGCATCAACTGCATCTCCACGGTCATCGTGCACGACTTCGTCAAGCCTCTCCGCCAAGCGCCCGGCGACGACGCGCGCGATGTCCGCCTCGCCCGCATTCTCACCTTCGCGCTCGGCGCACTGGCGACCGCAGCCGCATTCTACGTGTCGAGCTTTGGCCATCTGCTCAAGGCCTACACCAGCATCATCAGCCTATTCAACGCGCCCATCCTCGCCATCTTCCTCCTCGGCATGCTCACTCAACGCGCCCGCTTCGCCCCCTGGATATTCGCCTCCGCGTTCGCCGTCGCCACAAACCTCTGGGTCCAATATCGAACCGATATCCACTGGATATACTACTTCCCCCTCTCCCTCGGCGTTGCACTCATCGCTGGCTATCTCTTCAGCATCATGACGCCGGGCCCACGCGCGCAATCGGACCTCACCGTCTGGCGCCACCGCTAACCGTCGCGCGCCGCAACCGCGCGGATGAGCAGTGGACAATCCCCACTGCGCTGGCATAGTTCGCACATGGCCGACCTACGCAACGAATTTTCCTGGTCCAAATCGCGCGGCGAAGTGTTCGCGGAATGCCCGCGCAAATATTTCTACTCCTATTACGGCGCATGGGGCGGCTGGAGCGCGAAGCCCAACTCAAAAGAGCGCACCCTCTACGTCCTCAAACAACTCATGACGCGCCAGATGTGGGCCGGCACTCTCGTGCACAACTGCCTGCGCTGGATTCTCACCACCCTGCGCACCACGGGCAGCGCCCCCAGCGAAGAAGCCGCCCTCAGCGCGCTCGGCAGACGCCTCCAAGTTGACTTCCAAAACTCGGGCGAAGGACTCTACTGGGAAAACCCAAAGAAAATCCCCGGCCTGCTCGAACATGAATATGACCACCTCGAAGTCGAGGACGAGGCCTGGGCGCGCGTCTTCCAACGCGCACTCGAAGCAATCACCACATTCTATCACAGCGAGATATTCCAAACCCTGCACTCGCTGCACCCCGATGACTGGATGGAAATCGAACGCCTGGGCCAGTTTGAAGTGGACACCGTGAAGGTTTGGGTGCAACTCGACTGCGCCTTCCACATCCGCGAAGGACTGCAAGTCATTGACTGGAAAACCGGTCGCGCCGATCTGGAGCAAACCCGCGCACAACTCGCGCTCTATGCTTGGTATGCCAGCCAAACGTGGAACCTCGACCCCGCGACCGTCTTCCCCTCCGAAATCAACCTGCGCACCGGCGAAACCATCGCACACCAATTCACCGAAACCGACTTCGAGCGCATCCGCCAAACCATCGCCCAATCCGTCGCCGCCATGCGCGCTCTCCTCGACGATGTGGACCAAAACCTCGCCACCGAAGACCGCTTCCCCATGTCCGAATCGGACGAACCCTGCCACACCTGCGCATTCCGCCGCGTGTGCCCCAAATGGGCCACACCCGCCGACGCCCACGCCGACGAGTAATCCTCCGCGCAAACCCTCCGTCGCCCAAAACCAAAGCGCCCCTTCCGTAAAGGAAGAGGCGCTCTCGAAGACTCTCGCTCGGCAACTCAGCCGTGCGAGTGGCGCTCAATGACCTTGCGCCCGAAGAACATCAAGCCGAAGCCGAGCAGTCCGAACGGCACCATGTAGAGGAAGTAATACTTGAAACCCCAGCCGTCGAGAATATGCCCCAGCCCCCACAGGCCCAGCGACGCTCCAAAATACTGGAAGGAATCAATCAGTCCGGCGGCAAAGCCAGTCATCTTGCGCCCGCCAATATCCATCGCGGCGGCAGTGCCCAGAATGGAATGCGTGGAGTTCGCGGTGAAACTGATCAAAACAAAGAAGAGCACCGCCATATTCGCGCTCTTCACAAAGAGGAACGCAAAAAACACAACCGCCGCTTCAATCAGGTACAACCCCGATGCGACCGGCGCGCGACCGCCCGCAAACAGTTTGTCGGAAATGATTCCCGAAATCCAGGAACCCGCCGACGCCACAAGCGGAATGAGAAACGCGAGGAACTGGAACTGAACCGACTTCAGATCCGTGCTGAAAACCTCCTGCATATAGCGCGGGAACCACTGATCCACCGGCTGGCGCACAGCGCCCGTGCACGCATAGGCCATGGCCACAAGCCACACGGCCGGGTTGCGCAAAATCGCCTTCAGCGCACTCAACACATCCGCGCGAGTCGCCGCGGCCACTTCCTCGCGCGAGAGCGTGTGCTCCGGGCGCTTGAGTTTGTTTTTCCGCGCGAGGCGGTGCAGGAAAAGAAAGATGATCACAATAGCCGCCACAAAAATCAGACCCATATCCATCTTGCTGATGACCTGACGGTGATAGAGAAACCCAACGGCAACCGCCGCGCCGACGAGGATCAGCGCGGTCACAAGGCCGCGTCCCACCCACACATCTTTCGGATTCGGCCCCGCATAGTCTTCAATGTGAAGATAGCCGTGCTCTTCCGGCGTCTCCTTCACCTCGAACGCCATCGCGATGGCAACAATCGCGCAGATAATGGACGGGCCCCAGAACAGCCACTTCCAGTGCAGCGGATCCACATTAATCATGCCGAGGATCGTGAAGCCGGCGAGCAGCGCAGGCCCAAACGTGAAGATGCCGAAGCGACCGAGGTTGATCATGAAGCCGAAAATGCCCGCGAATCCGCCTCGCTCTGTCTTGGCAAACCACGCCGTCTTGATCTTCGTCATCCCCGGCGCACCGAACGACTGCACATACCCGTCAATACCGCGTATGGCGATGAACAGGCCGAGAATACCCCACGCGCTGGCCGCGCCAAAAAGAACATTCAGCACAATCGTGCCAAACGCGCCAATCAACATGGCCCACTTCCCCCCAATTCGATCCGTGATCAAACCGTTGATGATCTGACCGAACGCGTAGCAAAGCGTCCATGCCGTGAGAATATTCGACATATCCGAATACGACAAATGAAGTTCGTCGCTAATGGACTTGTTGGCGATCGAAAGGTTGTACCGACACAGATAGAACGAGGTGTAGAGCAACCCCAGATAGCCCCAATTCAGACCGCGGGTCGGACGGAAGCCGCGGGGATAATACGGCTTGGCGGGAGGGTCTGCGGTCGGTGATGCGTTTAGGGTTGCCATGTTTCTTCTCCTTCACTTTGCGGACACCGCTTCGCGCAACTCCCAACGCGAGGCTTGCTTTGAAAAGACCGGGACGAGAAGAGCGGCGCGAGCGCGCCACAAAATCGCTGCAGGGGTAGCGAGGCTTCGTTCACGACGTCACAGACACTCAAAAGCACAGATCGCTTCATCAACATGGCAATTGCCAGATCATCACCCCAGGCCGTTCTGAGATTCTGGACGATGCCGCGCCGCATTGTCAAAAAACTTCTCCACTTTTCTCCGTTGCTGCTAAAGTCCGCGCGTGATGTATCTGCGCCACCTCTTCTTGCTCTACGCGCTCTGCTGTGCTTGGCCCGCGCGCGCCGCAATTCTCGAATCGTTCCGCTACGCCAACGAAGGCCAACTCGCGGCGGCGTGGCGCGCCATGGGAGGCGCGCCGGACGCTCAAAATGCAACCGATGGCGTCGCGTTCCTTTGCCCGTTCGACCAGGATCGCGATCGGGTGTATTGGGACCACACCGCAAACCTCGACCTCTCCCGCTTCACCTCTATCGAACTCGATCTCACCTGCGACCGACCCGAAGCGCTGCGCGCGTTCATGATCTATTTCAAAAGCGGAAATGGCTGGTTCGTCGCGAGTCAGCCGATGAAGGCCGGCGGGCGGCAGCGCCTCGTATTTTCCAAACAGGCCTTCACCGCAGAGGGCAACCCAACGGGATGGAATCGCATCGAGGCCATTCGCATCTCGCCCTGGCGCGGCTCACCCGTGCGCGCGCGACTCGTCCTCCATCAGCTCGAAGCGCGCACCGACCAGCTCTTTCTCATTCAATCCGTCTCCTCTGCCCCCAACGCCGCAGAACGAGCTGTGGCCGAACGCGCCACCGAGCGAATGAGCAGTTGGCTCCGCGGCGCGGGCATCCCTCACGCAATTCTGCGCGAAGACCAGCTCGCCGCAGACAAGCTCGCAGGCAGCAAACTCCTCATCCTCCCCTACAATGCGCGCCCCACCGCCCCGCAACTCGCTCTCTATCGGAAACACCTCGCCGCAGGCGGAAAGCTCATCGTCTGCTATAGCCAAAGTGAGGAGCTGGCGAAAATGATGGGCGTCACGCTGGGCGAAGCCATCTCGCACCGCGAACCGGGACGCCTCGCCGGATTCCGATTCGAGAACCCCAACGCGCTACATGTGCCCCCTACGGTCTATCAACAATCGTGGGGCCTCCGCATCGCGCAACCGCAGAAAGGGCGCGGCCGCGTCATCGCAAACTGGATCAACGCAAACGGCGCACCGCAACCCGAACCCGCATGGATTTCCACCGATGCCGGATTTTGGATGACACACATCCTCCTCGATGACGACCGCGCAGGCAAAGAACAACTCCTCACCGGCCTCATCGGCTCGCTCGATCCCTCTATCTGGGCCACCGCTGCGCGCGCGGCCGCCGCAACTTGCGGGAAAATTGACGGATTCGGCAGCCTGCGCGACACCGTGGAAGGCATCGCCAAACTCGCGCACGGCCACCCCGATCGTGTCGGCATCAACGCCCTTCTTAACCAGGCCGAGCGCGAGCAGCAACAGCTCAACAACCACCTCGCCAACGGCCAATTCGTCGCTGCAACCGAACAAGCGCGCGAAATCCGAAAACTCCTCACCCTCGCCTACAGCCGCGCTCAACGCCCACCCGAAAAGGAGACGCGCGCCATCTGGGACCACGACGGCGTCGGCTGGTATCCCGGCGACTGGAATCGCACCATGCGCGAACTCAAAGCCGCAGGCATCAACACCATTTTTGTCAACACCCTCTGGGCGGGCCTCGCCCACTATCCCAGCAAAACCGTCCCCGGCTCGTTCACCCTCAGAAAATATGGCGATCAAATGCAGGCCGCGCTCGACGCCGCGCGCGCGAACGGAATCGCCATCCACGCGTGGGTCGTCCTCTGGTACATCGGCAACGCGCCCCCCGAGTTCCAGGCCAAACTTCGCAAAGAAGGCCGACTCCAACAGAGTGCGAATGGAACCCCGGAAGCCTGGCTCAACCCCGCGCTCCCCGAAAACCAACGCTACATGCTCAGCGCCATCGAAGAACTCGCCCGCAACTACCCCGTGGACGGAATCCACCTCGATTACATCCGCTTCCCCTCCGCAAACGCCGATTTCTCACCCGCCAGCCGACGCCTTTTCGAGGAATGGTATGGCCGAAAAATCGTCACATGGCCCAGCGCCGTCCAAAGCGGCGCGCCCCAAGCCGAGTTCCGCCGCTGGCGCGCGGGCCTCATAACCGACTTTGTCCGCACCCTCCGCAAGTCCCTCAAAGGCACAAATCCTAAAACGAAGCTTTCTGCCGCCGTCTGGGGCGGCTATCCAGACACAATTCCTTCAATCGGGCAGGATTGGGGGCTGTGGCTGCGCAACGATCTCCTCGATTTCGTCGCGCCGATGAACTATTCTGAAGACACGTACAAGTTCTCCGCGCTCACCCAGAAGCAGCTCGACCTCTCCAACGCGAAGGGCCGCATCCTCCCCGGCATCGGCGTCACCGCGGCAGAAAGCCAGTTGCGTCCCGACCAAGTTGTCGAACAAATCGCCATCGCGCGCCGCCTGGGCGCGCCCGGCTTCGCGCTCTACAAGCTCAGCCAAACCATGCGCCAGGAAACACTCCCGCTTCTGAGCGAAGGCGCGATCCGCTAAGATCCGCGACTAACCCACAGGAACTTGCCAGCCCGCGATGCAAAAGGCTTTTCATTCCGCCGCACCACACCTATCCTCGTGACACTTTTCGCAACGCTGTTAATGTCAGGAGAAACCCGTGGCCGCAAAGAGGACGACAAAGCCCAAACCCGCCTTCCGACGCATCATGCTGAAGCTGAGCGGAGAAGCATTCCAAAACGCTCAAACAGGCGAAAGCCTTGACCCCGAAATCCTCCAATCCGTCGCCGCGCAAATCAAACGGGTCCGCGCACTCGGCGTCCAGATCGCCATCGTCGTCGGTGGCGGCAACATCTTCCGAGGCATCACCGGCGAACGATGCGGCGTGGATCGCACCACCGGCGACTACATGGGCATGCTCGCCACCGTCATCAACTCGCTCGCGCTGCAATCCGCCCTCGAAGCCGTCGGCATCCACACCCGCGTCCTCACCGCCATCAATATGCCCGCCGTCGCCGAACCCATGATCCGCCGCCGCGCCATGCGCCACCTCGAAAAAGACCGCGTCGTCATCTTCGCCGCAGGCACCGGAAACCCCTATTTCTCAACCGACAGCGCCGCCGCACTCCGCGCCAGCGAGATCGGCGCCGACGCCCTCTTCAAAGCGACCAAAGTGGACGGCGTCTATACCGCGGACCCCAAGAAAGACCCCACCGCCAAGCGCTACACCAAACTCACCTATCTCGAAGCCCTCACCAAGCAGCTCAAAGTGATGGACGCCGCCGCCTTCTCGCTCTGCATGGAGAACAAAATCCCCATCCTCGTGTTCAACTTCTTCAAAGAAAACGAAATCCTGCGCGCCGCATCCGGAAAACCCGTCGGCACGTTGGTCACGGAGTAAATAGATCATGGAATCCATTGACGAAATCCTGCTCGACGCCGAAGAAAAAATGGAGAAATCCACGCTCCACCTCCACCAGGAACTCTCCGGCCTCCGCACCGGCAAAGCCTCACCCGCCCTTGTCGAAAACATCGGCGTGGAATACTACGGCGCCATCACGCGCCTCCGCGAACTCGCCGGAATCGCCACCCCCGAACCCCGCCTCATCGTCATCAACCCCTTCGACCCTACCGCGCGCGACGCCATCTGTCGCGCCATCCTCGCCGCCAACGTCGGCGTCACCCCCATGGACGATGGCCGCGTCATCCGCATCCCCATCCCCGAGCTCAGCGAAGAGCGCCGCAAAGACCTCGTCAAAGTCGCCAAGCGCGTCGCCGAAGAAGCCCGCATCGCCGTCCGCGCTGCCCGCCGCGACGCCAACGAATTCACCAAAACGCTCCAAAAGAACGCGAAAGCCACCGAAGACGAACGCGACCGCACCATCGAGGAAATCCAGAAACTTACCGACGCCTACATCAAGAAAATTGACGACCAGGTCGCCGCCAAAGAGAAAGACATCCTCACCGTCTAGCCCGGATATTTCACTCAACCGACAATAAATAGTGGCGATGTCCTTCTAAGCTGTTATTATACAGCCACTTACCAACAATAAGCGAAGGAGCATCGCCATGACAATTTGTACCGCTAAATAGCTTTCGTTTCCAGGCATTTTGCGCAGGAAAGTTCAGGCCGATTTCCAAGGGGTGATGTCTCCAGTGATGGTGGGGTTCTCTTGCTGCGCCAAATGGATCGACGCTTGAAGCTGACGGCTCAACTCGCCGAACGATTGCCCGATGCCCGTGACCCGAACGCATGCGAGCATGCGATGGTGGATCTGTTGCGGCAACGCATCTACGGGATCGCGCTGGGCTACGAGGACGGAAACGATCATCTCCGGCTTCGCCAAGACGTGGCGCTGCAGACGGCCGTCGAGCGCGTGAATGAGTTGGCCAGTCCGTCGACGTTGTCCCGCTGGGAGAACCGAGCGGATCGCAAGACGGCGGTGCTCGTCCATGAGTTGCTCGTCGAACAGTTCATCGCCTCGTACAAGCGGGCACCCAAGGATCTCATTCTGGATTTCGATGCGACCGATGACGCCGTGCACGGCAAACAGGAAGGCCGATTCTTTCACGGATACTACGACCAGTACTGCTTCCTGCCGTTGTATGTCTTTTGTGGAACGCAGTTGTTGGTCAGCTACCTGCGGCCGAGCAACGTGGATCCGGCGCGACATGCGTGGGCGGTGCTGAAGCTGTTGGTCGTGCGCCTTCGGCAGGCGTGGCCGGAGGTGAAGATCATCGTGCGGGGCGACAGCGGGTTCTGTCGTTGGCGGATGATGCGGTGGTGCGACCGGCACGACGTGCTCTACGTGCTGGGATTGGCGCAAAACACACGACTCAATGCCCTGGCCAGCAAGCATCTGAAGCGGGCCGAACGAGAACACCACAAGACCGGCCGGGCCAGCGCTTCTTCAAAGAGTTCCGGTATGCGGCCCAGACGTGGGACCGAAAGCGGCGCGTGATCCTGCGCGCGGAACATACGGACAAGGGCAGCAACCCGCGGTACATTGTCACGAACATGGACGACGATGCCTCCCATCTCTACGACACGGTCTACTGCGCGCGCGGGGAGATGGAGAACCGAATCAAGGAGCAGCAGTTGGATCTGTTCAGCGACCGAACCAGTTGTTCGAAGTGGTGGGCCAACCAGTTCCGCTTGCTGCTGTCGAGTCTGGCGTACGTGTTGGTGGAGTCGATCCGTCGTGTGGCGCTGCAGAAGACGGAGCTGGCCCGCGCTACATGCGGCACGATCCGGTTGAAGCTGCTGAAGATCGGCGCGGTGCTTTTGCGCAACACGCGCCGCGTCCGCTTGCATCTATCCAGCGCGTTCCCCCACCGCGAACTCTTCCACTTGGTCTGCCAGCGTCTTTCGACGGCCTGATCCCACGGTGTGCTGTCCCCGGCACCGGAAAAACAACGGGGGTAAGGGGGAGTCTGCTCAAAATCGATCATGTCGGACTTTTGCGCCACTTCTCACCCACCACAAGAACACCTTTGCGCCTCTCGCGCCTCTTCGTGCTTACTCATGCAATATGCGGGCTAGCCCCGCGCCCGAGCTCCGCGCGCAGCCCACTTCCAACCCTTGGAAGTCGCCGCGCGCAATTCTTCCAATCGTTGGAAATTCGGTTGCTCGACCCAACCGCTTTGCGCTTTAGTGCGCCTGTCCGATGAAAACTCACGTGTGGATTTCAACCCTGGTCTTCCTCGCCGCGCTCGGCGGCGCAGAGATCGCCGCGCGCCGGATGCTGCCGGTCGTCCCCGCGGCGGAAGACGTCCCGCGCAACCCCTATCGCTTTCGCGGCTGGCCCGAGTACATCCGGCTCGACCCCGCGCCCACCGGAACCGCGCGCATCATTCTCATTTCCAACTCGCAAGCCTACGCAGGCGAAATCCCGGAGCGGCGCATCTATCCAGACAAACTCGAACGCGCACTCACCGCGAAGCATATCGGCGGATACGAACGCATCGAAGTGCTGAACTGGTCCTTCGACGGCGTGACGTCCATCGAGCTGATGTTGATGGCCGCGCGACTGCACAACGAATCGCCTGACCTCGTGATCGCCGCGATCGGCGCGGCGGACTTCAGCTCCTTCAATCTCACCCGACCCCTCTCGCAAACACGCACCGACCTGCCCCGCCTCGCCTCGCGCGAGCGCATCTGGCGCGTCTTGCCACACGCGTTCAAAAAGCGACACGTGCGGCTGGAAGATTGGCTGACCTACGCCGCCTGGGATCGCCTCGCGCTGCTGCGCTTCCGCGATTTTGCATGGTCGTGGCTCGACGAAATGTGGAGCGGAGTGCAAACGGGCCTCTATTCGCCCGGCGTCAACTACCACCCCTGGCGGCTCGCCTCTGTGAAAAAGCGCGGAAGCCTCGGCAGCCCGCCCTGGCTCAAACGCGGCGCATTCGAGGTGACCTACACGCCCGAGGCGCGCGTCCTGCTGGAGGAATATCTCGATGCGCTCCAGGCAATCCCCGCGCGCCGCCTGCTGGTGATCGCAACACCCCACCAATTGCCGCCAACCGATCCGCTTTATGCGCCGGACCAGCTGTTCCTGAAAGACCTCCGCGAGCTCGCGGCAAAACGCGGCCTCTTATTTTGGGACGATAGCGCCCTGTTTCCGCCTAGCGCATTTTTCGACGGTCTCCACTTCAAGGCGGATTTCCACCAGTACTATTGTGATCGGCTGATGGAGCGACTCCCACAACTGTTCGAGGACGGGCGCTGACCATGTGGTTCAATACCTATACCTACGCGCTCTTCTTGGCCATCGTGCTCCCGCTCTACAGCATTCTCTCGCTGCGCGGGCGACAAGTGATGCTGCTGATCGCCAGCTACGTCTTCTACTGCTGGGAACTTCCATATTATGGCGGCTTGCTTGCGATTTCCACGCTGCTCGACTACGCGATGGGCATCCTCATCGAGCGCGCTGAAAAACCCGGCATGCGCAAGCTCTGGCTGGGCCTAAGCCTCGCGGGCAACCTCGGCATGCTGGGCCTCTTCAAATACGCCGACTTCTTTGCGTGGAACATCGTGGGTATCGGCCGCCTGCTCGGCTTCAATGCGCACTGGGAGCCGCTCGGTTTCATCCTGCCCGCGGGCATCTCGTTCTACACATTCCAGACCATCAGCTACACCTTCCAAGTTTATCGCCGCCAATATCCGGCCGAACGCAATGTGGTCAACTTCGCCCTCTACGTCTCGTTCTTCCCGCAGCTCGTCGCGGGGCCGATCGAGCGCGCAACGAATCTGCTGCCGCAGCTAAAATCGCTCTCTGCGCTCCGCCTCGAAAATATCCGCGCGGGCCTGGCGCGCATCCTGATCGGACTGTTTCGCAAAATGGTCATCGCCGATCGCGCGGCCATTGTCGTCAACGGCGTCTTCGGAAACCCCGACGCCTGCTCGCCCGGCGTCGCATGGCTCGGCCTGGCGTGCTTCTATGTGCAGCTCTACTTCGACTTCGCGGGCTATGCCGATATGGCGATCGGATCGGCTCGCATATTGGGTGT
The DNA here is from genome assembly GCA_023953695.1 of Kiritimatiellia bacterium. Classification (GTDB taxonomy): domain Bacteria; phylum Verrucomicrobiota; class Kiritimatiellia; order CAIVKH01; family CAIVKH01; genus JAMLJG01. The sequence goes on from JAMLJG010000009.1 coordinate 24,804, forward strand.
CAACTTGATGGAGAACTTCCGCCGACCGCTCATGGCCGTGAATTTCACCGATTGGTGGAACCGCTGGCACATGACGCTGACGGGATGGTTTCGCGACTATCTCTTCAATTCCCTCGGCGGCTTCCGACACGGCAACGGGCGGGCAATTGTAAACGCTGTGATCGTCCTCTTCCTTTGCGGCCTCTGGCACGGCGCGCGGTGGAATTTCGTGATGTGGGGACTCTGGAGCGCCTCGATGCTCGTCTCCTACTACGCGATTCGCGCGTTCTTGCGGAAGCGCGGCATCCGCACGCGAAAGAGCAATAAAGTTACAGTGGGCGTCGTGGGCAGCCACGCGCTGATGTTTGTTCTCAACCTGATCGGTATCATCTTCTTTCGCTCGGCCGATATGGCGGCAATCGGCTCCATGCTTCGCGCGTTACTCGGCTTCAACGGAGCGTCAGGGTTCCCGCCCTATCTTTGGTTCTTCGTCTTCATCATCATGGGCTGGTACATCGTCGAGTTCGCCCAGGAATACCTGAACCTCAACGCGCGCTGGGCGCGTTTGCCGGGTTGGCTCCGTGCGCTGGGATGGGCCGCGCTCCTCGTTATCGTCGCCCTCGGCTCGGTCAATCTGCAGACGCCATATCTCTACTTCCAATTCTGACCAGTGCGCGGAAGCGCGCGCAGAAACTCGATGATTCGCTGATCGGCCCGACCAAAGGCGAACTCATCCATTTCCGCCAGTGTCACCCAACGCCAGTCGGCGCAATGAACCGCACGAGGCCGCCCCTGCACAACGCGCGCAAAATAGGCGTGCAAATCCATGGTGAAGTGACTGAAGGCGTGCGACACGGTGAGCGCGTGCGCGCCCACACTCACGACGATGGCCAGCTCCTCCCTCAATTCGCGCGCGATGCACTGCTCCATCGTCTCGCCCGGCTCCTGTTTGCCGCCGGGAAATTCCCAGAGGCCGCCGAGCATGGAATCTTCCAGCCGCTGCGCAATGAGAAAGCGCCCGCGCCGATCCACCACGAGCCCTGCCCCCACGTGCTTATGCGGAACCTTCCGCTTCCTCGCCTTCACCGGATATCGCTCCGGATCTCCCGACACCGCTGCCGCACACCAGGGTCGCCACGGGCAACGCGCGCACTTCGGTTTGCGCGGCGTGCAAATGCGCGCGCCCAACTCCATCACCGCTTCGTTGAAGGCGCCCGCGCGCCCGCTCGGCAACAATTCGTCAGCAAGAGCCTGCACCTGTGCGCGTGCGGATGGCTTTGTAATGTCGGACTCCAAGGCCACCAAGCGGCTAATGGCGCGAAGCACATTGCCATCCACCGCCGCTGCATCGTGTCCAAATGCGAGGCTCCCCACCGCTGCCGCCGTGTAGGCGCCCACGCCGGGCAACGCGCGGATCGCATCGGGCTCGCGCGGAAAGCGTCCGCCGTGCTCGCGCATAATCTTCTGCGCCGCCGCATGGAGATTTCGCGCGCGGGTGTAGTAACCCAATCCCTCCCAGTGCTTGAGTACGTCGCGCTGCGGGGCCACGGCAAGCGAGCGAATCGTGGGGAAACGCTTTAGAAAACGGATGTAGTAGTCGCGTGCCTGCTCCACGCGCGTCTGCTGCAGCATCACCTCAGCAAGCCACACGCGATATGGCGTTCGCTTTCGCCGCCACGGCAAATCGCGAGCGGTGCGGCGAAACCAACGCAGGAGCGACTGCTGAAGCAAAGCGCGAACCGATGAATCGAATGCAGGCATGCGTCAGTACAAATTATAGTTCGGATCCTGCGCGCGGCGATGCTGCTGATCGGAAAACGATGCAGGGCGTGTGGGCTCGTCCGTCTTCATCGCCTGCGGCCCCTCGACCGTGTGGAGCGAGGCATCCACCTGCCACGCAAAACCGCGGCTTTCAATTCGATCCGATCCCTCAATCCACGTGTAAGTGAACTGCACCTCGAAACGATTCGCCGCACGGCGCTCTGCAACCCATCGAGGAAACAGCGGCTGTCCCGTGGGCGATGCCAACTGGCGCTCCAACCACTGCACCACCGTCCCCTCGCCCTCCGGCGCAGGCTGTTCGCGCACGAGATCAAGCACTTCCGCCTCACTCATGCTCTCGACCGGCGCTGCAACGGGTCCCGCAGAAATATCCTGCGGCATCGCGTGGTGGGTCGGCGACGCCGCATCGCCACAGCCACCAAGCAGCGGAATTCCCACGCAAAGCGCAACCGCAACCCACCCGCGCCCCCTCGAAAATGAATAGAACGACACCATCGCGGAAGCCTACTGCAAACCCCGCCCGAAAACCAATCGGATACAGGGTTGACCCACACGCAATGTTTAGCCTACGATTTGCCCATAAATCGGAGCTGATATGGCAGACGAACAAATTCCCTCGGGCGACAACCCGCCGCCGAAAATCAAACTAAACCTCGCCGGAACCGGCCTGCCCCCGCGCGACGCCGTGCCGCCAATCCAGATTCGCCCAACCGATAAGAAGGCGGAAACCACGCGGCTCGATCTCAAACAGGCAGTCGCTCCCATCGCCTCCGTCGGCGATACCCAACCCGTGCAGGCGGATATTTCCACCGCAAAGCGCGAAACCCAGAGAGTTGCCCCTGCAGCGCCGAACGTGACCATGCGCATCGAGGCCGATGAAGCCCGGAAGAAAGAAACCGCGCGCATTGATCTGCCGGAATCCGCATTCCAAAAGAAACCCGGCACGCAGCCTCGCTCCGTCGCGCCCGAAGGCGCGGAAGAGGTCTTCAAGCGAAGCACCATTCCCGTCGGAATCCCGACACCCCCGCCGACCAAACCCAAGACCATCGCCGTGAAGCGACCGCTCGGAACGCAGCCGGCAAAGCCGGCCACCGTCGTGGCCTCTCCAGCAGAAAAGGCTGTCGCCGAAGCCAGGAAGAGCGAGACGGCGCGCATTGACCTGCCCAGCGGCACCGGCGAAGACCGCCCCGCCACTCGCCCCAAAACAATTCGCATCAAGCGCCCCGATGGCACGTCCGCGCGCAAAGCGCTCACCATCTCCCGCCCCGATGAAGACGCGGCCCCAATCCGCTCGTTCGATGGCGAGGAGGAGGAAGCGGGCAGCGCATTCTCCATCATCGCGCTCGTCGCCGTGCTCGTCACCTGCGTCTTGCTCTACGTGCTCGCCGCGCAGTCCATCGCGCCCACCCTGCCGTGGCCCGGCCGACTCTAAACGGCTTCCGCGCGTAAGGTTTCGACAAAATCCGCGACTCATCCTGTAGTTAACCGTAAGGAGTCTTCAATGTCAGCTATTGCACACGTCTCGGGCGCCACCTGGGCATCCGAAGTCACATCCTCGCAGCTTCCCGTTTTGGTGGATTTCTGGGCCGAATGGTGCGGTCCCTGTCGCGCGATTGCGCCGGTGCTCGAAGAACTGAACACGGAGCTGACCAGCCGCCTGAAAATCGTGAAGGTCAACGTGGATCAGTCCCCCGACCTCGCGCAGCAGTACAACATTCGGTCCATTCCGACACTGCTCGTATTCAAGAACGGACAAATCGCAGGACAACTCGTCGGCGCAATGCCCAAATCCGCTCTTCAAGCGAAAGTGGAAGAGATCATCGGCTGATCCCAGCCCCAATAGAATCGGAAAAGCCGACCTCCTCAAAAGGTCGGCTTTTTTGTGCTCAGACACCCGCGCAAACCACCGCCCCCTTCCCACGGGACGGCTCCGTAGGCTATTTCAATGCCGCTTGTTGAGCCCTGAGAAGTTTCTTAATGCCACCGGCTGCCAGATCCAGCATGCGATTGAGCTCTGGCCGACTGAACGGCGCATCCTCGGCCGTGCCCTGCACCTCGACAAACGTCCCTTTGCCGGTCATCACAACATTCATATCCACCGAAGCAGCGGCATCTTCTTCATAGTTCAGATCCAACACCGGACGGCCATCCACAATCCCAACACTCACTGCGGCGATCGAAGCCGAAAGCGGAATCGAAGAAATCCTCCCCTCCCGCTTCAAGCGGTCCAAAGCGCGGCGCACCGCAACCCACGCGCCCGTAATAGACGCCGTCCGTGTCCCGCCATCCGCCTGCAACACATCGCAATCAATCCAAATCGTGCGCGAGCCCAGAGCATCCAGATCAATCGCAGCGCGCATCGCGCGGCCAATCAAGCGCTGGATCTCCTGCGTCCGACCCGAAAGTTTCCCCGCACTCACCTCGCGTCGAGTGCGCCCCTCCGTCGAGTACGGAAGCAAGCTGTACTCCGCCGTCACCCAGCCCCCCGACACCTTCTGGCGCTTCATCCACGCAGGCACATCCTCCTCAATGGATGCCGCGCAAATCACCCGCGTATTCCCCATGGAGACCAACACCGACCCCGTCGCGCTGGGCGCCACATCGGCAGTGAAAGAAACAGGCCTCAACTGATCCAGTCGGCGGCCATCCGCCCGACAAAACGATTTGGAAATGCGACTCATACGCGCATGGTGCAAGGCAAGCCCATCCCCGCGCCAGCCAAAACTTCACATTTCACAAGCGCTCGCACCCCCATGTCATGCAGCCCTCAGCTTCTGAATCTTCAGATTCTTGGTGCTCTGCTCGGCCTTCCAGAGATCGAACTGCATCTGCTGATTTAGCCAACTTTCCGGCGTCGTATCAAAGGCCTTGGATAGTCGAATGGCCATTTCAGGGCTGATCCCTGCGCGGCCATTGAGTATCGCGGACAAGGTCTTGCGGCTAACGCCAAGAGCGTCCGCAGCATCCGTGACAGAAACGCCCAACGGCTCAAGGCACAGGTCGCGAAGGACTTCTCCCGGATGGGGTGGATTGTGCATTCTCATGATCTGTCTCCTCTAATGATAATCTTTGTAATCAACTATTTCGGCATCCTCGCCATCAAATCGGAACGTGATGCGCCAATTTCCACTCACATTTACCGACCACGTTCCCTTTCGATCTCCGCCCAACTCGTGCAATCGCAGCCCAGGCAAATTCATATCTCGCGGCGACGTCGAGGCGTGAAGTCGCGCCAGGATCAAGCGGATTCGCTTTTCGTGGTTCGCTTGAATGCCGGCTCTGCTACCCTTGGTAAAATAGCGTTCAAGCCCGCGATGCCGAAAGCTCTTGATCATGGGCAAACTGTAACCAGATACGTACCGGGTGTCAAATTGTTGTTTCCGCCCGCACCGCCCCGGAATTTTGGTGTCGTGCATTTTGAGTCACCGACCCCTTCCGGCACACACGCCAAAACCCCTCCCGGCATCGAAACTTATGAGGCAACACGGGCGCCTGATAAAGTGTGTCTATCGCCTTGCTACCGGCTGCGCGGTGTAGTAGCGTTTCCGCTTCATTTGGAGGAAAAGAAGCATGGCCAAGATTGATTTCGGTGGAACAAAAGAAGACGTGGTGACACGGGGCGAGTTCTCGCTCGCGAAGGCGCGCAAGGCATTGAAGAAAGAGACCATCGCTGTTCTCGGCTATGGCGTTCAAGCTCCCGCCCAGGCGCTGAACCTCAAGGACAACGGGTTCAATGTCATCATCGGCGCGCGCGATTGGACCCGCGCCAAACAAGATGGCTGGAAGCCGGGCAAAGACCTCTTCTCCCTCGAAGAGGCGGCCGACCAGGGCACGATCTTGTTGTATCTCGTTTCCGACGCGGGTCAGCGCGCGCTCTGGCCCACGATCAAGAAGTTTTTGACGCCGGGCAAGGCCCTCGCCTTCTCGCACGGCTTTTCGATCGTGTTCAAGGGCCAGACCAAGGTCGTCCCTCCGAGCGATGTGGACGTGATCATGGTGGCGCCGAAGGGTTCAGGCCTGAATGTCCGCCGCAACTTCCTCGCGGGCGCCGGGATCAACTCCAGCTACGCGGTGTTCCAGGATGCCACGGGTCGCGCGACGGAGCGCACATTGGCGCTCGGCATCGGCATCGGCTCGGGCTACCTCTTCCCCACGACGTTCCAGCGCGAAGTCGTCAGCGACCTGACGGGCGAGCGCGGCGTGTTGATGGGCGCTCTGGCGGGCATCATGGAGGCACAGTATGAAGTCCTCCGCAAGAATGGCCACTCGCCGAGCGAGGCGTTCAACGAAACGGTGGAAGAACTCACGCAAAGCCTCATCCGACTCGTGGACGAAAAGGGAATGGATTGGATGTATGCCAACTGCTCGACGACGGCACAGCGCGGCGCGCTCGACTGGAAGCCGAAGTTCAAGAAAGCCACACTCCCTGTTTTCAAAGCGCTCTATCAGTCCGTGAAGACCGGCAAAGAATCCGCCCGCGTCCTGCGCGTCTGCAGCGGCCCGAACTACAAGGCTCTGCTCGCGAAAGAACTCAAGCAGATCGGCGATTCCGAAATGTGGCGCGCGGGCGCAGCCGTCCGCTCGCTTCGCCCCAAGACCGCCGCAGCCCCTGCCTTCAAGGCCAAGGGAACCGGCGGCCGCACGATGAACTGAGTCGCGATACATTCCACAGAAAAGCGGGGCATCCACGATGCCCCGCTTTTTTGCGCTCGAAACAGTCTCCGAAGGACGGCGGCAAATTATTCACCGATGATCTTTACGAGGACACGCTTGCCGCGCAGGCCATCGAATTCGCCGTAGAAGATTTGCTCCCACGGGCCGAAATCCAGTCGGCCCGCCGTCACGGCGACCACCACTTCGCGACCCATGACGGTGCGCTTCAGGTGTGCGTCGGCATTGTCCTCGCCCGTATCGTTGTGATCGTATTGGCCGTGCGGCCGCTCGGGCGCGAGCTGTTCGAGCCAGCGCTCAAAGTCGGAATGGAGCCCGCTTTCGTTGTCGTTGATGAAGACGCTGGCGGTGATGTGCATCGCATTGACGAGGCACAGGCCTTCGTGGATTCCACTCTCCCGCAAACAGTGTTCCACCTGCGGCGTGATGTTCATAAAGCCGCGGCGCGAGGGGATGTTGAACCAAAGCTCTTTCCGAAATGACTTCATTGGGCGCTCCTTTGCATGCTCTCACTTCTGTGGCAACGCCGCCCGTCGCGATTCACGAAGCGGCGCCGTCGCGAAATTGCAGATCATAAAGCCGCTTGTACGCGCCGCCTGCGGCGAGCAACTCGCGGTGGGTACCGCGCTCCACGATGCGGCCCTGATCCAGAACCAGAATCAAATCCGCGTGCTGAATGGTGGAGAGGCGGTGCGCAATAGCGAACACCGTGCGGCCGGTCATCAGGGTGTCCAGTGCGCTCTGAACAAGGCGTTCGCTTTCGGTGTCCAGCGCGCTGGTGGCCTCATCGAGAATCAGAATCGGCGCATCGCGCAACAGTGCGCGCGCAATGGCGAGGCGCTGGCGCTGCCCGCCGGAAAGGCGCCCGCCGCGCTCGCCAATCATGGCGTCATAGCCGTCCGGCATGGCGGCGATAAACTCGTGCGCATTGGCGCGTCGCGCTGCGTCTTCGATCGCGGCGCGGTCGGCGCCGGGGGTTCCGTAGGCGATGTTGTTCGCAACGGTGTCGTTGAACAGAATCGTCTCTTGCGTGACCAGCCCAATTTGCTTTCGCAGCGATTCAATGGTGAAGTCGCGGATGTCGGTCCCATTGATCAATACGCGCCCGTTGGTGACATCATAAAAGCGGGGGAGCAGGCTCACGAGTGTGGTCTTGCCCGAGCCGGAGCCGCCGACAAAGGCAACGCAAGCGCCGCGCCGCGCTTCAAAGGCGATATCGCGCAGCACCGGGCGCTCGTCGTAGGCGAAACTCACGCTGTCAAAGGTCACGCGAGCAACGGTCTCCGTGAGTGGGCGCGCGCCGACGCGCTCTTTCACCTGAATCGGATGATCCAGCAGCTCAAAGATGCGGTCGGCCGCCGCCGAACTCTGCTGAACGCTCAGGTGAATCTTGCTCAGCTTCTTGACGGGTTCATACATCGCGACCAACGCCGCGCCAAAGGTGAAGAACTCGGCGAAAGTCATGTGCCGCCAACGCGCGTAGAGCAGAATCAGCGCGAAGCCCACCATGGAAATCAACACGATGATCGGCTCCACCGAGGCGCGCGCCCGAGTCACTCGCATCGCGCGAGAAAAGACAGCGCGGCAGCGGTCGAGAAACCGCGCAATCTCGTGTCCCTCCATGCCAAACGCCTTGACGATGCGCGCGCCGACGGCGTTTTCCTCAAGAATATCCACCAGGTCTGCCATTTTCTCCTGCCCCTCGCGCGCGGAACGGCGCACCTTCCGGCCAAATGTGGCGACGGGCAAGATACAGACGGGAAATAGCACAAGGCTGATCAAGGCGAGCTTCCAGTCGAGATAGATCAGCGTCCCGATCATGCCGAGGAGCGTGAAGGGCTGCTTCGCCAAATCGCTCAAGACGCCGGACACCGACTGCTGAACCATCTGCGTGTCGTTCGTGGTGCGAGAGATCAAATCGCCGGTTCGGTTCGTTCCATAAAACGAAATGGAGAGGTCCTGCAAATGCTTGAAGAGCTTCAATCGAATATCGAGAACAACGCGATTGCCCACCCATTCGAGCAAATAGGTGCTGAAGTAGTCGCCCAATCCGCGCGCGAGCCCGAACAGCGGCAACAGCGCGGCCACGGCAATCACGCCCGCCAGCGGAAATTCCTCAGGATTGAAAACGCCCGACAACGTCTCGCGCAGCGCCAGCAACGCGCCCGTGGTGGAGCCGCCGAAGAGAACGCCAAACAACACGCCGCCGATAATGCGGAGCGTGTACGGGCGGGCAAAGCGCAGGAGGCGACGATACGTCTCCCATTCCTTCTTCAGCTTGGGCCCGCCGTTGGGTTGCGTCATGTGGCTTCCTGTGCTTCGAGAAATCGCTCCACCTCAAGCGCCGCCATACAGCCGGTGCCTGCGGCGGTGACGGCCTGCCGATACGCTGAATCTTGGACATCGCCCGCCGCGAAGACGCCCGGAATCCGGGTCTTTGTGTTGTTCGCAATCAGGTAGCCTTTGGCATCCATCTCCAACTGGCCGACAAATGGCGCAGTATTCGGCTGGTGTCCAATCGCGGCAAAGAAGGCTTTCACGTCGAGCGAGGAAGTCTCGTTCGTCTTGACGTTGCGCAGCTTCAAACCCGTCACCTCGTTCTTGGAGACGTCGAGGACATCTTCAATGACGGTGTTCCAAATGACATTGATTTTCGGGTTCTTCAACACGCGCTGTGCCATAATTTTCGATGCGCGAAATTCATCGCGGCGATGGATCAAATGCACGGTGGAGGCAAAGCGCGTCAAGAAGCTCGCTTCTTCCATCGCGGTATCACCACCGCCGACGACGGCGACGGGCACATTCCGATAAAACGCGCCATCGCACGTTGCGCAGGCCGAAACGCCGCGGCCAATCAGCTTCTGCTCGTTCGGCAATCCGAGATATTTCGCCGTCGCGCCGGTCGCGATTATCAGGCTGCGGGTCTTGAGCACGCTCCCGTCGTCCAACGTGAGGGCCAGCGGTTGGCTCGTCAATTCGGCCTTCGCGAGGACGTTGAACTGGAAACGCGCGCCAAATTTCTCCGCCTGCGCGCGCATCCGATTCATCAGGTCGGTGCCGTCAACGCCATCGGGAAAGCCGGGATAGTTTTCGACCTCCGTGGTGGTGGTCAGTTGGCCGCCGGGCTGAATACCGTCCAACAGCAGCGGCTTCAAACCCGCGCGAGCCGAATAGATGGCAGCGGTCAATCCCGCAGCGCCGGAACCCAAAATAATCAAGTCTTCCATGATGTTCTCCGCTCAAGCGATTGGTGTACCAAAAATGGGCAGAGAAGCCAGACCTCAATTGACGCTCTTTTGCGCGAGGTCTATTCTTCCACCCGCGTTTTCAAGGGCGCGGAGGAGTTGACTATGTCGAAAGAAGACATGCTGCAGGAAATGTTTCGGATGCAAGGACTGCTGAATCGGCGCATCGGCATTCGCGAAGCGGGTGAAATGTCGGAGGAAGAGCAGCAGAAGTGGGTGCTCAACTATTGCCGCGCCATGTCGCAGGAAATCGCGGAGCTGACAGACAGCATTCCGTGGAAATGGTGGGCGCGCTATCAGAAGTTCGATTTGCAGAACGCACGCGTCGAAGTCGTTGATCTATTCCACTTCCTGATTTCCGTGGCGGAAATCCTCGGCATGTCCGCAGAGGATGTATTCACGTACTACCGCGACAAAAACAAGGTGAACCTCCAGCGCCAGGACAGCGGCTACACGACGAAAGACGAGTCGGACAACCGCAGTATTGGCCAGACACCTCCAATCGCTTAGTTAGGCGTCGGCGTCGGAACGGTAGCGGCGGTACGCGGGTATCAACGCCGCAAGACGCTCCACCAACTCCGCGCTCGAAAGCTGGCCGGGTGCGCTCTCCGAATCGAGAAAGCCATACACCAAAACGGATCCGGCCGCCGCAAGTTGCAGCCGCGAGGCGACGCCCATCGGCCCCATCCCCATCAGCGCAAGCGGAACTTCGGCCGGTGGATGGCGCAGGAGATTCTCCAACCGCTGAACCTCCTCTTCGGAAGCTGTCCACACGGCCAGTTTGACAATGTCCGCGCCCGCGCGTTCGCCCCGCGCGATGAGCGCGCGCAACCGATCCGGATCGGGCGTCGAATGAAAATCGTGAAAGGATCCCACCACAGTGCGATGCGCAGCGCGCGCACGGGCTGCCACTTCGGAAAAGGCCTCCGACTCCAATTCCACATCTACCGCAAACACATACGGCAATAGATTCGCATAGCGCTGAATGCGCTCCTCCTCGGAGCCACCCCATTTCCCACCTTCGCGCGCGGAGCGAATCGTGAGGAGAATCGGCGGGAGCTCGCTCGACGGAGCGTGGGCTCGCAACCACGCATCGGCCTCGGCACCCATCAAATCCGCGCGCACTTCGACCCAATCGGAGACCGAGCGCAGCTCGCTCATGCGCGACAGTGTTTCGATTCGGCTCACAACGCCGACCACACAGGTCGGCGCTCTATTTGCCAATGGCTCGATTCGACTCTTGTCAGACATGGCATCAGTCTATTGACTATCGCAGCGTCGCGCAATCATGTGCGACCAAGGAACAGCACAAGAAGGAAATCGAGGGCACACGATGGGAAACGGACTCGCAGCGACGCTTTGGGCGGAAAATGACGACCTCGCGCTCGCCAATCTGAACTGCGCTTTTGTTCGAGGCCTGACAACTGGCGCCTTACCACTTCCCGACTTTCAACGCTACGTTGCCCAGGATGCCTATTTCCTTGAAGCCTTCGCGCGCGCATACGCACTCGCGCTGGTCCATTGCCGCACACGCGAAGAACTGCCGACGCTCGCAGAGCTGCTGAATGGTGTAGTCAAGGAACTCGAATTGCATCGCAGCTATGCGGAGCGCTGGAACGTTGACCTTTCAACCTGCACACCCCACCCGGCTGCCCTCGCCTATACCGAGTTTCTTCTGGCGACGGCGACGCTCGGCTCAACCGGCGAAACATGCGCAGCCATGACGCCCTGCATGCGGCTCTACGCCTACCTGGGCCAAACGCTAAAACAGGAAAATCCAAACGCAACGCACGCCTATCGCGACTGGATCGAAACCTATAGCGACCCCGCATTTGAAGCGCTCGCCAAACAAGTGGAAGGATTGCTCGACCGAACAGCCGACGACACGCCGCGCATTCGCGAACTCTACCGGCGAGCGATGCAGTTGGAGCTAGGCTTTTTTACCGCGTTTGCTGCGGGCTAACGGCTTCTTGGCGCCGGCTCGAACCGCGCGCGACGCAGAAGCGCGCGGAGCCGCGCAGCTCGCCTTCCCGCTAGACGGCTTCGCCTTCTTATTGCTCTTTGAGGCCGATGCAACTCGCCTAGCCGGAGCTGACTCGCGCTCTTGCGCTCCCTGCGCCTTGAGCGTCGTTTCGTAATGATTGATGTAGAAAGGGTTGTTGTATCCCTCACACCGTCGCTCTTTCCACTTCAGCGATGGATGATGAAAAATTGCGCAGGCTTTCCCCAGGTTCAACCCACAACCACGACACTGCCGAATAGGTTTGGTGCCCAATGTGGCCATATACACGCCCCTTTTACGCTAAAGCGCAGACTATCACTACCGCCCTAAACTTCCAAGCGGGAAGAAATCCCTTCTCAATTTCGTCGCGCTCGCCTGCTCGCGGGAATCCGCAGAGCGGAAGATTGCAAGTCCCCGCGCTATTTCCGTAGTATGAGGCGCATTACGCACCGATGAATCGAAACGCTGTGGAAATAGACGATGTCGCTTCGCGGAGACTGCAGAACATCCGCGTTCTGGTTCTCGACGATGAAGAGCCCGTTCGCCGACTGATTGAGCTGCTGCTCACCCGACATGGCTGCATCGTGGAGACGGCGGACGATGGTCGCGAGGGGCTCCGCATCCTCCTGCAAAAGGACTTCGATGTCGCAGTTGTGGATTTGCGCATGCGCGATATGGGCGGCTCCTCCTTCCTCGAGCAGGCGCGAAGCGTGTGGCCCTGGCTCGGGGTGGTGGTGCTGACCGGCTTTGCCGACGACAAGGCTGTCGCTCACGCGCGTCGCTATGGCGTGACGCGAATCCTGGCCAAACCCATGAACGCAGAGGAACTCCTCCGCAGCGTGCTGGAAGAAGCGATTGAGAAGAAGGAACTGGTGGAGATGTCCGCCAGCCACAATCTGGATCGCATTCAGGCGCAACTCTCCCTGCTCCGTACTTTCAGCGAATCGGCGCTGACGGCGGAGAATCTCGACGAGGCGCTGCGCAGCCTGAGCGCGGGACTCGGCAGCCTCCTCCCCTGTGCGGCTGCGGGCATTCTGAACCTTGAAGGCGATGAACCGGTCCTCCATCTCCACGCGATCACCCCGGTGGCGCACGACTTTCTCCTCAGCACGGAGAAAGAGATCCTGCGGCGCTACGAAGCCCTCAGCGGGCATATTGCACCTCGCGCGAATCTGCGCGTCATCTTCGACCCCTCCAACCTCGACCCGCAGGGACCCCAGCGCGTCGGCAGCAGCTTCAGCGTGCCCATCATCGCGCGTGGCGAAATACGCGGCATGTTGACCCTCGCCGCCGTGGCGGAAGATGCCTACTCCTCGCGCGACGCATCATTCCTCTATCACGCAGCCAACCAACTCTCCACCGTCCTGTCCGCTTTGGCGCGCATGCGCGAACTCTCCGTGCGCGATGCGCTCACCGGGCTCTATAACCGGCGCGGCTTGGAAGAAGAATATCAGCGCACTTGGTTGATGAGCCGACGCTACAACTGGCCCGTCGGTGTCGCCGTTCTCGACGTGGACGACTTCAAGACGCTAAACGACACGCACGGCCACATGCTCGGCGACCAGATTTTGCGCGAATTCGCATCGCTCGTCGAACGCGTCGCGCGCGAATCGGACATCATCGGCCGCTACGGCGGGGATGAAATGGTCGTCATTCTCGCACAGGCCGGAACAGCCGACTGCATCGCCTTCGGCGAACGATTGCTCAACGCCATGCGCCAGCATGTCTTCGGAACGAGCAAGGGGTTTGCCATCCAACTGACCGCCTCCATTGGCGTCGCCAGCAGCGTCAACTGCCCGCCCGACACAACAAGCGACACTCTGCTGGCGCAAGCCGATCAAGCTCTCTACATGGCGAAGAAGAGCGGCCGCAACCGCGTTTCGGTCTACCAACCCCTGCCCGCACCGGCAGGGGAATCCTCCGAGATTCCCACTCCTCCAATCGCCAACGGAACGCGCAAGCGAGGCAACATCCTCGTTGTAGATGACGAACCGACGGTGGGCGCCTTCCTCTCCCGCGCGCTCCGCGCACAGGCATACGAAGTGCAGGTCGAGACCACGGCCCCTGCCGCCATCGCCGCCATTCAAGATCAGCCGGGCCGATTCGACATCATCATCACCGACCTCAACCTGCCCGGGAAAAGCGGATTGGACCTCCTCGACGAGTTGCGCTCGATGGACGAGAACATGATCAAAATCGTCATCACCGGAAACGCGACCATTGACAATGCGGTCCTGAGCCTTCGACGTGGCGCCTACGATTTTATCGAGAAACCAGTCGTCCCGGACCAACTCACCGCCATCGTCGAGCGCGCGCTGGAATATCGCCGCCTGAAAGACGAAAATATCCGCTACCAGAACCACCTTGAAGAAATGGTTCGCGAGAAAAGCGCGGCCCTCCGCGAGGCGCTCACGCAGATCAAGTCTTCGTATGACTTCACCCTCGAGGCGATGGCCTCCCTCCTCGATGCGCGCGAACGCAGCACGGCTCGCCATTGTTCGCGCGTTCGAGACCTCTCCGTCATCATGGCGCGCGAACTCGGCCTCTCCATCAATGAGATTGATGAAATCGCGCGCGGCGCACTGCTCCACGACATCGGCAAGATGAGCATTCCCGACAGCATTTTGTTGAAGCCCGGCCCGCTCACACCGGAAGAGCGCGAGGAAATGAAGCGGCATCCCGAAGCGGGCTATCAACTCCTGAGCCCCAGCCCACACCTCAAGAAGGTCGCAGAGATCATTCGCTCTCACCACGAGCGCTACGATGGAACGGGCTACCCACGCGGGCTCAAAGGAACTGACATTCCGCTCGGCGCGCGAATTTTCGCCATCATTGACTCCTACGACGCCATGCGATCCGATCGCATCTATCGCAAGGCCGTTTCCAAAGAGGAAGCGATGCGCGAAATTGAGCGCCATGCGGGCACGCAATTCGACCCCGCCCTCGTCGAAGCCTTCAAACGGCTGCACCTCGCCATTGAGGCGGCGGGAAATTGGGACACGCTCGAATCGGCGTAGCCGCAGACGGGCGGTCAGGAGAGTGGCTCTTTTTTCTCCGTCAAGATTGGGAGCAGCGGCGCGCGTTCCGCGTTGAGCTTGATGTAGCTCTTCCATTTGGCGGGAACGCGAATCATCGGGAATATGGCATGCGTCGGGCATTCCGGAACACACGCGCCACAATCAATGCACTCGACCGGATCAATAACGAGCATGTTTTCGTCTTCGTGAAAACAGTTGGCAGGACACACCGTCACACAAACGGTGTTCTTACAATCAACGCAGGGTTCTGTAACTACGTGCGGCATGATGAAGGACTATACCACACAACAGCCCGTTGTCAGGGCGCATACATCATCTTTTTCAAGACGGACAAATCCACACCGGCCAGCGTCGTCAAAATGAAGTCCGCCTGCGCGAGATGCTGCCGATCATAACTGTTTGTCAATCCGAGCACTGCGAGTCCTGCGCCTTTTGCCGAAGTGATGCCCGCTGGCGTATCCTCGATCGCCAGGCATGAACTCGCGGGCCACGCGCGATCATAGCGCCGACTCAAGCGCTCCACAGCAAACCGATAGCAACTCGGGTCGGGCTTCGACTGCTGCACGTCGTCAGCGGTGACCACCACATCAAACGCATCCCCAATGTTGAGCGCCTTGAAAACCGGCGCAATATCCGAATAGAGCGCACCCGTGCAAAGGGCCAACGGGATTTGGCCCGACAGACTGCGAATGAGCTCCACCGAACCCGGAAAGGGATCAGGCGGCGCGTGATTGACCAAGTCGCCAAATATCCCGGCCTTCTGCTCCACCAACCGTCGAACTGACTCTCCATCGCTCGGGCGTCCCGCCTTTTGCAGGATCGCGGCAAACGCACCGCGGTCATCAAAGCCGATCAGATCGCGGACATAGCCATCCCACGAAAGGCCAATGCCCATCGGCTCCACGAGCTTCTGCATCGCCGCAAAATGCAGGTGTTCGGTATCAACGATGACGCCATCGAAATCAAAAACAACCGCCTCTAACATACGTCTCCCCTCGCCCGCTAAAATCGCCGGGCCTTCGCGAGCAACTTCAGCAGCTCGCTCAATGGCCGGGTGTTCAAGACGCTCTTCTTTTCCAACCAACCGCGGCGCGCCTGACCGATGCCAAAACTGATGTTCCCGAGGTCCTGCGCCTGATGGCCATCCACATCAATACTGATCAACACCCCCGCTTCCTTGGCCATCTGGCAATAGACATCATTCAAATCGAGTCGCATGGGGTTCGCGTTCAACTCCAGGTAGCACCCGCGTTGACGTGCATGCTCGATGATGCGGGGAATATCAATCTCATACGGCTCGCGCTCTTGAATCAATCGCCCCGTCGGGTGCGCCAAGATCGTTGTGTACGGATTGTCCAACGCCTTTTGCATGCGAGTCGTCTGCTCTTCACGAGTGAGGTTGAACTTGCTGTGGACGGAGACGACCACCAGATCCAGTTCTTCAAAAACCCGGTCCTCCAAGTCCAGCGAGCCGTCCTCCAAAATGTCGCACTCGACACCTTTGAGAATGCGAAATCCGTCGAAGGTCTTGTTCAGTCGCTCGATCTCGTCCATCTGCTTCGCCAGACGCACCGCGTCAAGACCATTGGCAACCGTGAGTCGCTTCGAGTGATCGCAAATGGCGAGATATTCGTAGCCCAGGGCCTGCGCCGCGCGCGCCATTTCTTCAATGGTGTTGGCTCCGTCCGACCAGGTGGAGTGGTTGTGCAAGTCGCCGCGGATATCGCCGGCCTCGATCAGCTTCGGCATCTTTCCCGTCGCCGCCAATTCCACCTCGCCGCGATTTTCGCGGATTTCCGGCGGCGGCCAGGCGAGCCCAACGGCAGCATACACGTCCTTTTCCGTGCGGCCTGCCACCGACTCCTCGCCGCGCATCACGCCATATTCATTCACCTTCAGACCCTTCGCCTGAGCGAGCTTGCGCACGGCGATGTTGTGTTCCTTGCTGCCGGTGAAGTATTGCAGCGCCGCGCCAAAACTCTCTCGGGGAACCACGCGCAGATCCACCTGAAGACCGAGGCGCAACACAACACTCGCCTTGGTCTCCCCTTTCGCCAGGACCTGCTGCACTTCGTCATAGGCCACAAAGGCATCCATCACCGCTGCCGAGTCCTCGGCTTCCACCAGAATATCCAAGTCCCCAATCGTCTCGCGCGCGCGGCGAAAGCTCCCCGCCAGCTCGAGCTGCTTCACGCCGGGCACCGCGCGCAAGTGTTTCACCAGCGCATCCGCATACGGAGCCACCGCCGAGCGGCGGAACCGCTTCGCATATACCTGCCGCATTTCGATGCCTCGCAATATGCTCGCCTCGGTCTTTTCGCCAAATCCCTTGATTTCGCGAATCTTCCCCTCGCGCGCGGCCTTCTCCAATTGCGTCAAATCGCGCACATTCAAATCGTCGTGGAGAATCTTGACGCGCTTCGGGCCCAAGCCCGGCAAACGCAACATTTCGAGCAAGCCGGGCGGCAGCGAAGCGCGCAACTCTTCCAACTGCGCAATGCGCCCCGTGATGACCATCTGGCCAATCTTCTGCGAAAGGTCTTTGCCGATTCCGGGAATGCCGACAACGTCCTCGCCGCGCTCAACGCGTTCGTGCAGCGGCTCGCCCAAATCCGAGATCGTGCGCGAGGCATTGCGATACGCGCGCACGCGAAATGGATTCTCCCCCTTGATTTCCAACAGATCGGCGATCTCGTCGAACGCCGCGGCTATATCGGCATTGTGAACAGGCATGCCCGCAGTCTAGCCCGAAACTGCGCTACTCGCCTAGCCGTTTCAAGAGGCCCTTCCGGTAGAGCAACCGCATCGCATAGCAGTCCAAGAAGTGCCCTGCGCGATACGAGGTGAGGCGCCCCACGAAACGGCCCTCCTCCAGCAGCGCAATCGCAGCGAGCAAATCCAGCACCGCCCGATGCCACACCGCTTCAAGCGATTTGCCTTCGTGCATCAGTTGAGGCTTGTTGACATAGCCCCACTTGCTGGCCACCAAAATGTTGTCCATGTTGTAGCCAAGGTTGCGCACATCGGCAAAAATGCGCCCCAGCGTCTTCGCATACAGCATCTTCGCAAAGGACGAGTTGGTGCGCGCTTCCGCGCCGCGCCGGAAGTGCTCATAAATTAGCGGGAACTTGATCCGCTGTTTGCCAATCGCCGTCGGAAAGTTGATCGCACAATCCACCGTCAGCGTCGGAGCGCCCTCGCACGGATCGAAGATCAGGAAACTGCCATTCGGCAACCCTACCGTCACGCGCTCCTTCACCGTCCAATACGCAACCGGACGGTCCACCTCCACCAAGCCCGCCGACTCCAACGCCTCAACCAAATCCAAACTGCCCCGCTTGAACAGCGGCGGATCGCCCGAACTACAGCGAATCATCAGGTTGTCAATTTCCATGCCCATCTTCAGCGCGACAATGTGCTCGACCATGCGCACGTAATTTTGAGGCGGCCCGCTGCGCAGCACGATGTTGCTCACCACATCGCCCGTCGTCCATACGTTGCGGATGGAAACGCGCACAGGCAAACTGTCGTGCAAATCCTCGCGCGAGAACCACCAGCCTTCGAGGTCCGTCGGCTCCAGCGTCAACCTGCTGATGGACTTGCCCAAAAAGGTGCCCGGCCCTTCCACCGACACGCTTCTGGCAATGGTCTTCTGCCGACGCATCGGCTGCACGGCGGCGCCATCCGAAAGGTCCCAATCCACCGACTGATTCTGCAACTGCTCAAAAGAGCGACGCAGCACATCGGAATCGCCGGCCAGAATTGTACCGAACACATCGCTCATAAATATCCTTATCCCAGCGCAGCAATCAGCGCCGCGAGTTTTTCGCCCTTTTCCTTCAGCTCCTGCTGCCGCGCCATTGTCTTGTGCACCACATCCAACTTTGCCTTCTTCACAAAGTCCACATTCGACAAGCGCTGCTCAATTCGCTCCAGCTCCTGCGTCACCGCGTCGAGCTGTCCCTGCAATTTGGCGCGCTCGGCCTCCACATCCAAGCTGCCCAGCGACAAATAGATCGTGCCCAGCGCATTCAGCGCGCTCGGCATCGCCTTCGGCGGAACAAACTCGGCGTCCACCGCCAGCGAACCCGCCTTCAACAGCAATCCGATCGCCTGCGCATCGGCGCGCAGCGACTCCGCCGCCGTCGCATCAACAGGCTTGATCGTGAAATCCACCTTCTCGCTCGGCGGCACTTCATAATCCGCGCGCAACTGGCGCCCGCGCCGAATCAAGTCGTGCTTCAGATCCACATATTCGACGTACGGCTGCGCCAAACCGCGCAATACCAAATTTTCCGGCGTCGGCCACTTCGCCGTCATGATCGTCTCGCCCTCGAGCCCATAGCCCATTCCGTGCCACAGCTCTTCCGTGAGGAACGGCATCAGCGGATGCAACAATCGCAACGCGCGATCAAACACGTGGTGCATGATTTGCAACACCTCGCGGCGTCGCGCTTCGTCCGAGCCATATAGCACATTCTTGGCATACTCCACATACCAATCGCAAAACTCGTGCCACATGAAATCATAGAGCACGTGCGCATAATCGTTGAAGCGGAACCGCTCCAAACACTCCTGCGCCACCTTCGCCGCGTCGTCCGCCTTCGCAACAATGTGCCAATCGTCCGCCGACCACGCGCTGGGATTCAGTTTCAGCGCGCGCACGTCAATCGGCTGCTCCGTCTTGTGCATCTGCATGAAGCGCGCAACATTCCAAATCTTCGTGCCGAAATTGCGCCCCACTTCGAACTTCTCTTTCGACACATACACGTCCTGCCCCGTCGCCGTCAGCATCAACAAGCTGAAGCGAAGCGCATCGGCGCTGTAGTCATTGATGATGTCGAGCGGGTCAATCGAGTTGCCCAAACTCTTCGACATCTTGCGCCCCTGATTGTCGCGCACCGTCCCGTGGATATACACCTCCGAGAACGGAAGCTCATCCATGAACTCATAGCCCGCCATAATCATGCGCGCGACCCAGAAGAAGATGATCTCCGACGCCGTCGAAAGCGAATTCGTGGGATAGTAGAACTTCAAATCCTCGTTCTTCTCCGGCCAGTTGAACACGCTGAAAGGCCAAATCCACGAGGAAAACCACGTGTCGAGCACATCCTCATCCTGCCGCACATTTGACGACTGACACTTCGCGCACGCCTTCGGCTTGCCGCGATCCGCCCACTGGTGCCCGCAATCGTCGCAATAGAAGATCGGGATCTGATGGCCCCACCAAATCTGACGCGAGATACACCAATCGCGGATGTTCTCCATCCACTCGAGGTACACCTTGTTCCACCGATCCGGCACAAAGCGAATCTTGCCCTCGCGCACCGCCTTGATGCCCGGCTCGGCCAGCGGCTTCATCTTCACAAACCACTGCGGAGACAAACGCGGCTCCACCACCGATGAACAGCGATAGCAATGGCCAACCGCGTGCGGATGCTCATCCACCTTTTCCAACAGCCCCGCCGCCTCCAAATCGTCCACAATCTTCTTGCGGCACGCAAAACGCTCCACCCCCTGATAGGGACCGGCGTTCTCGTTCATGTGCCCGTCCTCGGTCATCACATTGACCTGCGGCAAATCGTGGCGCAGCCCCATCTGATAGTCATTCGGATCGTGCGCAGGCGTCACCTTCACACAACCCGTTCCAAACTCCCGCGCCACAAAGTCGTCGGCAATCACCGGAATTTCGCGATTCAGGATCGGCAACAACAGCACCTTGCCAACCCACTGCGTGTAGCGCTCGTCTTTCGGATTCACCGCCACAGCCGTATCGCCCAACAACGTCTCCGGTCGCGTCGTCGCCACCGTCACGAATGCGCCCGGTTCGCCCTTCACCGGATATTTCACATGATAGAGCTTGCCCTTCACATCGCGATGCTCGCTCTCTTCATCCGAGAGCGCAGTCTGACAGCGCGGACACCAATTGATGATATAGGTCCCGCGATAAATGAGCCCCTTCTCGTAGAGCCGGATAAAGACCTCCTTCACCGCGTTGCTCAACCCCTCGTCCATCGTGAAGCGCAAACGATCCCAATCGCACGACGCCCCGAGCGACTTGAGCTGATTCACAATCGTGTTGCCGTACTTCTCTTTCCACGCCCACACCCGTTCGAGAAACTTCTCCCGCCCGAGATCCTGCCGACGCAGCCCCTCCTTCTTCAGCTCGCGCTCCACCACATTCTGCGTCGCAATCCCCGCGTGATCCGTCCCCGGCACCCACAACGCGTTATACCCCTGCATGCGACGCCACCGGATCAACACGTCCTGGATCGAATTGTTCAACGCGTGCCCCATGTGCAGAATGCCCGTCACATTCGGCGGCGGAATCACAATCGTGTACGGCGTCCCCCCATCGCGATGATCGCGGTGAAAGCACTTGTTCTCTTGCCACCAGGCGTACCACTTCGCCTCGATGGACTTTGGATCATAATTTTTCGGCAACTCGGACATAGCCGGCAAATAAAGCGGATTTTTCCAGGCGTTGGAACTGCAAAAACGCCCGTTTTCCAATCGTTGGAACTTTCCCTCGCCCCAACCCTACAGCGGTCGCGCCATAAACCGCGCCACGACCCGACCCTCCGCATCCGAAAGCGACAGCGTCTCGCCATCGCGCGACCACGCGGCAACCCGCGCCAACGCAGCCAAATATTCGTCCTCAAGCGGCATCCCCTCCGCGCACACCACATCGCCCCTCCGCAATTCGCCGAACGACAGCGCCGACCCCTCCAACACGTAATCGCCCGCAAAGCGATTGCACCCCGCAAACCCGCGCGCTATCGGCTTGGTCACCTGCAACAACAAGTGCGCCTCTTTTCCACCCGACCCGTGCGGCGCTGGATTCCCATTCAGCTCAATCAACTTCCAATAGATGTCCGCCACACCCGCCGGAATCTCCGTCCGCTCGCGACCGCCGAGAAAATCGTCCCGCACCCCGCCATCCGGCGTCCCCGAAACGCAACCCGCCACCAACGCAAGCCCTACGCAGCAAAAGAGCGACCCCAGATAGTTCATCATCACATCTCCTTCACACGCCAAAGCGTGCCATGAACCGCGCGCGCGGTCGCCCTCTTTTTTCAACCACCACGCCGCCGCGCAACACGCCTCACGCCAATCGCGGTTGACATATAAAACACGCGCCCTAGTATGCCAACAGCTTCAGCACAAGGCTGAACCGCGCACGCCCAAATCGAGCGGCGCTTTTGTTTTATAGGAGAAATGAACATGCGTTCCCTGATGTGGATGATGGCAATAGCGGTGAGTGGTCTCTTCGTTTTTCAAGCGGCGGCTGAAGAACCGCGCGTGGCGAGCCTCGGCGGCGCCGTCACCGAAACCATCTGGGCCTTGGGCGCAGGCGACCGCGTGGTCGCCGTGGACGCCTCCAGCACCTATCCCGCAGAAGCCGCAAACGTTCCGCACGTAGGCTACTACCGCATGATCTCCGCCGAAGGCGTGTTGAGCGTAAATCCAGATGTCGTATTGGCATCTGATGAAGCAGGCCCGCCGCAAGCGCTGGAACAATTGACCCGCGCAGGCGTTCGCATCGAGCGCATCACCAGCTCACACTCCATCACCGGCTGCCTCGCGCGCATTCGCGCCGTGGGCCTCGCCCTGAATCGCGCCGAGGAAGGCGAAGCGCTGGCCCGGAAAGTCGAATCCGAACTCGCCTCCATCCCAGCGCCCACCAACCCAGCCGTTCGCGTGCTCTTCGTCTTCGCACGTGGCCCCGGCGCCCTCAACGTCGCGGGCACAGGCACCGCGGCCGATGAAATTATCCGCCTCGCAGGCGCGCAAAATGCCGTCACCGAATACGCGGGATACCGACCGCTCACTGCCGAAGCCGCCGTACAAGCCGCGCCAGACGTGATCCTCCTGACACAGTCCAGCATGGACGGCCTCGGCGGCGCCGACGCCATCTGGCATGCGCCCGGCTTGAAGGAAACGCCCGCCGGTGAGCACGCGCGCGCCGTCGCCATGGACGATCTTCTTCTGCTCGGCTTCGGCCCGCGATTGCCCCAAGCCATTCGCGAATTGCAAGCGCTCCTCTATCCGTGAAGTCCATCGGCTCCATCGCAAGCGAAACCACCGCTGACCTGGCGACAGCAGCGCAGCGCAGCGTACCCGATCGCTGGCTGCTTCCCGGGTTGGGGATTCTGCTCGGAGCCGTAATACTCGCCAGCCTCGGCATCGGAGCCGTTCCAATTTCACCCGGCCAGGTACTCTCCATCCTCCTCGCGCCGCTCGGCATTGACCTCCCCTGGACCTTCACCGATCGCGAGGCAGCCGTGCTCTTCCACATTCGCGCTCCGCGCGTGGCCGCAGGACTCCTCACCGGCGCATCGCTCGCGCTCGGCGGCGTCTTGATGCAAGCGCTGTTCCGAAATCCGCTGGCGGAACCCGCGCTCATCGGTGTTTCCAGCGGCGCCGCCATGGCCGCCGCCGCATTGACCGTTTTGGGCCCACTCTTCCTCTCGCAGTTGGGCATTCCCGTCACCTACCTCCTTCCGATCGTCGCATTTCTCGGGGGCTGGGCCGTCACCGCCATCGTGGTCCGCATCGCCCATTGCTGGGGCCGCATTCGCGTGGACCACCTCCTCCTCGCAGGAATTGCCATGAACGCCATGGCCGGCGCAGCTATCGGCGTGCTGATGCTGATCGCAAACGACGCCCAACTCCGCGAAGTCGCCTTCTGGAGCTTCGGCAGCCTCGGTCGCGCAGACTGGACCATCATCCCCATCCTCCTCGTGCTCACCCTGCCCATTTTCCTATTCGCCAAGCGATACGCGCCGTGGTTCAACGCGCTGCTGCTCGGCGAAGGAGAAGCCGCGCTGCTCGGCGTGCCCGTCGAAGGACTGAAGCGCGCCTCAATCTTGCTGACCTGCATCGCGATCGGCGGCGCTGTCGCCTTCACCGGACTCATCGGGTTCGTCGGCCTCGTCGTCCCCCACGTCATTCGCCTCATCAGCGGACCCGACCATCGCCGACTGGTCCCCGCCTCCGCACTGCTGGGCGCCGCCCTGCTCCCCCTCGCCGACCTGCTCTCTCGCACCGTCGCTGCCCCCATAGAACTACCCATCGGCCTCGTCACCGCGCTACTGGGCGCGCCCTTCTTCCTCTATCTCCTGCTGCGCGAGCAGCGCCGCGAGGGCACATGATCGCGCTCGAACACGTCTCTCTTGTGCGCGGCAACCGCACGCTGGTGCGGGATGCAACCTGCGCACTGCGCCCAGGCGCATTGACCGTGATGCTCGGCGCCAATGGCGCAGGCAAAACCAGCCTCGTGCGCCTCATGAGCGGAGAATTGGAACCGAACCGCGGCCGCGTCACCTGCTCATGTAAATCCCTCGCGCAACACTCGCGCACGGCGCTCGCACGATGCCGCGCCGTCGTCTCGCAACACACCTCCACCCCGTTCGCTTTCCGCGCGCTCGACCTCGTCCTCCTCGGCCGCCTCCCCCACTCGCGCTTCCCCAGCGTCGCAGACTTCGCCATCGCGCGAGAAGCCATGGAACAAGCCGGCGTCACCGAATTTGCGGAACGAAAAGTGGACACCCTCTCCGGCGGCGAGCGACAGCGCGTACACCTCGCCCGCGCTCTCGCTCAACTTCACGAAGCGCGAAGCACCGGTCGCGGCCTGCTCCTGCTCGATGAGCCAACCGCCCACCTCGACCTCGCCCACCAACGCCACGCCCTCGACCTCGCCCGAACCATCGCCAGCGAAGGACTCACCGTCCTCGCCGTACTCCACGACGTCAACCTCGCCGCAACCTACGCAGACGAGGCCCTGCTGATGAAAGATGGATGCATTCACGCAATCGGCCCCGCGCGCGAAGTCCTCACACTCGCCCGACTGCGCGAAACACTGCGAGTCGAACTGGAAGAAATCCCGCGCGCGAACGGCCCCTCGGTCTTCGTGCCCACGCGCACAACCGCCGCCTGATTCAGGCGCCGTACAGCGCCTCCGCTAATTCAGGTCGAACAGCAACGCCTCGACATCCGAATCCGCGCGAATCGTATACGTCCCCGCCACCTCGGAACTCGCGCCATCGCCCGCCGTCAACGCGACGCCATTCAGCGACAGCGCGCCCGCGACCAGCTGAACCCACAAGCCGCGCCCCACCGGCAAATCATGCGACGCCTCCTCGCCCGCTTGCAGACGAAGGCGATACACATTCGCGTCCTGCTGAATCGTCGCCGATCCCTCTCGACCATCGGCCGAAATCATCAACACCTTTTGCGCATCCGCCCGCTCCGGCGTCGGCTGCCACTCGGCATAGCTCGGGGGCAACCCGCGCTCGCGCGGGCGAATCCAAATCTGCAGCATGTGCGTCGCTTCCGACGAACTCGGATTGAACTCGCTGTGCGTCACCAGCCGACCCGCGCTCATCACTTGAATCTGGCCCGGCACAATCGTCTTCTCGTGCCCCATGCTGTCGCGATGCGCCAACGCCCCGCGCACCACATAACTGAAAATCTCCATATCGCGATGCGGATGCGTAGGAAATCCGCCACCCGGCGCAATGAAATCCTCATTGATCACGCGCAGCGTGCGAAAGCCCATCTGGGCCGGGTCGTGATAGTCGCCAAACGAAAACGAATGGAGACTGCGCAACCAGTCAACATCCGTCACACCGCGCTCCGCGCTCTTTCGAATCCGAATCTCATTCATGCCGACTCCTCCGCCTATCATCCATAAGTCGCGCGGCGCCGAGAAACCATACGCCTCGACACCGCGCGCGGAGACAATCGGCCGCGGCAAGGAACGCTGCGCGCGATCTACTTCTTTCCGTTTTCCTCGAGGAACAGCTTGTACTCCACGCTGTCCACCAGCGCCTCCCACGACGCCTCAATGAGATTCGCGGAAACGCCCACCGTGCCCCACGATTGCTTGCCGTCCGTGGATTCGATCAACACGCGCGTCTTGGCGCCCGTGCCCTCTTCCGGATCCAGGATGCGAACCTGATAATCCACCAGCGACACATCCTTGATCGAGGAATAGAACCGCCCCAACGCCTTGCGCAGCGCATTGTTCAGCGCGTCCACCGGACCGCCGCCTTCTCCCACCGTCAATTCGACATCGCCGTTCACCGAAAGCTTCACCGTCGCCTCGGCCAAAATCGGCTTGCCCATCTCGAACTTGTCAACCGTCACCCGATACGAGATCAGATTGAAAAACGATTTGTGCTTCTTCAGCACCTTCTGAATCAGCAGCTTGAACGAAGCCTCCGCCGCTTCGAACGCATAGCCCTTCTTCTCCAGCCCTTCGAGCTCGCGCAGAATCTGCTTCACCTCCGCTGAGTTCTTGTCGAGATTCAACCCCATCTCCACAGCCTTCAGAAAGACGTTGCTCGCGCCAGACAATTCCGAGATCAGGATGCGGCGCTGATTGCCGACCGACTCCGGTTTGATGTGCTCGAAGCTCGACGCCAATTTGCGCACGCCGTCCACGTGCATCCCCGCCTTGTGCGCAAACGCGCTATCGCCAACGAACGCCTGGCGCGTATTCGGCCGCACATTCGCCATCTCATCCACAAACTGCGACACCGCCTTGAGCTGCTTGAGATTCTCCGGCTGGATACACGCGTAGCCCATCTTCAACACCAGGCTCGGCACAATCGAAACCAAGTTCGCATTGCCCACGCGCTCGCCAAACCCATTGATCGTGCCCTGCACATGCCGCGCGCCCGCTGCCACAGCCGCGAGCGAGTTGGCCACACCCAACTCCGAATCGTTGTGCGTGTGAATGCCCAGCTTCGCACCGGGAAACACCTGCTGCACATCCCGCACCACCTCCGCGATGCGCTCCGGCAGCGTGCCGCCGTTCGTATCGCACAGCACGAGCCGATCGGCCCCCGCTTCATACGCCGCGCGCAGCGTCGAAAGCGCGTGCTCGCGACTGTCGGCGAAACCGTCGAAGAAATGCTCTGCGTCGTAGATCACCTCCCGGCCATGCTCCTTCAGGAACCGAACCGTATCCGCGATCATCGCGCGATTTTCATCCTCCGTCGTGCGCAGCACCTCCTTCACGTGCAAGCGCCAGCTCTTTCCGAAAATGGTGCAAACCGGCGTATCCGCCTCGATCAGCGCCTTGCACCCGGCATCCTCCGCAGCGCTCACATTGGCGCGGCGCGTACTGCCGAATGCGGCGATCTTCGCGTGCTTCAGCTTCTCTTTGCGAATCGCGTGAAAGAACTCCATGTCCTTCGGATTCGAAGCGGCATAACCGCCCTCGATATAGTCCACGCCGAATTCATCGAGGCGCTTCGCCACGAGAATCTTGCCGACGCCCGAAAACGAAATCCCCTCGCCCTGCGCGCCGTCGCGCAGCGTCGTGTCATAGATTTCAACGTGTGGTTTCATGTCGCCTTTCCGCAAAAATGCAAAGCCCTCGCTCGCAGGCGAAAACCGGTTCCTCGCCTGCGCCCGCAACCTTGCTCTACGCTACTTCTTCTTTCCCAACTCAAACACCCTGTGCAGCACCTGCACCGCCTTGTCCGCATCCGCCTTCGCAATCACAACGGATATCTTGATCTCCGAGGTCGCGATCATCGAGATGTTGATCTTGTGCTTCGCCAGCGCCTCAAACATCCGCGCCGCCACGCCCGAATGACTCCGCATTCCGACGCCGACAATGCTGATCTTCGCAATGTCCTCATTGGCGACAATATCCTTCGCGCCCAAATCGGACTGCATCCCCTCAACCGTGCGAACCGTCTTGGCCAAATCGCCGCGCGGCACGGTGAACGTGATGTCCGTTTCACCCTTGTCGCTCACGTTCTGAACGATCATGTCCACGTTGATGCTCTTGCGCGCCAACTCGGTGAACATCAACCCCGCAACGCCCGGCTTGTCTTCCAACCCGCGCACCGTGACCTTGGCCTGATTTTTGTCCGACGCCACTCCGCGCACAACAATGTCTTCCATGTTTCTCACCTCTTCCCGAACCAGTGTTCCCGGCTTCTCAACAAAACTCGACATGACTTCCAACACCACATTGTGATTCTTGGCGAACTCCACCGCGCGCGACTGCAACACCTCCGCGCCCATGCTCGCGAGCTCCAGCATCTCGTCATATGCGATCTCGTCGAGCTTCTTCGCCTCCGGCACCACGCGCGGATTCGCCGTGTACACGCCTTCCACATCCTTGAGAATCTGGCAGCGATCCGCCTTGATCGCCGCCGCCAGCGCCACGGCAGTCGTATCCGACCCGCCGCGCCCCAACGTCGCAATGTCCTCCTCCGGATTGAGGCCCTGGAACCCCGCCACCACGACGACGCGATTCTTCTTTAATTGCGCCAGCAAGCGCTTGGGCTTCAGCGCGCGAATCTTTGCCTTCGTGTGCACGCTATCGGTGAAGATGCCCGCCTGCGGCCCCGTCAACGACACCGCATCCGCGCCGAGCTGATGCAGCGCCATCGTGAGAATCGCCGACGAGATCTGCTCGCCGGTCGCCATCAACGCATCCATTTCGCGCTCGTTCGGCTCCGGATTGATCTTCTTGGCCAGATCAATCAAGTCATCCGTCGTGTCGCCCATGGCGCTCACCACCACCACCACCTGATTCCCCGCATCGCGCGTCTTCAAAATACGCTGCGCGACGCGACGCATACACTCCACATCGGCGACGGAACTGCCGCCGTATTTCTGAACAATCACACCCATCGTCATTCTCCAATCAACAATCCAGCCACTTCATCAGCCGAAACACCTGCCAACCGACCCGCCTTGCACGACGGTTCGTCCCAGTGCAACACCGAGTCGGGATCCATGTGCGAGCCCCACACCGCCACCAACTGCGGCGCGCGTCGCCCGCCCTCCTCCGGCGCCGCCGACTCCACGCTCACCAACGCCAAGCGCCGATCCTTCGTCCACTTGAACGCCTCCAGCAACGGCTGCGTCAGCAAGACATCCATGCGCTCCAGTAGACGGACCCGTTCGCGAGCCGGGCCGCGGCGCAACTCCGGCGGCGCCTCGACATATACCACAATCCGATCAAACTCCTTGAACCAGCGGCGCAGCCGCTCGTCGTCCATCACCTCGGAGGGATGCTGCGCCGCCCACGGATCCAATAGCGGCTCCACCTCAAAGCCCAACGCGGCGCCCAACCCCGCCGCCATCGCGCTCTGCGTCAACACCAGCCCGCGCAGGGAAGGATCCCCATGCAGCCGCGCGAGAGAACCGCCGCCCCACAACCAAAGCGCACTCGCCGGATTCTCCCCCAAATCCACGCGCACATCGTTGATCGTCTGCCGCGCAAATGCCTGCGCGGACTTTTCCAACACCTCGCGAAACAGCTCCCAGCTGTGGCCCGAGGGCAAACTCGAAATATCCTCGCCCTCCAACAACCACGGCGCCTGCGCCGAGCGAGATTTTCCATGGTCTTCGCGCACCAGAACCACCGTGCGCCCCGGCGCGCTGGCGATGAACCGAACCCGCGCCGGATCGAACAGCGTCTGCACTTCCCGCGCCAACTGCTCCGTCTCCTGCAGCGTCAAACGCGCCAACTGCCCATCGCGCAGCAACCCATCGTCCAGCGTCACCAGATCCCCGCGAAACGCATAGGCATGGCCCGACACGTCAACGCCCAGCGCCACGGCCTCCAGCGGCCCTCGCGCCGCGAGCGCCGCGCTTGCGGGCGGCAACCCGCACAGCGTCGCCAACCGCGTCTCCGCTGTCGGCAACGCGCGCCCGGGCGGTTTGCCCAGCACGCCGCCCCAACCCTCCGCGACAATACGCGTCGCCGCCGGACAGCGCGCGATCTCCAATGGAGTCCGCCCGTCCAGCTCCGCCTGCGGAAGCCCCGCTGCGTCTTCAAAAACTAGAACAACCGATTTCATTCACCGCGCGCTACCGCGCGCGCCTTCCTCTCAATCAAAATCTTCGATCCGCAAACGCACGGTCGGCGCGCCAATCACATCCAACCGATCAATCTCTTCCAATGCCGCCGAAAAACTCTTCTCCACCGCGCGATGCGTCAACACGATCACCGGCACATGCCCACCGCGCCGCACTTCCTTTTGCATCATCGAAGCAATGCTGATCCCGTGCCGCCCGAGAATCGTCGCCACCCGCGCCAACGCGCCCGGCTGATCCATCAGCGCCAACCGCAAATAGTACCGACTCGCAACCTCCTGCACCGGCACCAACGCCAACGCCGCACCCGAAGGCGGCAACACCGGCAACCCGCCCTTCTCGCCCCGCGCCAAGCGCGATGCGACATCCGCAATGTCCGCAATCACCGCGCTCGCGGTCGGCAGCCGACCGGCGCCGCGACCATAATACAGGGTATCGCCCGAAATGTCGCCTCGCACCAACACCGCATTGAAAACGCTATCCACCGACGCCAGCATGTGCTCGCGCGGCAACAAAGTCGGCTGCACCCGAACACTCACCCCCGCCTCCGAGTGCTTGATCAGCGCCAGCAGCTTAATCCGATAGCCCAGCTCCGCCGCGTTCCGAATCTCATCCGTCGCCAGCCCGCGAATCCCCTCCACGTGCAGCGCCTTCATCGGAACCGCAAATCCATACGCCAGCGAGGCCAACAGCGCCGCCTTGTGCGCCGTATCCAGCCCGTCAATGTCCAGACTCGGCTCCGCCTCCGCATAACCGGCCGCCTGCGCCGCCTTCAAGACTTCGTCGAACGGAAGCCCCTCCTGCTCCATCCGCGTCAGGATATAGTTGCACGTTCCATTGAGGATGCCATAGACCTCTTCAATGTGATTGGCGACCAAGCCCTCGCGCAGCGCCTTGATAATCGGAATGCCTCCGGCCACGCTCGCTTCAAACGCCAGCGTCGCATCTTTCTGCGCCGCCAGGCCAAAAAGCTCCGCGCCAAATTCCGCCAGCATCTTCTTGTTCGCCGTCACCACCGGTTTCCCCAGCTCCAGCGCGCGCGTCACCAAATCCCGCGCAATGCCCACCCCGCCAATCAACTCCACAATCACATCCACGCGCGGATCCTCGACGACCGCCCGCGCATCCCGCGTCAATATCGCCTTGTCCACCTTCACCCCGCGATCGCGATCCAAATCCAAGTCCGCAATCCAGCGAAGAACGGGCTTTGCCCCCACTCGACGCGCCAATAGATCCGCATTGCGCTGAAGCCCTTCCACCACCCCCGCGCCAACGGTGCCGAATCCCAACAAACCAACGCCAATTTCCTTCATATCCTCTCCACGCTCTTCGCCTTCGCTAGAAACCCCGCGACTCTGCCCATTACCACCCTGTCACGCCACAAAAAAACCCCTCGCTTCCGAGGGGTTCGTGCAAAACGGTTACAACCGCGAGCCCCTCAAAAGCCTCCCGTCGTCGTAATCGCAATCGTAATAATGGAAACAAATCGCTTCATGGAAATCCGACACTACCCCCCACACCGCCGTAAAACAAGCCCTTTCCTCGCCCTCGCACCCAAACAAAACGGGGCCGGCGCAAGCCGACCCCGTTCTCTTTCGCACTCGAAACGCTTAGTCCGCTGCTTCCGCGGACTCCGCCGCAGGTGCATCCGTCGCGGCATCCGCCGATGCGGCCTCTTCCGCCGCAGGTTGCGCCGCTTGCTTCACGCCCTCAACGGTGATTTCAAGCTTCACATTGTCGCTGACCACCAGGCCGCCGCTGTCGAGCGTCTGGCTCCACGAAACGCCCCAATCCTGACGGTTGATCGTCGCCGAGGCATCAATCCCAACGCGCGGGTTCCCCCACGGATCCGTGATCGGCCCCGTAACGCTGGCCTTCAACGCGATCTCTTTGGTGACGCCCCTCATGGTCAAATCGCCATAGAGAGTCAGATCATCGCCATTCTTCTCGGCGCGCGTCCCCTTGAACGTGATCGTGGGATATTTCTCCGCATCGAAAAAGTCCGGTGAACGAAGGTGCGCATTCCGGTCTGCAACGCGGGTGTCAATGCTGGCCGTCTGCACCGTCACATCGGCCGAAAAGGCGGCCGGATCATCCGGGTTATAGTTGAACGTCCCGCTGAACTCGCCAAAATCTCCGCGCACAGTAGAGATGACGAGATGCCGCACTGCAAACCCGATTTCCGTGTGCTTCGGATCAATTTGATAGGTGTCAGCCGTGGCAATGGACGCCGCCATGCCGAGGCCCAATGTCGCCGTTAGTACTCTACGCATCTTCTTTCTCCTTTTAGATTCATTCACTCCCGGACAAACGCTATCCGGAATGTTCAAGTCAGTCGCGCACAGGGCGCATTCCTTACACCTCAGCACGCCTCGATGGCCAAGAGATTGGCGCGGCCAGCCGGAAACAAAGCGGCCACGCGCGCAATCTCTTCTTTCAGAGGCTCCCCCTTCACGCGATCCGCAGCGCCCGCGAAAACGGCTCTCGCATCGTCAGCCGCCACCATGAGGATTCGCTCGCCCTCGTTCAGACGGAGGGTTGCCACGCGATACTCATTCGTATCGCCCGATCGCAGCGGCGCGCCCGCGACCAGTTCAACCGACTCCACCGCGCCACTCGCCCGTCTGCACAGCGCCGCAAAACACGAACCCGCAGCAGCCAGCGCAATCGAGTCATCGTTCAAATTGATCACTCCATAGAGCAGCGAAATGGATTCCTCAGGAGGCAAATCGTTTGCGATCAGCGCGGAGAGACGGCGGAGAACGGCCCCCGGATCGCTCAAATCCACATACACAGACGGAACCCCCGGCGCGCCGCCCGTCCCCTCCGCTAACGCATTGAGCGCAACGCTGATGAGGCTCGCGATCATGGACGCATTGCCCGAGGCGTAGGGAATCGAAGCCAGATAGAACGCAACGCGATCCTGATCCACCTCAAACACGCCCGCTGGCGCGCCGCCAATGTGCGCGGCCCGCAAATCGAAGCGATCGAACACCGTCCGCGCGCGCGGCGGCGCAAAATCCAAATCCAGTCGCTGAGTATCGCGCGCGGATAACTCGCGACTCGTGCGGCGCAGCAACTCATGACGCGCCGCAAGCTCATCGTTGAGGCGGCGAATTTCTTCGAACGCCGCATTCTGCTGATAATACAGGTGAATAATGAGCGTGATCAGCACGCAAATGAGCAGCCACACGCAAAAAATCACGATCTGAACCATGCGCAATTTCATCGCCACCGTGCGCGCCGTAATGTCCACCCCCACAATGCCAAGGGTCACATCGTTCGCGCCGCGAATCGGGGCATAGCCGGATATGAGATCGGGATACGGCGGATCCGGGCTGATGTCGGGATCCGCAGACGGCCGATCCCACGCCTCGATCAGCGCGGGCAAGTCCGTGGCATCATAAGGCGCGCCGGGATCCTCGCTCGCCTCGTCTGGGCCAATCTTTCCATCGCCATCAAAGTCGCGCGCAGGGCCATCCACAACAAACTCATACGCCGAAGGCGACGCATTCGGTCCCGTCGCCCGGCGCATCGTATAGATGAAGCGAATATCCGGGTTGCTTTCGATCTGCCGCGAAAGATAGCGCTGAATCTTCTCGAACCCCGGCGTGCCCATGTCCTCCGCACTCCGAATCTCGGGAAGCAACTCCGTATCTATGCCCGATGCCGTGGCAATCGCCACGCCCATCGCGTGCAAGCGCACTTCATTGATAACCGCGCGCCGACTGACTACATAGAGAAAGAAGAAGGGCAGCAAAACAGCGAGCCACACCAACAGCGTGCCACCCCATGAAAGGCGGCGTGAAAATGCAGACTCGTTCTCCCGCTTGTTTTCCGCGTCACTCACTTGAACCCCCACCTTTTACATCCACCGCGTCGCCAGACCCCTCTCTCAACCCCGG
Source organism: Kiritimatiellia bacterium (assembly GCA_023953695.1). Lineage (GTDB taxonomy): Bacteria > Verrucomicrobiota > Kiritimatiellia > CAIVKH01 > CAIVKH01 > JAMLJG01. The sequence goes on from JAMLJG010000009.1 coordinate 58,279, forward strand.
CCACTGAACCTCTCCTATAGCACGGCATCGCCGATGAAGGAAGAAACTTCCGAGCCAAGCGCATCAATAAAAAGACGGCCCCAGCAAGGCGCGGGTCAGCGTGGCAATTTCTTCCACAGTGAAGGGGTTGTAGGGCTCGTCCTTGCATTTCAAGGCCCGACAAAACCGCTCGGACAATTCCGCATCGGACCAACCCGCGCAAAAAGCGAGCAGCTCGCGCTGCAGGGCATCCATCCCGACTGCGCGAAAGCGATCGTGCAGAATGTGCAACGCCAAATCGCGGATATATTCCTTCTTCATCGCGCGCGCGAGGAAGGGCAGCGCGCGCACGAAGTGAATCGCCGCCAGCGCGCGCAAGGCCTCACCCTCTTGATCGGAATCCACAAACCGCGCAACGGCGCGAAACGCCTCTTCGCCGCCGCATCGGCGCAGCGCCTCAATCAACGCGCGCGTCATCTGCGAGGGCGCAGACTCGCCGTTCAATTTATTGGCAAGCAGCGTGGCCGCCTCGGGAATAGCGTCCACCGAGCACAACAAAACATCCGTGATCGAGCCGTCCATCAGCAAGCGCCGCAATACTGCCTCGCGAAAGAATTGTCCCTCGCCCTCGGAAAGCCCCGCGCGATACGCGCGCACGGCGGAGAGCCACTCGAAGTCCTCGCTGTAATAATTGTCGGCATCCAACGCTTGAAGGTCAGATAGGATTTCATCAGCGGTTTTCATGTGAAGCGCTCGCTCAAGATTTATCAGCCTGACAAACAAAGCTGAAGTTCGCTATGCTAGGCGCATGAGCAATCCGATGGAAGCCGCATTGCGCAAGATGGAACAGGATGGCGCCTCGCCCGCCGCGCGCGAGGCGTTTCGCCACGCTTTTCTGCGCGTGAAAGCCGGAGAAACCGGCTTCATCCCCGAAGATTCGCTCATTCCCGTCAGAACGCTTCCCACCGCCGCAGAAGCAGCCATCCACCGCGCCACCGGTGAGCGCGCGCTGGCGCAGACCGTCATCCTCAAACTCAACGGCGGCTTGGGAACCAGCATGGGCCTCGACAAGGCAAAGTCCCTGCTCCCCGTGAAAAACGGCCTCACCTTCCTCGACCTCATCGCCCGCCAAGTGCTGCACGCCCGCAAAACCCTCGGCATCCCGCTCCCCCTCCTCCTGATGAACAGCTTCAGCACCGAGGTGGACACACTCGCCGCCCTCGCCGCTTATCCCGAACTCGCCCAGCAGGCCGCCCCGCTCTCCTTTCTCCAGAACCGCATTCCCAAACTGCGCGCCGACACACTGGAGCCCATCTCGTGGCCCGCCGATCCCGCAAAAGAATGGTGCCCGCCCGGACACGGCGATCTATACGCAGCGCTCGCAGGCTCCGGCACCCTCGCCCGCCTTCTCGATGCCGGCATTCGCTACGCCTTCATCTCCAATGCGGACAACCTCGGCGCAGGACTCGATGTGGATATTCTCGGATTCCTCGTCGCATCCGGCGCCCCCTTCCTGATGGAAGCCACCGAACGAACCGGCGCCGATCGCAAAGGCGGGCACCTCGCCAGTCGGCGCGATGGCGGCCTGCTCCTTCGCGAATCCGCTCAGTGCCCCGAGCACGAATTGGAACAATTCCAAGACATCACCCACCACCGCTACTTCAACACCAACAACCTCTGGCTCGACCTCGCCGCACTGCACGCATTCATGCAAAAGACCGGCGCCCCACCCGACCTGCCCGTGATGATCAACCGCAAAACCGTTGACCCGCGCGACCCCAACTCGCCGCCCGTCCTCCAACTCGAAACCGCCATGGGCAGCGCCCTGGCCATTCTGCCCGGCGCACAAGTCATCGAAATCCCGCGCACCCGCTTTTCGCCCGTCAAAACAACCGACGACCTCCTCACCCTCTGGTCCGATGCCTATACCCTGGGCAACGACGCACGCCTCCTCCTCGACCCGCGCCGCAACGGCAAACCGCCCACCGTCAAACTCGATCCCCGCCACTACAAACTCTGGCCCGACTTCTCCGCCCGCTTCGCCAATGGCGCCCCCTCCCTCCTCCACTGCGAATCCCTCACCGTCCACGGCGACATCACATTCGGCGAAGACGTCAAAGTCATCGGCCACGTCACCGTCCAACCCGCAGGTCCCGACCCCGCCCTCGCCGAACACCGCGCCCTCACCCCCACCACGCGCACCCTCTAGCAAAGCAACCCTCACTCGCCGTGCACGCGCGCGTGGTCGTGATACGGCTCCAAGTGCGTGTTGACATTCGCCCCCGGCCCCAGCCGCGCCTCAATCGCATCCTCGATCTCCGTCGCCTGCGCGTGAGCCAGCCAAAGCGGCGTTTCATCGGGAAAAAGCAAATGCACCTCCATCCAAATGTGGCGGCCCGCGCGCCGGTGCTTCAGCTCGTGATATTTCACCGCATACCGCGCCGCCTCCGCATCGAGAATCTCGCGCGCAACCCGATCCACCTCCGGATCCGCCTCATCCATCAACCCCCGAAACGCGCGGCGCATCAACCGGATGCCCGACCACAAAATATTCAACGCCACCAGAATCGCGCAAATCGGATCGAACGGCTCCCACCCCGTCCACCACGCCAACAACAACCCCGCCAGCACCCCCAAACTCGTCCAACTATCCGTCAACACATGGCGCCCATTCGCCTCGACAATCAGCGACCCCACCTTGCGCCCGCGCCACACGAGAAACCCGCCCAGCGCCCCATTGATCGCAAACGCCGCCACCGTCAACCACAACCCCGCCGAAAGATGCTCCAGCGCCAACCCGCCCAACCACTTGAGAACCGACTCGTAAATAATGTAGAGCCCCGCCAGAACAATCAGCGCCCCCTCGAACCCCGCCGAAAAGAAATCAATCTTGTCGTGCCCATACGGATGATTGCGATCCGCCGGCTGCGCGGAATACCACAAACTGAACAGCGCAAACCCCACCGCCACATTGTGAACAACCGACTCCGCCGCATCCGAAAAAATCGCCGCAGACCCCGTGATGAAAAATGCATAGCACTTCATCGCCAGCATCAACACCCCCACCGCCAGCGAAAGCCACATCACCCACAGGCCCGCCTCCCGCCGCGCACCCCTCGCGCGCGCCGAACCCGCTTCCAACGATTGGAAATTGCCAGCCATGAACCTTCCAAGCCCTGGAACGTTGGCCCCGAAACTTCCAACCCTTGGAAGTCACTCGCGAGCCAGGTTCCAATCCTTGGAAGTAGTAGCGCGAATTGCGCCATTCGCCAAGCGAACCCTGCGCTACTCCTCGATCTCATCCGCATCATCGTGCGAATGATCGTGCTTATGTTTGTGCCTGGTGGTGTTGCTGCGATCCTTCTCCGAAAGCGAGAAGTCATCCTGCTTAAAGGAAACCGTGCACTCGCCTTCGCGCTTCCGGACAATACGCACCAACTCGGCGCCCGCCAGCCAGGCCTCGTCGAGAACGGGCACCACCTCATCATCCGGCAAATCATCGGCGGGGAAGCGCAGATAGATGGGCACAACATTCAGGTGGCGTGATCTCTGCATACCGCGGAAGTCAAAGTTGAACGATTGCTCCGGCATGACGACTTCGCCGCGCTCGGTATTGCAAAGAACATAGAAGACATCGTTGGCCTGGGAATCTCCCGAGAAGCGATTCGCGCCTTTCGGTTGGCGCTCATAAAAGCGGTTGAGCGTGGTGCGGCGCAGGCCCACGAGCGCCCCGGAGGGAACCGCAGACACCTCGCTGATCACCTCTTCAGTGGAGCCTTCGCGATACTGATCTCCGCGCGCCAATTTGAAGCGATGGTCCACTTCCAAATGGCTCACGATCACATCGGCTTCGCCCTCGAGTGTTCCGCGGGCCGTCATCAGCTCCATAAAGCGGTGCATCGGCAGCGAGAGGATCGGCGAGGTGTTAACGGTGCTGGAGCGGTCGCCGATCACGCGAAGGTTCGGGAACAATTCCTCAATCCTTTTAGTTTCCCATGCGGATCGCCCGAAGGAAGAGGATTGCATATTGGTGTTCCCGACGGGCTCTTCTCCAGCCACGAGGAAGCGCGAGCGCAGACTCGAGATGCGCGCCTCATAGGTCGCGGGCACGCCCTCAACCTCGACCGCCGTGGAAATACGCTGCGTCGGCTCGCCTCTTCCGCCCCGATCTGAACTGGAATATGCGTTCAAGAATCGGTTGTCAATTTTGACGGAGAGCGCATCGCAGTCCACGGCCGAAGCAGAGGGTGGCGCGCTCGGCAGACTCATGAAATCGTAGGGCCACCACGAATTGCACGCGAGCATGAGCGCAATGCCCAGCCCCGCGATGGCCGCGCTGACGGACGTTCGGCGGCTTCGATACTGAATGCCAATGACCAGCGCGCTGGTGATCACAAGAAGCAGATTCGACACGATGGTTCGAGACATCGTGAGCGAGAAGGATTGCACCATAAAATTCTCAACCCCGCGAAGAAAGAGTCTACTGAGATACGCCGCGACGGAGATGACGCTAATGCCGACGTAAATTGCGACGCCTGTAATCGCAAAGCGCGCAAAGTTAAGCGTGAGCGCGGCAAGCGCAAAGATCGGCAAAACTCCCAACAACGAATTGAAGGCAATCTCCGGCGACACGCGAGCCACATCGCGCAGCGGCACATGGCTGGCCAACATGACCATCAATTCGACCGCAATCGGGAAGAGCACGAGCGCCACAAGAATGAACAGCGTCTTGGACTTCAACAACAGCCGACGGGGAATCGGCCGCGTGAACCAAAATGCCGTTGTGCCGACTTGCGGTTCGTCGTGAACCAGGAACGGGATCATCACCAGAAGCAGCAGGAACTGCAACACGGGCAGAACAAAGGAAATGATCTGAAAGGCCGCCTGTGCCGCCTGGTCGTCGGGCGCCGCCTTGGCGCCAAAGCCCACAAGCAAGCCCTCGGCCAATACGAGAACGATCCAAAACCCGAGCAGCCAGCGCGCATGGCGCGCGTCCTTTTTAATATGATGCAGAAGCAGGCTCATGCCACACCTCGCTCATTCTGCATTCGCCCCTGGCGAGTCAACGTGAGAAAGATATCGCGCAACCCCATGGGACTCACCGTCAGTTCCGCGCCAGCCGGAAAGAGGCGATGCAACGCCTCCACGCGCTCAGGCGAATCGGCGGCGGAATCCACAAATCGAATGGTGCGTCCGCTCGATTCCGGCAAGAGGCATTCGGCGGGAAGATTCGGTTGCGCAGACGTCTCACCCGCCAGAACCACCTCCACCTTCTTGTAGCGGCGCTGCAATTGAGCCACGGGGTCGCAAACGGTCAGCACGCCGTCGTTGAGGAATCCAACCCAGCTCGCAAGACGCTCAACTTCATCAATATCGTGCGACGAAACAAAGACCGTCCACTTCTCCTGTGCGGTGAGTTCGAGAACTCCGCGAATGAACTCATCGCGCACCAACGGATCGAGGCCGCTGAAAGGTTCATCCAAGACAAGGAGGCGCGGGCGATACGCGAGCGAAGAAAGCAGCGATGCCTTCATCTTCATGCCGCGCGAGAGGTGGCGCAGCTTGCGATCCACCGGCAAATCGAATTGCTTCAACAGCGCGGCGCAAAACGCATCGTCCCACGTCGGATACCACGGCTTGCAGTAGGCGAGCAATTGCCCAACCGTCATCCACTCAGGCATTTTTTGATTCTCGGAGACATACCCAATCTGCGCCATGATCTCGGGTCGCACATGGGTGATGGACGCACCCAGCACCGTGCCCTCGCCGGACGAGGGCCGCAAAATGTTCATCAACATTTTGATCGTAGTCGTCTTGCCGGCGCCGTTGGGCCCGAGAAACGCAAACACGCTGCCCATCGGCACGCGCAGGTTAAGCTGGTTCACCGCAGTCTTCTTTCGGAAGCGCCGCGTGAGACCGCGTGTTTCAATCGCTAACTCTCCGCTCATTCTCTTTTTCCTCCTTGAGCAACTCTGAAATGCGTTCAACCGAAATGCCGAGCAAACGCGCATCGGCAAGAAGCGACTGAACCCGCTTACGAATCAATTGGGTGCGCACAGCTTCGACCGCACTCGCACTCGGCAAGGCCGCGACCGGTTGCTCATCGTCGCCCACCAACCAGCCCGCATTGCGGAGCGCAGCAAACGCATCGCGCACCGTCTCCGGGTGAACGCGCAACTCCGTCGCAACCACTCGCCAACCGGGCACGTGCGAAGCGGCCGGAAGTTGGCGCGACAAGATCGCGCGCTGAATCGCAGCCTCAAGCTGCGGACCCGCCGGATCGCCATGCGAAAATGCTATGGAAAAGGGCAACACAACTACACCGTTACGCGAAATTCGCAAATTTCTGAATGGATATCCAGACCATTAAGCGAGTAAGCGCATTCTATGCTCACCCCTCGTCATAAAGACAGGGCGGCTTGGCCCACTGTGCCGCCAACCCCACTCACTCATGCTCTCACCCACAAAGGTAGGGCGGTTTGGCTCAAACCGCCGCCACTCGCCCCGGCGATACCCCTTCGCTCAGCGCCCGAATGCTTCCGGCTTCGTCCACGACGCACACGACCGAGTAGCGTTTGTGGGAGTCTATTCCTATACTGTTCATGGCGGTTACCTCCGTGCTACCTCGCGGGCCACCATGGCCGCGCCTCAGTAGCCTGATGGGCATTATGCGCCGCATCTCCGGAGCTCTAACCGCCTTTCATGCTATCTGACCCTGTGTATGTTGTATTGCGCGTGGCAGCGGGGCTGCAACGAGAACCTCAACGGCTTGCCGCGGCAATACTTTCCCAAGGATAGAGATTTTCGAACGATAACGACGGTCGAGCCGCAGCGCGTTGAAGCGCGCCTAAATGCACGACCCAGGAAACGGCTCGGCTACCAGTCGCCAATCGTACTCATAAAGCGTTTCTTTCACCTGTACCTTGATTCACAGGCTTGGAAAAGCAACGCCAGACAATCGCGCTATTCGTCTTCCTCGTCGCCCTTGCCCGCGCCGGGGCCGAGGTGAATCTCTTTCGCCTTTGTCTGAATCTTCTCCACCAGCAGCTTCTGCAGCTCGGGATCGTTCTTCAGGTTGTCGCGAACCGCATCGCGGCCTTGCCCCAACTGCTTGCCATCCATGGAGAGCCAGGAGCCGCGCTTTTCGAGCAGGCCATACTGAATCGCCGCGTCCACAATCGAACCCGTCAGCGAGATGCCTTCGGCATAAAGAATGTCGAATTCGGCCTCCGTGAAGGGGGGCGCCACTTTGTTCTTCACCACTTTGACTTTCGTGCGATTTCCAAACACCTTGCCGGTCGGATCCTTCAGCGTGCCGATGCGGCGCACATCCAACCGGACAGAGGCATAAAACTTGAGCGCGCGGCCGCCGGGCGTGGTTTCGGGACTTCCAAACATCACGCCGATTTTCTCGCGGATCTGATTGGTAAAAATGCAGCAGGTCTTGGAGCGGTTAATGGCGCCGGTCAATTTCCGCAACGCCTGCGACATCAAGCGCGCCTGCAAGCCAACGTGCGAGTCGCCCATGGCGCCCTCCAACTCGGCCTTCGGCGCGAGCGCGGCCACGGAATCCACAACCACGACATCGAGCGAGTTGCTCTTCACCAACGTCTCCGCAATCTGAAGCGCCTCTTCCCCCGAATCCGGCTGCGAAACGAGCAACTCGTCCAGATTCACGCCGATCTTCTTCGCATAAACCGGATCCAGCGCGTGCTCTGCATCAATGAATGCAGCCAGCCCGCCGGCTTTCTGGGCGTTAGCGATGATGTGGAGAACAAGCGTCGTCTTGCCGGAAGACTCGGGACCATAAACCTCAATCACGCGACCGCGCGGCACACCGCCCACGCCAATCGCCATGTCCAAGGTCAGCGCGCCCGTCGAAATGGCGGGAACCGATGCCGCGTGCTCCTCATTGCCGAGCCGCATAATGGCGCCATCGCCAAATTCTTTCTGGATTTGGGCGAGCACGGCGCTCAATGCCGCGGGCATTTTCTTGTCGTCTTTATTTTCTTTCGCGTCTTTTGCGGGGGTCTTCGGGGCCATGGTGAAAATCCTTTCGTCGAGTAAGCGGAGAGGATGAAGCACGCCGCCGGTGAAGTCAATGCACAGCCGCCACGCGTCGGCGCACCATATCCAGCGCGCGCTGCGACGTCGTCTGCTTAATCGTGGCCCGTGGCCCGCCCATCCTCAATTCTTCCACCTTCGCTCCAGCCTCATCAGCCACAGAAAGGTAGACCAGCCCCACAGGTTTCTGCGGCGTGCCGCCGCTCGGTCCGGCAATGCCGGTCACCCCAACGCCAATATCTGAACCGAATCGAGCCCGCACGCCTTTCGCCATGGCGAGGGCCACCTCGGGACTCACCGCTCCCTCGCGCTCCAGGAGATCGGCGGGCACGCCCAGATCGCGAATCTTCGAAGCATTCGCATAGGCCACGATTCCGCCCAGAAATACCTCCGAGCTTCCCGGCACATTCGTGAGCCGATGCCCCAGGAGTCCGCCCGTACACGACTCCGCCAACGCAACCGTCTTGCCCGCCGCGCGCAGGGCCTCAACCACCACGGTCTCAAGGTCCACCCGCTGTTCCGCGAACACCCACTCGCCCAATCGCTCGCGAACCAGCGCGACTGCGCGCGCGTGAACCGCCGCAGCCGATGGCAGGGCGGAGAGCCGAATCTCGACCAACCCCGGACTCGCGCAGTAGGCAACACTCACATCCGGCCCCGGAAACTCTTCTTCCGGCAGGAGCCGAACAATGTCCGACTCGCCTAATCCCGCGACCTGGAACACGCGCTGTAGCGGCAAGACATCCGCAACCGCTTTCAGGCGCGGCATAACGTGATCCTGCAATACGGCTTCAAACTCGTTCGGCGGACCCGGCAGAAGAAAAAGGCGCCGCCCTTGCCACTGAATCGCCTCGCCCGGCGCAAGGCCAGCGCGATTCTCCAGCACGTCCGCGCTCGAAAGCACGAGCGCGTGGCGACTGACCTTCTCACTCCAAATGCGATTCGTACGCTCATATCGCTGGCGAATCGCTTCGCGCGTCGCCGTGTGCAGTACAATCTCCGCGCCGACCACTTCCGCCACGGCATCGCGCGTGACATCGTCCGACGTGGGCCCCAACCCTCCCGTGACAATCACCACCGAAGCGCGCGCCAACGCATCGCGCACGGCATCGCGAATGGCAATCCGGTCATCGGGCGCACTTGTTTCGCGCGATAATTCGAGGCCGAGCTCGGCCAGATAGCGCGCCAGAGTCTGGGTGTGCGTGTTGAGCGTGCGGCCGGAAAGCAGTTCCGCCCCGGTCGAGACCAGCTCGACCGTCGCCTTCATTTTGCGTAACCGTGGGGGTGCGCCTGATGCCACTTCCAGGCGTGCTCAATAATGGTCCGCAGATCGGGATAGCGGGGCTTCCAACCCAAAACGGCATGCGCCTTCTTTGCCGATGCAATCAAGCGCGGCGGATCGCCCGGCCGCCGCGGCGCAACGTCCGCGCGAATCGGCTTGCCCGTGACTTCGCGCGCAAGGTCCACCACTTCCTTCACCGAATACCCATCGCCATTGCCGAGGTTGAACGGCCCGCTCACATCCTTCTCCAATGCGAGAATGTGCGCCTGCGCCAAATCCACGATGTGAATGTAATCGCGAATACATGTGCCGTCTGGCGTCTCGTAATCGTCGCCGAACATCATCACACGCTCCTGGCGCCCCTGCGCGACAAACAAAACATTGGGAATCAAGTGCGACTCCGGATCGTGGTGCTCGCCAAACCGCTCCGTCGCGCCTGCGGCATTGAAGTAGCGAAGGAATACCGATCGCGTCCCATCGCGCTCATCGCGCCAACGCAAAATCTTCTCGAAAAGAAGTTTCGATTCGCCATAGGGATTCGTCGGACGCTGCGGCAAATCCTCCGTCATCGGCATCTGCTCGGGAATGCCATACGTCGCGCATGTCGAAGAGAAAATGATTTTCGGCACATCTGCGGCTTTCATCGCATCGGCCAGATTGATCCCGCCGACCACGTTGTTCCGGAAATACAACTGCGGATCCTCCATGGACTCGCCCACAAGCGCGAAGGCCGCAAAGTGCACCACCGCATCCGGCTTCGCCGCGCGCATGGCATCAATAATGGAATCGCGATCGCGCAAATCGCCCTCAATCACGCGCGCACGGGGATCCACCGCATCGCGATGCCCGCGCTCAAAATTGTCGAACACAACAACCGAGTGCCCCTGATTGAGCAATAGCTCCGTGGTGACACTGCCGATGTAGCCGGCGCCGCCGGTGACGAGTACTTTCATAGCGCGGAAAATACGGGCGAACGAACAGAGGAGCGAGCAAAAAGTCAGGCGTCGGGCGGAGGATCCTCTTCCGGCTTCTCCTCTTTCGTCTGCGCTTGTTCCAAGGCCCACGTCATGTCCTGCGCCTTTTCCCACACAGGGCGCGCGACATAGATCGGCGCATCGTGGTGAACGGCAATCGCGATGGAATCGCTCGGACGCGAATCAATCTCCAACAAGTTTCGCCCCAGCTCATTTTCCTGCGCGAGATAGAGACGCGCAAAAAAGGTGTCCTCTTGAAGGTCGTTCACCACCACCTTCTGCACGCGCACGCCGAGCCCGGCAAAAATATTGGCGATGAGATCGTGCGTCAGCGGGCGCGGCGGCTTCGTTTTGCGGAGCGAAAGCGAGATCGCCATCCCCACATTCTGATCCACAAAAATGGCGATCGTCTTACCCTCGTGCCCCAAGAACACCCCAATCCCCGTGGGAGTCGGGAGCAGGCCTCGAACCTGAACAAGGATTTCTTCGGACATGACGTATTAAATCCCATCCGTTATGTAGTAGATCATATAGAAGATTCCAATGATCAAAACTGCTGACAGCGCCGCGTCCATGCTCAGAAGATAAACGATTCTCTCGCGCGCAACAACATCGGCCGCCGGGCGCGTGTCGCATTTCGCCCGGCTCCGATGTCATCCGCTGATCGCCTGGCGCACCACGCGGAACTGCAACTCGTCTTCCCGATCGTTCGCCACATCCGCCTGAATGCGGTCTCCTGCCGAAACGCGCCCGTCCAGCAGTTCCACAGCCAGGGCATCCAACACCTTGCGCTGCAAAACGCGCTTGAGCGGCCGCGCCCCGAACACCGGGTCGTAACCATCCGCAACCAGCAACTGTTTGGCCGCAGGGGTCAACTCGAGTTCGATCTCTTGCTCCGCCAGGCTCTTCCGCAACCGCGCAAGCTGGATGTCCACAATCTGCGACAACTGCTCCCGCGACAAACTGTGGAAGATAATCGTCTCATCCACGCGGTTCAGGAACTCCGGTCGAAACGCCTTGCGCAATACATCCTGCACCTGCGCTTCCATCTGCTCATACGCCGGGTCGTCTGGGCCCACGTCAGGATGCGCCGCAAGCGTCTCCTGAATGAGCGTACCGCCAAGGTTTGATGTCATGATGATGAGCGTATTCCGGAAATCCACCGTACGCCCTTGCCCATCCGTCACCCGTCCGTCATCGAGAATCTGCAGCAAGACGTTGAAAACGTCGGGATGCGCCTTCTCTATTTCATCGAACAATACAACCGAATAGGGCTTGCGCCGCACGCTCTCCGTCAAGTAGCCACCCTCGTCATACCCCACGTAGCCCGGAGGTGCACCCAGCAACCGGCTCACCGTGTGCTTCTCCATGAACTCGGACATATCAATGCGCACCATCGCGTGCTCGTCGTCGAAGAGAAATTCCGCCAGCGCCCGAGCCAACTCAGTCTTGCCCACGCCCGTCGGCCCCAGAAATATGAACGAGCCCAGCGGGCGATTCGGATCCTGCAACCCAGACCGCGAGCGGCGCACCGCGCGCGATACGGCCGAGACCGCCTCCTCCTGCCCCACAACGCGAGCGCGGAGCCGCTCCTCCATATTTAAGAGCTTCTGCTTTTCCGTTTCGAGCAGACGATTCACCGGAATCCGCGTCCACGCCGACACCACCGCAGCGATGTCCTCCGGATCCACCTCTTCCTTCAACATCTTTCGATCGCGCTGCAACTCTGCCAACTGTCCCTGCGCATCTTTCATCTGCTTCTCAACGCTGGGAATGCGCCCATAGAGAATCTCCGCCGCCTTCCCGAGATCGTTCGCGCGCTTGGCCGCCTCCTCCTCGCTGCGCAAGAGATCGAGCGCCTGTGTCAACGAGCGGAGTTGGCCAATCAGCTCTTTCTCCTTCTCCCAGTGCAGCATCATGCCCGCACTGTTTTCCTGCAACTGCGCGCGCTCCGCCTCCAGCTTCTCCAAACGCTGCTTGGACGACTCGTCCTTCTCCTTCCGCAACGCCTCGCGCTCAATATCAATCTGCAGAATGCGGCGCCGCACTTCGTCAATCTCCACCGGCATACTGTCAATCTCCATCCGGAGCCGACTCGCCGCCTCGTCCACCAAGTCAATCGCCTTGTCCGGGAGAAAGCGGTCGCTGATGTAGCGGTGCGACAGCGTCGCGGCCGCAACCAGCGCGGAATCCTGAATCCGCACGCCGTGGTGCGCCTCATACCGCTCGCGCAGACCGCGCAAAATGCCAATCGTGTCGTCCACCGTCGGCTCGTCCACCACCACCGGCTGGAATCGCCGCTCCAGCGCAGGATCCTTTTCAATGTGCTTGCGATACTCGTCCAGCGTCGTCGCGCCCACGCAGCGCAACTCCCCGCGCGCCAGTGGCGGCTTGATCATATTCGACGCATCCACCGCGCCCTCCGCCTTCCCCGCGCCGACCAAGGTGTGCAACTCGTCAATGAACAGCACAATGCTGCCCGCCGCATCGAGCACTTCCTTGATGAAGGCTTTGAAACGATCCTCGAACTCGCCGCGATATTTGGCGCCCGCCAACATCGCGCCCAGATCCATGGAAATGATCCGCTTGTTCTTCAAACTCTCCGGTACATCGCCGGCGACAATCCGCTGGGCAAGCCCTTCCGCAATCGCCGTCTTTCCAACGCCCGGCTCGCCAATCAACACAGGGTTGTTCTTTGTGCGCCGCGACAACACCTGCACCACGCGACGAATCTCCTGATCGCGCCCGATCACCGGATCCAACTTCCCTTGCCGCGCCGCCTCCGTCAGATCGCGCCCGTACTTCTTCAACGCCTCGTATTTGTCTTCCGGATTCTCATCCGTCACCCGCTGACTCCCGCGCACCGCCTGCAACGCTTTCAGCGCCGCCTCCTTGCTCACACCCGCCGACTTCGCCGCTCGGGCGAACGCGGAATCCTTCGCCTCCAGCGCCGCGAGGAAGAGATGCTCCGTGCTCACGTAGTCATCCTTCATCTTCTCCGCCAACCCCATCGCGCTCCGCAGCAACTCCTGCAGTGCGCGCGAAGGCTGACGCTCCGCGCCACCCTGCACCCGCGCCGCTCGCGATAATTCCTGCTCCACCTGCGCAATCAGCGCATCCGGCTTCGCCCCCAATCGCTCCAACAGCGGGCGCACGACACCCTCCGGCTGCCCCAACAACGCCAACGCCAAGTGATCAACACCCAGCTCCGCATGCTGCCGATTCTCCGCCTCCCGCTGAGCCGCCTGAAGCGCCTCTCGCGACTTAATTGTGAATTTGTCTATCTGCATGTCTGTCCCACCTCTCGGCGCCAACCGCGCCACTCTGTCTCACTCGAAACTGTAGCTTCTTGCTTTATCACCATTATTCTCAACTGGTTATGCAACTCTCCATCAATCTGCATAACTATAAAGCATTAGCTGTGCCAACGCGAAAGGCTGGCGCTTGCCTCAAGAACAGAGCAAGGCCACGCGAGATTGAGCTGAGGAAGGGGAGGCGAGCTGAGAACGGACAACGGTGTGCCGCCGCGTCGCAGCGACAGGCAAACTGCGCCTCGCTCAGCCCAAGCGGGCGGCCAGTTCGTCGAGTCGCTTCTGGAGCGCATCCACGCGCTCGCGCAGGTGCGGCAGTCGCGCGACCATGGCGAGGCGCTGGGCAAATTCTTTTTGCGGCACGGCAGGAAATCCAACCACGTAGGAGCCCGCCGGAGTGTCTTTAGTAATTCCGGACTGTGCGCCCGCAACCGTGCGAGGGCCAACCGTCAAATGCCCCGCCACACCCACCTGCCCGGCAAGGATCGCCTTCTCGCCAATACTCGAACTGCCCGCAACGCCAACCTGCGCAACCAGCACCGCGTGATCGCCAACAGAAACGTTGTGCGCGATTTGCACCAGGTTATCTATCTTAACGCCCTTGCCGATTCGAGTGCGGCCGAATCGCGCGCGATCAATCGTCACATTCGCGCCAATCTCGACATCGTCGCCGATCACCACAATGCCAATCTGCGGAATCTTCGTGCGGACCCCCTGCTTGTCCACTTCGTAACCAAATCCATCGCTGCCAATCACCGTGCCATTGTGCACCCACACGCGATCGCCCAGCACGCAATGCTCGCGAATCGAAACCTGCGGAAAGAGACGACAATCCACGCCGAGACGAACCCCGTGCCCCACATACGTCTGCGCACCAATGACACAGCGATCGCCAATTCGTGCACCAGCCTCAATCACCGCCAGAGGTCCCACATGAACATCCACCCCAAGCACGGCCTCTTCACTGACAACCGCGCGCGGGTGAATCCCCGGCGCATACACGGGATCCGGCGGGGCAAACCAGCGCGCAACCTGCGCAAATGCGATCTCCGGTTCATCCACGCGCAGGAGCGCACACGGCACCGAAACGCTCCACGCGCGGCTCACAATCAATGCCGAAGCGCGCGTCGTCGCCGCATCCGCCGCATAGCGCTCCTGCGAGACAAACGCAATATCGCCCGGCTCCGCATCGCGCACCCCACCCACCGCGGCGATCGTCACATCTCCCGACCCAACCAACTCGGCGGAGAGTCGCTTTGCAATCTCGCTAACGGTGAGCACGGCAGGCATGGCGTCCTATTTCTTGCCGGAGTTCAACATCTCTACAAGCGTTTGCGTAACATCGCGACTCGGATCAAAATACAAAATTACAGGAACGTTGTTTAGATTGTCGCCCGATGTATCCAGCACCGCCAGATAGCCCTGATTCTTGGCGTAGCCGGACAGCGTATCCTGGATTTCCGCGACCAGTTTATCGCGCACGCGCTTCATGGATTCCGCAAATTGCCGGCGACGACTCTCCTCCTGGCGACGAATCTTGCCCTCCATCTCGCGCAATTCGATGAGCTTCTCTTCCGCGTCTGCACGCCGCTTATCCCGCGCCTCGACGCTCAAAGTTCGATCCTCGGACTCCTCGCGCGCCTGCTTGAAGCGATCCTGTAAGGCCTTGTAGTCGTTCATCATCGCCTCAAGTTCCTTCTTGAACTCGTCTTCCTGATCCTTGATCTGCGCTTGCGCCAGCTTCGTCTTGTAGAACTCATCGAAGACTTTGTTCATGTTCACAAACGCAATCCGATCCTTCTCGGTCTGCGCTTGCGCCATCGGCGCAGCCCCAAGCCAAATCACAGTCAGCGCGGCAACCAACCCCAAGCGACTCATCAACTTGCTCTTCATGTGAACTCCTCTGAAGGACTAGTACGAATACCCGATTGTAAACTGAAAGCGACCCGACTTGCGACCGTCCGACGGATCGGTCTCCAACGGCCAAGCATAGTCCAAGCGCAACGGAAACCCGGGGAAATCCAACCGAAGGCCAACGCCCCAGTCGGAGTTGTAATCGGACAATTCCCAGTCGTATGCATCCTCGTAGACATACCCAATATCATAGAACGTCGCAAAGCGAAGACGTTCAAAAATAGGAATCGTATATTCCGCCGTGGCCGACCACGCCGTCTTGCCGCCTATCGGCTCATCATTTTCGTCCTTGGGTCCAACATCGCGATATTTGAAGCCGCGCAGCGTCCGCGCGCCACCGAGGAACAAGCGCTCGAAAATCGGCACATCCTCCGCATCCCCATGCGTATCCACCACGGAAGACCACACGCGAAGATTGAGCACGTGGTCAAACCAAATCGGCAGAAACGTAGAGGACTGCGCCTCCAACGAATACACATCCACATCGCCCGCCAACGGTCCTCCCGCCCACATGACGCCCAAACTCGATCGCGTGCCGCGGGTCGGAATGAAACTGCTGTCTCGCGAATCGCGAAGCACGGTCGCATCCACCCAGCTCTTCGTGTACGTTCCCGCCTGCGAGAGAAAGAAAGGTGACGCATTGGTATCCATATCGTGAATCTTGATCTCTTCCAGTCCATAGGTGAGATTCAGTCGCGTGAACGGAGTCAGCGGGAAACCCAGGCCAAGACTCCCACCCGTGTTCCGCTGGTCATACATCGAACTGAAATAGCTGCGGTTGCGCCGATAGAGATCCACAGAAAGCGCGAGCTTGCGATCGAGAAACCACGGCTCGGTGAACGAAAGCTCAAGATCATTCCGCTTCGTTCCAGCCGTCCCGCGCAAACGAAGTTTCTGGCCACCGCCCGTCGGCGGCCAGTTGAACAGATCGAAATTGCCCTGCGACAACTCCACAAAACCAATCAAGTCATCCACGCTGGAAAAACCCGCGCCGATCAAAAATTGTCCCGTACGCTGTTCCTCCACTTCCAACGCCAAATCAAACTGATCCGCCCGGGGAGTGTCTTCGGGAACCGCAGCAACAAAATTGAAATAGCCCAAATTTCGCAATCGCGCTTCGCTCGTGCGCACTTTCACCTGATTGTAGGGCTCGCCCGGCAGCGCAGTCACCTCGCGGCGAATCACCTTGTCCTTCGTCCGCGTATTGCCGCGAATAATGACATCCCGCACAACGGCCTGCTCGCCCTCGCTTTTCACGGCGATGTTCACATCCACCACCGGCTCGCCCGCGTGCGGCTCCAGTTGCGATTGAACCTCGCTGCGAATATATCCGCGGCTTCCATAAAAATCGCGCACGGCCTGCTGCGCGCGATCAATCGCAGCCACACTGGCCAAGTCGCCGGCGCGATTCGTGATGGAGCGACTCACATCAGCAAGGGGAAACTTCTCTGGCCCCTTCACTTCAATTCGACCCAAGCGATACTGACTGCCCTCATCCACCGGAATTCGCACCACCAAGCGCTTCCCCGAACTCGCATCCACCGCCGGCTCGCCAATCGCCGCATCCAGATAGCCCCGCTCCATCAACGCGCGTCGGATCAACTCCGTGTCGCCATCCAACTCTTCCGGTTTGTAGGTGCCCGCGCTCGTGATCCATGACCACATATTCACCTGGCGCTGCTTCATCGCGCGCCGAAGATCGTGCGCGATCACCGGCGGACGCTCAGAGAACCATGGAAACAGCGCGCGCAAGGCGCGGCGCGTGCGCCCCGGATCCGGGATGTCACCGCTGAACAAAATCTTGGAAATCTTCGCGCGCCGCCCCTCGCGCACGGTCACAAAAACATCCGCCGTCCCGCTGCGCTCATTCTCGACAATCTTCCACTTCAGCTCGGCTGCCGGATAGTACTTCTTCTGATAATGCTCGCGAACCTTCACAGCCTTGAATGCGAGCATAGCATCGTCCACCAAGTCGCCCGGCCCCAACTCCAACAACTCGCGCACCTTCGCATTGCCAATGTCATCGGCACCCTCCACGCGAATCAATCGAATGCGCGGCTTGCTCGTCACCACATAGGTGACGGCCACGCCGCCGGGCACAGTCTCGACCTCGGTTGCGACGTAGGCAAAACGACCGGATTGTTCCAACGCGCGCACATCGCGAGAAAGGGCCGCGCGAACAAGCTCATCGCCCGCTTTGACACTGGTGAACGCAAACACAGCGGCATCTTCAATCAGCCCGCCACCGCGCCGCTCGACGCGAACCTCCTCCACCCGAGCGGCGAGAAGCAGGCTCGGCGCCACAGAGACCGCAACGAGCGCGACAGCGATGATGCGACGAATCACAGGTCTCCCGAAGTCGGGGCAAAGGACCCCTCGGCGCGGTCGGTTTCGAGGCGATTCTCGAATCGCGTCGTCTCGTCGTGGAAGTTCAATCGAATATCTCCAGTTGGTCCATTACGATGCTTGGCCACCGCCAGGATAGCAAGACGCTTGTCATTAAACTCCGGATCCTGCGAATACTTGCACGGACGGCGCAAGAGCATCACCAAATCCGCATCCTGCTCAATCGAACCGGAATCGCGCAGGTCGGAGAGCTTGGGAACCGCATTCTTGTCCCGCGTTTCCGGCGCGCGACTCAGCTGGCTCAAGACGATGATCGGAATCTTCAACTCTTTGGCCATCGCCTTCAGCGAGGAGGAAATAGCCGCCGTCTCGAGTTGGCGCCCCTCCTGCGCGCGCTGCGAACAATGCAGCAGTTGCAAATAGTCAATGACGATCAGTTGAACATCGTGCTGCTTCTTCAATCGGCGCGCGCGCGCGCGCAATTCGACCACATCCAAACCGGCCGAATCATCAATCACAATCCGCGCCTTCATCAGGTCGGATGCCGACTGCACAAGCCGCTTGTGCATATCGCCCGGCAAGGCTCCCCGACGGAGCCGATCCGAGGCAATGTTCGCGCGCGAGCACAACATGCGCTTCACCAGAGCCTCATACGGCATTTCCAAGCTGAAAATCGCAACGGCTCGCGCCTGATGATCGCTCACCTGTCCCATGGCGACATATTCCGCAATGTTCATCGCCAGCGATGTTTTCCCCATCGAGGGACGCGCCGCCAATATAATCATGTCCGAGGGCTGCAGCCCACCGGTCAACCGATCAATATCAATAAACCCCGTGGGAACGCCCGTGACGCCGCTCTTGTTCTCAAAAATCTTCTCGATCTGCCGCATCGTGTCGCTGACCGCATCGGACCACGACACAGCGCTGCGCCGCTGATCATTAGAAATATCGAATAGATTCTGCTCGGAGCGGTCGAGGATGAGATCCGCCGAGTCTTCCCCCCGGTAGCATTCCTCTGCAGCATCACCGGAGATCTGGATGATCCGGCGAAGAATGTGCTTCTGCCGAACAATGTCAATGTAGTACTCGAGCGCAGCAGAAGTCGGCGTGGCATCGAGAAGACTTTCCAGATAGGAGGCGCCCCCCACTCGATCCAAGAGACCCACATCGAACAGGCGTTGACGAAGTGTCAACAAGTCTACCGGCCGACCCTTGCCATGTAGGTCTACAATGATATCAAAGATGTCGCGATGTGCGGGCACGTAGAACGATTCGGGGCGAATGTTCTTCTCGATCGCGAGGTCCACCGCGCGCGCGGCGTCCACCAACATGGACCCCAACACGCCGCGCTCCGCATCCTCGCTGTGCGGCGGAATGCGATCGGCACGGACGGTTCGCGCCGGCCTATCCGGCTCCGCCATGGGCCTACTCCGCGACGAGCGTAACTTTGAGATCGGCGTGGACGTCGGCCATCAATCGAATGACCACCGTTGCTTCGCCCAATTCCTTGAGCGGCGTGTGAAGCGCAATCTTCTGCTTCTCCACCACAAATCCCTCTCGCTGCAACGCGGCGGCAATGTCATGTGCGGTAACGGAGCCGAACATGCGACCCTCGGAACCCGTCTTCACCGGAATGGACAAAGCAAATGCGGCCAACTTGCGCGCCAACTCTTCGGCGCCCGCGCGCTGCTGTGCGCGCTTGGCTTCAGCCGCCGCGCGACGCTTCTCCACGCGGCGGCGCGTGGCCTCCGTCACCGGAGCCGCAATGTTCCGAGGCAGCAAATAGTTGCGCGCATAGCCGTCGGCAACTTTGACGAGGTCGCCCGTGAGGCCGAGCCCGTCCACATCTTCCATCAAAATGACTTCCTTCGACATTGTTCTCTCCTCTTTCGATTAGGGCAGCAACCCCATCACGCGCGCGCGGCGAATGGCCGCTTGAACCTGGCGCTGTTGCTTGGCGCTCGTTCCCGTGATGCGGCGCGGCATGATCTTCCCGCGCTCGGTCATGAACTTGCGAAGCAATTCGCTGTCTTTGTAATCAACCTGGGTAACACCTTCGAGATACTTCGCGCCCTTCTTCAGCAGCGGCTGCATTTCGTTCATCATGTCGCGGCTGCCGCGGCGCTCATTACGTTCCTTCTTCACTCGCATTGTAATATCCTCTCTATCCTATCCCTAAAATGGAAGATCGTCGTCGCTCGGCGTGGAATCGCGCTCATCTGCCGGGGCTGTCGGAGCCGCCGAGGGCTGAGAACGCGGCCGCGAACTATTCTCGCGCGGCGAATCGCCTTCATAAACCGGGGCGCCTCCGCCATCGCGGTCGCGATCGCCACTGCCTTTGCTATCCAAAAACTGAACCGCTTCTGCAACCACGCTTAGTTTGCTGCGCTTTTGACCGTCTTTTTCCCACTCGTCGAGCTTCAAGCGGCCCTCGACAAAAACCTGAGATCCCTTGCGCAAATACTGCGCGCAGATTTCAGCCGTCCGCCCCCAGGCGGCGATGTCCACAAACACCGTCTCTTCTCGATCCTCACCGCTACTCGATTTGAAGCGGCGACTCGCCGCCAACCGAAACTCGGTCACGGCAGAGCCAGAGGATATCGTGCGCTTCTCGGGATCGCGGGTGAGGCGACCGATCAGCATCACTCTATTGAACGAGGCCATGGCGTCTACTTGGCCGCAGCGGCAGCCACCTCCGGCACGCGCACGACTTGAGCGCGGAAAATATCTTCATTCAACTTGAAGCGCGCCTGCAGCGCGGCAATCTTCTCGCCCTCAAGCTGGAAGGTCAGAACCATATACTGACCGCCCGTCTGCTTGTCCATCGGGCGCGCAAAACTGCGGCGTCCGATGCGCGTCTTGGCATTCACGGTTCCGCCGGATTTTTCAATCTCCGCGGCAACCTTCTCGAGCGCCTCGTCCAACGATTCCTCTTTCAAGGAATCCGGAAAAATAATCATCGCTTCGTATTTGTTCATACTCACTTCCTCGTCCACTCACCCATTGAACTCTGTCATCGCGCGGTCCATTCCACTTCGCAGCGCCGCTGCCACCGCCTCGGCCGCGCGCTGCATCGTCCCTTCCATCACCAGTGCTTCGTCCGGGGAAAAACGCCCCAACACGTGTTGCACCGTGTCGCGATCTGCCTGCCGGCCAATCCCAATCCGCACGCGCGGAAACTGATCGGTGCCGAAATGCTCAATCAGCGACTTCAAGCCGTTGTGGCCCCCCGCGCTGCCATCCTTGCGCAAACGCAAGCGGCCCACAGGCAAATCCACATCGTCCACTATCACAAAAACATCGGCCGGACTCACGCCCTTCTTCCGCAACAGCGGGCCGGCCGCCTCGCCACTGCGATTCATGAACGTCTGCGGCTTCACCAGCAATACCCGCTCACCTTCCAACGTACCTTCTGCCAGCTCGGCAGGGAAGCGGGAACTCATCCGAAATTCCGCATCCATCTTCCGAGCCAGATGATCCACCACGTCAAATCCGACGTTGTGGCGCGTCCGCGCGTATTCGGGCCCCGGGTTGCCCAGTCCAATCACAACCTTCACAAAGCCACCTGACAACCCGACGCGCGCCCTTCAGCGCATCCCTTCTACTTCTTGGCATCCTTGGCCGGAGCCGCAGCCTTGCCCTTGTCCGCACCCGCAGGCGCCGCGCCCTCTTCCTTCTTCTCCTTGAGCACTTCAGGCTCGGTAGCCGCCGCTGCGGCTGCCGGCGCCTCTTCCGCGCGCGGCGCGGAAACGGCCGCAATGGCCAAATCGGCATCGGTGACCAAGGTGTACTTGGCCGCATCGAGCTTCACATCGCCCGCCGTCAGGCTGTCGCCCAAATCGAGCGCGGACACGTCCACATCAAACGAGTCCACAATGTCGGAGGGCAAGCACTCAACCTCAATGCTGCGAACCAAATGTTCCAGCGTGCCGCCCTTCTGCGAAACGCCTACCGGCTCGCCGACGAGGTTGACGGCAATTTCGATCGTCAGCGTCTCGGTCATGGAGACCTCGTGGAAATCCGCGTGGAGAATCTGCCCGCTCAGCGGATGGTGCTGCACCTCTTTCAGCAACACCTTCTTGAGCTCAACGCCCTGCACATCGAGGTCCAACATCACCTGCTCATCGCGGTGGTGCCCAATCGCGCGCTTGAACGAGCGCTCGTCGAGCTGGACATTCAACGGGGCCTTGCCCACGCCATACACCACGCCCGGAAACACACCCGACCGGCGCATGCGACGCCCCGCGCTCGAACCCGCTGCAGAACGAACTTCCGCCGAAACTTTGATTGCCGTTGCCATACTTTACTCTCCACGCCCCTCAAGGGCTCTCACACTCACTCACACCTTAAACAATGATGTCACCGACTGGTTGTTGTGGATCCGCAAAATGGCCTCGCCCAGCAACTCGGCCACACTCAACACCGTCACCTTGAAGTCCCGAATGGACCTCGGCGGAACGCTGTCCGTGGTGATCAACTCTTCAATCGGCGACTCCTTCAACCGACGAACCCCCAGGTCCGTCAACATGCAGTGCGTCACGGCCGCCTTGATGGACAGCGCACCGCGCTGCTTCAACAGCGCCGCCGCGCTCGCCAGCGTGCCCGCCGTCGTCGTCAAATCGTCCACCAACAACGCATTGCGACCCTCGACCTCACCGACCACATTGATCGCCTCGACCTCCGACGCACTCTTGCGCTGCTTGCCGACAATCGCCAGCCCCGCGCCGAGCATGTTGGCATACGCATAGGCCATCTTCAACCCGCCCGGATCCGGCGAAACCACCACAAAATCCTCGAGATTCTGCTGACGCAGGTGCTTCACAATCACCGGCGCCGCAAACAAATGATCCACCGGAATATCAAAAAAGCCCTGAATCTGCTGGGCATGAAAATCCATCGCCGCCACCCGATCCGCCCCCGCCGCGACCAACAGATTCGCCACCAACTTCGCCGTAATCGCCACACGCGGCTGGTCCTTGCGGTCCTGCCGGCCATAGCCGAAAAACGGAATCACCGGGGTGATCCGCGCCGCCGACGCTCGCTTCGCCGCGTCAATGATGATGAGCAACTCCATGATGCTCTCATTCGGCGGCATACAGGTCGGCTGGATGATGAATACATCCTGCCCTCGAATGCTCTCCACTATTTTGACAAAGATCTCTTCGTCGGGAAAACGACTGATCTGCACATCGCCCAGCGGCTCGCCAATATAATCAGCGATCGCCTTTGCCAGAGCCGGATGTGAACTGCCAGACAATAACTTCACGGTTTTCCTCAATTTGTGCCCCGCGCAATACGCGCGCCACCACAGCTCTCACTGCAGTTGGTTGCCCGACTAGGATTCGAACCTAGACTCTGGCCTCCAAAGGGCCGTGTGCTGCCGTTACACCATCGGGCAATCCCTGCGGAGAATACCCTCCCCGCCCCGTTCAGTCACCTGAACGCGGAAAGAAATTGCCCGCATGAACGCCAGACCGGCCTTCGCCGACCCGGACACAAGAGGAAGGAAGCTAGAAAAGACCGCTCGCGCCGTCAAGGAGGAAAGGAAAGATTGAATCTGCCGCACCAATTCAACCCCTCATATCTCTCAATCGCGCGCCCACCGCTCCCTTGCCGCACAGCGAACTTCTTCTCATCCTCCCGGTTGCGCCGCCCTGATCCTCAGCGTACAGTCGGAGCCATGTCATTAGAGGAAGCCGAACAGGCCGCACAAAAAGTCCGCCGATGGAAGGCGCGCGTTTTGCGCCACCGCCCCCTCTCGCCCACCGCGTTTGAACTCACACTGAGCCGCGAAGGCCTCGACTTCCGCGCTGGCCAACTCCTCACCGTTCACGGGCGCACACTCTACGAAGACCGCAACTATTCCATCGCCAGCGGCGAAAAGGATGACCACATCCAAATCCTCTACCGCCTCATCCCCAGCGGCGCACTCACCCCGCAACTCGCCGCCCTCGCCGAGGGCGATGCGCTCGAAATCTCCGCCCCATCCGGCGAATTCATGATTCGCGACCGCGCGCGTCCCCTCGTCTTCATCGCCACCGGAACCGGAATCGCCCCCTGCCGGTCCTATATCCGAACACACCCCGACCTCGCCATCACCATCCTGCACGGCGTGCGCACAGCCGAAGACCTCTTCTACCGCGATGAACTCTCATCGCTCGCCTATCACCCCTGCCTCAGCGCGGACAACAGCGCCGAATTCCGCGGCCGCGTCACCGACCTCAGCAAAACATTCCCCTTCCCCGACAACGCGCACTTCTACCTCTGCGGCGCCAACGAAATGTTCTACGACATGCGCGACATCCTGCGTGAACGCAACATCAACCCCGCCGCCATCTTCACCGAAGCCTACTACTACACGCATGAGGTCTAGTCACACAGGCACAATCCTCGCGATCCTGCTCCTCGCAGCCCCACTCATCGGCTGCCACCCGCCTCCGGCGCGCCAAGCCGACTTCACCGTCGGCACCACCTCCGCAAACCTCACCGTCGGCACCACCCCATCCGACCTCCTCGCCAATGCGCTCCCCCCCACGCGCCGAATCCTGGAAAACATCGCATCCACGTTCGACCCAGCCAATCGCTCCAGCGAAATCGGAAAAGTGAACCGCATGGCCGGCGAATATCGCCTCCACATCTCCTTCGACACCTTCCGCGCACTGGACCTCGCCGACTACTACGGAAAATTGACAGGCGGCGCCTACACCCTCACCACCGCCGCCCTCCGCGACCTCTGGGGCTTCACCACAAAACCGCCCGACGAACTCCCATCCGACGACATTATTGCCGCCGTGCGCAACCTCTGCAGCCCCGAATTCGTAAAACTCTCCGAACAAGGCGCCATCTCCATCCTCACCCCCGGCACGCGCATCGCACCCGGCAAACTCGCCCAAGCCTACGGAACCGATCTGGCCATCCTCGAACTGCGCCGCCGCGAACTCGGCCCCGTTCTCCTCACCTGGGGAAACTTCTCCCGCGCACTCTCCGCCCCCGACGAAAACTTCTCCTGCCAAGTCGCCATCCCCAATCCGCGCTCAAACACCAACGCGCTCGGCGCCCTCGACCTCGCCCCAAACGCCGCGCTCGCCATCGCCAATCTCTACGAGGAAACCGTCACCATCGCCGGACAACGCTTCGGAGGAATCATAGACCCGCACACCGGCCGCCCCGCTCGCGGCGCCCTGCTCGCCGCCGTGCGCGGCCCCACCTGCACCATGGCCCACGCCCTCGCGCAAGCCCTCGTCGTCCTCGGCCCCGAAAAAGGAGCAGCCCTCTTCGAAAACTTCCCCGACTGCGAAGCCCTCATCATCCCCGACACCAACCCACTCGAACTCTGGATGACCCCCGGCTTCGCCGACCACTTCCAGCGCAACTCCGCCGCCAACGCCACCCCCAAAGAGTGGACCGTCAGCCGACCCGCACCCGAAAATCAAGACGACGCGCCCACCGCCGCCGAGCCCGGCGACGCATAAAAACCCCGCGCGCCCAAACGCGCAACGTCATCTCCCCGCCGCATTCAGCACCGCAAGCGAAGCGCGCCCCTCATACAGCGCCTTCCCCACAATCACCCCCGCCAAATTCGGACGCTGCAATTCGCGCAACTGCTTGACATCGCCCACCGATCCAACCCCACCCGCCGCAATCACATCGCACCGCACCGCAGCGCAAATCCCCTCCACCGCATGCGTGTTCGCACCCGTCAACATGCCATCCGTCGCCGTATCCGTCGAAATAATCGTCCGCACCCCCAGCGACTCCGCCTGCCGCGCCAAATCCGTCGCCCGCACATCCGTCGTCTCCGTCCACCCCTTGATCTGCACCCGCCCCCCGCGCGCATCAATCCCCACCGCAATCTTCTCCCCATACCGGTCCACCAACTTCTTCACCTGATCCGGCTCCGCCCACGCCCGCGTGCCCAACACCACCCGCGCCGCGCCCGCGCCCAACAACCACGCCGCATCGCCATCCGTGCGCAAACCGCCCCCCACCTGCACCGGAACATTCACCGCGCGAATAATCTGACCCATCACCTCAAACTGCACCGAGCGCCCCGAAAACGCGCCATCCAAATCAATAATGTGCAGCGCCTCCGCACCCTCCGCAATCCAGTGCCGCGCCATCTCCAGCGGATCATGCCCATACACCGTCTCCTGATCCGCGCGCCCCTGAAGCAAACGCACACACCGCCCACCGCGAATGTCAATCGCCGGATAAATCGTGAACCCACTCATAGCGCCACCGTCCTTTCATAAGCCCAATCCGCAAAATTCTGCAGCAACATCAACCCCACCTTCTGACTCTTCTCCGGGTGAAACTGAATCGCAAAAACATTCTCCCGCCACACCACCGACGCAAACTCCCCCGCATACTCCGTCGTCCCCACCACCTCCGCACCCGTCGCCTCCACCCGAAACGAATGCACAAAATAAAAATGCGCCTCGTCCGGCACCCCCTGAAACAGAGGGCACTCCCGAACGCGCTGCTTCACCGTGTTCCACCCAATCTGCGGCACCTTCAACCCCGGCGCCTCCGAAAACCGCCTCACCCGCCCCGCAAACAACCCCAACCCCGGCACCTCCGGACACTCCTCGCTCCCCTCATACAACGCCTGCAACCCCACACAAATCCCCAAAAACGGACGCCCCGCCGCAATCCAATCCCGCACCGGCCCCTCAAACCCATGCGCCCGCAACCGCTCCAAACAATCCCCAAACGCCCCCACCCCCGGCAACACCATCGCCTCAACCCCCCGCAACCCCGCCGGCTCCGTCACCACCCGCGCAGGAACCTCCAGGAAGCGAAACGCATTCGTCACACTCCCCAAATTCCCCGCCTCATAATCCAAAATGCCAATCATAACACCACACACTCCCATCCAAACTTCCAACGATTGGAAAACCCGCGTCCCACCACTTCCAACCCTTGGAAAAAACGCGCCCAAAACTTCCAACGCTTGGAAATCCCAGCGCAACCCGCTTCCAACCCTTGGAAAAAAGACGCGCGTTTGCGCAACGCACGCCTCCGTGCTGTAGCCTACAGCATCCCCTTGCTCGAGGGAACCCCTTTAATGCGCGGATTCAACGTCGCCGCCGCCAACAGCGCCTTTGCAACGCCCTTGAAAACACTCTCCAACGCATGATGCGGCTCCTGCCCATACTGCTGCGCAATATGCAGATTCATCCGCCCCTGCGTCACAAACCCGCGGAAAAACTCCTCCATCAAATCCACATCAAAATCGCGAATCTTCCGCTTCTTCGTCGCCAGCGAATACACCAAATATGGACGCCCCCCCAAATCCATCGCCACCTGACACAGCGCCTCATCCATCGGAACCAAACTCCACCCGTAGCGCGCAATCCCCTTCCGATCCCCCAACGCCACATTCAGCGCCTCGCCCAACGCCAGCCCCACATCCTCCACCGTGTGGTGATAATCCACCTCCAAATCCCCCTTCGCCCTCACATTCAAATCCAACAGCGCATGCTTCGCCAACAAATCCAACATGTGATCCAGAAACGCAATGCCCGTCCGATTCCGATACACCCCCGACCCATCCAGATTCAACTCCAGGACAATATCCGTTTCCTTCGTCTTGCGAACAATTCTAGCCGTGCGTTTTTTCATAACCGCGCTAGAATACCGAAGTTCACCCCATCGCCAAGCCCGAACGCATGAACCAGGAAATCGAACGCAAATTTCTCGTCCGCAACGACGCCTGGCGCGCACACACCACCGCCATCCGCCCCATCCGCCAAGGCTACCTCTGCGCCGATCCCCACCGCTCCGTCCGCATCCGCATCGCCGGCGCCGACGCCTGGCTCACCATCAAAGGCGCAACCCAAGGCATCGCCCGCACGGAATACGAATACCCCATCCCCCACGACCACGCCCTCGACATCCTCAACCACCTCTGCACCACCGGCGAAATCAATAAAACCCGACACCTCGTCCCCCACGGAACACTCATGTTCGAAATAGACATCTTCCACGGAAAAAACGAAGGCCTCACCCTCGCCGAAATCGAACTCCCCACCCCCGACACCCCCATCCAACTCCCCCCCTGGATCGGCCAAGAAGTCACCGGCGACCCACGCTACTTCAACGCCTACCTCGCGCGCCACCCCTTCACCACCTGGCCCACCACCTAACCCCCAGCGCAAGACCCTTCACGCCCGCGCAAAAAAACGCTACGCTTCCCACCCCATGCGAACTCGAGACAGTTTCGACGCCAAGACCAGCCTCGTCGCCGTGCTAGCCGATGCACTCGCGATCTTCAGCGGCTTCCTCCTCGCCGTCTGGATCCGCTTCGACTCCGGCTGGCTCGAAGTCACCCGCGGCCACCCCCCCCGCGGCATGTACCTCTACGCCGCCATCGTCGTCACCATCCTCATCCTCTTCATCTTCCGCTCCCTCCGCCTCTATGAACGCCCCCAATACGGCCACTTCATAGACAAAATCCCCCGCATCGTCCGCGCCTGCGGCCTCGGCATCCTCCTCGCCATGGTCCTCGCCTTCATCATCCAGGTAGACCCCCCCTTCTCCCGACTCGCCACCGGCATCGCCATGATCAGCGTCACCCTCCTCGTCGTCCTCGAACGAAACATCCTCTTCCAATGCGAACGGCACTGGGCCAAATATCAAGCCGCCAAACGCCGCGTCATCCTCCTCGGCGCCGGCCCCATCGCCGTCCAACTCCGCGACAAACTCGAAAGCGAACCCCGCCGCCGCTGCCGCGTCATCGCCTGCCTCCCCCTCCCCGGCGAAGCCCCCGCCGCCGAACTCCCCGCCGAACTCCTCCAACACACCCTCGAAGACCTCCCCACCCTCCTCGAAAAAGACCCCGTAGACGTCGTCGCCCTCTCCCGCTCCTCCGCACTCCCCCAAAAAGACCTCGTCGAAATCATGCTCCACTGCGAGAAAAACCTCGCCGACTTCCTCCTCGTCCCCGACCTCTTCCGCCTCATGACCACCAAAGTGGACATGCAAAACATAGACGGCATCCCCCTCCTCGGCATCGGCAAATGGCCCCTCGACCACTTCTGGAACCGCCGCATCAAACGCGCCGAAGACATCCTCGGCTCCCTCATCGGCCTAACCCTCTCCCTCCCCATCATCGCCATCGCCGCCCTCGCCATCAAACGCAGCTCCCCCGGCCCCGTCTTCTACAAACAAGAACGCTGCGGCGAAAAGGGTCGCGTCTTCCCCCTCTACAAACTCCGCACCATGCGCGTAGACGCCGAATCCCAAACCGGCCCCGTCTGGACCTCCCCCAACGACCCCCGCCGCACCCCCATCGGCGCCCTCCTCCGCCGCCTCAACATAGACGAACTCCCACAATTTTGGAACGTCCTCAAAGGCGAAATGAGCCTCGTCGGCCCGCGCCCCGAACGCCCCTTCTTCGTCGAACAATTCAAAGACGACATCAGCCGCTACATGTGGCGACACGTCCACAAACCCGGCGTCACCGGCTGGGCCCAGGTCAACGGCTACCGCGGCCAAACCGACCTCACCAAACGCATCGAACTCGACCTCTGGTATCTCGAACACTGGTCCCTCGCCCTCGACTTCAAAATCCCCTCTGCACCCTCTTCGCCCGAAAAAACGCCTACTAACCCCCCGCCCCCATCCACCACAACCGCACAAAGCCACCTCAGCACCCCACCCCCCGTCCATAATCTATCGCCAATCAACACACTCAGCCTTACCGCCCCCCCATTCGCTACGCTACCGCCAACGAAAGTGCGGCCAATATCACTGTTAGGAGGAAGAACGCGAAGAATCTGCTTATTTTTCTGCTGCTGGCAGCACTCGCATGGCTGATTTGGCAGCAGTACACAAGAAAGCCGGATGTCATTAGAAACCCGGATGTCATTACCTACACCATCACAAAAGTTCCTGCCGAAAAATACGGCACGTCTCTTCGGCTGATCACCGACAGTCTTCTCGGACCTCTCGATACCAAAGCGCCAAATCCAATCGCAGAACTTACGAAACTTTCCGCCACAGCGGATGCCGATCTGCGCAACGGACGAATATCCACACAAGACCGTGACGTCATAACGCGCCTCTGCCATTCCCTAGAATCTCTAAACAATGAGCGCGAACGGTATGAGACGGAATATGGAGGTATTTTGAACCGGAGATACGATTCCTTTAAGGGGCCTTCCGGCCGCGAGGCGAAAAGACAGTTTTTCCTTGATGACCTTCTCCGCAAATGGGTTGCCACAGTTCAATCGCATCGCCTGAAGATATCTCCAGACCTCGGCTATCTTCGCGATCGGGAGCGACAATGGCAGCACGATGAAGAACTCCGAGCAACGCCTCCGACCGCACAGTGATTCGCTGCACGGCTCACTGCCGGTCAAGGCTGACATTCGCAGAAAAGGCACAACCCTGACACGGCATTACCATGGTAGTGCTTTGCGGATATGAAGACCGCCATATCGGTTCCAGACGATGTATTTGCCCGCGCTGATAGATTTGCTCGCCGCCACAAAATCTCTCGCAGCGCGGTATTTTCTGCTGCCGCCGAGGAGTACGTGCAACACCACCAACGCGAGGGCGTTACTGAGCGTCTTAATGCGATATACGCGAAGGAGAATTCCACCCTTGATCCCATGCTGTCGAAATTGCAATCGCCCAGCCTATCTTCGGGATCATGGTAATGAAACGAGGTGAAATATGGTGGGCATCTCTTGGCGAGCCGGAAGCCTCTGAGCTGGGATACAGGCGACCCGTTCTGGTGATTCAATCTGACGAGTTCAACCAAAGCGCAATTCGCACCGTGATCTGTGCCGCGATCTCGTCCAATCTTAATTTGGCTACAGCTCCGGAAAATGTTCGCATTTCATCTCGCAGCTCCGGCCTTCCCAAGCCATCCGTGGTCAATGCATCTCAACTCATAACCATGGACAAATCAGTGCTAACGAAACGCGTCAAAAGCCTGGATATCCAGAACATGAATCAGGTGGAAGACGGATTGAGAATGGTACTGAAGATATAATGAGCTCGCGGAGTCAGGCATTCACTATTGATTCCGCTGACCCCCCCCCTCTTCTTCAAGTAGAGAAGCGAGTGCCCACGGATTCGCACGCTAAAGCGCCGTAGGTTTCTCGGGATGCCCGTGGGGCGAGTCGTCCGGCGCGGTATTCGTTATGATCACGTGTCTATGCTTCCCCCCTCGGACCTTTGGGCTGGCTTTTCATGCCATCGCCCATTGATTTGCATTGATCGCATCGTTCGCACGTGATTCCCAGATCATCCGGCGCGCCCACCGCTTGATATTGCACGCCACACCGATCAAATAGTTTTGCAGGCCAGGGTGGCCGGGGTCAGGTTGGTTCATGGTTGTGGTCATAGCTTTTTCACTATCAGCCAAATCCCAACACTGTCTGCTTCTTCGGGGGAGGCCCACACCCGCGACGGGTTCGCCGTCCGGTGAGGCGGAACGTTAGCCCTCGACAAATGCATATACGTATGCCATATTGATATGCATGAGAACAACATTGATCATCAAAGATGACGTCCTGTCAAAAGCATCGGCGTTGACCGGCGTTAAAGAAAAAACCGCTCTCGTTCACCTGGGACTCGAAGCCCTCATTGCCAGGGCTAGCGCCTCGCGGTTGGCCAAGCTCGGTGGCACCGAGAAAAAAGCCACTAACATCCCCCGCCGCAGGAACAAATAAATGATCCTTGTCGACACCTCGGTATGGATCGATCACCTGCGCGAAGGCAACCGAGTGCTCGCAAAACTGTTAACGGATGGCGATGTGCTCTGCCATCCTTTTATCATTGGTGAAGTAGCCTGTGGACACTTACGGCAGCGGAGAGAAATCATCGCCCTTCTCCACACACTACCTTCACTTGATCGAGTGTCCGATGATGAAGCTCTGTTCTTTATCGAAAAGCACCGATTGTATGGCAAGGGAATAGGACTGATTGACATACATTTACTCGCATCATGTTCAATTGGCAGTTGCCAACTATGGACAAAGGACAAGAGATTATTGAGGATCGCCGATAACATGGGAATAAGCATATAAGAGGGCTAATCGGGTCGCCCCGACTAACCCGTCAGGGTTAGCCGAGGACTCCCACACCACCGCGCGCGCGGGAAGAAGGCCAACACGGCGATCATGATCACCGCGCGGCGGATGTGTCAGATCATCTTTTGCGTGCTTCACGAGAAGCGTCCTTATCAGGCGCGCCCGTGGAGTCGGAATGTCCCCGGCTGCTCTCAGAAAGGACGGACGGAGCGCGTCGCATAAGCGGCGACGCTTGCGTCTTGGGTCAGAGTAGAGAGCCGGGGATCTGAAGCTATAGCCCGCACAAGAGCGCGAAGAGAAGTCTGATCACGGAATCTGCTACGGCCTCATTGAGCAGCAAAGAAACGAGGAGAAAGAGAAAGAACAACACGCCGCGTTATATCCGTTGACTCGGCCCTTCAGAGAGGTTCGCACATAGCTGCAACTCTCGCTTGCTTGCCTGTCGCTTTCTGTCTGTGGTGTTCCGATAGGCGCTGACCGCGCGATGCACGTTCGTTCGACTTCCCCTACCCACACCGCCCCGCAAAATCTTCCTCAAAAGGTAGGGCGGCTTGGCTCAAGGCGCCGTCAACGGCTCTGATCAAACGCAATCGCGAACCGAGGATTTTATTTGCGGCCGCGACCCCGTAAAGGGTATAGCCAGCGCATGGAGCACGTCGTTCAAATCCAACACCCGCTCGTCAAGCACCACCTCGCCCGCCTGCGCGACCAATCAACGCCCAGCGCCGAGTTCCGACAAATCGTCAACCGCCTCGCCACCTTCGTCACGAAGCCACAACCGATCTCGCCCTTCGCCCCAATCTCCATCGAAACCCCACTCACCGCGGCCGCCTGCAGCCAACTCTCTCAACGTATCGGCATCGTCCCCATCCTCCGCGCCGGACTCGGTCGAACCCGTCTCAACCTCATCCCCCGATGCCGAAGTCTGGCACCTCGACTTACCGCGACGAAAAGACACCGCCCGTCGAATACTACAAGAAGCTTCCCGACCACGGCGCTGTGGATGTCGCCCTTCGTGCTCGACCCCATGCTCGCCACCGGCGGATCGGCCGTCGCCGCGCTCAGTGCGGAGAAGAGTTGGGGCGCACAATCCGTCAGCTCCTCCATCCTCGGTGCGCCTGAAGGCATCGCGGCCATGAAAGCCGCGCACCCCGACACTCTATCTCTCTGTGCGATTGACTCGCACCTCAACGAGCGCGGCTTCATCGTCCCCGGTCTCGGGCGACGGGCGATCGAACCTTCAACGCACGCGCGAACTGACTCGCGCCGCTCAATCCACCCAACCACAACGCGATCCGTCTGCCCATCCAGCGAACTCACAACTATCTCGTGCCGACTCCTGCCCGGCGCCCACGCCATTCGCTCATTCTCTCCCGCGCCGGCAGGCGGAGTCGACAAACCACACCCCGGCTGTGTGGAAGCCAACGCAATTTGCTGCTGCGCGAAAAATCCATCCATCAACTTGAAGCGCGCCCCATCGCCGCGCGGTGATCCGCAATCCCGGCTTTCTCCGCCTGCAAGAATGCTGCGACCGGTGGCGGCCACTGCGCCTCGCGCCGCGCGCATGCACGGAACAGTCGGAAATGGCGTCACATCGGCGATACCAACCGGGCAGCGTCGTCCGGCCACTGCAATGCGGCTGACCCGAAACCGCGCAATACTTCGCGCTCGCGAACACCTGCCGGACGCGGCAAACCACGGGCGCATCGATTGTCCGAATAGATCCGCCGGGAATGTCCCACGCGATCAGGCGCCGCCGCGACCTTTCCCACCAGGCTCGGCGAGCCCATACCCATCCGCATTCCCCACCCACACGCCCACCACAATTCCCGGATTAGGCCACCGTCCACGAGACGCGAAATCCCGACGAGGTGCCCGTCTTCCATGCAACCTGCGGCAACCGCACATCCGCCATGTGCCCCACCGCATCCAATGCCCGTTCATCGCCGCTGAGGATGTCAGACAATCGCCACGCCGCTCCTTCCGAAACAGCCGCTTTCCCGCCACCACCGGACATCCTCTCCAGCGCACAGGCAGGAGTTCGCCGCCTGCGCCAAACACGCATACGCATTCGCCAAATCGAGCAGTCGCACACCTCCATTCCCCAATACCAAACCCAGCCCATACGCTCTTGCCCGCGCCGCAAGGTCGAAAATCCGAGATCGCGGAGCGAACGATAAAACCGCGGCTGGCCCATGCTCTCCACCAAACTCACCGCAGGCATGTTCAGCGACAGAATCAGCGACCTGCGCGCGCTCACCACGCCGTGAAACGACCCATCGAAATTCGCCGGATCATAACCGCAAACGCGCGCGGCACATCCGCCTGCGCCATCATCGGCGTGAGCACACCGCGATCAAAGGCCTCGCAATAGCAAACGGTTTCAATGTGGAACCCGCCGAGCGCTCGGCCAATGCGCCGTTCACCTGCCCGCGCGCCACGGATCGAAATAGTCCGGCGCGCCCGCCAGCGCCCGAATCGCGCCGGTCTTCACCTCGATCACCACCACCGCGCCCGCCGTCACTCTCGAACGCAGCTCGCGATGTGCTGGGCCAACGCGCTCGGCCATCTTCTGCAGCCCAGCGTCGAGTGTTGTTCGAATATGCGCCCGACCCGACACCGTACGCGCTACCACCGCATCGCAAATGCAAGGCTTCAAAGGGGCGCGTGGCGTGCGCAGCACAATCTTCTGCGCCGCCGCATGCGCTGCTCCGGGCGAAATCATCCCGCGCCGCTCCATCCGATCCAACACGTAGTGCCGCTTCAAGGCCCGCGCGAGATGGCGATCCGGCCGCAAGCGCGAGGGCGACTGAGGCAAACCCGCGAGCAGCGCAGCTCGGCCAAACTCAGTCGCGCGCCCGCTTTCCAAAGTATCGCTCCGCCGCAACCCGATCCCCACCTGATTCCCGCCAAAAGGCGCGCGGTTCAGAGCCGCTTTATGATTTCGGCGCTTATCCACCACGCGCTCCATCTGCAATGCGCGGAAGGCCTCGATCGCCTTCGTCCACAACGTCCGCGGGCGCGGCTCGATCAAGCGAATCACCTGCGTCGAAAGCGTGGACGCGCCAGAAAAGACGCGCCCTTGCTGATGTTCTGAATCATCGCGCGCGCAATCGCAATCGGATCCACTCCGGGTGCGACCACCGCACCGCTCGTCTTCCGCCGCGACAATCGCGCGCACAATCCAATCCTCGTCGCGCGGAACGTATGTCGGCCGCCCGTCTTCGTCACCCGGCCCCAACACAACGCGCATCGCTGCCCGTCGCGTTCAATCAAGTAGCCGCCGGAGAATGCGACAAGCGCTCGCGCGGGAACGGAAACGCGACCCACGCGACGGCGAAACAGGCCGCCGCCAAACCGCATCGCGATGAGCCGCTTGATCATGGAGCAATCGTCACCCTTGGGTGATCGCGCCACGCACTTCGCACCATCGGCTGATACATCGCGCTGCACTCACCGCCGGAACCACAAACGAGCTCGGCGTCACGGCGCGCGCATCGCAATACGCCTGCTCGCCACTCAAACGCGCCGCTGAAGAGTTAACCAGCCGATCGTCGCGAATCTCGCGCCCTGGCGCACCAGCCCGCCTTCATCCAATCAAACGTCAGCGTCTGCGCGGTCTGTAGCGCGGGGTTCTCAATTTCAAATCCGGCCGGCAACAGATCCGACAATCACGTCGTCCACCAACTCGTCCATCGGCGTCACGCTCAACCGAACGATAATCGTGTCGCCCTGCGCAATCGGCCCTCACCCCACGGTTGCCCTTCGCGTTCAGCCACTCGCGCCGAACCTGCAAGTGGTGATCGCCTAACTCCACCGCGCCGGACGCGGAACACCCGACACGGCAGTGCGGGTAATACATCGTCCCCGGCCCATTGTTCACCAGCACGAAGGACCCGCGATTCGTCGCGATGAAGGCCTGCGAGGAATCGAAGGCCAATATTCGTGTCGCCCATCCGCAACTCCGATATCCCGCCGATGCGTTGGTCATCAACCGCGCGTATTCGCCCAATGCGCGCACAACGGCGGAGTTGAATGTGGTCGTTTCCCATCGGCCCTCCGCTCCCACATCATCTTCAATCGCCTTCGCGAGCAGCGGCACCACGGGCGCGGTCGGATCGAGCGCGGTTACGCCATCAATAGGACTCGCGGCGGCACGTCGGCAACCGATTCAGGATGAATCTGCTTGAGGAGTTCGCCCCGCGTCGCGGATCGCCCGAAAGAATCAGCGCGCGGTGGAATCTGCGCGAGAGCGCCCATCGAATCGAATTGCTCGGCGAGTCGCGCGGTCCATCCGTCCGCCCCATAATCGCCTGCGCCAGAATCCGACACGCATACGCGCAGCTCCACATCGTGCCGCCATTCGGCATCCGACGGCGCGGCATTCGCGGGTGGATTGCGATCCAACTGCGCCTGCACAAACTTCAGCGCGGCGTCGAGCTGCGCTGCGGGCACCATACCCGCATCCTTCGCCGCCTGCAAGAAGTCCGCCGCGTAGAGGCTGCCTTCCGCCCACGTGCGCGATTCATTGGCCCACTTCCGCAAAGCCGCCATCGGCGCCATCGCGAGCAGATGGAGCAACGCAGCCTCCGCCCTTCGCGGCCCATCGGCGCGGCGGAAATGTACTCCGCCAACTCCGGCGCGTGAAGCAGCGGAAACGCGCGGGAGGTCGTCTGTTCGAGACACCAGTACGGATAGCTCTGCAAATAGTCGAGCGCGGCGCCGAGCGCCGAACGTCCGGCGCGGCGGATGCGCGCACGACTTGCTCCACTGTGCTCACATAGCGCCTGATGCAGCTTCCACTTTTGCGCCAATCGCCCGCGTTCAATGCACCCCACTCCGAGATCGTCTGCGCGGCGCGGTCGGGCGCACCGGCACTTCGATGTCGTCCGTGAAGGAAACGGCCTGAATCCACGTGATGGCATGACGGTGCCCGCCACTTCGTTCAGCGCGCGAATCGTCATCAATTCGCGCTTCGATGCGCCCGGCAAGCACGACCGACGTCTGCACGGCGATAGCGGCTCCGCCCGCCGTCGCGCGTTCTCGAACAGTCTGTTCGGTCCCGCTTTCGTTGAACAACTGTACAGTCAGCTCGGCGGAATCCGTTGGCGCGAGGAAGCGCGGCAAACTCGTCTCCACCACCAGGGGCCGCTTCACTTTCACCGAGGTCTGCGCCACTGCTCAACTGCCTTTGATCTGCCGCGACGACCATCAGGCGCACTTCACCCGCAAACTCCGGCAATCGAACGACACCTCCGCCTCACCCTGGTGCATCGGTCTGAATCTCCGACTGCCACAGCGCCAGCGGTTTGAACCGGCGCGATTTGATCGGGCTCAGTCGCAGCAGCGATGATCCGCGCCGCCGCCAATGTGCGACGCCGCTTTGTTCATCTCATCATCCAACACCGGCATCAACAGGCCGGGGAGGTCGAACCACACGCGATGCCCACGTGCGTTTCGCAAAGAAATATCCCAGCGGATCTGGCGTCTTGAAGGCCGTCAGCGAGCAACCTTCGTCCACCGCCAGAGTACTAATCAGGCGCGACAACAGGTTTCCCCGTTGTCGCGCACGCGTATCCGCGCGGTTAGTTTCGATTGCGGCAAGTTCGTCGCGGGCGCGTTGACCTCCACGCGAAGCGCGCGGCACGGCAGGGCGCACCGTTCGACGAGATCGCACCCACTGCGCGATGCGGATCACCATTCGCCCCCGGACCCACCGGACGGAGCAGGGCAATCGTGCAATAAACATTCGGAGCAAACTCTGCGCGCAGGGGCAGCGCGACCTCCGCCGTGCCGCCGTCCAGTTCGAGA
Source organism: Kiritimatiellia bacterium (assembly GCA_023953695.1). Taxonomy (GTDB): domain Bacteria; phylum Verrucomicrobiota; class Kiritimatiellia; order CAIVKH01; family CAIVKH01; genus JAMLJG01. The sequence goes on from JAMLJG010000009.1 coordinate 96,005, forward strand.
CGCCGATGCTCCAACACGCGATCCGATTCAATCGTCAACAGCGCCTCGCCGCTGAACGGAGCCTTCACCACAAGTTTCGCAACTTCGCCCGGCGCGTACACATCCTTGTCGAGCGAAAGCTCCACCACATCCGGCCGCTCGCGATTCCAATCCACCCAGCGCTCGCCCGGCGCGGCCGCGGAAAATCGCAGGCTCGAGGACGTACCCGTTTCGGGATCCGAAACCACCAGGAGATAATTGCCCGATGCTTCGACACTGAAGGGAAACACCGTCGGCTCGCTCCCCAACGGAAGCGCCACCTCACGAACCGGCGCGAGAGTCTCGAAGGATTCGTAGGCATAGCGGCCGTTGGAGCCGCGGCGCAAGGCCCAGCTCTGCGTCGCGCGCGAGAGCGCCACCTTCAGGGCGCCATTCGTCAAGGCGACGCCATCCGCCGCCTTCACTGCGACCAGTGAAACGCGTTGCGTCTCACCCACGCGCAGGGTGCCGTGAAACGACGGGCTCACTCCGATGTAGAACGGATACGGGTCCACGATCACATTTTCATATGCACTCACCGCGCGACCGCTGCCTTCTGTCACAGTCGCCGCCAACGCAGCGCGCAAGCGGGCGGAGGGTCGCCAGGCGGGCGAAGAGGTCACAGCGAAAACCATCAGGCCTTCCTCACTCAATCGCCCTTTCCCAATGTGCGTCAGCGGAAAGGCAAACTTCTTCTCCGGATCGCCGAAGGAATAGCCAACCCAGTTCGTCGCCCGAAAGGGCGCCTCGTAGAAGCGCACAAAGGCGGAGACCGGCAAACCCGCGGCGGCCGCGCCGAAGAGATGCCGACTGCGAGCCGTGAAATGAAATGTCGTCCCCGCCGGTGCGACCGAGGGATAATCCGCGATCTCCACGCGGATCTGCGGCGGAACAAAATCCTCCAGCGCAACTGTGGTGGATCCCAACACGCGCTCTGTGCCGAGCGCCGCCACTTCAAGTGAATACAAACCGGTCGGCAGAAAATCGGGCAACTCGAACTGCGTCTCGCACGAGCCGAGATCGTCCAGCTTCAAGGTGAACGTCTTGAAGGTCCGACCATCCGGCCGCACCGCGCGAATCGAAACCGGGAACGATTCCGGACTGCCGAGTTGCGCGTCGCGCAGGATCGCGCGGACGTGAACCGTTTCCCCCGGCCGATACACTCCGCGCTCCGTGAAGACAAAGGCTTCGTATCCCTCACTCACAAACTCGCGCTCGCCGCGGCTCCCCGGCACCTCCACACTCGTGCCGTCCAGCGCCAAATACGAGAGGTCGCCCGCCAACCGCGCGATGAGCAGATAGGCCTCTCCGCCGCGCTCCGATTTCGGCAGGAACAACGTGCCGTCGGCCCGAACGATGCCCCGGCCAACCTCCTCATTGTTCTCCGCATAGGCGACGACTTCCGCGCCCGCGGCGGCCTTGGCCGTCGCCAGCGAGTTGACCCAAACAAAGAGCCCGTCCTTCGCGCGGCGCGCGCTGATGCCGAGATCCGTCGCAACGACGAGCTGACTCGCCTGCGCGCCTTTCTCCGCCGTCGCACTCAAATAGTACGCGCCCGCAGGCTGCCCCTCCACAAGCGACCGCAAGTCCACCCGGGTCTGCATTTCCTGATTTGGCAGTCCCACCACGGCCTGTGTCACGACGAGCCCACGCCCGAGCATCCGATTCTCATTGTCGTCTATCCATCCGCCCGTGCGATTGTTCAGGCGAAGCACATAGTGCAAAAGATTCTGCGGCAGCACCGGCTCGGCCGAAAACGCGATCTCTTTCACATTCACCGCCGCGACGGGAATCTGAAGATTTCCCTTCGGCGAAAGATAGTGCCCCGCGGTCGGAATCGTTATCGCCGCCTCGCGATCCGGGAATTGAACCGAGCGAACCACCGGATGCGAAAGCGCGCCCCCGTTCGCCATGCGAAGCCCCGGCAGAAAGGTCACGCGGTATGTCGTGCGCGGCTCAAAAGCCCCGCGCAAGAGGCACGCCCCACTCCAATGCGACTCCACCGAAAACTTCACGGGCGGCTGAACCTCGATGAACTCGCGCGCGGTCGCATAGTCCAGCGAGCTCGAAAGCGACACACGCATACTCGGCGTTTCAAAGCTCGGCATCATCGCCCTCACGTCGCTGATCTGAAACTCCTCCACCACCTCAATGCGGCGCTGCACCGCCTCCGCCAACATCGCGGCTCCATCCGAGGACGGCAACCCGGCCCCAAGCGCGAGTGTCAGCGCATCCTGATCCACCGTGCCGGTTTTCAGAAACACCGTGCTCCCCTGCACGTCGCCAATCAGAGCAAACGAGAGCTCGGGCGATGTCGTCGTGGAAAGCGAGAGAAAGCGGGGCAGCAAACGCACATCCGGCAACCGATTGAACCGAAGCGCAAGCGACACCTCCCGATCGGACGAGATATTCACCTGCCACGCCGCCAACAACTGCAGTGACTCGGCGACGGGCGAAGGCGCGGACGTCGCCTCGAGACTCGCCACTTCCGCAGGCGCCTTCGCCTCGAAAGCCGCGCGACCCTGCGACAAGAGCCAGACCGCGTAGCTGTTCATCAACAAGAAGCACAGCGCGAGAATGAACCACCAGCGAGACGGAGCTCCGGCGTGCCGCACCACCGGGGCCACTCCCCCTGACCCCGCCCCGCCGTCGTCCGCATAGTCATCCGGCGAATCGAGCTCGGCCAATACCGCCTCCACGTCATTTCCGTGCCGCGCGAGCGACTCGGCGATGTGCTGGCGCAGCGTGGCGAGAATCTCCCGCCGCTCCGCATCCGGCTTCCCCCGCAATCGCGCGTCAACTTCCCTCAGATACGCTTCCAGTTTTGCGCTCATCTCAATTAGCCTTCTTCTCTTTCAACTGTTCGACACTCTCAGAAAGCAACTTCCAATACGCCTGCATCTCCGCCAGCCGGATCCGCCCCAACGCTGTCAGAGCATAATAGCGACGCGGCGGCCCCGCGTCCGACGGCACATCCCGAACCTTCAGCAACTTGCTCGCCCGCAATCGGGTCAAAATCGGATACACAGTGCTCTCCGACACCGCCAACGCCTCCACCTGCTGAAGGGCCTGCACAATTTCATAGCCGTAGCTCTCCCCCCGGCTCAGCACCAGGAGCAGGCAATACTCCAGCAGCCCCTTCCGCCACTGCGTTGTCCATGAATCGTTCATTTCACTACTACGCAACACATACTACGTGATGCGGAGTAGCGCAAGCCGGAAGCGATCCTCTCGCTTTTTTCTCCGCCTTTCGCTATCCTGCGCAGCCATGCAAAAGCTCGCGCTCCATCTGCTGATCGCTCTCCCGCTCCTCCTCGCCGCCTGCGGCGCCCGACACCCCTCCGGCGCGACGAACTATCGCGTAGTGCGCACGCTCCCTCATGATCCCGACGCCTTCACCCAGGGCCTCCTCTTTCACGACGGCAAGCTCTACGAAAGCACCGGACTGTATGGGCAATCCACCCTGCGCGAAGTGAACCTTGAAACCGGCGAGATCCTGCGACAGCACAAACTCCCCCGCGACCTGTTCGGCGAGGGCCTCGCAATCTATTCCAACCGCCTCTACCAACTCACCTGGCGCGAGGAGATCGTCATGGTCTACGACCTCGAAACCTTCCGCCCTCTGGGCAACTTTCCCATCGAAGGCGAGGGCTGGGGGCTCGCGATTTGGAGCAATCAATTCGTCGCCAGCGACGGCACGGCCACCCTTCGCTTCTACGACCCCGCCACCAAGCAAAGCGTACGCTCCATCACCGCCCGCGACGGCGATAAACCCATCGTCGAACTGAACGAACTCGAAGTGGTCGAGGGAGAACTCTGGGCTAACGTGTGGCACGACGACCGCGTCGTTCGCATTGACCCCCTCACCGGCAAGGCTCTGGGCTGGCTCGACTTCTCGGACCTCGTGCCCGACGGCCTCCGCGACTCGACCGAAGCCGTCCTCAACGGCATCGCCTACAACCCCGAAACCCGGCGCGTCTACATCACCGGCAAAAACTGGCCCGTCCTCTACGAAATCGAAATGACGACCCCGCCCGCGCCCTGACCGCGCGCTGCGCCTAGCCCCCTTCCCGTTTCGGCACGATAGCCGCTTCGTATGCGGCATCAACCTCTTCGGACTTTGCCGCGCTAAAGCCGAGGTCGCGCAAAATGCCGTCCTCAAGGCTATAAATCCAGCCCATCACCGCCACACTGTGCCCCTGCTGCCACGCATGACGAACCGTGCTCGTGTTGCAAACATTCCGGGCCTGCTCAATCACATTGAGCTCACAAAGGCGATGAATCCGCGCCGCATCGTCCGGCAATGCATCGAGCTGGCTCCGATGCTTCGTTCTCACATCCTGAATGTGGCGCAACCACGCATCAATCAAACCCAACGGTTTATCGCGAAAGGCAGCCGTCACACCGCCGCACCCATAGTGTCCGCACACAATGATGCGACTCACATCGAGCACCTCCACCGCATACTGCAACACCGAGAGGCAGTTCAGATCCGTGTGCACCACCACATTGCCCACATTGCGGTGAACAAACAGCTCGCCCGGCAACAAATCCACAATCTCATTAGCCGGCACGCGACTATCGGAGCAGCCAATCCACAAATATTGCGGATTCTGCTGACGGGTCAGCCGCTGAAAGAACGTCGGGTCTTCGGCCGTCATTCGGGCGGCCCAGGCTTTGTTGTTTTCGAATAATTGAGCTCGTGAAGGCATGGGCGCGACTCTACCCCTCGCCCTCAACAATAGACCAGAACCATTTTTACCCCGTCGCCCCATCCATGCGCACCCCACACAACGCCGCCACGGCCAAGGACCGTCCTCGCGGATGAGCAATGCAATCGCGCCCAAGATTAGCGGGCCCTCGCATGCGGCCTCTCATCCCGGTGCATCACCACGGCACAAGTCGCGCTCTAAATACCGACAGCGGGTTGCTGTTTGTAGAGGGCAATGCGAACCACGTTTCCACATCATAGCAGATCGTAGTCGCCATCGGTATCCACGCCCCGTCCACGATACTATCCGAAACGCTCAGCTCGATCTGTTGACCGGTCTGAGCTTCAACAGCCAGCGCGGACGGACTCGATACTTCATCCACCTCGAATCGCGCGATCTCCGGCTCTGGCTCTTCGCGCCAGCCAACTTTCATTCCATTTCCATAGCTTGTAATCCACACCTCATTCGGATTCCAAGGGTTGTAGAACACGCGCGTCGGAAACCGGAATGGATAGTTGCTCGCGGCGAGAAATACCGGTGCGACCGCATGGCGGTTTGTTGTGTACCACAGTCCCTGGTCTTCCGTTGTGACCCACATGAAGTTGGTGTTGATCGGATCAAGGGTGCACCCATTCACGGCTCTGAGCGTGGAGATTCTTGTCCAACCGACGCCACGATTGGTGGTCACATAGAGCCCGCCCAGGCCCGACGAATTTCCCCACTCGCCCCA